>JAAWBS010000072.1 GCA_022792815.1 Hungatella sp.
CGCTGCAGATAACACTGCAACTAATTTCGTCTGCTTTCTCATAATGAATGCACTCTCCTTTTTCCTTTTTTGGGCCTCTTATTTCGAAAACCCTGCTTGCATTACGAGGTCAATTATACTTCCTATAATGGAAATTATTGGGGGAGGAGAAACCTCCCATTAGGTGTTGTCGAAAAAGAGAGGAGATGGTGTGAATAGGGATATTTACCTTTCTGAATATAGCCTTGTTTGCGATATTTTTAATTTCACTGCTTGCCCACATAGATTGGGATAACAAGTGAAAATAAATAAGCCTACCTTGTACTTAACAGTAACCAGGTAGGCTTAACTCATAATGGGGAAGCTAACCACTTTGTGGACGGTTGTTTCCCTTAATATCTAAAATATAGCACGTTTCGAAGAGGGATTCAATCCTCTTTTTTCATAATAGTAGTGCGTAAAACATTATAGTATTTAATACGGACCACTTGAAAGAAGATAGTAAATTTTTCCACTGTTCCATAATCGCCAGATCTCTCTCTTTATCTATTCAGAAAATACCTTCTCCAGTTCGATGAAACACCCCTCAAGAACATTGACTTTTGCAATGTTTGTCCGGCCATAGTCCTCATGTAGCCGAAATATGCCTCTATCATCGGGTAAAAATACCTGAACTGTTTTATTCTCCGGATCTGCGATCCAGTACTCGCGGACTCCGGCCTGTTGATATAAACGCAATTTTATAAGCCTGTCAGTGCGTAGAGATGATGGGGATAGTATTTCGATAATTAGATCCGGAGCTCCCTTGCAGCCACGCAAGTCTATCTTACTTTTATCGCAGACTACGGAAATATCCGGCTCTACTACGGTATCGACATCATCTGGGGTATCCTCATCCTTTTCAAAAAGTCGGACGTCAAATGGAGCCGGATATACCTTACAATGCTTTCCCGCCAAGAAATTAGCAAGCTGTCTGCAAATTTCCATGCTGATTTCCTGATGAATGCTGGATGGTGAAGCCATCAGAAATGTCTCTCCATTTATAATTTCTATACGCTCTTTTTCTTCCCATGTGAGACAATCAGCGAATGTATATCGGACCTTTTCTGCGGGCAATGCCATAAATCATTCCTCCCTTAACATATTTGATTGTTTCTATCATAAATATTTACGCTTTTGTCCATTGATTCAGCACAAGTTTGTTTGATTTCATAGTTGATACCAGTCTCTTCTCTGAAACCTATTGTTGTGTACATGTATGCTTTGTGCTATCTGCGTTATCTCGGTGTCATTGTAACATGATGTTAGTATATGGTCAAGATTTTTGGGGGAAATACAGTATTGTCATAGTTGTTAGTCTTCTTGATAATTAGCTCTACTTACTTATGTTGAGTGTAGGCAAATGAGGCTGTTTATCTTGAACAAAAGAATTGCTCATATAGAGTAATCTTGTTAGATCTATCGATTTTTGCAGAATCTGGTGGCACTCTTTTCTACGTTAGGAAATCTCTTCTGAATTCTTAACCATTCTTTAAAAATCTACCGATTCCGTCCAGAATCATTGTACATATCCGCTTTTTGGTATATAATTCTAGGTATCTCACAATACTAATCCCTGGAGGAAGCCTATGAGGAATTATATAAAGACTTCAAAGCCTTTTGAACTGATCACTGCAGTCCATCTGATTGCAGTTCTATTTGGGCTGCCGTTAGCAGTCCGACAAGCTTACTATGACATCAGCTTTGTGAAATACTATTTTTACTGTGGATCGGCAGCGCTGCTGATTCCGGCACTGATTGTGAGATTATGGAAGAGGCCTAATGTATCCCAATTTTTTAAGACTCTGAGTACTGCCGAAAAGGCGCTGCTTATCTATTGGGCTGTGTCCGGGTTATCTACTCTGTTCTCTCCTTACCGTTTTGAGGCATTTTGGGGGAATGAGGGGCGGCTCTGCGGATTTTTCCTGATGTCCATCTATGCTGCTGCCTATTTTGTGATTACCAGATGTTACCGACCTCATCCTGCCGTCATCCATGCCGGTCTTTTGGGGGGCAGTTTGGTATTCCTGTTGGCGATCAGTGATTATTTTAATCTGAACCTGCTGCATTTTAAAGATCATATTGTCCCGGAACACGCCTCTATTTTTATGTCCACGCTGGGAAACATTAATTTTTACGCGGGATATGGGGCCATCATTTTGGGGCTGGCGGCAGGTCTGTATGCCACATGGCCCAGGACGTCCAGGACAGTGGTATATTATTTTCTTTTAGTACTGTCCTTTGTCGGTTTGATCATCGGAAACAGCGACAATGCCTATCTGACCTTCGGGGGACTGCTGGCTTTTTTCCCGTTGTATCTTCTCCGAGACAGGAGGGGGCTGCGCAGGTATCTGATGATGGTGTCTGCCCTTCTTTTGTCCTTTATGGCGGTGAAGTTCTGCGATACCTACCTCACTGAACTGGTGCTGGCGCCGGATGGGATACGGAGGGTAATTGATCGATGGGATGGATTTGTCTATCTCTGCATCGCTTTTTGGCTTTTGACAGCAGCAGTCTATGTCACAGATTATAAAAGCCATAAACAGGATGAATTGTTTAGCAGAAAGCCTAGGGTCTTGTGGATGAGCTTTTTGGTTCTCTGCCTCCTTGCTTTAGCAGCAGTCTTGATCGACGCCAATCTCTTGGGACACCAGGAGCGGTATGGGAGCCTGAGAAATTATGTGGTGTTTAACAATGACTGGGGGACACACAGGGGATATATATGGCGAAAAGCAGTCGAAAATTATATGAAATTTCCGTTTTGGCAGAAGATTTTCGGCCATGGTCCTGACACGTATGGACTCATCTCCCTGTTTAAGGACTTACCGGAAAGCGCTGGATTATATGGGGAATTATTTGACAGTGTCCATAATGAATATCTCCAATTTTTCGTCACCATCGGGCCGATCGCTACTGCGGCATATATTATTTTCCTGGTTTTGTCTGTCAGGGATATGGTGACATCTCACTGCAGCCCTTATGTGATCGGTGCGGCTTTGGCGGTGTCATGTTACAGTGCCCAGGCACTGGTGAGTATCAACCAGCCGGCTTCCACACCAGTTATGTGGACTCTCCTTGCTATGGGAATCGCCGAATGCCGTAAGAGTGTTGCCGGGGCCATCGAAAAGGACTCAAAACAGCAGAAAGGGCAGGTGTGGGCAGATGAAAAAAAATAATGATTCTCCCAAGATAGCATTTCTTCCATCTGTGATGGCATCCTATGTTATCATCATGATGGCTGGAATGCTGTTGGTGTATGATGACTACTACTACAATATTCTGGAGACTAAATATACGTATTATTGTACCTGTACGGTGGTTATGCTGGTGCTGGTAGGGATTTATCTGTTTTTGACAGCTCAGCCCATCAAAGCACTTCGGGCTCAAAAAGGAAAAAAAATGTTTCAGATCCTGTCGCCTGCCGATCTTGCAGTGATTGTGTGGGGCATAGCCATTGTCCTGGCAACGCTCTTTTCGCCGGTGAGGGCGGAAGCATTTTCCGGTGAGAAAGGGCGCTATACCGGGTGTTTTCTCCTTCTTTTGTATATTGCAGCGTATTTCTGCATTACAAGGTATTACAAGGTGAAGGAATGGCATATGGCTGTCTTTTTGGGGGCCGGACTGTTGATGTGCCTTTTTGGAATCACAGATTTCTTTGACATGGATCTGCTGCATTTCAAAGAGGAGATTAAAGAAAGCCAGCGATACATGTTTTCTTCTTTTATTGGAAACATCAACACCTATACCTCCTGTGTTGCTATGGTTATGGCATTTTCCGGAGTCATGTTTGCAGCCAGTGACACTGTAAAGAAGACCGTTGGATATGGGATCTGTACATGGATCGCTTTTATCGCGCTGATCCTTGGCGAGAGCGATAATGCATACCTCTCCCTTGCGGGATTTTTCGGCTTGCTGCCTTTATACCTATTTCGTACCAGCAGAGGGATGAAACGATATCTGGCGCTGATCGCAGGCTTTTTTACGGCGGCAAAAGGAATCGCTGTCGTCCAGAATATTATGGGAGACAGGGTTATCCCCATCCATGGACTCTTCCAGGTAATCGCGGAATACAGCCATTTAACAATAATTGTAGTCGGGCTGTGGTGTCTTGTACTGATTAGTTATATGGCTGACTATTACAGGTCAAAGGTTGAGGCCTCACAGGCGCTCTCTCCGTGGTTTGTCAGAGGTTGGATGCTCATCATCGCTTTCGTCGTGGCGGCCGTAATCTTTGCATTTTATCAGGTAAACTCCGCTCCGGATTCCGAGAGCTACGGCAAACTGAGGGAATATCTGCTGTTCGGGGATGAATGGGGAACTCACAGGGGATATATCTGGAGAATAGGACTTGAAAATTATAAAGAATTTCCGCTGGTTCAGAAGATCTTTGGGTATGGTCCGGACACATTTGGGATTATTACAAGAGCACACAATATGCCGGAGATGGTAGAGAGATACAATGAGATTTTTGACAGCGCACATAATGAATATCTTCAGTATCTTATCACAATCGGTCCTTTTGGACTGCTGGCTTATTTGGCGATCCATATTGCCGCTGTAGTCCAAGTGGCTAGGAGGAGGATAAATCAGCCAATTTATATCGCTGCTCTGTTTGCGGTTTTGTGCTATGGGTTTCAGGCAGTAGTCAATATCAATCAGCCCATTGCGGCACCGGTGATGTGGACATTTTTGGCAATTAGTTTGGGAAGAGGGGAATAGAAAAGAAGGGCGTTTAACTTTTTTCTACAAAATGCGATGAGGAAAATCTCCCCATCGCTTTTGTCTACTCACAATATAGTTTGATAATGAATCGGTCTTTCGATTATTCTGCTTCCTCGAATTTAACTGCTACTTTGTCATCATCTTTATCTACAGCTTTGGTTACAAGATAACCAGATACTGTGTATTTAGTTCCATCGATTGTAACTGTACTGGTTCCTTTCTTTACCTTGCCTGAAGACGATACAACGATAGTTCCTTTGGTGTAATGATTTCCGTCAATATCCAAACCACCTTTGATATCGCTGATATACTTGATGGAGTTGGAGTTTCCATCCTCTGCTTCGATGCGGACCCCAAGATCATCATATGCGGAACCATTCTTGATGATATTTCTATAAGCAGTTCCGTCCTCTTTGAAGTAATAAGCATAGTTGTCGCCGTCATAGGTGATGGTAGTCTTTCCGGTTACCATCTGGCCTTCTACAGAACCGCTGCTCTTGTTGAAATAGTAAACACCAGCTTTCAGATCAGAGCTATTGCCTCGGCTTACAGCCTTATCAAATTTAAATACACCAGTCAACATCTGACCCTTGTTATCGAACAGATAGGTCTTACCTTTGATGATTCTTGCAGCAACATTGGTCTTAGTGCTGTCATAGCTGGTTCCATCTGTATATTTTTCAGCGCTGGCACCGTTGGAATCTTTGCCATTGGCATTAAATACACGATTATTTTCTCCAGAGATCAGATAGAACCACTTCTCATCACCGGTCTCGTCTTTATCAGCGTAAGTATAAACCCATCCGCTTCCCTGATCACCGTCGTTGATATCATAGTAACTGCGCTCGCCTGGATCCAGATCAATTTTTGATGGAGTAGCAACGCTTGCCCCACCCGGAGTGGCTTCCTGCCAGTCAGTGATCAGAACACCGTTCTCATCAAAAGCGTAGTACTTTCCGCCGATATACTTTCTTTCGTTCCTGCGTGCCTTGCCACTGGACTGGAAATAGAACCACGCCTCATTGTCATCATAGCTGTCTTCAATATCCTCGTCTATCTCGAGATACTGCCAAGCTGTGTAAGCCCAGCCTTCATTTTCGCCGCCAAGATAATAGATAGCTCCATCTGTATCTGTGGTCCAGCCAGATACCATATGGCCGGCATCGTCGAAGAAATACTTTTTACCATTGATGGTACTCTTTTTGAATGTACTGCCGGCATTGGCTTTGTAAGCCTTTCCTGATGAGCCCATATAATGCCACAGAACATCTACTTCCTTGCCGTCTACATCGTCATCGTCCTCATTTTCGACGGATACCCACTGATTTGTTACACGAACGCCGTTAGCGTCTACATAGTAGTGGTCATCGTCATCCTCAATCAGAGCGTCCATAGCCATCTCACCGTCTTCGTTTAACCAGTAATAATTGGCACCTGACTTTTTCCACTCCTCGGTTACTCTGTCACCATCTCTATCTAAGTATACCCAAGTGTCATCCTCCTGCGTCCAACCGGCAGCGAAGGAAGTCATGGATGCACCGATAGCCAACAGAGCCGCTGCAGATAACACTGCAACTAATTTCGTCTGCTTTCTCATAATGAATGCACTCTCCTTTTTCCTTTTTTTGGGCTTCTTATTTCGAAAACCCTGCTTGCATTACGAGGTCAATTATACTTCTCATAATGGAAATTATTGGGGGAGGAGGGAAGGATGCTTTATGGAAAATTTTTTCTTCCTTATATCAAACGATTGTAAAACAATTTGGCACAAATGTTTGTGTCTATGAAAAAAATGGCTCCTTTTTGATAAGAATTCAGATATGACAATTCCTATCGAAAAGGAGTATTTTTATGGCTGTAGCTAAGGAACAGATTCGACAGACTATTTCACAAAACAACATTTCCGGCGTTGCGGATGTCTATTCCCTTCTCAAAGAAAGTTTTAAAGACATCCTGCAGGAACTCATGGAGGCGGAACTGGATGCTTCCCTCGGTTATGAAAAAAATCAGAAGGGAGATCTGGTCACTTCCAATAAACGGAACGGCCATTCCCCTAAGACTCTTAAAAGCCAGTATGGAGAATTCCAAGTTGATGTGCCTAGGGACCGCAATGGGGAATTTGAACCAAAGCTTATTCCAAAATACCAGCGGGATGTCTCCGGTATGGAAGAGCAGGTCATCTCCCTGTACGCCAGGGGAATGAGTACCAGGGATATCCATGACCAGCTAAAGGATCTCTATAGCATCGAATTATCGGCGGAAATGGTCAGCAAGATCACGGATAAGATCCTGCCTCAGGTCAAAGAGTGGCAGTCCCGTCCCCTGGCTCCCATTTATTCCTTTGTATTTATGGACTGCATTCATTATAAAGTAAGGGAAGAGGGACGGATCCTCAGCCGGGCTGCCTATGTAGTCCTGGGTATCACAACGGAAGGATATAAGGAGATCTTAAGCATCACGGTAGGGGCCAACGAGACCAGAAAGTTCTGGCTGGGGATGCTAAATGACCTGAAGAACCGCGGATTAAGGGATGTGTTGTTTTTTGTGTCGATGGGCTGTCAGGTTTTAAGGAACCCATCAGCGCTGTCAATCCCCAGGCCCAGATTCAAAGGTTTGTGATTCATATGCTGAGGAATTCTTTTAAGTATGTCAACTATAGCGACTTGAAGAAATTTTCCAACGATTTCAAAGCGGTATATAACGCTCCCAATGAAAAGGCTGCGTATTCGGAACTGGAAATACTCAAAGAAACGTGGGGACGAAAATTCCC
>JAAWBS010000071.1 GCA_022792815.1 Hungatella sp.
AGCAGCGTTTGTCATCGAAGAGGTGGAGGATTATGGTCAATACGGCCTGGATGATCCGGCATGCACCATATGCCTGGGCACAGGGGAACAATCCTATGAAATCCTTTTAGGGAGCTACAGCAGCATGGATTCCCAGCGGTATGTTTCTATAGGAGACGGAAATGCTTATCTGGTGAAACATGACCCGTTGAATGTTTTTGATGTGACTTTAAGGGACATGATTGATCATGACGAGATTCCGCAGTTTGAGAAGGCAGCAAGGATTCAGTTTGAGGGTACGGAACACTACAGCGTTGCGTATGAGGAAAACACCAGTACTTACAGCAGGGAAGACGTTTATTTTACGGAGAGAGAGGGAAAGGCGGTTCCTCTTGATACGTCCATGGTCAACCGCTATCTGGGGAATATGAGCAGTCTGGCTTTGACAAATTATGTGGCCTACAACGCCTCGGATGAGGAACTGGAATCATACGGGCTTGTGGAGCCGGAGCTTAAGGTGACTGTGGAATACGTTTCTGAGGAAGGCGAAGAGGAATATGAGGACCAGTTTGTTCTCAGTGTGAGCCGGGATCCAAAGGAGAAGAAAGACGCAAAAAATCAGACGGGAGAAGGCCTGGAAGATACAGAGGAAGAAATTACTGCATATGCAAGGGTGGGAGAGTCCCGGATTGTATATGAGATTTCTTCGGAGGAGTATAAGGAACTGATGAAGGCTTCCTATGATTCCCTGCGGCATAAAGAAGTTATCTGGGCGGATCTTGCGGATGTCAGTCAGGTGGATGTCTCTCTGGAGGGCGTGGTTTATCAGCTGACTTCTAAAGAATCTAAGGGAGAACGGATCTATTATTATGAGGATGAGGAAGTGGAGATGGATGGGGTTCTAAATGCTCTGGAACAGGTGAGGGCAGAAAGCTTTACAGAGGAACAGCCGACGCAAAAGGAAGAGATCGGTTTGACCGTCTATCTGGACAATGAAAATGATCCGGAAGTTCGCATTGAATTGTATCGGTATGATGGAAATAGCTGTCTTGCGGTAATTGACGGGGAGCCGGTATCGCTGGTGGCCCGCTCGGATGTGAGGAATCTGACAGAGGCAGTTTATGGAATCGTGCTGAATGAAAAAAGGGAATCATAACCCGGTGGCCGGTGAATTGATCATGGGAGAGAGAGGTCCGAGCTCCTGTGGAGCAGATGGAAAATTTGAAAATGGCTGGACGGCAGATGAAAGGAAAGAGACTCGATGGAATGGATTGATAAAATGCCTGCAGCAGATAGGGAAGCGGGCAGGGAGCAAAGGAATGAGACGGAAAGAGACATGGATTCAGAAGGGCGTGGGGACGGCGGTATGGATAAAAACAGGCAGCTGCTATATGAAGGCTTTTTAGACGTCATCAGGGAGTTGACCGATACGGCGCACCAGATTCGACGGGTGGAGGAGGAAAAGGCTGTGGCTGTGTCTCACAGACGTCATGAACTTTTGGATGGATTTATAAAAAAGGAGCAGGCCGGTATTTTGAAACTCCAGGGTCTGGATCAGCACAGAATGCGATTGGCAAAACGGCTGGGCTGGGATTCCCTGACGTTTTCACAGATTTTGGAGGAAGTTCCTCCGGTGCAGCATGAATATTTAAAAATGCTGTTTCTGGAACTGGAGCAGGAGCTGATGCGCCTGATTCAATCGAAAGAGCTTGCTGAACGGATTATAAATGTGCGGATCTATGAACTGCTGATTACGGTGGAACGGAAAGAGGGAATCCTTTATGACAATACGAGAACCGTCAATTTAGACGAGTGTTCCCGTGTAAATTTGTGCGACAGATATGTTTGAGTGTTTTGTATTTATTGAATAGGCGGCCATTGACAGGAAGACCGGACTGCGGGCCGGCAGCGCTGTCGGGGCAGAACTTTTCACCGGAAGAACATGGAACCATTGGATTCAAAAAAGAATTAATAAATCGAGTGATTTTTGAAAGGACATGTTATATAATGGAAAGCAAAAATAAGGATTTTGGAATATCCTCTTGCCAATGGTCAGCGTGTGAAGTTACTTCAAGACAATAATATATACTTAGGAGCTCAAATAGAAATACCTGGCAGCGACAGATGCTATGGACTGGTTGCCGACGACAGGTATATGTTAGTGTGCCAATACGGCTGTAATGGTCAAAAACCGGAGATTATACTTTATAAAAAGCGATAAATTCAAGCCTGGTGAAGCAATGTTCTCTCCGGGATAAAAGCGGTCCGCATAGGGAGTGAAAACGGTTCATCTCTTGATTCCTTGATAGGGATTAACATAATCCGGGCATAGATATTTTTCGCTCCAAGTCATCATTGTCTGGAGAACGGGAATAAAACTTTCTCCAAATTCTGTTAGAGAATACTCGACCTTTGGAGGGATTTCTTTGTATATTTCCCTGTGTAGAAAACCGTCATTTTCTAACTCCCGCAGCTGTTTTGTCAGTGTGGACTGTGTGATGCCGTCAAGACGGCGCATTAACTCTCCAAACCTTTGCACCTTATAAAAGGCAACATACCACAAAATTAAAATTTTCCATTTGCCGCCTATTACGGATTGCAGTTTACTCATAGGTGCACAGCGAGCGATTACATTTTTGTCAGTGAACTTGTTTTCAGACATAGACCCCTCCCCTTTCTGCTTAAAGTATATTGCAAAAAAGAGAAAAAATCAAGGTACGGTCTTTTGGCATTCTAAGTATCTAAAAAAGTACTACTACTAAAAAAAGACAGTACTTGAAATACAGGAAGCATTGGGATATTTTAGTTGTATGACAAGCAGAGAATTGTCAAAGGAGCAGCAAAACAAGCGAGATGAAAAATGTAAGAGTTAGGGAGGGATAAAATTATGCACTACACGGGAACAATATGGCGGCCGCCGTATGAAGCGTCCTCACTGCTTTTGGAGGTAACCGCAGGCTGCACACACCATAGCTGTAAGTTTTGTACGCTGTATGCCGATTTGCCATTCAAATTCAAAATGTCGCCGCTTACAGACATAGAAGCTGATCTGAGAGAGGCAAAGGCACAGATGAAGCTATGGAAAAACAGTAGAATTTCACGAACATTTCTGACAGGTGCCAACCCGTTTGTGCTGAGATTTTCGCGGTTAATGGAAATCGCAGACCTTATAAAAAAATATATTCCGAGTAATAAAACGATTGGGTGTTTTTCAAGGGTAACAGACATTTCCTTGAAAACAGATGAAGAGCTTTCCTCGTTGGCGGCAGCCGGATTTGACCTCTTAACGATCGGAATTGAAACAGGTGATGAGGAAGCGTTGGAGTTTATGCACAAAGGGTATCTTTCAAAGGATATTGTCACCCAATGTTTAAGGCTTGATAAAGCAGGAATTGGTTATAACTTTTTTTACCTTACAGGTATTTCCGGCATGGGAAAAGGCAAAGAAGGGGCAAAGGCAACCGCCCGGATCTGTAACCGGCTCCACCCTCAAAAGATAGGGGCGAGTATGCTGACAATTTATCCCGATTCAGAACTTTACGAGGAGATACAGAGAGGAAACTGGAAGGAAGAAACAGAGATTGAAAAATACGAGGAATTAAAAGCCTTAATTGAACACTTAGAAATCCCTGTCTGGTTTGGAGCGCTGGGAGCTTCTAATCCGATACCGATTGAGGGCACATTGCCTGATGAGAAAAAGAAAATTTTATCTGTTTTGGATAAAATCATAGAAAGGGTGAGCGAAGAAGAATTGCGGGATTACCGTAAGAATCTCCGTCACTTATAAGAAGATGTAGGAGAGGACGAACTGCGGCGTTACCGTGAGAGCGTCCATCATCTGGAGGGGAGGTGGTTTCAGCTGCATTTTACGGGAAGGACATGGAGGCCGCCCTACGAGGCGCATTCCGTCATCATACAGGCCGCTTCCGGCTGCACTTACCGGAAATGTCGTTTCTGCAGCCTTTACAAAGGCGAGTGCTTTTGCATGTCACCGATGGAGGAATTCGAGGAAGACCTGGGGGAGATCAAGAGCTGCCAGCCATATGCAAGGCGCCTCTTCTGGACCGGGGCGACCCCCTTTGCCATGAGCTATGAGAACCTGAAACTGCGGGCACTCACGGTAAGGGATTACCTCATTAAGTGCCAGACGATGGCAATGTTCGCAAGCATCAGGGATATCAAGAGCAAGGAAGTGTGGCAGCTTAAGAAGCTCCGGGCGATGGGGATAAACGGATTGAGCATCGGGACGGAGAGCGGAGATGATGACACGCTCACGCTGTTCCCGGACACGGAATTGTATCGCATGGAGCAGGAAGGGCAGTTTGTTCCTGCAATTACCCATGTTCCGCCTTCATACCATGCAAAAGCGTCAAGGGCGCTTAGTAATTTCAATAGTAGTTGTTGAAGCCAAAGAACTATGATAAAATAAGCATAACAGTTTTTGTTATGTGATTGCGGATTATGGGTAATTCAACATAAAAACGAAAACTGCAGCTTTTTTCACAATGTAATGGGAACGATTGCAACTGGAGCCAGCTGTCGCGCCAGCGACTTCGTGCAATAGACAAAACGATTCAAAATTGCAACAGAAATGGAGTATACGTTCATGTTTCAGATACTTGTGGTGGAGGATGAAGACGAGATCCGCAGGCTATTCTGTACCGCTCTGAAAGAAAACGGATTTTCCCCGGCAGAGGCGTCAGACGGAGTGGAAGCTTTAAAAATTTTGGAAGAACAATACATCGATTTAATTATTTCAGATATCATGATGCCCCATATGGATGGTTATGAACTGACCAGGCTGATCCGCGATACCAATCCTCATGTTCCTATTCTGATGATAACGGCCAAAGACGGAAGCCTTCACAAACAGCAGGGATTTCAGTCCGGAACCGATGATTACATGGTCAAGCCCATAGATATCAGTGAGATGATCTGGCGGGTCAAAGCGCTTCTGCGCCGCAGCCAGTCTGTTCATGACCGGAAATACATAGTAGGAGATACCAGTTTCCTGGCTGATTCCAACCAGGTTATTGCAGGCGAAAAGGAATACACGCTTCCGCCAAAAGAGTTTGCCCTTCTTTACAAACTGGTTTCCTGCCCAAACCGCACATTCACCAGGCTTCAGCTGATGGATGAGATCTGGGGGTATGAAACCGAAGCAGACCTTCATACACTGGAAGTCCATATCGGTCGGCTGAGAGAAAAATTCCGGAGTAATCCGGACTTTCAGATCACGACAGTCAGGGGACTGGGATATAAGGTGGTGGTAAAATCATGAAACGGCATATTTCATTTCCATTTCAGCCAACCTTTTTGGTCATAGCTGTCATAACGTTCGCTCTTTCGGGATTGGCCATCGGCCAGATAGGAAGATATTTCTTTGACTGGTCCCATGATGGGGAGCCTTCTGTCAGTTCCGTTCTGTTTTTCTGGATGTGCATGATGCTTCTTTGCGCTGTCTGCATGTCTTTCTTTACTGCGTTTTTTATTCTTCTTCCTATCAGCCGCCTGGTTTGGGGCACCAAAGAAATCGTAAAAGGGAATTTCAACATTAGAATCCGGGAAAACGAAAAAATACGGGAACTTAAGATTCTGGTAAAAAATTTTAACATTATGGCTGCTGCTCTGGAATCCACGGAGATTGTCCACAACGATTTTGCCCGCAATGTGTCCCATGAATTTAAGACCCCTCTAAGTGTGATCAAGGGGTACGGAAACTTCCTGCAGCAAGACCAGGTGGAGCCGGAAGAACGGATTACCTATGCGCAGAAAATTGTAGAATACTCCGACCGGCTTACTGCTCTGACCGACAAGATCTTGCTGCTGTCCAAGCTTGATCATCAGCAGACAGGACTAAAATGTCACACATTCAACCTGGCCGAACAGATCCGCCAGGTGGTACTCCTTTTTGAAAAGAGCTGGAGCGAGAAAGAGATTCTTGTCTTCCCGGATTTGCCGGAGATCCTTCTCTATACCGGCAATGAGGAGCTGCTGTTTCAGGTGTGGCAGAACCTTGTGGGAAACGCTTTAAAATTTACCCCTGTGAGAGGCTCCATTTCCATCTTCTGCAGCCCGGAATCTGTCCCCGGTTCTGTCAGAAACCCTCATATTTCCATCTGTGTTCAGGATACGGGAACAGGGATTGCATCCGAAAGCCTGTCCCGTATTTTTGAAACCTTTTACCAGTCAGACACATCCCGAACCGGTATGGGCTGCGGCCTCGGCCTCTCACTGGTAAAACGGATTGTGGAACTTCACGGGGGCACGGTATCTGCAGAAAGTCGCCTGGGGGAGGGCAGCACTTTTACCGTATGTCTGCCTGTCACAGAAGAATAACCTTGTGGTTCTGATTTTCCCAGGCTTTATCGCAGAAGCTGCTCAAATAGATGCCCAGGAAAGTGCCGCTGTTTTTCCATGCCTCCAGCAGCGCTTTCTGCCCCTTGGCCTGTACGCCTGCATAATACCCTGTGTTCTGAACCGCGTGGTATCTGGCCATAGTTTCAGCCATCTCATCATCTTCCATATCCTTCAGGGCCGCCCGTGCCTGACGGTAGCTGTTGTCCGCCAAGTAGTTTTCGGCATATGTATCAAAATGAAGTAGATTTTCGTCGGTTATCCCTTTGTCAGCCGCCCAGTGAGACACATCTACAGAATTTGTGGAATATTTCAGGGAATTTCCGGTTATAATCACCTTTCCGTACTGAGTCGGTGCTACGGATAATGCCGATGTCGCGATTTCCGTGAATCGTTCCTGCTCCTCTATATGCTGAATATGAAGGTGACCGCTGAAATGGACAGATACTTGGTATTTTTCATAAAGATTTAAAACCCTTTCACTGTTGGATATGACATAACCGTTGGTATACATGCTGTGGGCTAACAGGTTCTGATGGCTGAAGGACAGAACTTTCGCATGTTCTTTCTTTGCCTTTTTAAGCTGTTCCTCCAACCAACTTAATGTCTCGTCAGACACGGTGCCCTGCTTTCCGCCTCCATTAACATCCAGCATTAGCAGTTTCAAACCGGGCTTCATCTCCCACACATAGCTGGAAGAAGCGTTGTCTCTGGAACAGGCCCCATCAAACCCGAAATCCTTATAAATCTCCTCAAACTCTTCCCTGGTAACTCCTTCCACTGGCTGGTATCCATCTCCTTTAAAGGAAGCGCCGACAGTACTGTTTAAATCGTGATTGCCGGAGAGTACCAGTACCTGTATTCCTGCTTTGGTCACTCGCTTCAGTTTTTTTGCAAGATCTTTATGGCTTTTCTTTGCGCCGTTAAAGGTCAAATCCCCTGTCAGTATCAGTGCCTCCGGCTTTTTTTCAATGACCGTGTCAACAAACGCTTCTGTCACTTCCTCTGAATACGCCATGGTTTTTCCGTCCGCGTTTTCAATCAGCGAGGTAAAGAATGACCCATGATCAGTCAGTTTTGGCGATAAATAATGGAGATCGGTTGCTATCATAAATTCCGCCTGCATGTTATGATCGACATTACTGAGAGCGGTCAGGGTCAGGCTGATCGCGGCGATTCCCGCCGCAGCCAGACAACACGTTGTTCCAATCCATCTGCTGTTTCTTTTTTTCTTCATATTCCTGCACCTCATTTCTTTATTTTAGTTTGATGATAACAGGGAAACCTCAATAAAAGTTCAACAATTGTCAATGTTGTTTCCGATCCATGTTGGTCATTGTTGCATTCAGGATTTGGATAAAATCATAGAAAAGGTGAGCGAAGAAGAATTACAGGATTACCGTAAAATCTCCGTCATTTATAAGGAATGACGGCCTTGCCGCCGCTGGCAGAGATTGATACGGTTGAAGAAAAAATAAAACAGTATCTAGATATACGAAAATCATTGGTATAAAAAGGCAGGATGTTGTCGAGAGCCGGGAATTTGAAGAACAGACTTCCGGCTCTGACGTTTACCCTGAAATGTAAGCTTTATGTGAATCGTTAAATCCCAATAAGATCCATGCGCTTCAGCTGATCAGGAGGCGCTTCGGTGCGAATCAGTTCCTGAGCCATAGCCTGCGCCATATGCTGTACGATCTTTGGCTCTGTCTGGATCAGATTGCACTCCTGGGGGTAATCTGCCTCAAGGTCAAATAAATAGTCTTCCTTTTCCCAGGGGTGCATGTTGTTGTAGCAGAGGGCATAGCCCGGGCGGTTGATAATCAATTCTGCAGGAATCCGATACATGGGATAATCGGTCCAGGAGAGGAAGCGGCCTGTCTCGATTCTGCTGATATCCTTCATTTTTCTCCGATTGAAGTAAGCCTTGTTGTCAATGGGCATAGCGGTATACATATACAGAGGTTTATTGTCATTGCGCGGTGCGCGGAAATAGGTGTATCGTCCGTCCGTGATATTGATCTCTTTGCCAAAATACCCATACAGAGCGTACTCCCTGGGAGTGCCGGTCCCTTCGATCAGAGGACATAAGGACTGTCCGTGAATGGGATGGGCATTGGCCGGGCGCCGGAAGCCGTACAGTTCCATAATGGTGGGCAGTAAGTCAATATTCTGGGTCAGGGCGTTTACATGTTCTCCGGCATGCTTGTCGCCGGGCAGATGAACGATCAGCGGGATATGGAACACCTCATTGTAGGCAGGCATAACATTCTTGGCCATGAAGTCGTGTTCCCCCAGCATGTAGCCGTGATCAGTGGTGTAGAAGAAGGCGGTATCCTCCCACATGTCATATTGATCCATCACGTCGAAGATCTTGCCCAAATGGGCGTCTGTCATGAGCAGCAGAGCACCATAGCGCTTTCGGATATGGGCGAGGCGCTCAGGGTCGCCGTCGGTCTTTCCATATATCGGCCACAGATACAAAGTCCCGTCATAATCATCTCCCACCATATCCAGATACTTCTGCGGCACCTCGAAGGGCTCGTGGGGATCAAAGGGTTCTACCCACAGCAGGAAATTATCGCGGGTATGGTTCTCCTCCAGCCACCTTGCCGCCTTGTCGATGGTGATGGCGCTGGGATAATGTTCCTCGGTCCGATAGAAAAGTTCTCTGTTTCTGGCGTACTGGGGATGCATTTTGCCGAAGTGCTCCGGCATGGGGTCCCCGGACGGGAAGACGAGGGGATCCCATTCCTGGCCGCGTACGAAATCCCATTGATTGAACATCTGGCAGTAATTCTCCCCGCCGATCTCGAAGTAGTGGTAGTGATCCGTGATGATCCGGCAGTCGACGCCCTCGTCCCGCAGCAGTTGGGGCATCGTGTCATCGAAGGGCTCGATTGGCCCCCATCCCCGCTCCAGGAAGTTCATGCGGCCTGTCATGATATCACGGCGGGCCGGCATGCAGGGTGCAGAACAGACCCAATGGTTATCAAAGATGACGCTTCGTTTCGCCAGTCGGTCCAGATTGGGCAGATACAGGCCGCTTTCCGAATAGAGCTGAAGCATGCGGCGGTTGACAGAGTCTGATAAGAATAGTACGGTTCTCATGAGACAGGATCTCCTTTCAGATGTTGTGTGTTGATGCTGCCAAAAGGCCATTGGAAACGCAAAATACTGTCATATTGCCGTTCCATCTCAAAGTGATTGTCATTATCCATAGTGAAATGAAGCAGTCCGTCAAAGCCGGTGGCATAATAGGGAATTCCTTCTTTCAAGAACCGTTTCCGCACATCGATGCTGCCGCAGCCGTCGGTCTCGGAGAGAACCACTTGGGGGTGGACGGCATCCACCCATTCCTGACAGTTGGAGGTGTGGTTTCCGTGATGGTTGGCCTTGGCTATGGTCGCATGGAAGATCTCCGGGCCATAGGTCTTGAGCAAATAGGATTCCTTGTCATGATATAAGTCTCCGGCGGTCAGATAGACGGAAGAGCCAAATGAAAAGCGCATGACCAAGGAGGCCCCGTTGGCAGTAGCGGCGATATAGTTCTCCGAGGCTGTCCTCTGGTCGCAGGTGTTAGGTCCCAAGATGGTGATGCCCACACCGTCCACGGTGCGGAAGACCGGCCGTTCCACAGAACCGGATTCATCTGCCCGGATGTCCTCACGGATCACCCCTCTCTCGGCGAGATACTCCGTGATGACGGGGATATTGGTCCTATTTATGTTGGCTCCTGTGTACCAGAAATTCCGGATGGTCCCATGGCATTCCTCGTAAATGTAACGGCATACATCAGGGGCACCGCCGGTGTGATCCAGATGACAGTGGGAGAAAACCAGGTAGTCCAGGGAAGTGACACCGATATCTCTGAGGAACTGAATCAGTTTTCCGGAAGCAGGGGTAAAGCCGCAGTCGATGAGCATGAGGCTGCCCTGGGGCAGAATCAGCAGGGAGCTGTCCCCCACTTTGCGGGAAAGTCCCCGTGTGTTCATGTTGGCGGCAACGATATGAAACCTCCCGTCTCCGCCAACGGCGATAAGCTGCCTAAGCCGGGCCGTGATGGCGGCATAGCGGTCAGCGTCTGCCTCCGGGGCTGTCAAATAGGCGGCAAGGACACAGGCGCACTGCCTGCGGGTCAGCGGGGCTTCCGACGAGGCGGGAGCCACTGTGGACAAAAGCTTTGACAGGAAACCGCAGGACTCGGCCCAGGAACGGGCAGAGCCAAAATACCGGTGCGGGTCCGCCTCTTTCCGATCAATCGCGCATTGTCTGTTGTGTGCGGTGAAACGGGACAGGGTCTCACATAAAAAATCAAGGGTTACCAAAGCGCCCGGCAAAGGGGTAAGCCCTAAGCAGGCACCGGCCCATTCCATAGGGCCCTGGACCATGCAGTCAGCACCTGCGTGGGCATACAGAACGAGAAAAAGTTCTTCGGAAGAAAGGCGTTCCTCCGGGCGAAAATGGGAACATCCATACCCCATAAGGCTGCGCTCATAGAGCAGCTGGATCTCACTTAGGAATAAAGAATCCGGGGAGATATCCGCAAAGTCGGCAGCGGCGTCAGGAAAGCTTCCATAGTGGATCTCGGCATTGAGAACCGAGTCATTGGCACTGAAACTGTTGTCCACCACGATATAGTGGTTCCACTGCCAGGGCGTTCCGGCATAGAAGACCTGGGATATGCCCATGCAGCCGTGGAACGACTTGATGTCAATGGTCCGCAGCGTGGAGGGAAATCGGACGACGGTCAGTGCCGTGTCGTCGAGAAATGCTTTGCTGCCCACATTCTCAAAGCCCTCCGGAAAGGAGATCTCTTTTAGAGAGGGACAGTCCCGAAAGGAAAAGGTTCCGACAAATTTTAATGCTGCGGACAGTCTCACATGTGTCAAAGCAGGCAATTCCTGAAAATTGCAGTCACCTACAGAGGTGATGCCGTCCTCCATCGTCACAGAGGTAATTCTCTCTGCCAGGGCATGCCAGGGCTGGCTGACTGCGTCCTCAAAGTCAGGCATCGGGCCCAAACCGGAGATTCGAAGCCTTAAGTCACCCTGTGGATCCTGTTCCATGGAATAAGTAAGGGCCCCCGTCTCAGAGATCTTGGCAGGCTGTAACGGTACAGACGGCAAATTCATTTCCGGCTCCTTTTCGCCGGTCCTCGAACAGGGGGGATTATCGCCCTGTGTCACGGCAGCAGAGCGGACCGTGGTTTTCATGATCTCCTCCAGAACAAGGAGACGAAGCCGGGTTTCTGTCTCCCTGTATTCCGAAAGGCCTGCCAGATTCGTGGCTTCCAATGGGTCATGCTTGCGGTCAAAGAGCTGTGAGACTTCCCCCTCCTTGTTCACTAAGACCTTCCACTCCCGGTCGGCGTACATGATCTCGCCGGAGCACTCGGAGAGAACGCAGGAACGAAACTCTTTATCAGGGCTGTGAAGCAAGGGACAGAGGGAACGGGCGAATTGTTCATAATCCACGGGATTCCCCGCCAGCTCTGCCAGAGTGGGACCGATATCGCACATCTGCACCAGGGCGCCGCAGATCTGTCCTCCGGGTATGCCCGGCACATAGATCAGCAGGGGAACATCTACCACCGGATGGAAGTAGCAGCGCTTGTTGATCACGCCGTAATCGCCGTTGAGTTCGCCGTGGTCGGAGGTGAAGACAATGATCGTGTGCTCCAGCTCGCCCCGCACCCGAAGGATATCCAAGATCTCGCCGATCTGGTCGTCGATCAGAGTGATACCGCCTGCATAGTCGGCCCGCATACGTGCCGCCAGTTTGGGATCTGCATGTTTCTGGGGTTTTCTCAATAATTTATCAAAAAAACTTTCGGGGCGGCCCGCGGCAGGCTGTGCCAGGGGAGGCCTTGGGGCAGGCATATCTTCCGGCCGATACATGTCGGCATATGGCTTTGGGGTATCCCAGGGCTCATGAGGTCCCGGGAAGCTGACGGTACAGAACCAGGGTTTGTCCTCCCCATAAGACTTAAGCCATTCCTTTCCCCTCTGCCCCACGTAGACATCATAGTAATCTTCGAAAGGAAGCGGGGTGGGGCGGACCAGGGGGCCCTTCCGGGAGACCATATCTTTGCGGTAGAGGTCCAGCAATCCCTTGGCCTCCCAGCCCTCGGTCATGCGATTATGGCTCCAGCAGTTGGCGTGGGGGCCGTCTACCTCGTCCGTATCCTCATAGCCATATGCGCGGAGCCAGTCTTCGGCACCCGGAAAATCCCGTGCCGCATGTAAGTGGGTCTTTCCGAAGAGGGCGGTGCGGTATCCATTGTCCCGGATCTGCTGCATCCAGGTGCGGGCATTTCGGGAAACAGTGAAGGGCATATTGTTCCAGGCCCCTGTATTGTGGGCATACTTTCCGGTCGCCAGACAGACCCGGGCGGGGACGCAGAGGGGAGCCGGTGTCGTACATGCAGTAAATCGGGTCCCGTGGGAAGCGACCCAGTCCAGATTGGGTGTTTTCGCCGGTCCACCGCAGCAGCCGAGGATATCCGGGCGAACCTGATCGGCAAAGAAAAATAAGATGTTCGGTTTTCTGCTCATGATAATCACCGCCTGGCCTGCTCCTGATCAAACAGGGTACAGAGATAGCGGCAGGCCTCATATGCCACACGGACGAAAGAATCTTGTATCTTGCGGGGGGCTTTCCTGGTGAAGACACCTACCTCCAGAGAACAGTCGCCCTCATAGCCGATGTCTACCAGTGCGGGGATGATACTTAGCCAGTCAATGGTGCCGGAGAAGGGAAGGGTGTGGTGATCATCTGTGCGGTAGTTGTCATTGACGTGAACACAGGCCAGGCGTTTGCCTACCTTGCGCAGAGCGGCCGGCTGATCTAAGCCGGTTTCGTTGGCGTGGCCAAAATCCCAGCAGATCTTCACCATCGAGTCATGAAAGCTGTCCACAAACTCTATAAGTTCACTGTAGTGTCCTGTGTAGCGGACACGGTTTCCGTCCTTTGTACCCTGGATCATATTTTCGAAGGCAGTGCCTACCCCGTGTTGGATGCCTAATTCCACGTAGCTGTCATAATATTCGTGATTTTTTTCGAAGCTCTCTTCCCGGTCATAGCAGTTGCAGGGAAAGTTGCAGGTGTGAGCTACGGCCCAGGGGGCGCCCACCATGCTGGCAGCAATATAGGCTCTGTGCATAGATTGCTCAAAAAAATCGGCATATCCAGGTTCCCTATAATGGGGATCCAGTTTCGGATTTCCCATACGGACGAAAGGAAGATGAATCTGGGAGAAACACATCCCGTATTTCGCGGCCGCATTGGCTACCTCGTCCACCCTCTGCTGCCAGTCATCGCCCCGCAGGATATAGGTGGGGTCAAAGGGGTCTCCGACGGTAAAGTCCAATGTCTCAAATCCGATGTCGTGGAGGCGGCGGATGATCTCTGTCTCGTTCATAGAGACGGAATCATCCAATGCCCGAAAGTAAATCGCAGTGTTTGTACCAGTACGCATAATAAGTTCCCTCCTGTTTATGATAAAAATTTAAAGTGAAACCGTCTCGTCATCTTTTTCCATATACAGGGAAAAGATCCAGTGAATCAGCCTGGCATCCAAGTAGAAGGCCAATGCCGGAAGTCCGATCAGGGCATAGGGCCAATACTTAGCAGCGGCAAATGCGGCGGCAGGCAGCAGCAATAAACAAAGGGTATGGGGAAAATGACGTATCGCCAGAAAAAAGCTGTTGCCGATGATCTTCTTAAAGGAGAATCGGAAGCGTCCGGCCAGAGGGTACAGGTACATGGAGGTGAATAACCAGAGCAGTCCCAGTGCGCCGAACACCCCGACAAGGGCAATTGCGAGTAAATGATCGGATTTGAAACAGATATAGGCATCCAGCGCCAGCCAGACTCCGGAAGCAAACTGCAAAAGCCAGATCATGGTTCCCTGCCGGATATTCTGCCGAAATGCTCTGAAATAGCCGGAGAAGATGGGGCCCTCCTGATCCGTGGCCACCTTAAGCAGTATGTGCCAGAATGCAACAGAGGAGGCGCCGACGGTGATCAGCGGAATACTGGTGAGGAGCCATAAGAGTTCCAGAATGACCACATCTGCCAACTTGTTGGCAAAGGTCCAGAAACGGTTTTCCATATCAAAGATCTTGTTCAGCATAATGGATTCTCCCTGGTTGAATTGTGGATACTTACTTTAGAAACATAGTTATTACTTATTTTTTGCTTGATTTATTTCGATTCGAAAGTTCTCGGCTATGTTATTACTTTTACCATAAATTATAGAGATAGTCAAGATAAATAAATGATAAAATATGGATTATAAGAGAACAGATTGTAAAAAAATTGTAGATAATAGATAAAAAACAAAATAATCATTTGTGAAATATTTTGTAGTGACAAAGAAAAAAGAATTTGTTATACTTATATCGAAAAGAAACTTTATATTTCGGAAAAGAACAATTGATGAGCCGTACAAGTATAAGAAGGGAGAACAAGATGAAAAAACGAATGTTGGCTGTGCTGCTTGTTGCAGCGGTGATGGCAATGGGAACTTTGAGTGGGTGTGAGAACAAGCCTGAGGAAGGAAATGTGGCAAGCAGCGGTAAGGAAGGTCAAACCAACCAGGACAGCGGATCCGGTGAGAAGGATTATACGATGTATCAGGTCACAGACCCGATTGAGATCGAGTTCTGGTATAACGGATCTACCAATGCGGAATTCTATGATAAAGTTGCAGCAGACTTCAACAGTTCTCAGGATCTGATCACAGTGACGGCAGTGTGTGCGGGAAACTATAACGCGATTAAGGAGAAGATTGTGGCGGCACAGACAGCAGGAACCGGACTGCCGGCAATATGCGCCATCAATGCACCGTCACTTCCGACTTATGTGGAGAGCGGTGTGGCGGAGAACTTAGATGATTACTTAGCAGCCAACGAAGTTGACACAAGCGATTTCGTGAAAGGCTTCCTGGATCAGGCAACTTTGCACGGCTCTGTCTATGGACTTCCCCATGGTCCCTCTGCAGTTGTCTATTATTATAATAAGACAGAACTGGAGAAGCACGGTCTTGAAAAGTTCCCCCAGACCTGGGACGAGTTTAAGAAGTGGGTGAAGGATGTATACGAAGCTACCGGGAAACCGGCGGTAACTTGTGCAGGACTTGACGGAGGCTCCAAATATAATATGATTCTGAACTTCGGCGGCGAGCTGATCAAGGAAGACGGCAGCACCACCAATGTGGATCCGTCCAAGCAGTATTTTATGGAATACAGGGATCTGGTGAAGGCCGGATACATTAACTGGACCTTGGAAGAAGGACAGATGAATGCCTTCTTGGCCGGAGAGACCATGGCGATTGATACCAGCTGTACTGATTATGATACACTGATGACCGATGACTTTGAGTTGGGAATGGCCTGGCCTTATATGGCAGAGCAGAATTTATCTACGGTTGCGGGCTGTTTTATGTTCATGCCTGCAGCCAATGATCAGAAGATAAAGAATGCAGGAGCACAGTTCCTGGTATACCTTACCAGTGCAGATGTGAATCTGGAATGGGCGAAGTTCTCCAGCTATATTACGACCCATTATTCCACGATCCAGGATGAGGCTAAGATGGAAGCGATCTACGAGGAGCTGCCTCTTTTGAAAGTTGTATATGAGCATGTGGATGATATTATATTGAAGGTTCAGAACAAATATTATGACTCTGTGATTAAAGTATTTACCAACGGACTTGCCCAGATTTTCTTAGAGGATGTGGATGGGGATGCCGCATGGCAGGCAATGGTGGATGAAATGAACTACATTCTGGCGGGCAACTAATCACAGATTGACAGGGTTTTTTAAACATGCGCTTTGCTTCCTATGGGGAATACCTTTTAATGAAAGAAAGGAAGAAGACTATGAAAGAAGAGCGAGAGGGACGGGCTGCTTCGGTGAAACGCCGTCACATTAAGAAATCACAGATTCAGGAATTCCTCTGCGTTGTTCCTGCGGTGACGTTGGTTATCCTGACGATTTATTATCCATTGGCTGATCTGGTCCGAATCAGTTTCACAGACTGGAATCTGCTGAATAAGAACTGGAACTATGTGGGTCTGAAGAACTGGGAATGGTTTGTTCATAATGCAGCAGGAAATTATTTCTTTCAGGATATGTGGGTGACACTGAAATATACCATGATGTCGCTGATGGTTTCGCTGGGACTCGGTATGTTGCTGGCACTTCTGATGAATCGCATATCCGGGGGATTCTCTGTGATGAGAGCATTGATCTTTCTTCCCAAATATATGGCTATGTCCACAGGCGGCGTGTTGTTTGTCTGGATCTTTAATAAGGAGTTTGGCATCTTAAATATCATCATCGAGAAGCTGGGCGGCAGTCCGGTGGGGTGGCTTACCACGGCGGGAACAGCTCTTATCTCCGTCGTGATCCTGACAGGCTGGCATGGACTCGGCTACAATATGATGATCTATCTGTCGGCCATGATGGGGATCCCGTCTACCTATTATGAGGCGGCTTCTTTAGACGGAGCGGGAAGATTCCAGCGCTTCCGCTATATAACGCTTCCCCTTCTGTCCCCAACGACACTTTTCTTACTGGTGACTCATTTCATCGGTTCCATGAAGATCTACAATGCGGTGGATGTACTGACCGGCGGCGGCCCCTATCGCAGTACGGAGGTAATCGTCTATCTGATCTACCGGTTGGCGTTTACGGATTATCGGGTAGATCGTGCGGCAGTGGTATCCATTATCTTTTTCCTGTTCCTGCTGATCGTTACGCTTTTGACGATGCGGTGGTCGGAGAACAAAGTACACTACGAGGCATAAGGGGGACGTAAGATGAGCAAGAAGAAATATAGAGATACCGGGGCTGAGTACACCTCCAGAAAGCCTATTTTATACACGAAAAAGGATAAAACGCTGTATGTGCTTCAAACGGCAGGTGCCATTCTGGTGACGCTGATCATGGTGTTTCCGGTCTATTGGATGATTGTCACCAGTTTCAAGTCCGGGAATGTGCTTCTGACCAAGGAACTGAATCTGTTGCCGGATGCCCTGAACTTGGATAATTATATTGAGGCCTGTACCCGCGTCCCGCTGTTTCGGTATATTCTGAATACTATAGCTGTGACGGTGATCATCATGATACTGAAACTCACCACAGGAGTTCTGGCGGCCTACGGCTTCGCCAGAGGAAGGTTCTGGGGGAGAGATGTGCTGTTTTACGTGATCCTTGGCGCAATGATGGTACCCCACCAAGTGATCTTTGTCCCGGTGTATGTCCTTTGTTCGAAACTGGGATGGGTAGATACTTTTGCCGGACTGGTGCTTCCGTCAGCCGTGGCGCCTCACTTCATCTTTATGCTGCGTCAGTCCTTCAAGTCTGTGGACGACAGCTATGTAGAAGCAGGAAAAATAGATGGTCTCGGTACTCTCGGAGCAATCATTAGAATCATGGTGCCCATGTGCAAGGCTACTTTGATCACAGCGTCCTTAAATACTTTCATAACCTCCTGGAACAGCTACTTCTGGCCGAAGATCATTACGCAGTCAGACAAGATACGGGTGATCAGCGTTGGCCTTGTACACCTGCGGGAATCCTGGAACGGCGTAGCCATGTGGCAGCACACCAATGTCACAATGGCCGGCTGCGTGATCACCATGATCCCGGCGGTAATCTTGTTTTTTGTATTTCAGAAATATATGCTGACCGGATACTCCAAGATGGCGATGAAGTAGGGGGCAAAGGCTTATAGGAAAACCGTGGAATACCATGGGTTGTCCATTTTCGGGCAGATCATACAATTGAGGAGGAGAACCATGGAGAGAATGGAACATGATCGTATGGAGGATGTTCCGCCCCCAAAACGCCCCGCTTATATCTGGTGTTATTATAAATGGCATATCATCGCAGCGCTCTTGGGAGCCTCTGCGCTGGTCTGGATCACTTACATGCTTTTTCTTCATCCGCGGCCGGATCTGTCCATCATGTGGCTTTCTTCCGAATACGAGTTTCTGGCAGATACCCGGATAAAAGAACGCCTGGATTCTCTGCCTTGGGATCTCAATCATGACGGGCGTGTTAAAGTGGCAGTACAGCACGTACAATTTCCGGAAGACAGCTCTAATATGAAAGTCCGGATGCAGCTGGGAACCTTGATGGCAGCCGGGAACTTTCATATATTCCTGGCCAGCGATACTGCTCAAGTCTGGCTTGCAGACAATGACCTGTTTGGCACCTGGGACAATTTTGCTCCCGACGGCGCCTGGCAGGAAGTGATTCCGGAGCGTGTGAGGGCAGATTTGATTTCAGGTGGAGAGGTTTTCTGTATTTCCTGTGAAGACCTGGAATTTTTCCGGGGAGACGGACTTTCTTCCATGAAAAACTTATCTCTCGTCATCACAAAACCGCCCACAGACGAGGAGGGCCTTTTAAAATACCGCAGGGAGATGGAGGCGTTGAGGGAACTGCTGAGGTGGAAACCAGAAGAAAAGTGACTTGCCAAATGCGTCGAAAGAAAGTAGAATAGAAAAAACTGACACTTCATTTTACAGCGTCGGAGTGAACAAACAACAGGAAACGATTTGGAGGCCAACATGGAAGGACGCAGGCAGGAGATCTTGGATTTAGTCAATCAACAAGGGGAAGTCAGCCTCACTACTTTAAAAGAACGCTTTCCCAATGTGTCTGAAGTGACACTTCGGAAGGACTTAAAATATCTCGACGCAGAACACCACTTAATACGGATTCACGGCGGTGCGAAGTCCATTCGCTCCGCCTATACTGCCCAGGAAAATTACTATATGCGGTATGCCGAGAGCACGGAAGAAAAAAAGATTATTGCCCGGAAGGCGGCCGCATTGTTAAAGCCTTATGATTCTTTTTATCTGGCGGCGGGTTCCACCTGTTCCGGGATCGCCCAGGAGCTTCCCAATATTCCGCTCAGAATCTTCACGGACGGGATGGAGACGGCGATCCGTTTGGCCAAACTGAAGAACCTGGAGATCACGATCCTGGGAGGTGAGTTGGCGGCGTCCGGCATGCAGACCGTGGGGCCCAAGGTGCTCAAGGAACTGGAGGAGCTGCGGCTGGACTATGCTTTTTGCGGAACCTTAAGTTACAGCATCGGATATGGGTTCGGCTGCCACTCCACCCATACCTTTACCTTAGGACAGGTACTCCGCACACGGGTGGATAAGATGGTGATCGTTATGGATTCCAATAAGGTGAACAAGGTACGTGCCGTGCGTAATCTCAGGGAGAAAGACATTGACATCGTCATTTCGGACGGAAATCTGGATGAGGAGATCGTTGCATATCTAAAGAAAAATCATGTAAAGGTGCTTTGAGAAATGATGAGATATTTTATTGCGCTTGATACTGGCGGGACGAAAAGCGATGCAGTACTTTTTGATGAGACAGGACATATTCTGTTTCAGAGCAGGACAAAGGGAGGGACACCTATGGAGATCGGCCTTGAGGCTGTCTGCAGGAATACAGAGACTGTCCTGTCTTTTTTGTCTGGGAAACTGCCAAATGGTTGTATCCCAACAGCGATTTATTGCAGCATTGCCGGGGACAGGATGTTCGAAGAACAGCTGTATCCGAGAATGAAGCCTCATGTGGAGGCGGAGCACTTTCGTGTGGCGGATGACGGAGAATGTATTATTACCGGTACCTTGGGGAGAGTGGACGGCGGAGGCATGGTCTGCGGAACCGGTGCTTCCCTGTATATCCGTTATGGAGATACCGGAAGGCATATCGGAGGATGGGGATATCTCATCGATTCAGGCGGAAGCGGCTACACCATGGGCCGTGCGGCACTGCATGCGGTGATGCGTGAAGCCGACGGCAGAGGCGAAAAGACCATGCTGACAGAGTTGATCGGTGCACGTATGGGTGTGGAACCCTCCAGAAATATTCAGGCTGTATATGAGGGGGGACGCAGCTATATCGCCTCTTTTGCCGGTGCGGTCTTCGAAGGAAGGAAGCTGGGGGATCCGATCAGCATCCATATCTTCGACCGCACGGTGGAGAAACTGGCAGAGTTCACTCATGTGGCGGCCCGTTATTACCCGGGGGAATATTCCATTGCGTTAAATGGCGGAATTTTCGCCAACTTTCCGGAGCTGACTGAGAGCCTGAAGACGAAAGCAGCCCCCACGGCGAAGCTGATTCTGGCTACCGCGCCGCCGCTCTACGGAGCGGCTGTGGAAGCCCTCTGGGATGCAGGAATCCTGGAGACTCTGGAGTTTAGGCAGCGGTTCCTTGGAGAATATGAGAAAAAGCAGTAAGTCAACCGAATATTCTATGGTCTGGTATGAATCGCAGCGATATGGAGCGATCTCTGGCTTAGACAATCACAAAAAGGTTCATCAGAATCATGAAATCTGATGAACCTTTTTTCTGCTGTAAAATCTCTAAAATTAAATCGTGCACTTTTTGGGTATCTCGCGGCGGGAGGATGAGGGCAGGTCCGGCGATCGAGAGGCAGATGCTCTGGGGACAAGGCCTACTGCACAAAAGAGTGGCTTGTCAACTGTCCCTTCCCGGTCACCTTTTCCTTACTGCCGTCGAACCTGGGATCCACATACTTCTCGAACCAGCCCCTTAGCTGCGCTGACATGGAAGCTGTAAGCTCTGCACAGGCAGGGTCATGGTAGAGGTTGTTGTCCTCGCCTGGATCTTCCGTCAGGTGATACAGCTCATTGGGGCCATCCGGGTAGCGCAGCACCAGTTTCCATTCCTGACTGCGTATCATACGGCAGGGGCCATATTCGTCAAAGACAACAATGGAGTCCCGGACGTGCTCGCACTCGCCTGTCAGGATAGGAGCAAAGCTGATTCCGGGCATATCCTCCTGTTTTTCAAAGGGGATACCCACGAAGTCTAAGATGGTCTCGTAGAAGTCATAGTGGCTGACCATCTCATGACATACCTGGCCGGGGCGGATTCTGCCGGGACAGGAGAACAGGGCAGGGATCTTCACGGAGGTATCGTACATATTGACAGGACAGGTGCCGTTGCCTTTTCCCCAGATCCCGTGGTGTCCCATATTAGAGCCGTTGTCAGAGGTAAAAATGATCAATGTATCCTCTAGGAGTCCGTCCTTTTCCAAACGGTGGAGGATCCGGCCAAGGGAGGCATCCATGGCTGTGACAGCGGCATAATAGCCGGTCAGGCTCTCCCGACGGTACTCCTGCAAGGTTTCATTTGCAGGACTGTAGGTGCAGCGGCTGAAGCGGATGCCTTTATGTTCCTTGGAATTCCACTCGTCCAGTGTCAGACCGTAGAAGGGAGACCAGGGATGATGGGGAAGGTTGGGTACGGATTCAAAGGGGCAATCTTTATATATGGAGATATATTCCTCCGGATGGTGAACGGCCGCCCAGGGGGAGTGGGGGGCTGTATAATGAACCGATAGATAGAAAGGCTTTTCTGTATCCCGCTGATCCAAGAACCGGATAGCATTATCCGTAATAAGATCGGTGACATAGTGATTGTGCTTGAGGACCATCTCGCCGTTTTCCCAGACTACAGGATACATATAGTTCTCCGCGCCGCAGGCGGTAGTCTGCCAATAGGAGAAACCGGCCTGAGGCTTGGCACTGTCACCCATATGCCATTTTCCGGAGATTCCGCATTCATAGCCGTGATCGGCCAGGACCTCGGTGAAGGTCTTGTGATTCTCCAAATAGTGGAGGGCAGTATCACCGCTCAGCTCGGTTCTGGGCCAGTTGTAGTACCAGGGGGCGTCGGGGTTCCTGCATTGCTCTCTGAGATCTGCATTCAGAGAGGAGGAGTCCAGATAACCCTTGGCCAGCCAGTCGTGGACGCCGTGCTGAGAGGGGATCTTCCCGGTGAAGATCGAAGTGCGTGCAGGGGAGCAGACCGGTGAGACACAGAAGCAGTTATCAAACCGGATTCCGCTCTCTGCAATATGGTTCAGAGTGGGTGTGCGAATCTCCTGGTTTCCGGAACAACCCATCGCCCAGGCTCCCTGATCGTCTGTAATGACACATAGTATATTCGTCTTTTTCTTCATCATGCTTCTCCTGTGAAATTGTGAAATGAAATATTTAGTTTCGAAACGTAACGTTATAAATTCAGTATATCACAAATAGAATCAATGTCAATACCAAGCGTCGCAGAAGATTCTAAAAGTCCTTTATAAAACGCCACTGGCAGGGCGATGTGCGGCATACATATTCGCTGCGGCGTGAGGTTGGCGGACGCTGCCGGAGTACGGCGTGGCATCCCATTCTTGTGCCTTATGAAACCATGATCAGAGCAACCGGCGGGGAGACAAAAGCCGCGGACGAGATTTTACATCATTATGGCAAGGGATTCTGGTTTTGCTTTGATGGACAGGAAATATAAGAAATCGCTTTCATTTTTAAGGGAAATGGAGTTATAATAAAACAACAAGAAATCGGAAATGGTTAGATTCTAACCGGAGGTGTAAATGGAATTTTCAAGAGATGATTTAGCAGAAGCCAAAAGGCAGATTGATTCAACCTTGCATAAGTTGAGGAAAAGACGGATAAGAGCTTTTGAAATTGCGAATTACTTTATTGATCTTGATCTTTTGTCAGTTGCCCGTGCCTGCAGCGGTTGCAGAGAAGCGATATAAAAGAGAATCAGAGTCTTTATTGTGAGGAGCAGCGAACAGCTGCTGAAAGAAGGAGAAGAGATGAGAAAGGGAACCCATATCCCTGTAACCATAATCATAGGAATCTGCCTGGCCTCGATGACAGGGTGTGGAAGCCAGGAGCCCAAAGCGCAGCAGATTCCCGACAGCCTGGCTGCGTCGGAACCCGGAACCGACAGCCCGGACCGTATGCCGGGGGATGCGGCAGACAATACGGCAGATCCTATGTCGGACAAGATACCAGACAATAAATCAGACAGGGAGTCTGCCGAAAGTTTCATGCAGGAAGACGATCAAGGCAGCCGGGAGGAGACTCCGGGAGAGCCATGCCGCGTCCCGACGCTTCCCGACACAGGCACCGGGCTCACGGATTTCGTGCCGGAAGGCTGGACGCTCATGGACAGCGTGGAACTGGATTTCAATGAAGATCAGGTGCCGGATTATGTGGGGGTGCTGGAGAGGACTCTGTCCGATCCAGAGCACGGAGATGTGTGGGATGATGTGATACCCCGCATTCTGTTCGCCATTGCCAGTGACGGGGCAGGCGGGTACGATCTGGATTTTCAGGACATGAACCTGATACGCACACGGGCAGAAGGCGGCGTCTTCGGAGACCCCTATGAGCCCCTGACGGCGGAGGGGACTTCTTTTACCACTCACGCCTATGGCGGAAGCGCGTGGAAATGGTCGGAAGCCAATACCTATACCTGGGATGAGGGGACATGGTACAGGACCATGTCAGAGAACACTTACGGATACGGACCCTTTGTCACATCTTATGAAAAGGACGACTGGGAGAGGGGCGTAGGAATCCGGAAAGAAAGAAGCGATGATTTTGACGAGATGGAGAAATACTGGGATTCGGACGGCTCATGGGACGAGGAGAGGTTTGATGTGGAATACGAGATTTCTCTGGATGAGCCTCTCACCCTCTGTCAGGCGGGGGCAGTCTGGTGGCTTGCGCCGAAGCGTGTGGCGGACTGGAGTGTGGAGTCCATCGGATTTTCAGCAGACACAGAGCTTTCGGAGGACCGGGTAAAGCGCCCGGACGAGGCCTATCCGGATTACTGTGACCAGGACTGCGTGCTTTACGCCTTTCCGGGCGGGGACGGTTCTTCGCATTATCTCGCCATGTACCGGTTTGAAGGCAGAGAGCTGACGGTGCTGGCAGAATCGGATGGGGTCATAGGCGGAGCAAGGCTTTACAGAGGGAAACTCTATTATTTCACAGAGATTTTGGAAGAGGTTGCCTATAAGCAGACCCAGGGCCAGGGGGAGCGGATCGTGGAGGAAGAGGACGTGGTGGGAATTCGCTTAAACCGCATGAATCCGGACGGAAGCGGGAAAGAGACCATCTTCGAATATGAATATCCGGAGGCAGACCAGGAGATTTTGGAGAGCCGGCTGCCCTACCTGTCATTGATCTATGAGCTCAGTGGAGATGAGGTCATCGCAGAGGTGTATATAGGGAACAGACCGCACCCGGTATACCGGATGAACAGTGACGGCAGCGGACTGAGATGGATCGGGCAGATACCGGCCGTCCAGACTGAGGTGCCTGCTGCAACAGAAACCGACAAGGAGCCCTTGACATGAAATCAAATTTTGAATTCCTGAATCGCCACTTCCCTGTATTGGCAAACTTTGGAACATTGGCGGAGACGTATCTGTACAGCGATTCCAACTCCTGTCTGATGAAGCTGGGGATGATCGGTGAGACCATTGTCAATTTGTGTTTTACTTATGACCGAATCCCCTTACCCCGTGAGAACACGGCCGTAAACAGGATTGACAGTCTGTTCCGTGAGGGGATGATTTCCCGTGACCTGGCAGATGTTCTCCATGCCCTGCGAAAAACCCGCAACAAGGCAGTCCATGAAAATTATTCCTCCCCGGAAGACGGAAAAACTCTGCTGCAAATGACCTACAGTTTATGCGAGTGGTTCATGCAGACTTACGGAGACTGGGACTATGAGAATCAGCCCTTCGTCATGCCCTCTGACGTGCCGGGACCCGTGAACGCCGACAGGCAGAAGGAAGAGGCCCGTGAAGAAGAGCTGATAAAAGAGGCGGAGAAGACGGCAGGAGCGGCGCCTGTTATTGAAAAGGAGATCAGAAAGAAACAGTCGAATGTGGCTGCAAGCCAGCGAATCAAATCAGAGGCAGAAACCCGTTTCCTGATTGATGAACAGCTTCGCAAAGTCGGCTGGGAGGCTGACACAGAACGTCTGCGCTACTCCAGGGGGACGCGCCCCGCAAAGGGACGCAATCTGGCCATCGCCGAATGGCCCACGGATTCTACCGTTGGAATCAGAGGATTTGTGGACTATGCCCTGTTCATTGATATGCAGATGGTAGCCACCGTGGAAGCAAAGGCAATCCATAAGGATATTCCCTCTGTCATTGATTATCAGTGCAAAGAGTACTCCCGAACCATCTGCAGTTCCGGTCAGGCATGTCAAATCGGTATGTGGGGAAGTTATAAAGTGCCCTTTACCTTTGCCACCAACGGCAGACCCTATTTCGAACAATACGAAACCAAAAGCGGCATATGGTTTCTGGATCTGAGGCGGTCTGACAATGCTCCCAAAGCGCTGAAGGGCTGGATGAGCCCTATGGGAATGCTGGAGCTGCTTGACAGGGATATTCCCGGACGAAATCAGGAATTGCAGGAAATGTCCTATGATCTCTTGCGTGACAGAGACGGTCTTGGACTCCGTGAATACCAGATAAAGGCGATTGCGGCGGCAGAGAAAGCGCTGATCAAAGGACAGACAAACATCCTGCTGGCTATGGCCACAGGAACGGGAAAAACCCGCACCATCTTAGGGATGATTTACCGTTTCCTAAAAACAGGACGTTTTCGCAGAATCCTTTTCCTTGTAGACAGGACGGCTCTGGGCCAGCAGGCCTGTGATGTATTCAAGGAGGTCAAGCTGGAGGATTTGATGACCCTTGACGACATATACAACATCAAAGGTCTGGAGGATGCGGATCCTGATCGTGAAACCCGCATAAAAGTTGCCACAGTGCAGAGTATGGTCAGACGGATTCTGTACAATACCGGAGATACCATGCCCGCTGTTTCCGACTTTGATCTGATTATAATTGACGAAGCACACAGAGGTTATATTCTTGACAGAGAAATGGGGGAAGACGAGACCCTTTACCGCAATCAGACGGACTATCAGAGCAAATACCGCAGTGTGGTGGAGTACTTTGACGCTGTGAAGATTGCGTTGACCGCAACGCCGGCATTGCAGACTACTGAGATTTTCGGTCAGCCTGTGTTTCAATATACATACCGGGAAGCCGTCATCGAGGGGTATCTGGTTGACCACGATGCGCCCCATAAGCTGACCACCCAATTGAGCAGAGAGGGAATCCACTACAAAGAGGGCGATACCGTTGTGCGCTATGACCCTGTGACCGGTGAAATCACGAATTCCGAGCTTTTGTCTGACGAACTGGACTTTGATGTGGAATCTTTCAACCGCCAGGTCATAACAGAGTCATTCAACCGGACGGTATTGGCCGAGATCGCCCGCGACATTGACCCCGAAAGCCCCGACGTACAGGGCAAGACGCTGATTTATGCGGTCAGTGATGACCACGGGGACCTGATTGTAAAAATCCTGAAAGAGATTTATACAGAAATGGGTGTGGACAATGATGCCGTCATGAAAATCACCGGTTCTGTAGGGGGCGGCAACAAGAAAAAGGTGCAGGAAGCCATTAACCGATTTAAGAATGAACGTTTTCCCAGCGTGGTTGTCACGGTGGATTTGCTGACCACAGGGATCGACGTCCCTGAAATCACAACCTTGGTATTCCTGCGCCGTGTGAAGTCCAGAATCCTGTTTGAGCAGATGATGGGCCGTGCGACCCGCCTCTGTCCCGAAATCCATAAGACCCATTTTGAGATTTATGACCCGGTGGGAGTGTATGACTCTCTGGAGCCGGTCAATACCATGAAACCGGTTGTCGTGAACCCCAAAACCACATTTCAGCAGCTTTTAGAAGGCCTGGAAGCACTGGAAGATGAAAAACAGGTACAGTACCAGATCGATCAGATTATCGCGAAACTGCAGCGAAAAAAGCGTCATATGGACAGCAGGGTCATGGAGCACTTTATCAGCATGGCGGAAGGGAAAGACCCGGTTCAGTTCATCGCTGACATACAGAGACGCAGACCGGAGGACGCGAGAAAAAGGCTCCTTGCCTATGAAGCGTTGTTTAACATGCTGGAGCAATTCCAATCCGGTGAACGCCACGCCGTTGTGATCTCTGACCATGAAGATAAACTTTTGGAACACAGCAGAGGCTATGGCAGGGGCAGCAGACCGGACGATTATCTGGACGCGTTCGCGGCCTATATCAAAACCAACATAAACAAGATTGACGCACTGAATATAGTCTGTACAAGGCCGAGAGATCTGACTCGTGAGAGCCTGAGATCTCTCAGACTGACGCTGGACAGGGAGGGCTTTACCACCCAGCAGCTCAACACCGCTGTCTCTCAGCTGACCAATGAGGAAATGGCGGCTGACATCATCAGCCTGATCCGTCGGTATGCCATCGGCTCCTCCCTGATCTCCCATGAAGCCAGAATCAGGCGGGCGGTGGACAAGCTGAAAAAGGCGCACAGATTCTCCAGACAGGAGCTCAGCTGGATTGTCAGAATGGAGAAGTATTTGATGGAGGAATCGGTCCTGAATGTAACGGTTTTTGATGAAGACGGACGTTTTAAAGCCCAGGGCGGATTTGTGAAGATCGACAAAGTGTTTGGAAATCAATTGGAACGTATTGTCCTGGAACTGAATGAGTATTTGTATGATGACGGAGGAGAAACCGCATGATTTACAACCAATACCCATACAAGATTTATAATCCCGCCTATGTGAATTCGACTGATTCACAGCCGCTTGAAACTCAACGCCAACAGGCGGAACGCAGGCATTGGGAACAACAGAAAAAAATAGGAGATATGGTAAAGGCAATTTCTGACTATTGCAGTGCAGCCAGAGAAATTGAGCCAGAGTATCAACAGGAAGCTATGAATGCCTGCATTGCCGAAATTGCGAGGCAGGCTGCTTTTGATCAGCAGCGAAAAGGGGGGCGCTTGTAAATGACAACACAGGAAATTGTCTCGAAACTTTGGAACCTCTGCAATGTTCTCCGGGATGACGGCATTACCTATCACCAGTATGTGACAGAGCTGACTTATATCCTGTTTTTGAAAATGGCGAAGGAAACAGGCACAGAGAGTCAGATACCGGAAGCCTATCGGTGGGACGAGCTAATGGCCAAAAGCGGCATTGATTTGAAAAAATTCTATAAGGATCTGCTGAATCACCTGGGAGAGAATGGTACAGGCCGTGTGCGTGAGATTTATCAGGGTGCTGCTACAAATATAGATGAGCCGAAAAATCTCGAAAAAATCATCACCACGATCGACGGCCTGGACTGGTTTTCTGCCCGTGAAGAAGGTCTGGGCAATCTGTATGAGGGACTTTTGGAGAAGAATGCCAACGAGAAGAAATCAGGGGCAGGGCAGTATTTTACCCCACGTGTGCTGATCGATGCCATGACCCGCTTAGTAAAGCCCCAGCCAGGGGAACGATGCAACGACCCTGCGTGCGGTACATTTGGTTTTATGATCGCGGCCCATCAATTTGTGGCGGCTCAGACAGATGACTTTTTTGACCTGGACGCAGATACCGCCGTCTTCGAGCGGACAGAGGCCTTTACAGGCATGGAGCTGGTACATGACACTCACCGCCTTGCACTGATGAATGCCATGCTGCACAATATAGAGGGAGAAATCACGCTGGGGGATACCCTGTCCAACCTTGGCAAAAAGATGAAGGGATATGATGTGGTTCTTACCAATCCACCCTTTGGCACGAAGAAAGGCGGGGAACGTGCCACCCGTGACGACTTCACCTTCCCCACCAGTAATAAGCAGCTGAATTTCCTGCAGCACATTTACCGCAGTCTGAAGGCAGATGGAAATGCCCGCGCCGCCGTGGTTCTGCCTGATAATGTTCTCTTTGCGGACGGTGATGGGGAGAACATTCGCATTGACCTGATGGATAAATGCAATCTGCATACGGTTCTGCGTCTGCCTACCGGTATTTTCTATGCACAGGGAGTAAAGACCAATGTCCTGTTCTTCACCCGCGGCAGAGCGGACAAAAACAACACAGAGAAAGTTTGGTTCTATGATTTGCGTACCAATATGCCATCTTTTGGCAAGACGAACCCACTGAAACCAGAACATTTTGCAGACTTTGAGGCAGCGTATGAAGCGCCTGACCGCCATGGCGTACAAGATGAGCGGTGGAGTGTGTTTACCCGGGAGCAGATCGCCAAGAAGGGAAACAGTCTTGATTTGGGACTTATCAGAGATGATTCTATGGTTGACTATGATGATCTGCCTGACCCCATTGAAAGCGGCGAGGAGGCGATTGCCCAGTTGGAGGAGGCGGTGGATCTCTTGCAGAGCGTGGTGAATGAGCTGAAATCGCTGCGAAGCCTGGAGGTGTGATATGGCGAAGGGGAAAAAAACAGCTGAGGTACTGACGCTAGAGGAAAAGCTGGAACAGGCCCTTGTACCGGTGGAAGAGTGGCCGTATTCAATTCCTGAGAATTGGTGTTGGGTTCACTTGCCTGTTTCTTTTGAGAACTATACCAATAGCAAAAAAAAGGTACAAAGTCAAAGTTATTTAGAAAATGGAAAATTAGCAGTAGTTGACCAGGGACAAGAATTAGTTGGTGGATATACTGATGATGAAAGTATGGCTTATTCAGGAGAATTACCTGTCATTATTTTTGGAGACCATACAAGATGTATAAAGTACATTGATTTTCTTTTTGCGCAAGGCGCCGATGGGGTAAAAGTTCTGCGTCCAAAATCCTTTTATCATATAAAAGCTTTTTATTTTGCTTTACACTCTATAGATATTCCTAATATGGGATATAGGAGGCACTATCCATTGTTTCAACAATTTAGTATTCCTGTTCCTCCCCTTCCAGAACAACAACGCATTGTAGACCACATCGAACATTTATTTTCTAAACTGGACGAGGCGAAGGAAAAAGCCCAGGCAGTTGTGGACGGTTTTGAACTGCGAAAATCTGCTATTCTCCATAAGGCTTTCACTGGGGAGCTGACAGCGCGGTGGAGAAAAGATCATGGGATTGAATTAGGCAGTTGGGAAACTGTACGATTGGGGGATTTAATAACCTACATTAAAGCAGGAAAAAACTGGCTTGCTGAAGGTCATCCACCACAGAATGATGAATTTGGTGTGGTAAAAGTCAGTGCTGTCACTTGGGGAGAGTTTGATGAGCTTGAGAGCAAGACGTGTACGGATCCAGGTCAATGGAACGAAGAAGTTCAAATTAAAACGGGTGATTTTCTATTTAGCCGTGCCAATACTCTTCAGTTAGTTGGAAATTGTGTAATTGTTGAAGCTATATCTAAACGATTGATGCTGTCAGATAAAATATTAAAACTAACCTTTTGTGAAAAAATAATTCCTCGGTTTATATTATATTTTTCCAAATCAAAACGTTATAGAGTACAGATTGAAGGAGTGTCATCTGGAAATCAAGATGGAATGCGTAATGTTTCTCAAAAAAATCTTAAACTTCTGGAGCTATTGCAGCCTACAATACAAGAGCAAAAGGAAATAGTTCGCATTCTTGACAGCTTTTTAACAAAGGAGAAACAAGCGAGGGAAGCCGCCGAATCCGTTCTTGATCAGATCGATACCATGAAAAAGGCGATTTTAGCCCGTGCTTTCCGCGGTGAACTGGGAACAAATGACCCGGCAGAGGAAAATGCAGTGGAACTGTTGAAAAAGGTATTGTGATGGGAGGGAGCTCATGAAAAAGGAGATTCTGCGCTAATCAAGATAGAGACAAAAAGGACTGGAAAAAATGCATGGTTTTTGGTTATTGATCCCGTTTTTGCTTATAAGGTTTCTTCTGCTGGCTGCTTTAAACAGAGAGGCTGTGACCAGAGCGGCCCATTTTGCACCTATGCAGGGGAAGGAACGGATTGCTTATTATGTTTATCAGATATCAAACAGTATAATATGTTTGTATCTGATATTGTGCAGAGTGCAGGTGGATTTTTCCTGGCGGTTTTCTTTGGGGCTGTTCTTGTATGTGCTGGGACTGTATTTCTGTGGTATGGCAGTGATGAGTTTTTCCGCTCCGGACGGTAACGGGATGAACAGGAGCGGAGTTTATAAGTTTTCCCGCAATCCTATGTATATGGCCTATTTTATCTGTTTTACAGGCATGACTCTGCTGGTCCGGTCTTTAATATTGTTGGCGGCAGTAGCAGTATTTCAGGTTTCCGCTCACTGGATCGTTCTTGCGGAGGAGCGATGGTGCGTGAAACAATTCGGAGCAGACTATGAGAGGTATATGAGAGAGGTAAGGCGGTATCTGTGATCTATGATAGCAGAAAAATGATAGTGTACTATAGTTCTTTCTCATAAATCAAACAGGATCAGGAATATAAGGAGTCGGGACGATGAATGAAGGGATCAAAGATGTCGGCAATTTGGCTGTCAGCTAGGACAGAAGGCCTGCGGCTTTTTTCGGAAAAGAGCGGGCCGTGGAGGTGAGAAATTATCACAGGAGCTTTTCTGCATATGAGCCAACCGCTTTAAGAAGCCTGGCCGGTGATCGTGATTGTGGAACCGAACAAGGCGGACTGCATCTACCGGACGACAAAAGCCGATGACGGAAAACTCCATTCCGTTGACAGGGATATGGATACGATTATGGCAGGACTCTCCTGCGGGGGACCCTGTACCATTGGGTGGGAGATGCTGCGGCGCTAGGGGGATTATTTTGTGTCTGTGA
>JAAWBS010000014.1 GCA_022792815.1 Hungatella sp.
CAATCAGGAGAACCGCTGCCAAAAGAAGTTTTAGGAAAAGAAACCTGCGTCTTTTCTTTTTTCTTCCCGTCCCTTTTTCCCATTCGTCCTGGTTTGAGACTCCCTGCTCCCGCTCTCCGCGACCCGTCTGTTTTCTGTATCCGGAACCGCCGCGTCTTGCCGACTCTGCATCATCGAAATACTCCTGTCTCTGCCGTCTTGAACTGCGGGGAATCGGAAGCTCCGAAACCGCCTCATCCCGAAGATCATAAAAATCCGGCATAACCCGCTCTGATTCCCTTTGACGTCTGACCTTCTGTCTAGTACCTCTCTCCGACCGCTCCTGCCCATATAATCCCTGCTGTCCGGAGGACCGGCGAGGTGTCCGCTGCTGGGGCTGTTGATGCCGAGATTGCTTCTGTCTCGACTGTTGCTGCTGGGAGCGCTGCTGCTGTGCTCTTTGGCGGCGTCTGCGATCACGCATCCGTTCTAATTCATCCTCATATTCCATCTTTTATTCCTCATTGATTAAGCTTCTATAATGTGGCACATCCAAATCATAGGTGTTGATCGTTACGTTGTTAAAAGTTCCCGTGGTCTCATGAATCAAATACATGGAACCATCCTCTTTCCATGCCAGAAACATATATACATGGCGCTCTTCTCCGTCTCGAATCAGAAGATCTCCGGCCTGCAGTTCCTCTTTTGATATTCCATAACCGCAATTTATCAGGCCAGAAGTGCTTTCAGCCGGAAGGGAGGAACCCAAAGCAGTCCAGTAGACCCAATTGATCCATCCGGAACAGTCCAGCCCTCTTAACATTCTTCCATCCTCGTCAGGTGTTGTCACTGTCCCGAAACCATTCCTTTCGAAACCGCCTCCATATGGTTTTCCGCCCCAGTAATAGGGAATACATCCAACTGATAAAAGCGCCTGTTTTACAACTTCTCTTCGCTTCGAAGAGATCTCTTTCGGGAGGAGATTCAGATAAAATCCCACCTCTGAAGAAGTAAGGGGATTGCGCACATACATGCCGGCTGAGGCAGACAGACCATATAAAGCATACCAATCCTGTTCTTCCAAGGTTCTTGCATATGCCTGTTTCTCCAAATCCCAGCCCTCCCACACTCCGGAATCAGCACTTCCTCCAATCGGGTCAGCCGCAAACAGATTCCCTGCCTCCTTCAGACCAATAATCTTTGCGGAAACATTTAAATCGATATGTCCCTGGCAGACTTTTGTCCCATCTCCGTCTCCTACGGCTTCGGCACCGCCCTCATAGATTCTCGATCCATCTTCCGGCTGGTCAGCACTCTCCCGCTGTCCTCCACCTTCCGACGGTCCGGCACTCCCCGGCTCTCCTACGACTTCCGACTGTCCGGCTCTCTCCGGCTCTCCTACGACTTCCGACTGTCCGGCTCTCCCCGGCTCTCCTACGACTTCCGACTGTCCGGCTCTCCCCGGCTCTCCTACGACTTCCGACTGTTCGGCTCTCTCCGGCTCTGCGACGACCTCTGACGATCCTGGATTTCCCGGCTGTCCTACTTCCGACGGTTCGCCGCTCCCCGGCTCTCCTGCGCCTTCCGGCCGTCCGGCCCCCTCCGCCTCTGCGACTCCCGACGGTTCGACTCCCGGTCCTGCCTCCCTGGTCTCATCTTCCTCCACAGCGCTGCCGGAGGAAGAAGTACTTTCGACTCCGGGTCCGACTTCCTGCCATGCTCCAGCCGGCGCTGTCAGGCTTTGATTTTCCGAAAGCGTTTCATCCGTCCATCTTCCATCCTGATCAGCCCCCTGAATCCTCTCCTGGTCACCTTGTACACCGAGGCTCTCAGATGGCTCTGACTCCTGTCCGGAATCTATGTATTGGCAGTCTCCGTCGCAAAAATAAAAATCACTGACCGACACGGTATACGAGTGGGAATTGCCCCACAATCTGTCCGCGTATTGATAAAACGCATCATAATCTTCCCATTGATGAAAATAGCCATAGACACTGGCCATAGAAAGAATTTCTTTCGCGTTGGAGTATCCGCTGACAGGAATCCCGTCTCCATTATAAAAGGAAACGTTGACTCGGGTCCACTCTTTTGCCAAAGGTGCCTCAGCCCCCAAACGTGCTGCCATATCCTGGACAGAAATCTGTCTCAGGCTATAAAGATCATGAATCCAGGAGGAATCCCGCTCTGACAGAGACTGATAAATCCGCCCTGCCACACTCTGTGAGCTGTCTTCGGCCGAATCTTCCTCCTCAAAATAGCCGGCACTGTTGAGCCGATCCGGCAAATCTGTCTCCAATCGGCGCTCACTTAAATCTACATGATCTGCTGTCTCTGCGGCACCGCCTTTTGCCTCTGCCTCTGATGTCCCAAAAACGACCGGCTCTTTTTTCTCAAAAGGACAGTCCTCCTTCACACGGCTAAGCCAGCGGCTGCTTGCTCTTCCTGTTTCTTCAGAACTCACCGGCTCTATCCTTCCTTGGGTTTCAGATGGAATCTCCAGATAGAAGGGTATCGCCCACACGGTAGCGATCTCAATACTCGATAGTCCCCCGGCAGTCATACACACTGCCCCAAACCATGGGGACACCAAAACCTTTTTCACCTTACAAAACTTTTTTCTCATCATACGCAACACATCCAATTTTTCCTGACCCTAAAAATATAGCACATTCCAATTACAAAATACACCATAAATTCTTTAAAAATTAATTAAGACCCGTGACAGGCAGCCGTAAATGAGTTGACGCATAAGCTATATCAGCCTATAATAGAAAAACGTATGGACAAAAAGAAGGGAGAAATCAGATTATGTGCGGAATCATCGGATACAGCGGCCCTTTGGAGGCCAGAGACATCTTGCTTACAGGGCTGTCCCAGCTTGAATACCGTGGATATGACAGCGCCGGAATTGCATATTTTGACACCTTTTCCGACATTCACGTAGTGAAAAAAATCGGAAAAGTAGCCAACTTAAAGTCTATTTGTGCCTTGGAAACAGATACCGCTCACTGCGGCATCGGACACACCAGATGGGCCACACACGGAGGGGTCAGCGATGCCAATGCCCATCCCCACCGGGCCGGAAAAGTAACTCTGATCCATAACGGGATTATCGAAAATTATCACGGCCTTACCGAAGAATTCGACCTTGAGGATCAATTGGCCTCCCAGACAGATTCTGAGGTGGCTGCCTGGGTCCTGGACCGTTTTTATGAGGGAAGTCCTCTGGATGCCATAAGACACCTTCTGGAGCGAATTCAGGGATCCTACGGCTTCTGTATCATGTTTGACGACCGTCCCGGAGAAATCTATGCTGTCCGCAGCATAAGTCCCCTGGTGGCTTCCTACACCCATTCCGGAGCCCTGATCGCCTCGGACTTAACCGCTCTGATTCCCTATACCAGAAGCTACTTTGTAGTCCCGGAACACCATATCGTCAAACTCACCGGATATAAGATCTCTCTCATGGACTTAGAGGGCAATGCTGTCTCTCCGGAGATGATGAAAGTGGACTGGAATATGGATTCTGCCATGAAAAATGGATTCCCCCACTTTATGCTCAAGGAGATCCATGAACAGCCGGAAGCCTTAAAGCAGACTATCCTGCCCCGTATGGCGAAAGGGATTCCCGACTTTGAGGATGACAGGATTCCTGACAGCCTGTTTACCCGGTGCAGCCAGATCCACATCATCGCCTGCGGAACTGCCATGCATGCGGGAATGGTAGCAAAAGCTCTGATGGAGCCGGTTTTAAGGATTCCGGTTACCGTATCTATCGCCTCCGAATTCCGATATGAGGATCCCCTCATCGACGAAAAGACTCTTGTGATGATCATATCCCAATCCGGTGAAACCATTGACACCCTGGCGGCCCTGCGCCTGGCCAAAAGCTGCGGCTCCATGACTCTCGCCATTGTCAATGTCAAAGGCTCCACCATCGCCCGGGAAAGCGATTATGTGCTGTACACCCATGCAGGCCCTGAGATCGCCGTCGCCAGCACCAAGGCCTACTCTGTGCAGTTGGCTGCCCTCTACATGATCAGCTGCCGCATGGCTTTTGTCCGCGAGAAATTCACCAGATCTGAGGCTAAGGCCTTCCTCACGGAGCTTTTGGATGCCATCCCTGCCATGGAGACCATGATCAGGAAGAAAGAGGAAGAAAAACATCTGGTGACTCACCTGATTCAGCAAAACGACGTCTTTTTCATGGGCCGTGGGCTGGACTATGCCTTCTCCTTAGAAGGCGCCCTGAAATTAAAGGAGATCTCCTATATCCACGCGGAAGCCTATGCGGCCGGAGAACTGAAACACGGAACCATCGCTCTCATCGCCTCCAAGGTCCCGGTGATCGCCATCGCCACCCAGGAGCATGTGTTTGCCAAAATGATCTCCAATGTCCGGGAAGTAAAAGCCCGAGGGGCTTTCGTCATCCTTCTGACCAAGGAACATGCCGCGGTGGAGGAGGGACTGGCAGACATCCATATCCGCATCCCGGATCTGGATGACCGCTTTACCGTATTTCCCATCGCCGTGATTCTTCAGCTTATCGCCTACTATGCATCCATCGGGAAGAATCTGGATGTAGACCAGCCCAGAAATCTGGCCAAATCTGTGACCGTAGAGTGACGTCAGCCCCAGGAACGCTTTCCCATGAGAAAAGAACAAGCCCGGAAAACCGGACTTGTTCTTTTCTCACACCAGAGCAGAAATGAATGTTCAGACACGCTCCAGGGTCACTTCCTGGACGCCATCTTAATTTTTGCGAACTCCTGAATCATATGGACTGCACCATCTACACCGGTCACACTGCTGTTGAGACACAGATCATAGCTTCTGGCATCGCCCCACTTCTTGCTGGCGTAATAGTTGTAATAGCTGGCTCTCTGCTTATCGGTCTTCACCATAATATCCTTGGCCTTAGCCTCACTTACATTGTACAAATCTTTCAGATACGACAGACGATCACTGTCATATCCGGTGATAAACACGGTGACCGCGCTTGGGTTATCTGCCAGGGCATAATCCGCACAGCGGCCTACGATGACACAGGATTCCTCGCTGGCCAGCTTCTTGATGGTGTCAAACTGTGCCAGGAAAATCTTATGGTTGATGGGCATATCCATATAGGCTGATGTGGTGTACCCCAGAGAATAGGTATCCATAACCAGGGAATACAGAAAGCTGTTGGTGGGCTTCTCATCGTGTGTCTCGAACAGTTCCTGGCACAAGCCGCTGTGTTTGGCCGCCTCTGCCAGCAGTTCTTTGTTGTAGCATTTAACCCCCATCTCCTCTGCCAACTTTCTCCCGATCAAATTCCCCTTGCTTCCGCAATGTCTTCCGATCGTAATGACTAAATGATCACCCATAAAATCCGCTCCTTTCCCCAATGCTTAGTTGTCTAACAAATCAAATTTCTATATTGATATTATACAACAAAAATCAAGAAAAGTATAGGATTTTTTGTCATTATCGTTTTTTCTCCCAATTCATCCTAAAGTTTCCGGAGCAATTCCTGAAAATATTCTGGAAGGGGCGCCTGAAATTCCATGTATTCCCCTGTCCTTGGATGGATAAATCCCAGAGTCTTGGCGTGAAGTGTCTGTCCCTCCAGAACAAAAGGACATCTGTCCGGCCCATAGACCCGGTCTCCCAGCAATGGGTGACGGATCTGAGCCATATGGACACGGATCTGGTGGGTTCTGCCTGTCTCCAGACGGCATTCGATATAAGTAAATTTCTCAAATCGTCTCAATACCCGGTAGTGGGTCACAGCCCGACGGCCGTTTCTCTCGTTGACGCACATCTTCTTTCGATCGATTGGATGGCGGCCGATGGGGGCATCCACAGTTCCCTCATCCTCCCCGATCACCCCATGGACGATGGCCTCATACCTCCGGACAATGGTGTGTTCCTTTAACTGCTCCGCGACCGATCTGTGAGCCGTATCGTTTTTGCAGACAATCAGCACACCGGTGGTATCCATGTCGATTCGGTGGACGATTCCGGGTCTGGCACTGCCGTTGATACCGGAAAGTTGTCCTCGGCAATGACTCATCAGTCCGTTGACCAGAGTGCGGCTGTAATGACCTGCCGCCGGGTGAACCACCATGCCCTTGGGCTTATTGATGAGAATCACATCCTCGTCTTCATAGAGAATGTCCAGGTCCATAGGCTCCGCGGCAATCTCAGGTTCTGTCACCTCCGGAACCATAACTTCGATCTGGTCCCCAGGGCAGGTCTTATAGTTGGCTTTTACCGTCTTCTGATTCACCAGCACCGCCTGAGTCTTCAGCAGCTTCTGCACATGAGAGCGGGACAATTCCTCACAGGACTTTGCGACAAACACATCGATTCGGTCCCCGGCACCCTCGGCCGTGACACAAAAAGTCTGCTTCAAGTCCGCTCCTTTCTTCCCGGAAACAGCACATCAAACTCCTCATCTTTATAAAACCACAGAAAGAGGATGATCACTGCAGCCGTGGCCACTGTCACATAACAGTCCGCCACATTAAAAATCGGAAAATCGATCAGCTTCACATATAGAAAATCTACCACATACCCCTGGGACACCCGATCAATCAGATTGCCTGCAGCCCCTGCAGCGATGCAAGTCAGGCACAGCCTCAGCGGAAAAAAGCGCCTGTTGACAGGCAGCTTAGCCATGGCATAAAGAATTGCCCCAAAGACACACAGGGCAATGAGAAAGAAAAAAGTCTGTCTTCCCTTCAGCATCCCAAAAGCTGCCCCCGTATTCTCCGAGTAAAACAATTCAAACACACCCTCCCAAATCACATAGGGACTGCTTCCCATAAGGAACTTTACCGCAAGATGTTTTGTCCACTGATCCAAGGCGGTGAGGCACAAAAAAACTGCCCCAAAACCCAGGTTGTGGCTCTGTCTCTGGTTCATAACATAAACTCCTATTCCAGAATGGAGGCCAGACCTGCCCTCATCTCTTCTTCCGTCACAGTCCGATCAATATACGCCGCTCCGACTCTGCGCAGAAGAATAAAACGAATGGCATCTCCATCCATCTTTTTGTCGTTCTTGGTATCCCTGACCACAGCCTCCAAGTCGATGCCTCCGACAGAAGTGGGCATGCCCAGCGCTTCCATAAGAGTCCGAAGAGAGATCCATGTCTCCTCCGGCAAATCTCCTCGCTCCACTGAGACAGCCATGGCGGCCAGACATCCCAGCCCTACGCAGTGGCCGTGAAGCATAGAAAAGGAAAGCTGTTTTTCCAGGGCATGGCCTAAGGTGTGGCCGAAATTCAGCAGGGCTCGTATCCCCTGCTCCTTCGGGTCTTCCTCCACCACTCTCCTCTTGATCTCATCACTTCCTGCGATCATCTCAAGACAGATCTCCGGATTCCTACCGTCGATCTCCTCTTTGTGCTCCAGAAGCCAGTCATAGTATGCCCGATCCCGGATCAGACCATGTTTCACAACCTCCCCCATGCCGGAGGAGTACTGCTCATCAGACAGAGTCTTGAGAGTGCTCACATTGGTATAGACCAGTTTGGGCATGTGGAACGCCCCCACCATGTTCTTGTAAGACGCGAAATCGACTCCTGTCTTTCCGCCGATGCTACTGTCCACCTGGGCCAGCAGTGTGGTAGGAATCTGAAGAAAGGAGACCCCTCTCAGATAGGTTGCCGCCGCGTAACCGCACAGATCCCCCACCACTCCGCCGCCTAATGCAGCCAGCCAGTCTTTTCGGTCAAACCGGTTTTCAATCAGCACCCGATACAGCTCCTGCACCGTGTCAAGGTTCTTAGAAGGCTCCCCGGCAGGGAACACGAAGACTACAACCTCTCTGCAAAGAGAATCAAAGACCTTTTTTACCTGTTCCAGGTACAGGCCGGCCACGGTAGAGTCAGTGACAATACACATGCGCCGCCCCGCAGCCCCTAACTGTCCTGTCAACTGCCCCAGACCGTCAAAGTCGGTATCCAAAACGATCTCATAGGCAGGTTTTCCATCCTGATGTACTGTTAATCTCTTAGGCATCATGACTCTCCTTTATAATCGCAGATTCAGTCCCGTCATATCAAGCCCGGTGTTTCCTCCACCGCCAAGCAGATCCTGAAAGTCCCCGGAAAGTTCCACGGACTCCGGTGTGGCGATAAAGATATAATTGGAAATCTTCTGCAGATTTCCGTTCATGGAGTAGGTGGCTCCGGAAGAAAAGTCGATAATCCTCTGGGCGATCTCCGTGTGGAGTCCTTCCATATTAAGAACCACTGTCTTGCCTGCCAGCAGATAATCACAGATCTCCTTGGAGTCTTCCATGGAGGTAGGCTTGACCATGGATACTTCCATATTTTTCCTTAAAGGTACTACTTTATTGTTAGATGGATTCGAACGTCCCAGGAATCTTGGCTTTGATGTCTCTTCTGGTTCTTCATCATCATAATATTCTTCGTCTCTTTTTCCAAACAGGCTTTTTCTGGGAGGTCTCTCTTCTTCTTCATAGTCGTCATCTAAGAAGTAATCGTCGTCATCGCCATCGCTTAATCGCATGCTTTCCATAAATTTTCCCAAAAAACTCATCGCAATTCTCCCATCTTCTATCTGGCACTAAAAATCCCGGTGCCGATCCTTACCATGGTCGCCCCCTCTTCCACGGCGACCGAAAAATCACCGGTCATTCCCATGGAAAGGACAGCCATATTAACATTATCAATGTTTTTACATTTCATGTCAACAAAAAATTGATTTAATTTTCTAAAGATTGGGCGGTTCTCCTCCATATCTGCGGTAAACGGCGCAATTGTCATCAGTCCGCAGACCCTGACATGCTTTAATTGGCTGATTTCACGGAGCGCCTCCTCGGTCTCCTCCAGGAAAAAGCCGAATTTGCTCTCCTCCCTCGCCACATTCACCTCCAAAAGAATCTCTGTCACCAATCCCCTTTTCGCGGATTCCTTCTCGATCTCCCGGGCCAGCCTCACCGAATCCACAGAGTGGATCAGACGGGTCCTGCCGATCACCTGTCTCACTTTGTTGGTTTGCAAATGTCCGATCAGGTGCCACATCGTGTCATCCGGCATCTGAGGGATCTTCTCCAACAACTCCTGTACTCTGTTTTCCCCAAACTGTCTGGCACCGGCCTCATAGGCTTTTGTCATCATACTCACCGGTTTCGTCTTGCTGACGGCGATCAGAGTCACCTCAGAGGGATCCCGTCCTACCCTCCTGCAACTCTCCTCTATCTGTTGTTCGATTTTCTTCAGTCTCTCTCCAATCACAATAAGCTCCTCCCATTACTGATAGATAAACGCGCCTTCCTTTTCGATCACGGAGGCATTTAATACGATGTGGTCATAGACACTGAGTCCATACCGCATATTCTTTTTGATCGTATAAAATTCATCACTCTGCGCCAACACCTCAATCTGTTTAAACACGGTGTATCCCTTATTGATATTGTAAACCCCCTGAAGGGAGGCGGTGATGCCAACCTGAAACCGTTCTGTAGAATCGGGTTTTACCAGATAATCTCCGGCCTGAATCACCTGATCTTTGTCACAGTCAATATAATAATAGTCGTCATTCCCATAGTAGATGGTTGTCGGAACAAACACGGCTGACGTACCGGCCTCAGAATAGACTTCCTTATTAAATCCGTCTCCTGTGCCGTCTCCCCCTTTGGTGAGAAAATCTATGGGAACCAGGTAAAAATTCTTGGTAGTCACAGAACTGATGGGAATCTTAAGACCCTCTGTGGTGCTGGTTTCGATTCGAAAATCCACATACCGCTCCGAGGCAAACTGAACCATATATTTGTCAAAATCCAGCCTCCCGTAAGCCTTCCCATCCCCTCCTGTAACCAGGGAAAAGGCAGCGGTAGTGTTTAAATTTCTCCCGGGAAAGCTGACTTTCACTCGCCCCTGAGTGCCAAAAACATAGGCCTCCTCCTCAGTGATGGGAAATATGATAGACCAGGCATCGTCTGTGATCACCTTATAGACAGGCGTTCCCGGCTCCACCCGCTGTCCTGCCTTGGTGATAGCCTTCTCATACCCGCTGCGGTCAAAGATCCCCTCATTGATCTGAGAGAGATCCAGAGTCTCGTAGGAATCGATCCCATAGGAGACCACACCGCTGACAGGCGTCACCACCTGTTTAAAATGAATGCCGTCCTGATCCGCCATTTGTCCCTGACTCTCCAAAATATTAAAGTTCACGTATTCCATAACCATGGCTTCCAGCGTGGACTTAGCGCCGTAGACCGAGTCAAAAGACTCGTCCGAATAGGCGAGGGAATAAGCATTGAGCTGTCTTCGTATATCAGAGAGATCCCGATCGGTCAAAGCCCCTGCCCCTTCACTCTGCTTTTCCAAAAAAGCAGTCAATGTACCGCTCTCGTCGATGGAGTAGACACAGGTTCCCACAGAGGCTCTCTTTCCCTCCCTGACATAATAATTGATGGTTCCGGCACTGTCCGCATACTCTGTAGTCTCATGGCGCAAAATGATCCCTGAATAGCTTTTATCATCCACGATAGAACCGTCGGCAACCTCATAAAACTGGATCTTTTCTTTTGTGATATAGAGATACACGCTGAACATCATGTAGACGAAGATCGCCGCGAAAATGAGCATGCCTATATTTACGCCTGTCCGTCTCCGATATTTGACAATTTTCCTATTTTTTTGGGCCACATAGATCCCCCTTTCTTGTAAAAAGAGGGACCCTTAACAAGGCCCCCTCTTATGTAACTTCTCTATATGGTTATAAAGAGATGATAACATCCTTTTTTGCATTCTCAGGTAATTCATCAGCATCCAAGGACACGCTCAATACAAAGTCCACATGAAACTTCTGGCTGATGGTTTCCAGTTCTGCCACCGCCCCGGAGATGTCTTCCCCCTCCAGACAGGCCAGTTTCAGAAAACTGTCCAAATACATAATCTCCAAATCGTGATCCTGTGAGATAATGCCACAGATAAAACCGATAAACCCGGAGCAATCCGTTATATCAAATCCTTTCACATTAATCAATCGAATCTTATTATTCAGCTCATACATGTGCTTGGAACTCTTGTCCAGATAAACAATCGAGCCATTGGCCTCCTTGATCGCGGCATTGGCCTTCTCAAGCAAATGCTTGGTTTTTCCCTTACCCTTGTTACCTGCTATAATCTGCACCATATCCGTGTCCTCCTTGAGTTTATTGGCGTTGTATAAAAAGACGGTTAATTTATTACTAATTATAGTATAAATAAGCGGAAAAGGCAATGACTTAATTGACAATTTTGGAAATTATATTTGTCATGTTGTCATATAGGTTGTTTCTCGTACTCGCCTTCAAGATGACGGAGATATACTCCTCTCCGCCGTTCTCTTTTCTGGAACCCAGAACCAGACAGCATCCCGCCGCCTGTGTGGTGCCTGTCTTTCCGGAAAACACGGTTACACCCTCCGGTGTCTCCCTTTTCCCTGTCAGATACCAGTTTCCCCCCTCCCACGTCCTGCTGACATCATTGCCGTCTTTATCTTTGTAGTCAGCGGCATAGACAGCCGTCTTTGTCACCTCCCTGAATTCCGGATATTTGAGAGCCTCCTGGAAAATCAGGTACAAATCATAGGCTGTGGTGTAATGGTTTTCATCGTGCAGCCCGTGAGGATTGACAAAATGGGTCCCTGTGGCTCCCAATCGAATCGCCTCCTCATTCATCATCTGGGCAAACCCCTCGATGGTCTGGCCCATATGAACCGCGATGGCGGCTCCCGCATCGTTGCCGGAGGGAAGCATAAGCCCGTATAAAAGCTGGCGCAGGGAGAGCACATCCCCCGGCTTGATCCCGCTTAAGGTGGCTCCTGCCTCCGTGATCACCGCCTCATCGGTCACGGTGACCATATCATCTAAGTTTCCGTACTTGACGGCAAGGAGTGCTGTCATGATCTTGGTGGTACTGGCCGGATAGAGGCGCTCAAAAGCATTCTTGCTGTACAGCACCTCCCCGTCGGATATAGAAAACAGAATTCCGGCCTCCGAATTCACCACGTCGGCGTCATAGAGAGATTCATCACTGACCACACACAGCTCTTCCGCAAACAGAGGAACCGTGCCGGACTCCCCGGTTTCCTTATCTTCCAGTTCAAAGCCTTGTTCCTGAAAAGAATAAGGGAGCTGCAATTCTCTCTGAGGACCTGCGCATGAGGATACCAGAAGGCACGCCAGACCGCACAGAGGCGCCAAAACCTTTCTTTTTGCTGCTCTTCTCCCTACTTGTACATCTCGCGCCATTCCAAATCCCCCCGCTCCAAAGCCTTGATCAGAAGCTCTGCCGTCGCCACATTGGTGGCAAGCGGAATGTTGTGCATATCGCAGACACGGGCTATGGGGCTTCCGTCCGGATCGATCCTTTTGGGAACCTCCGGTTCTCTCATAAAGATGACGAGATCCAACTGGTTCTGCTCGATGTCAATACACAGCTGCTGGCTTCCGCCCAGATGGCCTGCCAGGTATTTGCGGATATTTAAGTTTGTCACCTCTTCAATCAGACGCCCCGTCGTACCTGTCGCGTACAGCGAGTGCTTGCTGAGAATCCCTCTGTATGCGATGCAGAAGTTCTGCATCAGTTTTTTCTTTGAATCATGGGCAATCAGACCAATATTCATGTTGTCCCCCTCCTTCATTCGTTGTTATATTTTCGCTGTAGCCCCACATTTAACACCACTCCCATGCCCATATAGATACTCAGCAGAGAGCTTACACCGGAACTGATCAGCGGCAGCGGCAGCCCTGTATTGGGAAAAATCGCCGTTGCCACCGCAATGTTGGCAAAACTCTGAAACGCAAACAGAGTCGCCATCCCCACACAGATCAGACGCCCCGACAGATCCCTCGCCCGATTTGCCATGAGCAGACACTCAAAGACAATCAAAAGAATCAGTGCCAGGACCGCCATACCGCCGGCAAACCCCAACTCCTCTCCCACGATGGCAAAGATAAAATCCGTCTGCTCCTCGATAAGAAAGTTGCCGTTCTTCACCGACGCGATCTCCGTATTGCTTAACCCCTTCCCCCATAACTGTCCGGAACCGATAGCCATAATGGAGTTCTCCTGCTGATAGTATGCCTCGGCATACTTCTCCGGATCGATCCAGGCCAGAATCCGGTTTGCCTGATACTGTTCGATAAAAGGTATCATATCGTGCTGCATCAGATATACCATCAGTCCGCCGGCGGGAATCACCACCGCCAGCACACCCAGTATCCACTTATAACTGACACCCGATGCGAATACCACGGATGCGATGATCACCGTAGTGACCAGGGTGGTAGACAGATTGGGCTGCTTGAAGATAAGAAACGCCGGCACGGCAAACAAAAACGCCGCGATTCCCAGGGTGGAAAGCTGATTCTTCTTTTCCTGATACTTTCCAAAATACCAGGAAAAGAAGATGATCAGTCCGATCTTCACAAACTCGGCCGGCTGGATCTGGCCGATCACCGGGAGCACGATCCACCGCCTGGCGATGCCTCTGGCCTTTCCCATGATAAGCACCGCTCCCAGGATCACCACACAGGCCAGGTAGATCATGGTGCTCAGAGACAGAAGTCTGTGATAGTCGATCAGCGACAGAGCCACCGCGAGAGCCAGTCCCACGGCGATGCCCATGATCTGTTTGTTCACTGCACTCCTGCTCTGGTTGGTCGCACTCCAGATGGCAAGTATACCTATGACGCTCAACGCCAGCATATACAGGACAATCCGGAGATTGTATCTTTTGAAGTTATAATCAAAAAGCATATCAGATAATCCCCTTGCAAGTCAGACACCGTATCGGAATATTCGTATAAAGTACCGGCACACAGTCTGAAATTCCGTGGAAAAAGGTTTTGGTAAGTCCCACCTCGATCTCCCCGGAATCGATCTCCATGTATTTTGAGACAACACCTGCGATGTCGTCCTTTATCATCTCCAGAAACTCGGGAGAACAATTGGTTTTGTCCGCTACCAGAAGGAGTTTCAACCGCTTTCTGGCGATTTCTCCGGAACGTCTCCCCAAAATACGCCTGCCTCTGCGATCCATGCTCTCCTCCTATGCCCTCTTTAAAAATCCGGTCAGACGGGATATCAGTCCTCTTCCTGATTCCGGCACCGTGATCGGGATGTCCTCCCCCAAAAGACGCTTGCAGATATCCATATAGGCCTGTCCGGACGGAGTGTCCGTGCCTGCCAGAGGCTCCCCCTGATTCGTGGACACCACGATGGACTCGTCATCCGGGATAGCCCCCAAAAGAGGGATGGCCAAAATATCCATGACATCGTCCACGGACATCATGTCTCCTCTTCTCACCATGTCGGTTCTGACCCGGTTCACCACCAGCTGAATCTGGCCGATATCCTTGGCCTCCAGAAGGCCGATGATCCGATCCGCATCCCGAATGGCCGACACCTCCGGCGTGGTCACCACCAGAGCTCGGTCCGCCCCTGCGATGGCATTGCGGAATCCCTGCTCGATTCCCGCCGGACAGTCCAGAAGGATATAGTCAAAATCATCTTTTAAGTCCTCTGTCAATTTTATCATCTGTTCAGGATTTACTGCCGACTTGTCCCTAGTCTGAGCCGAAGGGAGCAAGTACAAATTGGGGTATCTTTTGTCTCTGATCAGGGCCTGCTTCATCCTGCAGTTCCCTTCCACCACATCCACCAGATTATAGACAATCCGGTTCTCAAGTCCCATCACCACATCCAGGTTGCGCAGCCCGATATCCGTATCGATCAGTGCCACACGCATCCCCAGCATAGCCAGGCCTGTTCCAATGTTGGCAGAAGTTGTGGTTTTACCCACCCCGCCTTTTCCGGAGGTAATCACAATGACTTCACTCATATTACTTTCCTCCTGCAATAAATGCCTAACATAGATATTCTACTCTATATTTAAAAATATTTCCAGTATTAAATGGATTTTATCACATTAAAAAAACTTTTTTTTATGGATATGACACAAATCTCCCCTTCTCTGATCTCGGCAGTCATGGGGCCCCGCCCCAGACGGCGTCCTTTCTCGTTGATCTTGGTAGCCACATCAGCGATCTTAAGCTGGGTGGGCGCCATGGTCAGAGCCGCGATCACAGACTCCTCATTTCCTGCCGCCCCCGCGACCACCGTGCCCCGCAGCTCGCCTAAGACGATCACATTGCCCTTGGCCGTCACTCTTGCGCCCTGCTCCACATCGCCGATGACCACGATGCTGGCCTCGGACTCCAGAGACTCTCCTTTCTTTAAGCACCCCCGATAAAACTGGCCTGTGGCCGACGACAGTTCCATCAGCTTCTCGTTCAGGGCCTTTTCACAGCGCCTGGTACGGTTGCCGTCCAAGTCCACCAGACACACGATCTCGATCTGAGAGTGGTCCATGATGACATTGGCGATCTGGAATTCCTGCTCCGGCGTCACCGGCCGGCCGGCCAGGGTGAGAGCCATCTGGGCAGCGCCCCAAAACCTGGCGCTCTCCTCGAACTTGACCGCAAGGTCTTTCAGGAGCTGTTCGAAGGGAACCTCGGGAGCCATGATGACCGTCATCCCTGACTTATTACTCTTGATCACTACTGAATTTTTCATACCATCCACCTTCTTACTTAAATTACAGAGCCTTTTAATCTCCGATGATGACGTTGCTGGCAGCAAGAGCGCCTGCATTGACAATATCTTCCAGCTTGCTGTAGCCATAGTAAAGGCGATACACACTCTTGGCCACAGTGGCCGCGTTGGCGGAAGAATATCCATAGGGAATATTCACGGTCACACTGATCTCCGGGTTGGCATAGGGACCGTAGGAGATAAAGAACGCATGGTTTGCCCTGGTATTCTCCTGGGCAGTACCGGTCTTACCCGCGATCTCCACCTCCAGATCCCGGAAAATCCTCTTAGATGAGCTTTCGGTGATCACCCGTCTCATACCGCTTTGGACAGCCTCCCATGTGGTGTCCGCAATATTGACATAATTGGAGATTTCCGGTGTACAGTCCTCCACCACAGTCCCGTCGGACCTGGTGATTTTATCGATCAGGGACAGTTCAAACACCTTTCCCCGGTTGGCCAGAGCCGTCACGTACCGGGACAGCTGGACATTGGAGTAGGAGTTGTTGCCCTGTCCCATGGAGGAACGCTCCGGGTCCTCTGTGGTAAGCTGCGGAGGGCTCTCCGCGATCTCGATTCCCGAGGGATGGTCAAATCCAAACTGGGACGCGTACCTTCGGATCACCTCCAGACCCCTGTCCGTAGAGTATACCCCCTCCTCATTGGTGGAGAGACGGTGAGCTGCCTCGGAGAAAAAGTAGTTGCAGGAATTCTCGAGAGCCCCTGACACGTCCAGCTTCCCGTGTCGTCCCGGGTTGATCCAGCAGCGGATCACGGGAAATACTTCCTCGTAAATTCCGGTGCACTCGATCTCATCTGCGGTTGAGATCACCCCCTCCTCCAGGGCAGCGATGGCGGTGATCGGCTTGAATGTGGAGCCCGGCGCTTTCACCACCTGGGTGGCATTATTATACAGCGGAAGGGATAAATCCTCGTTGAGCTGGGCAAAATACGCGGGGTCCACGGAACCTGACATCATATTGTTGTTGTAGCTGGGATAGGTCACCAGCGCCCGCACTTCTCCTGTATTCACATCCGTGACCGTACAGCCCGCGGTACAGGGGTCTAAGGCCAGCTGCGCCGCCGTAATCTCAAGGTTGGTGATCTTTTCGATCAGGAAATCAAAGGCAACGTCGGCTCCTCCCGCCCCCAGGCGTCTCACCTGCTCCTCGTCATAGGGAAGAATATTCTGGGAGTAGAGAGCCAGACACAGTTCTCTGCCTGTGATCACGTCCTGGTTGATCAGATATCGGAAGATCCGCTTGGTAAATCTCACGTCTCCCATCAGCTCTTCCATCACATAGTCCACCAGGGCCTGAAAGGTGTCATCGGCATTGGTGTACTTGTTGTCATAGGGAAGCTTGGAGGTGTCAATCCAGTCCTGGGATATGCCGTAGTACAGATAGTCCCGAAGACTTAAGGATTCCTCCTGCCACGCCTGAGCCTGGGGGCTTGTCTTGTCGATCTTGTCCCGCTTGAGAATCTCTTCTGTGTCCGAGGACAGATAAGTATAGACATAGGTCATATATGCTTTCATATCCTCGGGAAGCTCCGACATGGGAAGGGCGTTTTCGCTGGTGAGCTGGCTCTTCATATCCGTCAGAATCTGCTGCCTGGAAGCGGAAAACTTACTGTAAATCTCCTTTTCCACCTGTCCGGCATCCTCCCTCTCCATCTCTTTTAAGGAGAGGACGTTGTTGTTAATCAGCTGATAATAGGCATCTTTTACCGGAATCTTCTTTTTACTGGAGTCCCGATTCTCCTCCTCCGTCACCTCCCGGTTCACCAGACGGCCTGTGATGATTCCCGCCAGATGCTGCTCTAAGAGATGATAGATACCGATCTGCAGATCCCGGTCCAGAGTCAGGTAAATATCGTTGCCCGCCTCCGGTTCCGTGGCATCCTCCAGGACCTTCAGCACACGGCCTCTGCTGTCCACATACATATTCTGCACACCCTTTTTTCCTCTCAGAACATCCTCCTGGGTGGATTCAATGCCGATACGGCCCACGATGTCGTTGAGCTCATAGCTCTCGTCCTTCTGTCTCAGCTCCTCTAACTGTTCTTCGCTTGACACCTTCCCGGTATACCCGATGATGGATGCAAAGTAGAGGGCATCCTCATAGATCCGTCTGGTAGACTCCGCGATATCCACCCCCTGAAGCTCTGCCATGTGCTCCGAGATATCCACTACCGTCTCCTCCGACACATTGGAGGCCACCGTGGTGGTCCTGTAGCTGGTAAACGCCGTCAGGGACATGGTATACCGGATGATTCCCACCTTTAGAGCCTCGTCGTCCGGCAAAATCAGCGGATTTCCCTTCTTGTCCTTCATCTTATGGATATCAAATTTTTCCTTCATCCTGTCAAAGACTTCCCGGGCAGACACATTGGAGGGATATTTTCCGCCTTCGTCATCCAGTTCGCTGACCGAGCGCAGATTGTAGAAGTCCCTGAGAAAGCGCAGCCTGGCCGTCTCGGAGGAGGTCGTGTACACAAAATTGCCATCCCGGTCTATGGCGATAGGCAGTTCCCCCTCTATGGTCTCCCCATGCCGGTCCAGGATCCGCACCAGTTCCAGAATCATCAGGTTCCTGTCCTGCGCCGTGTTGTAGACTCCCACGTCCCGGATGGTGACAGAGTAGGACAGTTCGTTTCTGGCCAGAATCACCCCGTTTCTGTCATAGATGTTGCCCCTTGTCCCGTTGGTGTAGGTAGTCCTCAGAATCTTGGACTCATACTTATTCATATACTCTTCCCCGTGAACGATCTGCAGATCAAACAGACGGCCCACAAGAGCGGCAAACATCAGGGTAAAAATCACAGCCAGCGCAAACAGCCTTGATGTGATCACTTTTTTAATGGCAAGATGCAGAAGTTCCAGTAGATCTCTAAACAATGGTGGTATCTCTCCTATTTTCAAATTCAGTCAATCGTCTGTTGATGTAGAGAAGCAGGCGGTAGATAAACAGTGTGGTCACAACCGTAAATATGGTCTCGGGAATCACCAGTTCCCGAAAATAGTAAAAGATATTTAACCGCCCCCGGATCAGAAAGCGGAACACGTAGACATACAGGTTGTACGCCAGCTCATTGAGTACGCTTAACACCAGGGGCAGGGTGATGTATTCTTCATAATAGTACTTTGTGCAGATCCCGTTGACAAATCCCACATACACATAGAACAGGGTATAGAACCCAAAGGGACCGCTGTAGAACAAGTCCAAAAGCACGCCGGCCAAAACTCCGTAGAGCATCCCCGCACGCTGCCCTTTCATGAATCCGAAGGAAAAGGTCAGAATCAGCAGCAGATTGGGCGAGGCCGACAAAAAAGGAATCAGCGGAAACACGCAGTTCTGGATGGTAAATGCCGCAATCATAAGAAGCAGATTAATCAGGGTTCTCTTCATATTATTCTCCTGCAAAATCCCCGTCTTCTTTCACGTCGGTGATGATCAGAACCTCCTGGAGATTGTTGAATTTCGCCGCCGGAATCAGATATCCGGAACTGGTCAGCTGGTTGCTGTCAACGGAGATATCCACGGCGTATCCCACTAAAATTCCCGGTTGAAACCGGGAGCTGATATTAGAGGTGATAATCCGGTCTCCCTCCTTGATGTCTCCGCCTTTCTTGATGTTGGTGATCCGAAGGCGGCCGTCTTTGTACAGTGTCAGATCCCCTGCCACGATACAGGTCTCCCCCGACTGCACTGCCATGGCGCTGACCCGGCTGGAGTCGTCGATGATGGAGCGGACTGTGGCATAGTGGGCTCCCACATCCGTGACGATCCCCGCAAGCCCTCCGCCGGCCAGGACGTTGCTCCCCACCTTCACGCCGTCTGCCGACCCCTTGTCCACCCGGAATACCTGGAACCAATCGCCGGAATCATTGGCGATAACCCTGGCAGCGGTTTTTTCATACTGCATGTACTCCTGGTCCAGACCGTAAAGCTCCCGAAGCCGCGCCAGCTCAAACTGTTCCGCCGAAAGGCGGTTGTTCTCCTCCACCAGCCGGTCAATCTCGGCCTGGAGCCTGCGGTTTTCCTCCACGGCGCCTTTCAGCCTCCCGTAATCGGACAGTTCCTGGTATATGGATACTCCCAGCTTGTTCACTCCGGTCTGAATGGGAATCAAAATATAGCCCACTCCGGTCCGAAGAGGAGTCAGCCACTGGTCGTTGACTGAGGTAACTCCGATCAACAGGACACAGAAAATAGTCAGTCCTGTCAGCACATATCTGTTTTTCTTGGATTCCATCTATAACATTCCTTCTTTTTTAAAACTGCAAAAGCTGTTGTCTCCGATGACAATGTGGTCCAAAAGCTGAATCTCGATTAAGTTTCCTGCCTCAAAAACCCGTCTGGTCAGCATACAGTCCTCCCTGCTGGGCACAGGGTCCCCGCTGGGATGGTTATGAACCAGAATAATCCCCACCGCCTGATAGCGCAGAGCCTGAATAAAAATCTCTCTGGGGGAAGCCAGAGAGGCGTTGACAGTCCCCTTGGAGATCAGCAAATCCCGAATCAGCTGATTCTTGACGTTGAGAAGCATGACATAGAGGTGCTCCTGCTGCAGATGTCTGACCTCTTCCATATAGTACTCCACCACCGAACGGGGATTGTCAAATACCGTGCTTCTGGCCATGGCCGAACGGCGGCTGATCCGCTTGGACAGCTCTCCGATGCACAACAGCTGAATCCCTTTTACGGTTCCGATGCCCTCCAACTTCTTAAGCTCCGGAAGGGTCAGCCTGCAAAGGCCCAAGAGGCCGTCATCATTGGGGTAGTTAAGCTCCAGTACCTGCCGGGCCAGCGCCAGAGAACTGGATTTTCTGCTGCCTGTCCGTATGATCACGGCCAGCAGCTCTGCGTCGCTTAATCCTTCCGGCCCCATGCGCAGACACTTCTCATAGGGACGGTCATTCTCCGGGATATCTTTTATCTTAATGTGATCCATCCATCTCCTCGCCTCGTGACTCTCCAAAGTACGGGGCTGGTGACATTTTACCATAACTTGGTATTTCTGTATAGACAGTTTATAAAATCTTAATACTGATCAGGCAGGGAACACAGTCCTTTCTCCCACAGCTTCTGTAAGGACATCAGGATGCCAAGTTTAGCGTGATACCAGGTTAAACCGCCCTGGAAATATACGGCATAGGGAGGTTTGATGGGGGCATCGGCGCTCAGTTCGATGGAGGAGCCCTGGACAAAGGCTCCGGCTGCCATGATCACCGGCGCGTCATAACCCGGCATATCCCACGGCTCCGGCGTGACAAAGCTGTCCACCGGGGCTGCTGCCTGGATTCCCTGGCAGAAGGCGATGACTCCCTCCGGGCTTCCGAAAGTGATGGACTGGATGATGTCGTGGCGCTCCTCTCTGCCGCCGGGAACCACCAAAAATCCCAGCCTCTCATAGAGATTGGCTGCAAAGACAGCCCCTTTTAGGGCTCCCGCCACCACGGTGGGAGACAGAAATAGTCCCTGATAAAAGGACTGATTCAACCCCAGACTGGCCCCCACCTCTCTCCCCAGTCCCGGGGCGCTTAACCGGAAGGAAGCCCTGTCGATGCAGTCTCTCCTCCCTGCGATGTAGCCGCCGATAGGTGCCAGGCCTCCCCCCGGATTTTTGATGAGGGACCCCACCACCATGTCCGCCCCCACTTCCGACGGCTCTATGGTCTCCACAAACTCCCCGTAACAGTTGTCCACCATGCAGATTAAGTCCGGCTTGATCTTTTTGGCAAAAGCGATCAGCTCTCCGATCTGTTCCACCGAAAAAGTAGGCCTGGCGGCATAGCCTTTGGACCGCTGGATGGTCATCAGTTTGGTCTTCTCGTGGATGGCCTTTTCGATGCCGGCGAAGTCAAAGGTTCCGTCTTCCTTTAAATCCACCTGGCGGTAGGAAACCCCATACTCCTTCAGGGAACCTGTGGACTCCCGGATGCCGATCACCTCCTCCAAGGTGTCGTAGGGTTTTCCGTTGGGGGAGAGAAGCTCGTCCCCCGGCCGCAGATTGCCGGAGAGGGCGATGTGAAGGGCGTGGGTGCCGCTGATCAGCTGGGGGCGCACCAGGGCGCTCTCGGTGCCGAACACGCCGGCAAACACCTGCTCCAGGGTATCTCTCCCCAGATCATTGTACCCGTAACCGGTGGTTGCGGCAAAATGGATGTCGCTGACCCGATTGTCCTGCATGGCCTTGACAACCTTCAGCTGATTGTACTCGGCCCGGCCGTCGATGGCCTCAAACCGGTCCTTTAACCCTGTCTCGATGTCCTTTGCAAACCCTAAAACCCGTGGGGAAATCCCCATGGACTCATACATGTGATCCAAATTCATATTCTTCTCTCCTGTTGTTCTCATCTTCTCTTCTATACGGATAGGAAACACCATAACCCGTTTTCTTCTGACGACTTTCCCGCCCGGTTATCCGTTATGCAGAGTCGGGGAGGCCGACGGACAAAGTCCGGGACACACTGCCCGGATCTCGCCTAAGATGTATTCCAGCACCTTCTCCCGGTCGTTGTCAAATCGGGGAAGGTCCAGCCATCTCACATCCCGCTCTCTCCGAAACCAGGTCAGCTGCCGCTTTGCAAAATGTCTGGTGTCCCGCTTGATGGTGCTGACAGCCTCCTCAAGGCCTGTGCGCCCTTCCAGGTAATCCAGAATCTCCTTGTATCCCAGGCCCTGCATGGATACCAGCTCTCTGGTGCAGCCCATGGCCCTGAGGCGTCTCACCTCGTCCACCAGCCCGTCTGCCATCATCTGATCCACTCTGGCCTCGATCCTCTCGTAGAGAATGCTTCTCTCCGTGTTCAGCACATAGTAAAACAGGTCATAGGGGGAATTTTTCTTCCTCTCCGTCTCATTGTGTTCCGAAATCCTTCCTCCTGTCTGATGAAAAAACTCCAGTGCCCGGATCACCCGCTTTACATTGTTGGGGTGGATCTCATCGGCAGCCTTTGGGTCCTGTTCCCGAAGCATCCGGTGGAGTACCTCCGGCCCCTTTTCTCCTGCCACCTGCTCTAACTGCCGTCGGAAGGTGTCATCCATCCCGTGCTGTGTAAAGTCGATGTCATAGGCTAAGGCCTGGATATAAAACCCGGTCCCCCCTGCCACGATGGGGACATGTCCCCGGCTGATGATCCCGGAAAGTGCCTCCTTGGCCATAGCCAGAAACCGAGTCACGTTAAAGTCCTCCGTGGGCTCCAGCACGTCGATGAGATGATGGGGAACCCCTCTCATCTCCCCTCTCGTCACCTTGGCGGAACCGATGTCCATGTGGCGGTACACCTGCATGGAGTCGGCGCTGATGATCTCTCCGCCTGCCGCCCTGGCAAGTTCAATGGAAAGGCCGGTCTTCCCCACTGCCGTGGGACCGGCCAGAATAATCAGAGGCTGAGCCATAGCAATCTCCTTCTATAGGATTCGTTTGAATTTTTTCTCCAGTTCGTATCGGCTCATGGAGATGATTGTGGGCCTCCCGTGCGGGCAGGCATAGGGATTCTCCAGTTCTAAAAGCCGGTCGATGAGATGATCCGCCTCCTGGACAGACAATCGGTGATTGCCCTTCACCGCCGCCTTACAGGACATGGAGGCCACCTTCTCGTAGATCATATCCGTGTTCCCTCTCAGAATGTCATCGGAGAGATTGTCCAGAATCTCCATCAGCAGTTCCTTCTTGGCGACGGAAAACAGGTTGTCCGGGACCGCCCGCACCGCGTACTCCTTGCCTCCGAAAGGCTCGATCTCAAAGCCGATCTGGGCAAAGCAGCTCATATATTTATCCAGAAGGACCTGCTCCTCGCTCCCCAGTGTGAGGATGATGGGAGGGTTGACCAGCTGAGAAGTGTACTCCCGTTTTTTTAAGGAGGCCATGGTCCTCTCATAGAGAATCTTCTCGTGGGCCGCGTGCTGATCGATGATGTAGAGCTGGTCCCGAAATTCCACCAGCCAGTAGGTATCAAACAGCTGTCCGATGAGCTTGTGGCGGAACCGGCTTTTGGGCTCCAGCAGCTTCTCCTCAAAAAGGTCCAGCTGACACGGCTCCCTCTCGGCTGTCCCGGCCTTGGGAACCTGGGACTTTAACGGCTCCCGGCCGGCCGGATTCATGACTTTAGAAACCTCGGAAGACTTCCCCGAAATCTCCGCCGTGTCTTTTGATCCCGCATTCCAGGAAGGACCGGTCTCCGCCACAACCGGGGGGAGAGGATCCTTCCCGGTCTCATACAGAGTCCTGCGCTTCACCTCAAATGGCTCCGGCCGCGGACCTATGTCTTTTTCTGATGTCTCCTTCTTCGGACCGTTTAGTTCCACCTGAGGGATCAGCTCTTTCTGGGAGAGGGCTGTGGTTACGGCCGTGCGGATGGTCTCATAGATCCGCTCCTCGTCCCGAAACCGCAGCTCCATTTTGGTGGGATGGACGTTGACGTCCAGATACTCCGGCTCGATAGTCAGGTGCAGGAGCACAAAGGGGTATTTGTGCTGCATCATAAAAGGCCTGTAGGCCTCCTCGATGGCCTTGGCTATCAGGCCGCTTCGGATATAGCGCCCATTGATATAGTAGTTCTCATAATTCCGGTTGCTCCTGGCGATCACCGGCTTCCCCGCAAATCCTCGGATCTGCAGGGTTTCCTGGCTGCACGCAACCGGAAGCAGATTGGCGGCGATCTCCCTGCCGAACACCGTGTAGATGATGTCCTTTAGGTTGTGGTTGCCTGATGTGTGAAGTTTGCTCTGATTGTTCTGGATAAACCGGATGGAGATGTCTGGGTGGGACAGGGCCATCTTCTCCACCAGAGCCGCCACATGGGAGCCTTCGGTCTGGGCTGTCTTCAAAAATTTCTGTCTGGCCGGCGTGTTGTAGAACAGATTCCGCACCAGGAATGTGGTCCCGTCGGGGGCTCCGATCTCTTCTAAGGACCGCTCTTTTCCCCCCTCGATCTGGTAGCGGATGCCGGAGAGCTGTTCCGGCGTCTTGGTGATCAGCTCCACCTGGGATACCGAGGCGATGCTGGAGAGGGCCTCTCCCCGAAACCCTAAGGAGGACACGGTAAACAGATCCTCCACCGACTGAATCTTGCTGGTGGAGTGGCGGAGAAATGCCACGGGAACCTGTGCTTCGGGGATGCCGCAGCCATTGTCCGTCACCCGGATAAACGAGATCCCTCCGTCCCGGATCTCCACAGTGATGGCTGTGGCCTTGGCATCGATGGCATTCTCCAGAAGCTCCTTCACCACAGAAGCCGGCCTCTCGATGACCTCTCCGGCCGCAATCTTATTGATGGTATTCTGATCCAGTACTTTAATCTCTGTCATAGTCTCTCCTCAAAATCGGTATCACCATCTGTTTTTGATCTTTCCCTGAATCCGGCTTAAGATATTGAGGGCTTCCATGGGCGTGATCTCGTTGATCTGAATACCCTCGATCTCCTTCATGATATCGTCGCTTTTTACGGTGTCAAACAGGGTCATCTGATTTAAATCCACCTCGTCCGGTTTGGGGATGGCCTTCTTCGCCGGCGCGGCAGTGTTCTGCTGGGCGATCTCCCTGGCCCGCGTGGTGATGTCGGCGCTGCTCAGCTCCTCCACCAATTCCTTGGCCCGGTCGATGACCGGCCCGGGAACTCCCGCCAGCTTGGCCACCTGGATGCCGTAGCTCTTGTCCGCTCCTCCCTTGACGATCTTGCGCAGAAATACGATGTCATCTCCCTGCTCCTTCACGGCGATACAGTAATTGTTCACACCGCTCATGGTGCCTTCTAACTCCGTCAGTTCATGGTAGTGGGTGGCAAACAAGGTCTTGGCTCCCAGGATCCTGGGGTTGCTGATGTGCTCCACCACGGCCCAGGCGATGGACAGCCCGTCGAAGGTGCTGGTGCCTCTGCCGATCTCGTCCAGGATGATCAGGCTGCTTCGGGTGGCATTGCGCAGGATATTGGCCACCTCGGTCATCTCCACCATGAAGGTGCTCTGTCCGGAGGCCAGATCGTCGGAGGCCCCCACCCGCGTGAAGATCCTGTCACAGATGCCGATGTCCGCCTCGTCCGCCGGGACGAAGCTGCCGATCTGAGCCATGAGAACGATCAGGGCGGTCTGGCGCATGTAGGTGGATTTGCCTGCCATGTTGGGGCCGGTGATGATGGAGATCCGGTTCTTGGAGTTGTCCAACATCGTGTCATTGGACACGAAAAGATCATGGTTTAACATCAGCTCCACCACCGGATGCCTGCCGTTTTTGATGTGGATCGCCCCCTTCTCGTTGATCCTGGGCTTTATGTAGTTGTTTCTGGTTGCCACCAGGGAGAGGGAGGCAAAGACATCGATTCCAGCCAGCGCTTTGGCGCTCTTCTGAATCCGCCCTACCTGGGAGCCGATCCGGTCCCTGACCTGGCAAAACAGGTCGTACTCCAGGGAAAACAGCTTGTCCTCTGCCCCTAGGATGATATCCTCCAGCTCTTTTAACTTGTCCGTGGTGTACCGCTCTGCGTTGGCCAGGGTCTGTTTGCGGATAAAGTAGTCAGGCACCATATCCTTAAAGGAGTTAGTCACCTCAAAATAGTATCCGAACACCTTGTTATACTTGATCTTTAAATTCTTGATCCCCGTCTTGTCCCGCTCCTCGGCCTCCAACTGGGCCAGCCAGGTCTTTCCCTCGGTCTTGGCGCGGCGCAGCTTGTCCGCCTCCTCATGGTAGCCGTCCTTGATGATGCCCCCCTCTTTTACGGCGATGGGCGGGTCGTCTATGACAGAAGCCTCGATCAGCCCAAAAAGATCCTCCAGGGGATCCAGATCCTCGTAAAACTGTCTCAGCAGAGGGGCGTTCATCTCCGAGAGCAGATGTTTCACATGGGGCAACATCTTCAGAGAATTCTTGAAGGAGATCAGATCCCTGGGATTGGCGGACTTGTAGCTGATCCGCCCCATGAGACGCTCCAGGTCATAGACCGCGTTTAAGTACTCCCGGATCTCCTCTCTGGTGATGTAATTCATATTCAGCTCTTCGACGGCATTCTGGCGGTCCAAGATCGCCGACTTTTTCAGAAGAGGCTGTTCGATGAGGGTACGAAGATACCTAGCTCCCATGGCAGTCTTCGTCTTGTCCAGGACCCACAGAAGAGAGCCTCTCCGCTGCTTCTCTCTCAAAGTCTCCAAAAGCTCCAGGTTCCGCCGGGTGGAGGTGTCGATGATCATAAATTCCCCGGTGGAGTAGGGAGTGATGGTGGCGATGTGGTCCAGGGTATTTTTCTGGGTCTCGTACAGGTATTCCATCACGGCTCCGGAGGCGATGACTCCGGCATCATAGTCCTCCAACCCCAGCCCCTTTATGCTTCCCACGTGAAAATGTTCTCTCAGCACCTTCTTGCAGGACTCATCGGAAAAATAGTGGTTGTCCAGGGCCGAGATGGCCACTTGGTATCTGGCCTTCAGATCCTCCAGATCGATGCCGCACATGTAGAACGCCTCGTTGCAGATGATCTCCGACGGGGAGAACTTGTGGATCTCATCCAGCAGGTTCCGCTCTCCCTCCACCTCGGTCACCAGATAGTCCCCGGTGGTGATATCGCAGGCAGAGACTCCGAAGACATCCCCCACATAGACGATGCCCATCAGATAGTTGTTCCTGGTCTCATCCAGAGCCTGGCTGCTGGTAATGGTTCCCGGTGTCACCACGCGGATGACCTCCCGTTTTACCAGTCCCTTGGCCTGCCGCGGGTCCTCCATCTGCTCGGCGATAGCCACCTTGTAGCCCTTCTGCACCAACTTGTACAGGTAGGAATCCACGGCGTGGTAGGGGATCCCGCACATAGGCGCCCGCTCCTTGAGGCCGCACTCCTTTCCCGTCAGTGTGATCTCCAGCTCCCTGGATGTGGTAATGGCGTCCTCGAAAAACATCTCATAGAAATCTCCCAGCCGGTAAAATAAAAGGCAGTCGGGATACTGCTTTTTGGTCTCCATATAATGAACCATCATCGGCGACAATCCTGCCATGTTGTAAACCTCTCTTCTTTGAAGTAAAAACTATGAAAACTCCCGAAACAAGTTCGGGAGTATCTTTGGTAAGTCTGGGGGAACCGCCCCGGCTTACCGGCTGGCGGCGGTTCCCATATAGTAAAATCCTTTGGACTCCTCCAGATAGACCGGGACGATGCTTCCGATCAGGGAGGAATCTCCCGGGAAATGCACCACTGTGTTGTTGTCCATGCGGCCGGTTACATAGCCGTCCAAGTGGCCGTCCACGGTCTCTACCAGCACCTCCCTTGTGGTGTGAAGGTCCCTGGCGCAGACCTCGGAAGAGATCTGCTGCACTCTGGTAAGCAGCCGGTCAAACCGGTCCTTCACCACCTCCTCCGGCACCGCCCCCTCCATGGAAGCCGCCGGAGTCCCGGTTCGCCTGGAGTAGATAAAGGTGAAGGCGCTGTCAAACCGCACCCGCTCTACCACATCCATGGTCTCCAGGAAATCCTCCTCACTCTCCCCGGGGAAGCCCACGATGATGTCCGTGGTCAGGGAGATATCCGGCACTGCCTCCCGGATTCTCTCTACCAGCTCTAAGTACTGTTCCTTGGTGTATCTTCGGTTCATAACCTTTAAGATCCTGGTACTTCCCGACTGGACGGGAAGATGAAGGTGATGGCAGATCTTCGTTGACTCCCTCATCACCTGAATCAACTCCTCCGACAGATCCTTGGGGTGGGAGGTCATAAACCGGATCCGGCGCAGACCCTCGATCTCCTCAATCTGACGCAGCAGCTGTGCGAAAGTGACCGGGTGTTCTAAGGTCTTTCCGTAGGAGTTTACATTCTGACCCAGAAGCATGACCTCCACCACGCCTTCTGATACCAGTTTTTGCAGCTCCGCCAGGATGTCCTCAGGCTGTCTGCTTCTCTCCCGGCCTCTGACGTAGGGGACGATACAGTAGCTGCAGAAATTGTTGCAGCCAAACATAATGTTGACACCGGACTTGAAAGGGAATTTCCGTTCGGTGGGAAGCTCTTCCACGATCTGATCGGTGCCGTCTAAGATGTCTACGATTCGATTCTTCTGTTCCAGTCTCTGACAGATCAGTTCGGCCAGCTTGAAGATGTTGTGGGTTCCGAACACGATATCCACAAACCCATAGCTCTTTTTGATCTTCCTCACCACATCCGGTTCCTGCATCATACAGCCGCACAGGGCGATGAGCATGTGAGGATTTTTCTTTTTTAAGGTGTTCAGATAGCCAAGGCGTCCGTAGACCTTCTGGTTGGCGTTCTCTCTCACGGTACAGGTGTTGTAGAGGACGAAATCCGCCTTCTCATCCTTGGCCTCCCGAAAGCCGACCTGAGTCAGGATGCCCTGGAGTTTCTCGGAATCACGGGCGTTCATCTGGCAGCCGAAGGTCTGGATGAAGGCGGTGGGGCGACATCCGTTTTTCTGTTCCAATGCCCGGACCCATTCCCGGCATTTTGCCATGAAATAATATTGGCGTGCCGGTTCTTCTGTCGGCGGATCCGAACTTATGTCAAATTTATCCAAATCAATTTCATTATACATCTTTCTTAACTTTTTCCCCTTCTAATCTCCTGATATGAAAAGAAACGTTTTTTACCGTATAGCTTTCTGACGTTTCAGACGCTAGTATACCACAACTTAATTGAAACGACAACATAAAATGTTTTTTAAACCTCCCCCTTAAGCTCTCCCATCTCGGCATATCCGCCAGCGCTTCTCCCGCTGTCAGCCCATCACCAATTTCCCTTTAGCCCACCCCAGCAGCTCATCCAGTTCTTCATAGACCGCCCCGCCTTTTTGCGGATTCAGGGTACAGACTACCTGCCGGCAACCCTCCATCAGCGCTCTTGCCCGGCCCTTCTCCTCCTCCGTGACCCTGCCGAATGCCCTGACGCTGACGACCTCGGAGGCCAGCATGGAAGCCGCCGGATAATCCAGATCATTTTCCCACAAAATTCCGGTGGCAAAAGGGATGTCATCCCGTTGCAGTCTGCGATACACTGCCGTCCCCGTCCCATTGCCGCCTAGGACAAACACCTCCGGCTGACCCGCCGGTCCTGGCAGCTCTAAGGCCCCTGTACTCTCGTCAAAACACCCCTCTTCCAGGCCATAGAGCTCTGTGATATAGCTCGGCACAAAGATTTCCTCCGGTGTCCCCAGCCGAACCACCTGATCTTTTTGGATGCAGGCAATCTTGTGGGAGATCCGCCTTGCCAGATCCAACTCGTGGAGGGACATGATCACGGTGAGCCCCTTTTTCCGGGCCATGTCCTGGAGCACAGAGAGAAATTCCAGCTTGTAGCGAATATCCAGAAAGGATGTAGGCTCGTCCAGCACAAGGACCTTAGGTTCCTGGCTGATAGCCCTCGCCAGCATAACCCTCTGCCGCTGCCCGTCGCTGAGACGGGTAAAGTCAAGCTCTCCCAAGTCTCCCACCCCGACCAAATCCATAGCTTCCTCCACCACCTGCCGGTCATGCTTTGTCAGCAGGCCGAAAGGGCCGGTGTAAGGATATCTGCCGGTAGCCACCACCTCCCTGCTGGTCATCATCTCCGTCCTCAGGCGCTCTGTCAAAAGGATGGCCAGGGTTCTGGCCATGTCCTGGCCTGACATGGATTCCAGATCCCTTCCCTCCAGATACACGGTTCCCCCAAGAGGCTCAAGCCGCCGAAGAATACTCTTTAAGACAGTGGTCTTGCCGGCCCCGTTGGGCCCGATGAGAGTCAGAATCTCCCCTCTGTTTAGGTCAAAATCTACGTCCCTCACCAAGGGCTTTCCGTCATATCCCACCGTCAGAGACCGCACGGCAATGGTACAGCATGTCCTTTCCATCTCACATCTCCCTCCTTCTCTTGATCATGACCAAGATGACCACCGGAGCGCCGAACACCGCCGTCACAGTGCTGATGCTCAGCTCCCTAGGCGCCAGAAGGAGCCTGGACAAAAGATCGCACAGCAGGCAGAAAACTCCTCCTCCCAGCACACAGGCCGGGATCATAACTATAGGCCGAACCGTCCCCAGCAAGCATTTTACCAGATGGGGAACCGCGATTCCCACAAACGACACCGGACCGGCAAAAGCGGTGACACAGGCTGATAGGATACTGGACAGTCCCACCAATACAGCCCGAAACTGTCTCACGTCCAACCCCATATTCCCTGCATAAGTCTCGCCCAGGCTGTAGGCGCCTATGGGCTTGGACAGCAGAAACACCAAGAGAAATGAGATCCCCGACACCGCAGCCATCACCGCCACATGGTCCCAGCCGATTCCGGAAAAACTGCCCTTGGACCAGTTGTGCAGGTTTACAATATCCGCATCGTCAGCAAAAGCCACCACAAAATCTGTGATGGCAGAACAGATATACCCAATCATCACCCCGCTTACGATCAACATGGACATAGCATCCACAATTCTGGACATCCACATGACGATCCCCATAGACAAAAGCGCACCCAAAAACGCGGCCCCGATCATGGCACCAAACCCGGCCGCCCGGCCGCTTCCAAGGCAGACCACCATCACCAAAGCCACGAAAAGCCTGGCGCCGGAGGATATCCCCAGAGTGAAGGGACCGGCAATGGGATTGTGGAAAAAGGTCTGCAGAAGATACCCGGAGAGGGCCAGGCTTCCTCCCAAAATCATGGCTGCCAGAGCCCGGGGAAGCCGGATCTCACTGACGATATCCCGAAAAACCGTATCTGCCCCTCTCCCTCTTACAATGGAGCATACCTCCCTGAGAGGGATGTCTACACTCCCGATGCAGACATTGGCCATGAGGAACAAAAGATTCAGACTAAACAGGCCAGCCAGTGCCAGCCTGCAGCGTTTCTTTTCATATCCCATTGAGACTCCTTTCCTATGTAAGAGGGTAGAAATAGACCAATTCCTCCCCCTTCTGTGTCAGAATCTTATGGAGATCAGAGATGATCACCCCCAGCTCCATGGAAGACTGATACAAATTTTTAGCGGTGCAGTACACATTTCCCTCCTGAACCGCTCGGAAATTTCCAAGCAATCTGTTTTTCTCCAACAGCTCCTCCAGAGAACCCAGTTCACTGTCCACGGCGCTGTTGTAGATGAGGTAATCCGCCTCTTTTGCCGTCTGATAGAACTCTTCCATCTGCACCGTCATGGAAGATCCCCCGCTTTCCTTTCCGCTACCGCCAGGCGCCAGATAGGTTCCCCCTGCCAGCCGGATCATCTTCGCGAGATAGTCGGATGGTTTGCGCACATTGACGGCTCCGCCTCCGGTCACATAAAAAAACGCCACGCTCTTTCCGCTTTTTGTGCCCGTTGCCTCCACTGTCTGGAAGGCTTCCTCCTGGACGCGAAATGCCTCCATAGCCTTCTCCTCGTTTCCTGTCAAAAGCCCGTAGCATTTCACCCACTCAGTCCGCCCCAGAGGCTCCTCCTCATAGCTGGAATGGTCCACCAGAACCGGGATCTCAAAGCGCTCCAGCTGCTCCTTCACCTCAGGCGAGTGGTAGATCATGGTATTTTCCACCGCAAGACCGCAGTGCTCTGCCAAGATCCGCTCATAATCCGGAGCGCTGTAATTGCCGGCATAGAGGATCTCCCCTTCATCCATGGCTCTCCTGGCCTCCTCGATGTACCATCCGTCCGGTTTTGTGCCGGAAAACCGGATAGAGGCCAGACTGTCCATGGCCACAAACATGTCCATGACAGCAGAGGCCACCAAGTAGATGTTTTCGACGGGCTGCCTCAAAGAGACGATATCAGGCTTTAACCCTCCTGGAACCGGGGCCCCCTCGGGGATGATCAGAAACCGATCCTCATCCTCTTCTATGGTGAGCAGGGCGTATCCTCCCTCATAGTAATCCACGGAAAACTGTTTGGCATAGGCAAGATCCATGCTGTGGGTATAGGTGAGCTCCGGGCTGATCTTCCTAGCCTCCTCTTTCCCCTGTCGGCCTTTTGCCTGACAGGACACCAGAAAGAGAATTGCCAGAAAACACAACCCTGGCCATGCAATTTTCCTCCTCACAGGTCAGCCCCTCCTCTTTTTTTCTTTCTTCGAAGCAGGTGACCTCCCACTGCCATTGCCGCCACCGCTGCTCCTCGAGCCCACGGTCCCCAGCCCACAAAATCTGTATTCGACTCCCGTGTTATCTCTGCCGTCGAATCCTCCGAAATCGCCGCCGCAGAGTCCAAATGAAAGGTAAGCTGGTATTCCACCTCGTGAGGAGTGCTCATTGCTATGGTGTCCCCGATCACAATCATAGGCCGGTCAAACACCACCACCGGAATCTCAAAGACAGAGAAGTCCTCCCCTTGCACCGGAAGGTAGGTTTCCTCCCCTACCCTGACGTAATCATAGTTGGGGCTCGTAAAGACGAGCCTGGCCCAGGACTTCCCCTCCTTTACGGTGAGAACTGTCGGGGAGACCACCTTCGTTCTCCCCGTTCCTCCAAAAAAGTCAAGCTCAATGGAGTATTCTCCGTCCAAAAGAGCGGTGTCCGCCGGCTGATCCCCTTCTCCGGCCGTCTCCTCTTCCTCTCCGGACTGTGCCATGGCCGAAATCCTCTTCTCTCTTTCGTCCCTTTTCAGCTGCTCATAATCCGGCAGAGGTACCAGCACTGCCTCCCTAGGCAGACTCTCCGCCCGAAACAGGATCTGCCTGTCATACCACTTCTCCTTTTTTTTACTAAAAGCCGCACAGGCCATGGGCTGATCCAGAGCCTCCACGGGAACCGTGTAGGTGTATCTGCCGTCCTCTCCCTCCTCATATCCGATATAGTCAGACTCCTCTGCCGCTGCCTCCTTGGTGCCCATAAACAGCGCCAAGTATCCGGTTCCGCTCAAAGTGAGATCCGCCGTCATCACATGATCCTCCACGGTCAGATAAGCCTCCTCCACCCGGAACATAGAGGAGCTGGACTCCACACTCACCTGGTAGACACCGTCCTCCACATCCGTGCCATAGATGGGACTCATCCCCTCCACTCCCACCCTGTCGGCCTTCACCTGCTCGTCATCGGAAGCCGTCTGCCCGTAAGAAACCGCAGAGACCAGCAAAACCCAAAGGAGTACTCTCATCCGGATCACCGAAGACCTCCCACGGCCTCCAGAACATGGTCTACATAGATATCCCGGATCGCCTCTGACTGTCCCAGACCCTCAAGGACGCACTCCACCTCATAGCCTTTTTGGGTGAGTACCGTCTTCCAGGAATCCTCCTCATCACCTGCCATATCATTGTTGGCGTGATCCCCGGCCACCACCATGAGAGGTTTGAGAACCACCTTCTTGTAGGTGCCCTTTTCCTCCAACGCGCGGGCCACGTCATCCAGTGCCGGCTCTGCCTCCACCGTGCCTACATAGTAATGGTCGAATCCCTCCTCTGCGAGGGTGGTCTGCATCCTCTCATACACCTGATTGGACCTGGCCTCTGTCCCGTGTCCCATAAACACTATGGCCGTCTCCCCATCGTCAAAGGATCGGGTATCCGCCGTGATGGCCTCTGCCACTGCCTTAAAATCTTCTTCTCCGGTCAGAAGCGGAGCTCCCACTAAGATCTGGTCAAAGAGATCTCTGTACTCCTCCAACTCTGCCATCACATCCTGGTACTCAAACCCGTCCATCAGGTGGGTGGGCTGGATCACCAGATTTTTGATCCCGTCGGCTGCTGCTCTATCCAGAGCCTCAGTCACATTGTCGATCTCAAGGCCATCCCGCTTTTTTAAGATGTCGATGATGGTCTGGGCCGTAAATGCCCTGCGCACCTCATACTGGGGACAAGCCCGGGCGATGGCTTCCTCCACTGCTCCGATCGTAACGTCCCGGCTGTCATTGTAGCTGGTTCCAAAGCTCACCACAAGGATGGCGGTATCTGATATGTTCTGATGCTCTTCCATAGTACTCTCCTTTGTCTTCTTCCCTGACACCTGGGACGGCCCTTTCTCCTCTGGTTGTGTTACGGTGTCCCTGGATGTCTCCCGGCCCAAATCGCCGGCCCCGGCGCTCTGTTCCACGTCTACCTTCCCGCAACCCTGGCAGGCAGTCAGAACTGCCGCCGCCAATGCCGCTACCAGTAATGCGGATGCTCTTCTCTTCATGTTGCTTCCTCCTCGTATGATTTGATGGATTGCCAAGGTCTGCGGCCCCGGCTTCTGCCATACGCCTCCAGGAAAATCTCAACACGAAAAAAGGTTCCTTAATTAGGAACCTTCCCGCATACGACAACGCAAAGCTTTCTGATCAAAGAAAAACTGCATCATCATTATTGGTACACTTTCACAGGAAGCGCCAACATAACAGGCCAAGCAGGTTTCCTGGCTTACGGCTCCTTGCTCTCCTGCGCCTTCTCATGCTTAGCATAATGGCATTCTGCAGGATCGCTCCCCGCTCACAGTGACCGGATCGCCCGGGACTTTCACCCGGTTCTCTTTTACCCGACTTCGTAAAGCCGGCACTTGACCATCTATGAAATTTTGGTTGATACCCTATTTATTGTAAAGGGAATCTACAGAAATGTCAATTGCTTTGTTCTTTACAGATACGGCACAATATTCTCCCACACGCAGTCGCTGATGCCGCCTGCGTCAAACTCATGGCCGGTGACGGCGACGCAGGCATCCTGCTCGGGCAGCACGAAGATCCGCTGTCCGCCGTAGCCGTTGCCGCAGTAGGCATTGTCCCTGGCACATCTCCAGAAGAAGTATCCATACCCGGCACAGCTGTCCGGATGCTGAACCTTCCCCTCGATCTTATTGGAGATTAAGTTGGAGGTGGCCTCCTTTACCCAGGCGGCGCTAACCAGCTGCTTTCCGTTCCACTCTCCCAGATTCAGGCACAGCTGGCCGAACTTAGACAGCTCCTCGGTGGACAGATGGAGGCCACCGCATCCTAAGGTGTAGCCCTTTACCGACTCAAACCACTGAGGGTTCTTGATCCCTAATGGGGTGAAGAGTCTTGGCTTCAGCCAGTCCGTCAGCTTCTGGCCTGTCCGGTCCTGGATGATCACGGCGGTCAGATAGGGGCCGAAATTGTTATACTTCCAGTATGTACCCGGTTTGTACGGCACGTCAAACTCTAAGGCATACTGGACCCAGTCATCATTCTCGATGGCATCTCGGACGGGCTTGTCATCATCCTTGGAATATCCCTGAAGGATGAAATGATCGTGGCCTGTGGCCATCATAATCATATCCCGGATGGTCATAGCCATGAGATTCTCCGACGGGTGAGCCGGCAGCTTCTCGCGAAAGATCTCCGACGGCTTTTCGTCCAGACGAAGGATCCCCTCGTCGATGGCCATACCGATGGCGATGCTTAAGACACTCTTGCTGACCGAGTGAATGTCGTCTCTCCGGTTCTCCCGCCAGTCAAAGGTTCCGATGATCTTATTATGCTGCCGCACCACCACATGATACAGATTTAACTTCTTTTGGATCGTGCCCCGCACAAATCTCTCCATTGGCAGTTGATTCATGATTGTTTTTCCTTTCTGCTTTTTTATTCTCATGTCCAGAGGACCTGCAGAAACCGACCGGCTCCGCCTCGGCCCTCTCACACGGTACGGGCCGATCCATCCCCGGGGAAATGGCATGCCGCATAATGTCCCGTTTCCAGTTCTTTCAGTTCAGGCGCTTCTCTTCTGCACTTGTCCTGACAGAACTGGCAGCGCCCCGCAAACCTGCAGCCCGGCGGCGGGTCTATGGGGGAAGGAACATCGCCCTCCAGAACCAGCCGCTCCACATGATAGTCGATAGACGGGATGGGGACCGCACTTAAGAGAGCCTGAGTATAGGGGTGAAAAGGATGGGCAAACAGCTCCCTGCCGGAAGCCTTTTCCATGATCTTCCCCAGATACATGACCGCGATCTCGTCGCTGATATGCTTCACCACACTTAAGTCATGGGAGATGAATAAGTAGGTGAGACCGAACTTCTCCTGCAGTTCTTCCATCAGATTCAGAACCTGGGCCTGTATGGAGACATCCAGGGCCGATACCGGCTCATCCAGCACCAGAAAATCCGGGTTGAGTGCCAGAGCCCTGGCGATGCCCACCCTCTGTCTCCGCCCTCCGTCCAGCTCATGGGGATAGGAGTTGGCCAAGCGTCTGGCCAGCCCTGCCGTCTCCATCAGCTCATAGACCTTTTCCTCCATCTCCCGCTTGTTTTGGCAGATCCTCTGGACCTTAAGAGGCTCTACGATGCTCTCAAAGACGCTTTTCCTTCCGTCCAAAGACGCATAGGGGTCCTGGAATACGATCTGGAGCTTCCTCCTGGCATGGCGCATCTTGGCCTTGTCAAACTTTCTTAGATCCTCCCCATAAAACCGGATTTCCCCGTCGGTCGCCTCCGTCAGTCTGAGAATCAGCCGCCCCACCGTAGATTTGCCGCAGCCTGATTCCCCTACCAGTCCCATGGTGCTTCCCTTTTCGATGGTGAAGCTGATATCGTCCACAGCGTGGAGCAACCCCTTTTTGGTGGGAAAATATTTTTTTAAATTTCTCACATCCAGAATCTTCTCACTCATACCGGCTTACTCCCTTCCGCAAGAATACATGTCACAAAATGGCCCGGCTCCACCTCTGTATTGGCAGGCGGCATCTCCGTACAGGCCTCGGTCTTATAGGGACAACGGGGGGCAAAATGGCAGCCCTTGGGCAGATCGGTGGGATCCGGTGTCATCCCCTCGATGGGCACCAGGGTTATGGACTCTTCCATCAGATTGGGAATGCAGGCAAACAGCCCCTTGGTATACGGGTGGGTGGGTCGGTGGAAGATCTGCTCTCTGTCTCCGTATTCCACGATCTCTCCCGCATACATAACTGCCACATAATCGCAGATCTCCGCCACGATCCCCAGATCATGGGTGATCAGAATCATGGCTGTCTGATACTTGTCCTTCAGCTTTCTCATCAGCTCCAGCACCTGAGCCTGAATGGTCACATCCAGAGCCGTGGTGGGCTCGTCCGCGATCAGAAGCTTAGGGTTGCAGGCCAGCGCCATGGCGATAATCACCCGCTGCTTCATCCCTCCCGAAAACTGGTGGGGGAAATCTCCGGCCCGGTCTGCCCGGATTCCCACCAGCTCCAGCATCTCACAGGCTTTGGTGTAGGCATCCTTTCTGCTTAAAGCCTTATCGTGAAGCCGGATCACCTCCATGATCTGTTCCCCCACGGTGATCACCGGATTTAGGGAGGTCATGGGATCCTGAAAGATCATGGAGATCTGCTTGCCCCGGATTTTGTGCATGGCCTTTTTATTCTTCTTTAACAGGTCTTCCCCCTCAAAAAAGATCTCCCCGCCTCTGATCTTTGCCGGCGGGTCCGGCAGAATCTGCATCACGGCCTTTACCGTGGTGGTCTTGCCTGCCCCCGTCTCTCCCACAAGCCCAAGGGTCTTCCCCTCCTCCAGAGAAAGGCTTAAGTTCTCCACCGCATGGACTGTCCCGTCCACAGTCACATATTGAACCGTCAGATCTTTAATTTCCAGTAAATGCTTGCTCATATGGTCCGCCTTCCTCCTAATTCTTCAGTTTTGGATCCAGGGCATCGCGAAGTCCGTCACCCATGAGATTCATGGCAAAGACGGCAAACATGATAGCCATTCCCGGAAATGCCGTCAGGTGAGGGGCATCTCTCAAAAAGTCTCTTCCCGTGGAGAGCATGGCTCCCCACTCCGGAGTGGGAGGCACGATTCCGAGCCCGATAAAGCTCATGCTGGCACAAGAAAGGATGGCTCCGCCGATCTTTAGGGTGGCCTGAACGATCAGAGGCGCCAGGCTGTTGGGCAGGATATGGTGGACGATGATGTGGAAATCACCGGCTCCCGCCGCCCTGGACGCATCCACAAACTCTTGATTCTTCAGGGACAACAGAGATGCCCGCATGATCCGGCAGTAGGCCGGCACGCTGGAGATTCCGATGGCGATCATCACGTTCTGAAGTCCTGTGCCCAGGGCCGCCACGATGGAAATATTTAAAAGGATGCTGGGGATGGCCATCAGGATATCCGTACAGCGCATAATCACATTGTCCAGCACACCTCCATAGTACCCGGCGATGGCGCCGAGGCTGCACCCGACCACACTGGAGATCCCTACGGCGATGAGCCCTACGGTCAGGGAAATCCTGCTGCCATAGAGGATCCTGGAAAAGATATCTCTTCCCAGCTCATCAGTGCCGAACCAGTGGGCGGCTGAGGGCGGCTGCAGGCGGTGGATCAGATCCTGCCTGACGGGATCGTAGGGGGCGATCACATCGGCGAAGATCGCAGCCAGGACTAAGACAAGCAGCATCACCATCCCCACCATGGCCTGCTTATTGCGGCAGAATCTCCGCCAGACCTCCCTCGCCTGGCTTCTCTTCTTAAATACGGTATTTTCATGCTCCATATGGGCACCTCCTATCTGTACTGAGAACGGATTCTCGGGTCAACATAGGCATACAGAATGTCCACAGCCAGATTCACCAGACTGAAGGTCAGGGCAACCATCAGCACCCCTCCCTGGACCACCGGATAGTTTCTGGCCTTGATGGCATCCACCATCATCTTCCCCACACCAGGAACCGCGAAGATGGATTCGGTCAGCACAGCGCCTCCCAACAGATGTCCGAACTGGATTCCCACTGTGGTGATCACCGGAATCAGGGCATTTTTCAGGGCGTGGTGGATGATGATCTTCAGTTCTGTCTGCCCCTTGGCCTCCGCCGTGACGATATAGTCCTGGCGGATTACCTCCAGCATGCTGGATCTGGTCATCCTGGCGATAGCCGCCGCCGAGCTGGTTCCAATGGTAACCGCCGGGAGAATCATGTATTTCCACCCGTCGAATCCAGAGGCTGGAAGCAGCTTCCACCGCAGGGCGAAGAGAAGCATAAGGAGGAGCCCCTGCCAGAAGTTGGGCATGGCGTTTCCCACCATGGCCAGGGCCATGGCGATGTTGTCGAAGACGGAATACTGCTTGACCGCGGATACGATTCCAAATGTCAGTCCGATGATCATGGCCAGCAGGACCGAGCATCCGGCCAGCTTTAATGAATTGGGAAATGTCTGAAGGATGCGGTCCATAACCGGCTGTTTGGTGGCATAGCAGATGCCCAGATTGCCGTGAGCCACATTGACCAGATATTTCCCCAGACGTTCCAGATAGGTGCCGTTTAATCCCAGCTCCTCTCTCAGCTGCTCTGCCATCTCCGGAGTGGCATCATCCCCCAGCAGGGTATCCACCGGATCGCCGGGGGTTATGTACAGCAGCGTGAACACGATGATGATAACCCCCAGCATAACCGGAATCATCAGCAGCAGTCTCCGTATGGTGTATTTCAGCATGGCAGAACCTTCCTTTCCTGTTTTCTCGGGTCCCGGAACCGGAAAGTTGTCTGCCTTGCCGCCTTTCCGGTCCTGAGACCCTGTATCATTACTATTCTACAAAATAGACGCTTCGGAAATCATACATGGCCGTCGGTACCGGGACGAACCCGCGAACCTTGCTGCTGGCTCCGATGATGTTCTTGGTGAATGCCAGGTAGATAAAAGGAGATTCCTCGTGAATCAGCTTCTGAGCTTCCACTACCAGCTCCGCTCTCTTCTCGGCATCCACCGTCACCACGATCGCATCCAAAACCTTGTCCACGTCCGGACTCGACAGGTTGGCTCTGGCGCTTCCGCTGTACATCCTGTCTGTATGGAACATGTTGTAGAGACCTGCTCCTGCCTCAAAGATCTCAAAGTTGGTTCCCGCGCAGCACAGCTCCTGTTCACCTTTATTGAGAGAAGAGGTGAGGGCTCCGGACTCTGTCGGCTTTAACACTAAGGTCACCCCGATCTCTCCCCACATCTGCTGCAAAAGCTCTGCCAGCATGTTGTTAGTAGAATTGGCCAAGTACATAAATTCTACCTCCAGACCGTCGCCGCATCCGGCCTCCGCCAGAAGCTCCTTGGCCTTCTCCACATTGTACTCATAGGGTGTCAGGTCTGAGGTGTGTCCCGGAAGGGTGTTGGGAACCACGCTGTCCATGACATCCGATGTCTTTTCTCCATAGCATACCACCCGAATGGCCTCTTTATCCGTAGCGTAGTTTAGAGCCTGGCGGACACGCTTATCTTTAAATACTTCCTTCTGGCAGTTAAACGCGATGTAGCGGTCCGTAGCTCCGGTGCTGATGATCAGCTGAGTATCCGGATTCTCATCGATCCGGTCCGCATCCGCGTTGGGCAGTCCCAGAGTGATGTCCACGCCGCCGCTTTCCAGGTCAATAGTGCGGCTTGCGCTCTCGGTGATGATCCTGAACTTAATGGTTTTTAAGACGGAAGGCTCTCTCCAGTAATTGTCATTGCGCTCGACGGTGATATTGTCCCCTGCGGTCCAGGATACGAATTTATAGGCTCCCGTTCCCACTGGTGCCCGCCCGAAAGCATCATCACCCATCTCGGTCACCACCTTCTCCGGAACGATGCTTAAGGCCTCGGAGCAGACCTGGGCTTCTGTAAATGCCCACGGCTCCAAAGTTCTCAGGATAAAGGTGTAATCGTCCGGAGTCTCATATCCCTCCGGGTCAAACTGGGATGCAGCGTTATTACCCTGGGTGCCGTCATGGACTCTCTTAAAGCTGAACAGCACATCTGCGGAGGTCAGCGGATCGCCGTTGTGGAACTTCACATCTTTTCTCAAATGAAATTTCCATGTGCACTCATCCACCTGCTCCCAGCTCTCCGCCAGACAGGGGGAGGGATTTAAATCCGTGTCAAACTCCAAAAGGGTGTCAAAAAGATTGCCCTCGATCATGCGCTTTACGACTACATTATTTCCCAACGGATCCAGGGTTGCCGGTTCCCGGTCAAATGCCACCACCAGCGTATCCCTGTCCGATTTCTGCTCCCCCTCACTTGCCTCCACAGGACCTTTATTCACTCCTGCCGCCGCCTCACTGGTCTGCTCTGTGGCTTCCTGTACAGACTGAGCTTCAGACGCAGACGGCTCCTGTGCCCTCTTCCCGCCGCAAGCCGTAAGCGACAGCCCCATACACAGGACCAGGGTGAGACTTAACAATCGTTTTTTCATAACGTATTCCTCCTTGTCTTTTTTCTGTCCGGTTCACACATCCTGCTCCTTCCGATGTGGTGTCCCGGTGAAAAAGGTTCTTACTGTCTGTCTCTGACAGACAGATGTAATTACCTTTTTATCATTATACATATTTTCTGATTATTTGTAAAATTTATTAATATTATTAAAATGTTTTGTTTTTCTTATAATTTATGGTAAAATATGATGATATAGGAATCGTATCTCGAAATCACGGAAATACTCGCAGAAGTCATACCTGACATGTGTGACATGCCATAGGACGCGGAGGATGATTATGAATTTAAAAGAACAGCTATATGTATGTACGCTGGCAGAGACAGGCAGTCTGACCCAAGCTGCCAAACAGCTTTTTATCTCTCAGCCTGCCTTAAGCCTCTACATCAGCAACCTGGAAAATACTCTCGGCGCCCGTCTCTTCGAGCGCATCGGCAAGCAGTTTGTCCCGACTCAGGTGGGGGAGCTCTACGTGAAAGCGGCCAAGGAGATGCTCTGCCTGAAGGAACGGTTTGACACGGAATTCTCAGAGATTCAGAACGGTCAAAAAGAACGGATTCGGGTAGGGATTCAGGCGATTCGTTCCCACCATCTGACCCCGAAGATGCTGCCTGCCATCACTGCTTTATACCCAAAGACCAAGTTTCTGTGGTATGAAGATTACTATGAATCCATGGAGCGGATGCTGCTGGATCATGAACTGGATATCTTCTTCTGCAACTGCAAGACTCTCCGCAAGGAATTTGAGTATATCCCGATTCTCAACGACGAGATCGTGTTTATGGCGCCCAAAAATCACCCTCTCGCCGTCAGTCCCGGACCTCTGCCGAGTCATACCTTTCCATGGCTCGACCTGACCCTTTTTGAGGGGGAGCGCTTCATCTTGACCAGGGAGAGCCAGAGTCTCAGCAAATACAGCTGGCAGGTGTTAAAAGCCTGCCAGCTGGTGCCGAAACATATCTTTAATCTGACCAAGATTTTCAACATCATCACCCTAGTCAACTCCGGATACGGTGTCGGCTTCTCCCTCGCCGGCTATATCTCTCCCAACAATGCCCTCAGCCCCACAGACAATCTGGGCGTCTTCTCCGTGGTGAACCCTCCCATCACTGCCACCTTCTATGGGGTTTACAAAAGGGGATACCAGCCGGTTCCTGCTGTTCTCACCCTCATCGACATGGCAAAGACTCTGATGGCAGAACAGGTCTCCCACCTGCCCAGATGACCGGACAAACAGTCGGATCACGGCCCGGCAGCTCCCCGGTGTCTACTCCGTCACCAGCACATACCCGGCAGTTCCCCAAAATCCATTCTTCTCCAGCTTCTCCTTCTTCCACCGGGCCTCGATCCCATACACCTTATCCTTCTCCAGGACAAGTCCCGGCACCGTACCATAATAGGTGGTGCGGCTCTCTTCCTCCGCATCCTCACCGCCCAGCTGAGACACATCCCACTGAGAGATCACCAGAATATCCGGAGCAATCACGGTGTTTATGGTGTAGAGAACCTGATCCATCTTTTGATATCTGGGAAGTTTCAGTCTGGCCCCTCGGTCCGCAGCAGCCTCCTCGAGAGGGGCGGCTCCGCAGGCGATCACGGCTCCTCCTCCTGTATCCCAGGTATAGTTGCCCGAGCGGATCTCAAAGGGCTCATAACGGCTGGACAGCGCATCCGTCAGAATCAGCGGCGGGGCTTCTGTCAAAAATACATCCGCCTTCCCGGTCTCCTGGTCCTGCGGCAGCACAAACAGCTGAATCCCCCGGAACTTCTCAAGACCGTCGGATTCCCTCTCCTTTATGTCCTCCATGAGCACGAAGACAGAAGTACCGCCTTTTAACTCTTCCGGCACTGCGATCTTCTCCGCCTCTGTAACCCAAAAAGCCCCTGGAAACTCGTCTGCGTCGGAACGGATCAGCGCCATATCACTCCGGACCTCCTTGATGTGTCCCTTAAGGCCCACATACTCTCTCGTCCCCCTCGCCTCCAAGTCTTTCTCACCCTCAGAAGCAGTCTGGGAAGGCACCGCCTCTCGTGTGTTTTCCTTTTTTGCCGCAGTGCTCTGTTCTGCCGACACGTCAAACTGTGTTTCCGTCTTCCCCACGGAAGCCCCGCCGCATGCTGTCAGCCCAAGCGCCATCAGAAGAACCGCACCATACCGTTTCATGTTCATAGGCCTGTCTCTCCTTTCCTTTTACAGATATCACCAGTATATCACGCAAATATAAAGAACTTGGTACCATTTTTCTTACAATACTCTGAGGCTCCTAAACGGATGACTATCGTTCTGAAGGGGAAACATCTATTACATTCTTTCGCAGATTCAGAAAACCTTCAAAAAAGTGCCTGCGCAATTTGCTTTTGCGCAGACACTTTTTAATTTCTCTTCAATTACTGTCAAAATCAGGGGGTATGAGAACCGCAGGACCGTTATCTCACATCAGCACCCCACTGCTCACCTTCCCCACCGAGATATACCCGCCAAGCACTGCCGCCAAGTCACTGCCCTCCTCGGCCTTGACCTCCGGGATACTCAGGACAGAAAGTTCTCTCCAGCCTTCTCTCTCCTTCCCTGGGTTATACACTGTGCAATATGCCGATTTGCGGCAGATCCGGCGGCGCCTCAGGATCCCTTTGACCTCTGAGACATCCCCAGAGGGAAAGTTAACATTCCAGATCTCATGGCGGCCTATGGGACTTTCCACCAGTTCTTTTACGAGAGGAATCAGGAAATGTTCCGGCACACGACTATCCCTGTTGTCGGCACTGGAAAATGCCATGGCAGGGATCCCGTTTGCCAGTGCTTCCATGGCAGCCCCGATAGTGCCGGAATAGAGGATGTCAACCCCTACGTTGTAGCCGTGATTGATGCCGGAAAACACCAGGTCCGGCTTTTGGGGCATCAGATATTCTAAGGCCACCTTCACACAGTCTGCAGGGGTGCCGCAGATCCGGTAAGCCCGGGCATCCTCCGCGTAAAAGTCTTTTTCTTCCCTCACGTCTATGGAAGAGTGCAGGGTGATCCGGTGGGACATGGCGCTGCACTGGCTGTCCGGCGCTGCCACCCACACTTCTCCCAGACGGGAGGCTAGGGAGGCAAGACAGTGGATCCCTGCCGAGTCGATCCCATCATCATTTACAACCAGGATTCTCATTCTCGCCTCTCTTCCCTGATCTGTATCACATCCCTTGCTCTCAGGACCTGCTGAAATCTTCCGGTCTCCCCGTTGACATTGAGGGTGACTGTACCCTTAGGGTGCTCCAGATCAATACCGGAATACTGGATCAGATCCATCAGATAATAGGGACGCCCGTCTTCCTTTTTGGGCAGACGCAGGCTCTCGCCGTTTAACAGAAACTCCACAGTCTCTCTCTCCGGAACCTGCCGAGGCGGTGCATCCGCCTCTTTTTCTTCCAAAGCATTGCCGGAAAGAGGCATAACCTTTCCGCCCAGACGGCTGAGCCTTTCCAGGGCCCCGCCTCCAGGAGCCGATGCCTCCGCCTCAGAACCTGCTGCCTGCTGCCCTCCGCCTAAAGCGGGCTCACTCTCTTTAGGTTCCCCTTGGACGAAAGCAGCCTGCACGTATTCCGCCTCTTTGTCTGCCAAAGCTTCTCTCACTTCCGGCTCTGTCCCTTCCTCCGGCGCTCTTTCCTCTTCCTCTTTGGCTGACAAGGCTTCCTGTTCTTTCTTCTCTGCCTCTTTGGTGGCCACCACTTCCTGATCTCTCCGCTCTGCCTCCTCCTCCGCCTTTCGCTCCGGCTCTTTAGCCGCCGGCGCCTCCTGCTCTCTTCTCTCCGCCTCGTTTGCCTCCGGCACTTCCTTTCTTTCCTCCGGCTTCTCCTCCTCCGGATACTTTATGGAAATCACATCTCCGTTTTTCAGCAACGTCTTCAAAGAGGCTCCCATCCCGTTGAGGCTGATGTCCGCAGCCGCAGCAGCCCCCTCCACGTCTTTCAGGCATGGTTTTGCCGCCTTTCCCTGGATGGCGGGTACAAACCGGATATCATCGCCCGCGTGGATGATATCCGACAGCTTGCCCTCTTTTTGATTGATCAGAAGGGAGGCCGGCTCTGAGACAGTGCCGTAAAATACCTTCCGTTTTCCGTTGACCGTCACAGTCACATTGGTTCCCGGCCTGCCCATGATATCCCGGAAGTTATAGCCGTTCATCATCAGAAGATTGAGAGCCGTGAAGGTGCCGCTGCGGAACAGCTTGGCGGGACGCCCGTTTAAAGTCACCCGAAAGCTGTCATTGATCATGTTCAGCCCGGAAGACACCACGATTCCGAGGGGGGTGGCGTACTCCGGATTATTCAGGTCAACTTCCCTGGAAAATGCATTGGCCCGGAAGTAATTTCCCGCGATGGCCACACGGTTGGCATCCATGCCCAGGGCCTCCGTAATCCCCTCTTTTAACCCTGCCAGCTTGCTGCCTCCTCCGGCCAGAAACAGAGCCGACGGAGCCGTGCCGTTGATCTCGATGACCTTGTCCGCAATCTCCTTGGACAGCGCCTCCTCCGCTCCACGGATACACTTGAAGATCTCGGTCCGGGAAAGCTTCTGCTCAAATCCCAGGATATCCGTAAAGCAGATCTCCTCATGATCGTCCAGCTGCATCTTCATGGACTCTGCCGTGGAAAAATCCACCAGATACTGCCGCATAATCGTCTCGGTGACCTCATCTCCTGCCATTGTAGCCATAGTATAGCCGGTAACACTGCCGCCGGTGCAGGCGGCGATATCCGATGTTCCCGCCCCGATGTCCACCATGACTAAATTTAACAGCCTGATATTTTCCGGTATAGCCGCATTGATAGCGGCGATGGGCTCCAGAGTCAGGCTGGCTACTTCAAGGCCGATCTTGTTCATAGTGGTGTACAGGCTCTCCACCACTTCGCTGGGAAGAAATGTGGCAATCAGATCCACTTTGATCTGCCGGCCTCTGTGATCCTTTAAGTTGGAGATCATATACTGATCCAGAAAATACTGACACACCGTGTATCCAACCAGATAGAACCGGCGGGCATCCTCGGCCGATTCGTTGTCTGCCTCAAAGGCCTCCTCGGCTTTGGTGATGGCGCCGGCCTCCAGACGGCTGATAATCTCATCATCGATCAGCTGAGTTCCCGGCAGTTCCAGCTCATAATCTGCCCGCTTCGTCTTTAAGGCCCGCCCGGCGGCAGCCACACAGACTCTGGAAAGTTTTATGCGGGTCTTCTCCTCCAGGCGCTTTTTTATCTTTCCCGCCAGCCCGGACACTTTCTCAATGTTCTCGATCTGTCCGTCGTTCATGGCCCTCTGGGCATGTTCTTCCCGGTCTACGGCGATGATATTGACTTTTCCGTCCTCCACGACTCCCACCATGCCGATGATGCTCCGGGTTCCGATGTCCAGGGCAAATACCACGTCATTGTCCTGCTCCTTCATGGGAATCTTTGCCTGTGGGAAGCCCTTTTCCCGCCTGGGAACCGGTGTTTTCTTTACTTGTGATCTAGCCATACTTCCTCCTGCATCTTTTTGCGGGTCCCAAAGTCCAAACTCCTCCTGTAAGCTGGCTTACTTCGGATTTTGGACCTTTTGACCCTGGTATCATCATTATATAAAAAGAATCCCTGTCTGTAAATGATTTTCCGGCCTCTACTCATAAATCGTCACATAGGACTCCGTGTTCACTTCTACATCTCCCGAAAATCGGATGCCCGTGGCAGCTTCCTTGTCCACGGAGAGCTGCTCCAGCTTTTTACAGGCCAAAAGAGGCGACAGATCCTGGAGCTCATTATCCTGAAGGCTGCACACCCTTAAGTCCTCAAGCTCTGAGACAAACGAAATTTCCGCCAGCTCGCAGCCGTCCAGATACAGCCTTTTCACGTTGGGATAGTGAGACAAAAATCCGAAGTCCAGCGCCTCTTCAGTCTGTACATCTTTTGGAAAGCAATTTAAAAAGGCGATCTCCTCCAGGGCGGGATTGTCGGATAAAAGCTGGGGATTCAGTAAGATATCCGTCTCGGTTGACATCCGCTTGCCGTAGCGAAACGCCTCCAGTCTCGGAAGGTTCAAAACAGCCTCCAATCCCGCAAGGTCGGAATCCCAGAAATTATCCAGATAGAGAAGTTCCAGATTGGACAGAGAACCAAGGGAAGATACATCTGTGGGGACCTGGTACTCGTCGATGGCCATATGGAGCTTTAACACCTTCAGGCTCTCCATGGCTGCCAGCTTCTTTAGAGCCTCGGGATCATTTACCGCTATGATCAGTTCCTCAAGATTCCCCAGTTTCTCGATCTCACCGGGCGGGATATATTCGGTGTCCAGAAACTCCACGCTCACAAGATCGGGAAGCTTTGCAAGAACCGTCAGATCCGGCTCCTCTCCCGTATAGACAGACAGCTGTTTTAGATCGGTCAGATGCTCCAGAAATTTACAGTCTCCAAACTCCACGTGATCGATGTAGAGACTCTCAAGCCCGGACAACTTCCCTAAATCCTCCAGCCCGGTGTAGCTCTCCCCGCAGCGCAGTTTCAGCCTCTCAAGCTTGGGGCACTGAGCCAGAAAACTTACATCCACCACCTTGTCCGGCAGATTGGTGTCCACCTCCAGCTCCACAAGGTTTTGATACTGGCCGATCTGCTCTAAGTCCCTGGCCATGATCCCCATATGGAGCACCTCAATCTGCGCCGGATCCAGGACAGCGGACACCGTAGCCAGGCTGTCCTTGGTGTCCACACAGGTGATCTGATTCTCCTCGGGAAAGCTGTTTAAGGACATCCACACGCTCTCGGTAGTGTCGATCCTGGTGAGGCCGGTGAGCATAGTATAGTCAGACGGCCAGCTCACCCGATGCATGCGGTAGGTCCATTTTTTTATAGTATCCTGAAACTCCTCCTCGCTTTCGCAGTCCTTGTAGTCGGTAAAGCTGTAGGAGATCACATTGTAGGTCTCGCTTCCCTCGCTCTCATAAGAGCATTTGATATAGCGGATGCTCTCCAGCTCCTCCTCCGTGATGTCTCTGTATTCTTTCTCAAAGATATCCTGGAAGAAGATGACCAGAAGCTCCCCGTGGGCATCCACCGGGATATCCTTGTCTGACGTGGAAAAGACAGATTTCTTTGCCGCGATGTTGAATCCTAAGATGATCACCACCAGCACTGCGGCCACAGCCAGAAAGATCAGGAGAGCATTTCTGGCGCTGCCGATGGCCCGGCGCATCTCCTTGTCTCCGCTGTAATCCACCTGTATGTTGATGACTGTGCCCTTGGCCTCGTCGATGAGATATTTTTGTCCGCAGTAAGGGCAGACGGCGTGGGTTCTGTCAATCAGCTCCAGAACACCGCCGCAGTTTCTGCACTCTAAGCCCATCAGTTCCGGCTTCTCGTTGGTGGCAGAAGTATGTATGGTAATTTGCTGATCTTTTTGGTCGTTCATAGGAATCCCTCCCTTTGCCGTCTCATTCCCGGATCAGGACGATCCGTTCCCCGTAAGTCTCCACAAGCCGTTCCCACTCCTCATCTGTGATATACCAGGCTGTTTTTCCGGATATGGCAAAGGATTTGAGCGAAGGAAGGGTCAGAAGCTGTTCCACCATTTCATAGGTATCCTCTTCCTTCATGGTCACATGGTACAGCACCAATTGCTCCAGCCTGTCAAATCCTTGGAACATATCCACGTCTTTTAAGGTCGCGCCATCCAGAAGAAATCCCTTTATCCCTCGAAGGTTTGCCATAAAGGAAAAATCTTCCAGATCCTCTGCCTCCAAAAGAAGCACCTCCTCCAATGTTTCCGGATTGACCTGATCGAAAAACTCGGGAGTGCCGTACTTTGAAAGACCGTTTTTACAGCAGAGATAGCGCAGCACATTATCCCGGGGCAGGGTGTAGTTCTGCCAGCCGTCGGTGTACAGCTCCAGCCGGGTCAGACCTGTAAAATACTGGGTGTTGGTGGGAGAAAAATCGTCTGTGCTCCCCTCAATCTCGATGATCTCCAGGGTCTTTTCGTAGGTCCCCATGTCCTGATAGTCGTAGACGTCCTCAAAACTGTAGGTGAACGAATACTTCTTTCCCCTCTCGATCTTCAGATATTTTATCCGGTCAAGGTCCTCCGGGGTAATATCGGCGATGGGCTTGTCGTAGGCCTCCATGAGGAAGTCCCGGACCACCACACAAAACCGGCTGGCCGACATCACCAGGCGGCCTGTGTAGTACTGATATCCGGCCACCGCCAGGGCCCCGATGAGGATGGCCGCGGCCGCGCACAGCAGGATCGTCTTTCCCACCGACACCCGGACAGACACCTTGTGGAGCCGGTCCGCGGATACATAGTACTTTCTCCCGCAGGAACTGCACTGGTACTCATAGGTGTTGATCCGCACCAGGCAGCCGCCACAGGACTGACATGGTTTTTCGCTTTCTTGTGACATATGGCTCATAGGTTCCTCCCTCAAAGTCGGATCTGACCGCTTCCGTAGATCACATACTTGGTGGTGGTCAGAGCCTTAAGCCCCATAGGTCCTCTGGCGTGAAGCTTCTGAGTGCTGATTCCGATCTCCGCCCCGAAGCCAAACTCAAAGCCGTCCGTAAACCTGGTGGAGGCGTTGACATAGACCGCCGCCGCATCGATCTCCTCCAAAAATCGCTGGGCATTGGCGTAATCCGATGTGATGATGGCCTCCGAGTGTTTGGTGTTATACCGGTTGATGTGGCTGATGGCCTCGTCTAAGGAGCCCACGATCTTTACCGAGAGGATGTAATCCAGATATTCCGCTCCCCAGTCTTCCTCTGCAGCCGGCATAAACTCCGGCACCACTCGTCTTGCCTCCTCGTCTCCCCGGATTTCCACCTGGCTGAGAACCCCTCTCAGCCTGGGGAGAAATGTCTCTGCCACTGCCCTGTGAACCACCAGAGACTCACAGGCATTGCAGACTCCGATCCTCTGGGTCTTGGCATTCTCTATGATCCTCAAGGCCATATCAAAATCCGCCGACTCATCCACAAAGATATGGCAGTTGCCTGTGCCCGTCTCGATGACCGGCACCGTGCTGTTCTCCACCACCGAGCGGATCAGCCCCGCGCCGCCTCTGGGGATCAGCACATCCACATACCGGTTCATCTTCATCAATTCCATCGCAGCCCCGCGGCCGGTGTCCTCGATTAGCCAGACCCCGTCAGCGGGAAGGTTCTCCCTCTCAAGGCCTTTCTTGATACAGGCCACAATGGCCTTGTTGGAGCACAGGGCATCGCTGCCCCCTTTTAAGATCACCCCGTTGCCTGTCTTAAAGCACAGGCCGAAGGCATCTGCCGTCACGTTGGGCCTGGCCTCATAGATGATGCCGACCACCCCCAGAGGGACTCTCTTCTCCCCGATGAGAAGCCCGTTGGGCCGTGGTTTCATGGACAATACCTCCCCGATGGGATCCTCCAGATCCGCCACATCCATAAGCCCTCTTGCCATGGAGGTGATGCGGCTTTCGTCCAGATGCAGCCGGTCCACAAGCCCCGGCTTCATCCCTTTTTCCAAGGCCGCCTTCACATCCTCCTCGTTGGCCGCTGAGATCTCCTCCCTGCCTTCCAGGATGGCCGCCGCCGCCGCCGCAAGCCCTCTGTTCCTCTCGGCCGTGCCCATATGGCTCATCATCTCCGAAGCCTTTTTTACTCTGGCTCCCATCTGCTCCAAAGCCGTCATGTCTCTCCTTCTCCCTTCCTGACCCTTTTCCCTCATACCTCTTTGACTCCTCCGAATTTCTTCCCCAGATCCGTGACAGTCCCGTCTTTCTCCTGGATGGAAATCCGGTTGAGATTGGCTCTCATATTCACCCGTATTGCCTCGATATACTTCCGGCGAAGCTCCTTCTGCTCCGCAGCCTCCTCCTCAGACAGCCCTGTGTCCTGAGATTTATGGTACAGCTCATTGATACGATCAATCATCTCCTGTGTAATCACAAGCTCTCCTCCTGGTTATCAATCGGCATGCGCCTCTTCTCTAATACTCATGGTTTAGATAGTGCATAAGGTCAAAGTTTAAGTTCTCGTGGGCCAGGAACAGTGTGCCTGTATCCTCGCCCCGAAGAATCCGGTCGATGACCTCCACCTGGTCTCCGTTGGCGATAACCATGTCGGAGCCGCTGTCCGTGGCGATCCTGGCTGCCGCCAGCTTGGCCGCCATGCCTCCCGTCCCCACATCACTGCCTGTCACAGCCTTTCCCATGGACAGAAGCTCCGGGGTGATCTCCGGCACAAGGCTGATAAACTCTGCCTCATGATTGGTCCTTGGGTCGTCGGAATAGAGTCCGTCGATGTCCGACAAAAGGATCAGAAGATCCGCGTCAATCAGGGCCGCCACGATGGCGGAGAGGCGGTCATTGTCTCCAAAGCTGTCCAAAAACGGGATCTCCGACGTGGACACCGTGTCGTTTTCATTGACAATGGGAACCGCTCCCAGAGCCAGAAGCTCCTCGAAGGTGTTCTGGGCGTTGTATCGGGAACTGTCGTTTATCATGGTGTCTTTGGTCAGAAGGATCTGGGCCGCAACCTGGTTGTACTCCGCAAACAGCTTCTGATACACCATCATCAGTCTGGCCTGGCCCACCGCCGCAAAGGCCTGCCTCTGGGCCAGACTGTCCGGCTTCTTCGGATGATGAAGGGCCTGCCTGCCTGTGGCGATGGCTCCGGATGACACCAGCACCACCTCTCTGCCCTCACCTTTTAGATCACTGATCACCCTCACCAGCCGTTCTATCTTCAGCAGGTTCAAATCCCCGGACTCCGGGTGAGTCAGGGAAGAAGAACCGATCTTTATCACCACTCTCTTTTTCTCTTTTAATCCGTCTCTCGCTGAACCGTTCATCCTGCCTCCTTATCTCATGGCCCTGTAGGTCCGGGCGATCTCCTCCGCCACCCGAAGCCCGTCCATGGCCGCCGAAGTGATACCTCCGGCGTAACCCGCCCCCTCGCCGCAGGGGTACAGCCCTCTCACCTGGCTCTGCAGGCTCTCGTCTCTGTGTATCCGCACCGGGGAGGACGTGCGGCTCTCGACCCCTGCCAGGATACTGTCCGGCCTGGCAAATCCCCGGATCCGATGTTCAAACTGATCGATCCCCTCCGCCAGAGGACCATGGAGGGACTCCGGAAGCAGTCTGCGCAGATTGGCAAATCCATATCTCCCCTTCATCTGGGGGATCACGCCTCCAAAGCCGCCTGAGCACACATCGGCCTTAAAGTCCCCGTAGAGCTGCACGGGGACGGCTCCGTCTCCCAGCCTGTAGGCCTGTGCCTCCAGCCGGCGCTGAAATTCCACTCCGGACAGAGGCGAATCCCCGGGGAAATCCTCCGGCGTCACGGTGACGATCACCGCACTGTTGGCGTTTTCTCCCCCTCTGTCATGATTGCTCATGCCGTTGACAGCCAGCCGTCCCGTCTCCGACGATGCGTTGACCACATAGCCTCCCGGACACATGCAGAAGGTATAGACCCCTCTTCCCTCCGATGACTGCCAAGCCGCCTTGTAGGATGCCGGTCCTAACAGGCGGGCATTCTCCTCCCCGTACTGGGACACATTGATCATCTCCTGGGGATGCTGAATCCGCAGTCCCACGGCAAAGGACTTGGCCGCCATGGGGATCTGCCTGTCCCAGAGCATGGAAAAGGTATCCCTGGCACTGTGACCGACGGCGAGAACCACTGCCTGGGCCCGGATTCGCTCCCCGCTCTCCAGCTCCACGCCTGTGATCCGATTCTCTCGGATGACCAGATCCGTCACATGGGCGCCGAACCGCACCTGTCCTCCCATCTTCAGGATGTCTAGCCGGATCCTCTTGACCACCTGGCTCAGCACGTCGGTTCCGATGTGAGGCTTCTGGACATAGAGGATCTCTTTGTCGGCACCGTACTCCGTCAAAAGCCTTAACACTTCCCGGTTTCTCATAGCCGGGTCCTTCACCAGGGTATTCAGCTTTCCGTCGGAAAATGTGCCTGCTCCTCCCTCCCCGAACTGGACGTTGGATTCCGGATCCAGGACACCGCCTGCCCAAAAAGCCTCCACCTTCCCCTTTCGGCTGTCCACATCCTCCCCCCGCTCCAAAATCAGAGGACAATACCCGGCCTTAGCCAGCATAAGGCCGCAAAATAAGCCTGCCGGGCCGCTTCCGACGATCACGGGAGGACCTTCTAAAACCTTCTCTCCCGGTTCCGGAAACCGGTAGCTCTCCTCTCTGATCAGGCTGACCTGGGTGCTCTTTGCCCTCCTTGCGGTCTGGGCCTCTCTCTTCGTCCTGACATCCACAGTATAGGTATAAAAGATATCGCTCTTCCTCCTGGCATCCAAGGACTGTCTCACAATCTGCAATTCGTCCACTTCCTCCACGGGGATCCTCAAAATCTTTGCAGCCTTGTTTTGGATCTCCGTCTCTCCATGATTCATGGGAAGTCTCAGCTGACTGATCCGTATCATCGCTTATCCTTTCTCCTCCCGCCGTCTCCCGACGTCGGGTCTCTCTCTTCCTGTCCTTCCCCCTTCGCAGCCTCCCGTCCGGCCACCGCTCCGCTGGACCAGGCCCACTGCAGGTTATATCCGCCGCAGATGCCGTCCACATCCAGGATCTCGCCGCAGAAATACAGGTTTTTTACCAGCTTGGACTCTAAGGTGGCCTGCACCTGTCTGGTATCCACCCCGCCGCAGCACACCTGAGCCTGCTCAAAGGAATTGACCCCGCACACCCGGGTCTCATAGGCGGTGATCTGACGAAACAGCTGGTCCCACTGGACACGGGACAGAGTCTTTACCTTCTGCTTTTCCTGAATACCTGCCAATTTTAACAGAACCAGAGACAATTTGCTGTTCAAAAGCCCGTTCATCCACTGGATGGCAGTCCGCTCCTCCATAGACTGCCTCCGTCTCTCCATCAGAGCGCGGATCTCCTCCTCCTTCATCCGCGGAAGAAACCCGATCCTCACCGTAACTTTCTGTCTTCTATGTAATGCGACGGCCGCATAGCGGCTGATCTGAAAAGTGGGTATCCCTGAGATCCCGTAGTCAGTTATCTGCAGCTCCCCCTCATCCTGGGCCAGAAGCTTCTCCCCCACATAGAGGCTTACCCTGGCCTCGGTCCTTATGCCGGCCAGCTGCCTGTAATGCTTCTCCTCACATCGAAGCTGCACAAGCGCCGGAAGGGGCGGGATAAGGCGATGGCCGAAGGCGGCTGCCAGATCGTAGCCGCTGCCGTCGGAGCCTGTCACCGGAGCTGCCCTGGAGCCTGCAGACAAAATAAGCGCCTCTCCCCGGAACACCCCCTGACCGGAAATCACCGCGAACTCTCTCCCTTCCTTCGTGATCCGCTCCACCTGACACTGACATCGAATCCTGACCTTAAGCCGCTCCAACTCCTGTGTCAGAGCCTCGAGAACCGACACTGCCTGGTCTGAGTTGGGATAGATGTATCCGTTTCTGCTCTTTGGCAAAATCCCCAGGCCCTCGAAAAAAGACAGGGTATCCCCGACCGGAAACTGCCTTAACACGGTCTCCGGAAACCCCTCATTGGAACAGCGATAACATTCTTTTTTCTGCTCCAGGTTGGTCATATTGCATCTTCCGTTGCCTGTGGATAAAAGTTTCTTTCCCGGCCGCTCCCTGTGCTCCATGATTGTCACATCTCCCCCTGCCCTGGCTGCCTGGATCGCCGCCATCATGCCGGAAGCCCCGGCGCCGATGATGATTACCCGTCTCCTCATAGACCCTCCCTGTACGTTTTCAAAATCCATTGTAGTCGGTTTGCCCCTGTATTTCAAGCAGTACTTTTCATTTTTTTAGCTGGTATAAGATTCCAGATAGTGAAAAATCTCCATCATGGAGGAGAACCACATGCCTGCCCGAAGCTTTTCCTGCTCCTTCTCGGGAAATTCCGTGATGGGAATATGGGTATACAGGCAGATGGTGGACTGATCCTGGGCAAAGACAAGCAGGTATCCGGTTTCCGACACCAGGTAGAACTCTTCCCGGGCACTCACTGTCACAGGCTCCACATCGTTCTGATTGATCACCAGCTGGGGCTCCGTGACGGTCTCCGTCTCCACCTCTGTGGTGGGAGCCGATGTCTCCTCTCTGGAATACTCCCTTGTTCTGGTGACAAAAAAGCCTGCTCCGAAACAGGACAGGACTATGACCAGAATCAGCAATGCGCAGATACTATAGTTTCTCATGGAACGTGCCTCCTGAAAAAAGTTGATAACCTCTTAAACCTAGTATCTGCAAATTTTTGCTATTTTAAACATTTTCGGCACAGACAGCCCGGCTGAGCCCTTTCTGAGACGAAAACATGGCGCCAAACCTTACCGCAAAGTTTGGCGCCATGCTTTCACTGACGAAAAGCCGATTCTATATTAGATCACTACTCCGTGCTCTCTGTTATAGTTCTCTGCCAGGGTGTTCATGTTGCGAATCATCAGATACATGCCGAAGATCGGACCGAGACCGCAGACAAATGCTCCCAGCAGGCACCACAGCAGATAAGTGGTTCCGGTCTCATGGAACTCCGTGCCGTAACCCTTGGCTGCATCCGCCATACGGTTGCCCTGGCCGTACAGCCATACATAGTAGTAGATTCCGCAGGTTATCATAGACAGAAGCGCCACCACGATGTAGTTGGGGCTTGGCTTGTCATTCGGAACCTTATCTGCACAGACCTTGTTCAAATCTACGATGAACATATACCAGAAGTATATGCCGTAGAGACCGCAGGTCACGCCTGTGAGCAGAAAATAGAGTATGAAGTTGCGCTGTTTCATATCATTCCCTCCTGAAAGAATAATTGATGGAAAAACCATCTGCTTTTATGAGAAACGAAGGATCTTTGAGAAAAAACCAAAGGCCTGAAAGATAAGTCCTGAGGGAATGTCGATCTCCAGCACCGGATCTCTTGCAATAAGCCGGACCAGATACACGACAAAAAACATCACCCCTAACAGGCTGATCCCCCACAAAAGTCCCCTGGTCGGCTTTCTGCTGTAAAGCCAGCCAAACACTCCCAGAAGCGGAACAGCCCAAAACATGGGATGATAGGTAAAGGCAGAAGGGACATCCAGCCTCAAAAGAGCCAGACCCGCCCGCGACAGCCCGCATCCCGGACAGGGAACGCCGGTTCCCCAGCGGATGGGACATCCATGGCCTGTCAGTGCCAGCACCCCATAAAAACCCAGAACCCACAATACCGCCTGATGGTCGGTTTGTCTTTTCTTCCAATCCACTCGTTTCATTCCACTGATTATATCGTAAATTCATGATATCGTCAAGAAATTTTGACTTTTTTCGGCAAATTTTGGAACATTATGATTGCTGTTCGGTCCCGTCTTCTCTACATCAAATGCAGTCTTTTGGCAACTCTCAGAAGCCTGGTTCCTCCCGGCATCCCTCTCATCTCCTGCTCATCCACTCCTCTCAGCCTGATTAAAAGGACAAAGTACACCGCCATGGCCGCAAGTATGGCGATACCGGTGCTGCCCCCATTGCCCATCACCTTGGAACACAGACCATAGATCCCCCATGCCGCAGCTCCCATGACCGCGGAGGCTGCCAGAGGAATGAGGAATGTCCGAATGATCTCCTGGCGGTACCTGACTGCTCTGGCGATGGAGACGGCATTTAAGACGCAGACCAGGGCGGCAAAGAGGATGTTGGCATAGACCACACTGTAGATGCCCAGATGAAAGATCTTCAGCATCACGTAGAGAAGTGCCACATGGACTGCCAGGGAGATAGCCGAGTTGACGATAGGCACCTGCATCCGGTTAATCCCCTGAAGCACTGCATTGGTCACTGTGGACAGGGAGAAAAATACCACGGCAGAGGACCCCAGAACCATCATACGGATCAGCATGGTATTATCCATACCTGCAAAGAGAAGGTTACTCACAGGCGCTGCCAGCACCCCTAATCCTACCGCCGAAGGGATGGCGATGATCATGGAGAAGCGGATCACGCTGGATATCCTCAAAAGCATCTGCTTTCGGTCCCTCTCTGCCGCCGCCCGGGAAAGTGCCGGAATCAGCGAGGAGGAAAGGGAGTTGGCGATGGCAACCGGAATATTGAACAGCAGGTGATACCGCCCCATATAAACCCCCCAGTGAGAGGCTGTAAGATCGCTCTCCCCCAATCCCTCCATCACATGTCCGAAAATACTGTTATCCACCACATTGCTGATATTGTAGATAGCGCTGCTGATCATGATGGGCACAATGGTCACAAACAGGGCATGAGAGATAGCGCCGTAGCTCTCCACATAGCCTCCCCGGTCTCTTCTGGCCTGCCTTTTTAGCGTGGGCCGGTACCCTGCCGTCAGAAAGAGGAAAAACACAAAAGCGGTGAGGGCTCCTGCCCCGGTTCCGATGGCTCCTCCTGCTGCCCCAAAGGCATAGGAATACTCCGTATCCCCGTAGACCAGATTGGACTTGACACCTAGATCAAACAGAAGGGAAGCCGCCGCAATGCTGACTATCGCATTGACAATCTGCTCGAAGATCTGGGACACAGCCGTAGGAATCATGGTGGTATGTCCCTGGAAATATCCCCTGAGAACTCCCAGATATGCCATGATCCAGATGGTGGGAGCCAGGGCTTTTAAAGCATATGCGCTGTACGGCATCTTTATGACCATCCCCGCAAAGTAATCGGCTCCAAACCACAGGGCGCAAAAACCGGCCATGCCTGCCACCGTGGCGTAGAACATGGCTGCGCGGAAGATCCTGACGGAACTGCGGTATTCTCTTTTGGCCAGCCTGGCCGAAACCATCTTAGACACGGCTACCGGCAGGCTGTAGGAGGACATGATGAGCAAAATCGAATAGATGGAGTAGGCCGCGTTGTAGTAGCCGTTGCCGTTGTCTCCAATCTTTCTGGCAAGGGGGATCCGATATACCATGCCGATCAGGCGGACGATGATGCCTGCCGCTGCAAGGATACTTCCCTGAACCAGAAAATTGTTGCCGGAGCTTTTTTTGCCCTTGGACTTTCCACCGACAGACCGGTCTTTTCCCGAAAGTGCCTGGCTGACCGGCCTCCTTCCCGCTCTCGCCGGCTTCCTTTGGCCTCCATGGCTGACCGGCCGGCTGGCCGCTCCCTTCCGGCCTCTGACAGCCCCCCGATCCACTGCCTCTCTGGCTGCCAGCTGCGCCTGTCTGGCTCTCTCGGTCTGACGAGGTCTTCCCGGCAGAGGCGCTCCGGCCGACCGCTGTATTGTTCTAGTTGTCTTTTCCATGGATCTCCGATTTGGAGAAATCACTGGACGGTATGATACAGACCCATGTCTTTCCCTGATTTAATGTGATTTCTTCCTTCTCTGTATTATAATAGTGAGTTACGCCAAACTCGCCGTCCTTTTCCCATGAGATGGGGATGGCTCGTCCGCCAGTTATGTAGTATCCGTAGTAAGACGAGTGGACATCGATATCCAGATAGTCGGTCGTGGCATAGTGGCCTACATGACAGTACTGGAAGATAATGTTGGTCACCCCGATCTGCCCTTCATCGCCCTTGTGAGGACCTCCATACTGATATCGATAATATAACCGATCCTCCTCATTGTATTCAAAATATGCCTGATTCATGGCATACCCCGGCACGACCTTCCAGGCCTCCATGGAATTTTCCAATTCCAGGAACCGGCCGTTTCCGGCAAACTGGTAATGTCCTTTATAATCCGGGTCGTACTCCTGGGAATATCCCAGCTTTTCCATGACTGACTGAAGTTTCTCAAAACTGGCATAGGCATTGTGAGGGGCCTTCCTGTCGCCGGAGCGGTAAAATGCCCCGCTTCCGACTCCCTCTATGCCGTTGATGTTGTCCACATTTTTCAGATAGGGCTTGGCAAAGGTGCTCTGCCCGAAATGGGCGTAGACGGCATCGAACTCCCTTGCAAAATAGGTGTAATAAGTGCGGCAGCTGCGGACGGAACCGATGCGCTCCAGATCGTCGTAATCCTCTATGAGGGCCATGTATCGGTTCATAGACCCCTCCACGGGAGCCTCATAGACCACCCCTGCCCGGTTGATGCCGTGCTGAGGAAGGGCCTGCTTGTCATTGCTCATCATGATAGCCAAAGGCCTCCTGTTGGCCTTCTCCACTTCCACCATCTCTCCGGTGAGATAGCTTTTGATCTTTCCGTCGATCTCCACCCGCTCCTCGGGCTCTTCCTCCGTCGTCTCCTCCGGTATGGCCTTTGTCTCCTCAGCTGCAGTGATCTCCACCACTATGGTCTCCTGAGGACTGGTCTCCGGGGCGGTCACGGTCACGTCAGCCTCCACGTAAGATTTGCCGCATCCTCCCAGGATCAGCGATGATGCCAGAATCAGTCCCAGAACATAGTTTCTCATCGTGTGTACCCCCTGTCTTCCAGTATCTCCCTCTGTTTCCTCTCCATGACAAGCCTCTCCGACTCCTCCATGTGGTCATAGCCAAACAGATGCAGCATGCTGTGAGCCACCAGAAAGGCCAGCTCCCGTCTCTGGGAATGGCCGTACTTGGCCGCCTGCTCCTCTACTTTGTCCATGGAGATCATAATATCCCCCAAAAGCAATTCTCCGCTCTCCGGGTCAAAGCAGTCAAAAGTCTCTTCCTCTACCCGGCTAAAATCCGAGGGAGTCTCATACTCCACCATAGGAAAGGACAACACGTCCGTAGCCTGGTCGATGCTCCGGTACTCCCGGTTGACCTGGCGGATGGACTCATCGTCTGTGAGCACCACATTCACCTGGGCCTCATAGGGACACTGTTCATAGTCCATGGCCCCGCAGACAATCTCCTCTATGATCTCCCTGTAGGGAAGCTCTGTCTCCCTCTCGGCTTCGTAGTCAATATCAATCGTCATTCGTATCTCCTTTTTTGTTGTCTTGGCTCCTTTTTGCGGGAACTCTTTGATTCCCTGGACTCATAGTCATCATAGGCCTGTACGATCTTCTGAACCAGAGGATGGCGTACCACATCCAGGCTGGTCAGATGGCAAAAACCGATGTCATCCAGTTTCCCCAGCACCCGGATGGCCATGTCCAGTCCCGACACACTCCCTCCCGGCAGATCCTTCTGGGTCTGGTCCCCGGTAATCACTACCTTGGATCCAAACCCAATGCGGGTGAGAAACATCTTCATCTGAGCCGGTGTTGTGTTCTGGGCCTCGTCCAGGATAATGTAGGCGTTGTCCAGGGTGCGCCCCCGCATGTAGGCTAATGGAGCCACCTCGATAAGCCCCTTCTCCGAATTGTGAAGATACGCCTCTGCCCCCATGATCTGATAGAGGGCATCGTAGAGAGGCCGCAGATAGGGATCAATCTTGCTCTGTAAATCTCCCGGGAGAAATCCCAGCTTCTCCCCAGCCTCGATGGCTGGCCGGGTCAGTATGATCCGGCCCACCTCCCCGTCCTTAAAGGCCTGGATAGCCATAGCCATGGCAAGATAGGTCTTCCCGGTTCCCGCCGGTCCGATGCCAAAGACGATCATCTTCTTCCGGATGGCATCCACATAGGCTTTCTGGCCCAAGGTCTTGGGCTTCACCGGCCGGCCGTTTATGGTCCTGCAGATAATATCCCGGTCAATCTCCAGGATCTCATGGTCCTTCTCGCTAAAGGACAGGGACAGGGCATAGTCTACATTCTGGGCCGTGATTAAATTGCCTCTCTTGGAAAGCTCTGTCAGATTGTGAAACACCCTCTTTGCCTTCCCTGCCATCTCCTCGGAACCGATGATCTTGATGGCGCCGTCTCTGGCCACCATGGTCACATGGAGAGTCCTCTCTATCTTTTTTATATATTCGTCAAACTGCCCGCAGACATTCTTCTCGTGTTCTGTCGGGATATCAATTATTGTCTCAATCACGCTCATCGGTTTCTTTCGTCTCCTCAATCTCCGCTATATAATGGGGCTCGCTGATCTCCTCTTCCACGGTCACCGTTCCTTCCACTTTCCAGGAACGGCCGCACTCTTGTATTTTAACATTATTTTCGATAATTTGAACCCCCTTTTCCAATAAATTTTTCACATATTTTTCCTGGACCTTCCCCGCCTCCTGTTTTTTTTCCTCTTCGGTGTACGGCCGCTCATAAGAGACATAGGACTCACCCCGGATCTGTTCTACATAGACGGGCAGATAAAAGTCCTCAAACAGACACAGCTGAGTTTTGTCTGTCACGTCATTCCAGGTCTCCTTTTTTAAATCCGGCATGAGAATCCGCAGGTGATAAGGCCCTGCCCCCACGCCGATGCCCCTCCTTTTCCGCCCCGTCTTCACGTCGACCCTGTGGTACTGGGGAAATTCCTCCTCATAAGTGTAGACTGTCCTAGCATAGATCTCCCCGTCCCCGTGGACATAGGCCGTCCGCACCACCTCGGCGGCATCATTTAATATGGACAGCCGTCCGGATACCAGCAGCTGCCCCGCCTCCACCTGATCCCCCACGGCCACCTCCGCCTTTCCCTGGCGGATGACCATTCTGGTGATGACTCCGCAAACCTTGGCTCTCAGCTCACAGGGGGCGGAATCGATCTGGGGAACACCGGAGAACACCTGATTTTCCTTCAGCTTTATGAGCAGGCGGGTGCCTGACACACGGGCTGACACCCATGTAATCTCCGGGAAACGGCTGCGGATCCCCTCCTCCAATCTGTCGCAGTCGATCCGGGATTTCAAGATGCCGTACCGGATCTTTTCCTCCTCCAGATAGTCTAAAAGCGTCTCCCGGCTGTAGCGGTAATTTCCGTCGAAGGAGATGTTCCACACAAACAGGGACATGGCATACAAAACCACAAAAAAAGAAAGGACTGCCGCTGCCAGCGCCTTTCTCTTTCGATTCTGCCGCATCAAAAAAGGCAGCCCTTCCCGAGAAGCGATCCTCATGGACATATGGGACTTTCTCAGAAAAGGACGAATCTTATAAAAATCCCTCAAGGCGATGCAGACGTAATATCCGTCCCTCTCCCGCCTCATATTCCAGCAGTCAAGCTTCCCGCTTCTGCAAAGATTAAAAAAACGCTCCGGTGTATATCCGTTCAGCTTTATGTACAGATATCCTTTCAGCCATCGAACGACCCCTTCCGGCACTCTTCATCATCTCCCTCTTCCATCACTTTTTGGCCATCCTCCGGTCAGCTTTCTGTCATAACCGAGTGGATCAGCCCTGATATTAAAATGTCGTCCCCCGTGTAGTAGCAGATCTTCAGCCGCTTCCCGACTACGATGATCCGGCACGTCTTGGCCTGAATCTTTATCTCATTGTCCAGAAAGCTGAGAATCCGGTTATAATTCTCGATGTAGACATTTCGCCTCCCAGTCACCGTGATCACCGGTTCTCCCGGTATCACATCCTGAGGTATATGGAGAAAGGATGCTGCCTGAGAAAATACTCGCATCATAAAAGGCCTCTTACATGCCATAGGATTATTATTAATCTATGTAAAATGAATAGAAAAAAGTCCTCAATCTTCAGACTGAGGACTTCAATTCCTGCACTTAGTTGAACTTGCGCTTTCTCGCAGCTTCAGACTTTTTCTTGCGTCTTACGCTGGGCTTCTCATAATGTTCTCTCTTGCGAATCTCCTGCTGAATGCCGGCCTTCGCGCAGTTTCTTTTGAATCTGCGTAAAGCGCTGTCCAGAGACTCATTATCTTTAACGATAACGTTTGACATAGCTCACACCTAACCTCCCTCCAGTTGTGTACTTGTGCATAATACAACTGTTTGGGTATTTTATAGCACTGCTATGATTATAGCATAAAATCCCCATTCGTCAACTGGTTTTTTTAAGGATTTACAATTTTTTACCAAAATTTCGTCTCAAGAGCCCAAAATCCCCGATTTCGGCCCCCTAAGCCTCTTTAATCTGGCCCTTCACCACCTCTTCCACCTTAGCTAAGGCTTCGTCGATGCCCTCCGGATTCTTACCTCCTGCCTGGGCCATGCCGGGACGGCCGCCTCCGCCTCCGCCTACCAGGCCGGCGATGGCCTTGATCAGATTGCCTGCGTGAGCGCCCCTCTTCTGGGCTTGGTCGGTGGCGGAAGCCATCAGATTCACCTTGCCGTCCTGAGCGGAGGCGATGACCACCACACCCTCTCCCAACTTGTCCTTCAGCTGGTCTCCCAGGTTGCGCAGACCGTTCATATCCACGTCCGCCACCTTCACGGCCAGAACCTTCACACCGTTGACTTCTTTCACCTGACTCATCACGTCGCCCACAGCGGAATTGGCCAGTTTGCTCTTTAACTTTTCATTTTCCGAGTGGAGGGCTTTGACCTCCCCTAAGAGGGCATCAATCTTGTGAGTCAGTTCCGCCGGTGTGGTCTTCAGCGCCTTCACCGCGTCGTGAAGCTTCTCCTCCACCTGCTGATAATAAGCCATCAGACCCTCCCCGGTCAGGGCCTCGATCCTCCGCACATTGGCGGCGATGCCGGTCTCTGACAAGATCTTGAATGCGGTGATGACACCGGTGTCCGCCACATGGGTGCCGCCGCACAGCTCCACGGAGAAGTCTCCCATCTTCACCACCCGGACCTTCTCCCCGTACTTTTCGCCGAACAGCGCCATGGCACCGGATTTCTTGGCCTCATCCAAAGTCATCTCCTCCGTGACCACCTTTAGGTCTTCCCGGATCTTTTCATTGACCAGCTCCTCCACCTGCCTCAGCTCATCGGGAGTCATGGCGGAGAAATGAGTGAAGTCAAAGCGCAGTCTGGTTCCGTCCACATAGGAGCCCGCCTGCTCTACATGATCTCCCAGCACGGTGCGCAGGGCCTTCTGGAGAAGATGAGTGGCACTGTGGTTCTTGCCGGTAGACAGGCGGTTGGTCTCACAGACCTTCAGCGTCACCTTGTCTCCGGTCTTAAACATCCCCTCTGTCATCTTTCCCACATGGCCGATCTTGCCGCCCTGGAGATGGATGGTATCCTCCACATCAAAGCGTCCTCCCTCGCAGAAGATCACGCCTACATCGGCCTGCTGGCCTCCCATGGTTCCGTAGAAAGGAGTCTGATCTGCGATCACGGTTCCTGCCTGGCCGTCGGCCAGCGCCTCCACCACATCAGTCTCCGTGGTGAGAACAGAGATCACCGAGTCGTGGACCAGGCGATCATACCCCACAAACTCCGAGGTGATCTTTGCCGGAATCGACTGGTACACCGTCACGTCAGCCCCCATATAGTTGGTGGTCTTGCGGGCTGCCCGGGCCTTTTCTCTCTGCTCCTTCATGGCAGCCTGGAATCCATCCTCGTCCACTTTAAAATTCTTCTCCTCCAGAATCTCGATGGTCAGATCCAGCGGGAACCCGTAGGTGTCATACAGCTTAAAGGCATCCGAGCCTGAGAGGACCGCGGAGCCGCCGGCCACCATGGCCTGCTCCATATCGCCTAAGATAGCCAGGCCCTGGTCGATGGTCTTGTTGAATTTCTCCTCCTCCTCTCCCAGCACCTTTAAGATCATAGACTTCTTTTCCTCCAGTTCCGGATATCCGTCCTTGGAGAGAGCGATCACCGTCTTGCTCAACTCTGCCAGGAATCTCCCCCCGATGCCCAGGATCCTTCCGTGGCGGGCAGCGCGGCGCAGAAGGCGGCGCAGCACATAACCTCTGCTCTCATTGGACGGCATGATCCCGTCGGAGATCATGAAGGTACAGGATTTCACATGGTCTGCGATGATGCGCAGGGACACGTCTTTCTTCTCGTCTGCCAGATAGCTGGTGTGAGCCATGGCGCACACCTCGTCCAGGAGAGCCTTGTTAGTGTCCACCGTAAACAGGGAGTCCACGTCCTGGACCACCACAGCCAGACGCTCGAGGCCCATGCCGGTATCGATGTTCTTCTGCTTAAGCTCCGTGTAATTGCCGTGTCCGTCATTCTCAAACTGGGTAAATACGTTGTTCCACACCTCAATGTACCGATCGCACTCACAGCCCACGGTACAGTCCGGTTTGCCGCAGCCGTACTTCTCTCCCCGGTCATAGTAGATCTCGGAACAGGGACCGCAGGGACCTGCCCCGTGCTCCCAGAAGTTGTCCTCCTTGCCGAACCGGAAGATCCGCTCTGGGGGAATCCCGATCTGCTTGTTCCAGATGTCATAGGCTTCATCGTCATCCAGATAGACTGACGGATACAGCCGGTTCTTGTCAAGCCCCACAACCTCTGTCAAAAATTCCCAGGACCAGTGGATGGCCTCTGTCTTAAAATAATCTCCGAAAGAAAAATTACCCAGCATCTCGAAAAAAGTGCCGTGGCGGGCAGTCTTTCCGATGTTCTCGATGTCACCGGTGCGGATACACTTCTGACAAGTGGTGACACGTCTCCTGGGAGGAATCTCCTGCCCCGTAAAATAGGGCTTTAAAGGCGCCATTCCCGAATTGATCAACAACAGGCTGTTGTCGTTGTGGGGAACCAGAGAAAAGCTCTTCATGGCCAGGTGATCTTTGCTCTCAAAGAATTCCAAAAACATCTTTCTTAATTCATTAACACCGTACTTCTTCACATTGCTTCCTCCGCCTCTACTTAGTATCCTGATTCTTTCCAGCAGCACTCTTGTTGGATTTTACGTTCTTTCCGCACATGATACCTGCCCACGCTATTAACACGAAAACGCCAACCTCTATCAGATTTTTTAAAAGGCTCGTCATGATTGCTCCCATGGTTTTCCCTCCTTTATCAACATTCTGTTTTTATTGCTCATTATCTTTACTATCCTATCACAAGGCCTGACATTTATCAAGATCATAAAAGAAAAAAGGAACTGCTTTTGTGCCTGCAATTCCTCTCTCTCCGGCTCTGACCCTAATCTGTCAGCAGCGCCTCGTAGCACTCCACCAGATCGTATGCCCTCTGCCTGGTAGATTCAATCTGGGAGACGATGTATTCCACGCTCTCCGCGGAACCTCCCGCAGAGTTCTTGGCCGCCTCCATGGCCAGGCCGTCCCGCTCCTTCATCCAGGCTCTCTGCTCCTCCACAAGACTGGCGGAGCGATCCTTGTCCAGCCGATCCAGGATCTCGTTATAGATCGTATTCAACTCTCCGTCCCACAGCTTTAACTCATTGGAAGCCGCCGACTTGGCCGAGTTGTTTATATTAACAGAATCCTGGGCCGTCTTGTTCTTCTGAATCTGACTGTCCAGGTCGTTCAGCCTTTTTTTATAGTAGGACACAGACTCCTTTGCCCCGGTGTCCCCGGCGCTGTAGGCTTCCATCTCCACTGCCGCCGCAGTGTCTAACGGCGAGATGGATTCCCCTTCCCCCTCACTCCTTCCGGAGGAAAGAGATCTGCCAAGCTGCGCTGCCTCCGTCTCCTCCTCGGTCTTCCCTGCCGCCTCCATGTCCGTATCCACGGCGGCCGCGAGAGCCATCGGGGCTGCCTCTCCTTCCGCGCCCCCCTCCGGTACCTCCACCGCAGCGGCCATCTCCGGCACAGCCTCGTCAGAAGACTCTTCTGTCACGACGGCAGACTTCTCCACAAACCGGTAGGTGCCCTTTGTGATCAGTATTCCAATAACAAATATAGCTGCCAGAAAAAGCATGGCTCTTCTATTCTTCATCCCCATCTTCCTTTGTTCGTACCCCGGAAAGAGCCTCCTTGTGTCTTGAGACTTTCTGCAGGATTCGGTGATAAATCTAACATATCACAATCCGAAGGGAAATGGAATAGCCATACAGAATTAGTAATATATTGTAAGATATAATTAATGATTGATACACTTACTCCAGGCCTTCGTCCACCAAAAGTTCTGTGCCGTCCGCCGCCGAGGTGGCCAGCTGATCGCACCGCTCGTTCTGAGGGTGGCCAGCATGGCCTTTGACCCAGATGAAAGTAACCCGATGGGGGGTTTTCGCCTCAAGAAGCCGCTGCCACAGGTCAATATTCTTCACCGGGCCGCTTTTTCCTCTCTTCCAGTTGTTCCTCACCCAGTTATCGATCCATCTCTGATTGAACGCGTCTGTCAGATACTTGGAATCGGAGTAAAGCTCCACCTCACAGGGACGGTTTAACGCCTCCAGGCCTGCGATGGCAGCCATCAGCTCCATCCGGTTGTTGGTGGTGCGCACATATCCCGCAGACAGGGTCCTCTCGTGGAGGACCCCCTTCTGATCGATATAGTGAAGCACCACGCCATACCCTCCGGGGCCGTCAGGATTGCCTCTGGCCGCCCCGTCTGTGTAGATCTGTACTTTTCCCATACAAAAACTCCTATCTGTCCCACTTGTCGCACAGGGCATGAATCTGATCCGCAAATCTGGCCAGATCCTTGTTGGCCCCGCCTTCGTTGTGAAGGATCACTCTGGCCAGCCGCTCTCCTGCAGCCACGAGACGGGCAAAGACTGAATCGGACCGCTTCCTGGCCGGCGTCACGGTCTTGGCCACCGGGATTCCCGCAGTCTGTGTGACCCATGTGCCCTCAATCAGGTCAAAGACCGAGCCGCTGAACGGCGCCGAGGCCGGAAAGCCCAGTTCCTTGGTCAGACGGTCCGCAAAGATATCGCACACCTCGTCGTTTCCGTGCACCGTAAAGACCATGTCCGGCTTCTTCTCGAATGCCTGGATCCACTCCAGAAGCCCAGTCACATCCGCGTGGCTGCTGAGACCCTTCATACTCGCGATGTGAGCCCGCACGTCGATGGTCTCACCGAACAGCTTGACCTCCTTGGCTCCGTCGATCAGGCTCCGGCCCAGGGTGGCCTCCGCCTGATATCCGGCAAACACGATGGTACACTCCGGCCGCCACAGATTATGTTTCAGATGGTGACGGATTCGTCCCGCATCGCACATGCCCGATGCGGAGATGATGACCTTGGGCTTGGCATCAAAGTTGATGGCAATGGAGTCCTCGCTGGTCACCGACAGCTTCAGTCCCGGAAAATCGATGGGGTTTATGCCCTGTTCTACCAGCTCTCTGGTCTCCTGGTCATAACATCTGATAAGATTCTTTTTAAACACATTGGTGGCCTCCACCGCCAGGGGCGAGTCCACATACACCTCAAACCCCTCGTGCCCGAAGATCAGATGATCGGTCTTGATCTTCCGGATGAAGTACAGAAGCTCCTGGGTACGGCCCACGGCGAAGGCCGGAATCACCACATTGCCGCCCCGGTCCAGGGTCCTCTGGATGATGTTCGTCAGCTCCGCGATATGCTTCATGACCTCTCCATGGCTCCGATTGCCGTAGGTGCATTCCATCAGAACATAGTCTGCATCTTTGATGTATTCCGGATCTCGGATGAGAGGCTTGTTCTTGTTGCCGATATCCCCGGAGAACACGATCTTCTTCTCCACCCCCTCCTCCCTGCACCACACCTCGATGGAGGCAGAACCCAGAAGATGGCCTGCATCTGTAAACCGCAGGGTAATATCGTCGTTTAACTTGACCATCTCCCCGTAATCAAAGGTTTTCAGATGAGACAGTGCTCCCTGGGCATCATCCATGGTGTAGAGAGGCTTCACCTCCGGGCCGCCTGCACGCTTTGCCTTCCGGTTCTTCCACTCCGCCTCCATCTCCTGGATATGGGCACTGTCACGGAGCATGATCTGACACAGATCCCCGGTGGCGAAGGTGGTCACGATCTGCCCCCGGAACCCTCTGGCATACAAAAGCGGAATACAGCCGGCGTGATCGATATGGGCATGGGTCAAGAGCACATAATCCAACTCCCCGCAGGGGACAGGAAGTTCCGCATTCTCATAGATGTTGATCCCCTGCTCCATCCCGTAGTCTACCACCAGCTTCGTGTTTCCGCACTCCAGATAATGACAACTTCCTGTCACCTCATGGTCCGCGCCGATGAACATTAACTTCATGGTGTTCCTCCTTTATGTTTTGTATAAATGGTATAAAAACCGTTCCGAAATCTGTATCTCCATTTTACCATAAAAAGACCCCGGTTGCAAGCCGGGGAAGACTCAGATGATGATGCAGATCATCCCTCCTTTGCTGTCGTTGATAATCTTCTGCAGGGTATCCTGAAGCTTCATCTGGCAGTCCTCGGTCAGCTGAGACACCTTTGCCTGGATGCCGTCCTCCACGATCTGTTCAATGGATTTTCCGAAAATATTGGTGTTCCAGATTCCCTCATCGCTTTCCCTGGCATTCTGTTTTATGTACGCAATCAGGTCTTCCGCCTGCTGCTGACTCCCCACGATCGGTGCGATCTCCGTCTCGATGTGGGCCTTGATCATGTTGATGGACGGGGCCTCGGCCCGCATCTTCACGCCGTACTTGTTGCCGTGGCGGATGACCTGAGGCTCGTCGAGGACGATCTCGGACTTCTCCGGGGTCACCACTCCGTATCCTCTCAGACGGACCTGACTCATGGCATTTTGAACCTTCTCATACTCCTGTTTCATCCGTGCCAGAGACCGAAGCTGCTGCATCAGCTGATACTCCCCGCTTATGGGAATCCCCACATAGTCGCTTAGGATCTCATAGTAATAGTGGTCGTCTACATTGACCATGACCGACACGGTCCCGTCGGAAAAATCCATCCGGTCCGCCTTCATACCCCGCACCACATCGGTGATCATGCCGCCCAGTGCCCCCGCCACATCCTTCATCTGGTTCACCTTGCCCAAAAGATCCTTGACACACTGGATGACCCCTGCCTTCAGCCAGTGATCCGCCGGCAAAATCTCCAGCCACTTGGGGATATGGAAGTCCATCTGTGTGACGGGAAACTCTTTTAAGATCTGTTCCAAAATGTGAAGAATGTCGTCTTTTTTCAGCTGTTCACAGTTAATAGGCAGAACCGATACCTCATACTTTTCGGCCAGTTCATCTGCCAGCTGCCTGGTCTCGTCAGAGAAGGGCCTGACCGAGTTTAACAGCATGATAAACGGTTTGCCCAGAGTCTTTAGCTCCTCCACGGTCCGCTCTTCCGCCGGCCCGTAGGAAGCCCTCTTGATGTCGCCAATGGTGCCGTCCGTGGTCACCACGATCCCGATGGTGGAATGGTCCGTGATCACCTTCCTGGTGCCGATCTCCGCCGCCTTGGTGAAGGGAATCTGATAGTCGAACCACGGCGTCTTCACCAGCCTCTCGCTGTCGTTTTCGATGTGGCCGGCCGCTCCGTCAATCATAAATCCCACACAGTCGATGAGGCGCACCTGCACGTCAACTCCGTCTCCCAGCGCCACCTCTGCCGCTTCTTTCGGGATAAATTTGGGTTCCGTGGTCATGATGGTCTTGCCCGCGGCGCTCTGGGGAAGTTCATCCCTGGCCTGGGTGCGGATGTGCTCATCCTCCATCTCCGGAAGCACCATCAACTCCATAAACCGCTTGATGAACGTGGACTTTCCCGTCCGCACCGGCCCTACGACTCCTAAGTAGATCTCTCCTCCGGTTCTCGCCTTGATATCCTTGTATACAGAAAATTGCTCCATAAAAATACCCCCTTGCTGTGCTTCTACAATATATGCAAGGGGGGAACAGGTTATTCATGGTCTTCTTATTCACTTAAATAAGCCTTTTTCACCGAGTCGTCATTCATCAGCTGTTTCGCATCTCCGCTCAGGACGATCTTTCCCGTCTCCAGCACGTAGGCCTTGTGGGCGATGGAAAGTGCCTTCTTGGCGTTCTGCTCCACCAGAAGCACAGTGGTGCCGCTGTCATTGATCTCCTTGATGATATCAAAGATCTCATTGACATAGATGGGCGACAATCCCATGGAGGGCTCATCCATGACGATAATCCTTGGGTGGGACATGAGGGCCCGGCCCATGGCCAGCATCTGCTGCTCGCCGCCGCTTAAGGTTCCCGCTGGCTGATTCTTTCTCTCCTCCAGGCGGGGAAAACGCTTATAGATGGTCTCCAGAGTCTCCAGGATCTCCTTTTTATCTTTTCGGGTGTACGCTCCCAGCTTTAAGTTCTGAAGCACCGTAAGCTGAGCGAACACTCTCCTGCCCTCAGGGACATGGGCCATGCCCATAGACACCAGCCTGTGGCTGGCGATCCGGGTAATGTCGCTCCCCTCATAGAGAATCCTGCCGGACTTGGCGGGGATCAGGCCGGTGATGGTCTGAAGAGTGGTGGTCTTGCCGGCACCGTTGGCCCCGATAAGGGCGATGATCTCTCCCTGGTTCACCTCAAAGGAGATTCCCTTGATGGCCTGGATCACACCGTAGTATACTTCCAGATCCTTTACTTCCAGTATCGCCATAACCTTCTCTCCTCCTACTCTCCAAGATACGCAGTGATCACCCGCTTGTCGTTGAGCACCGCGGAAGTCTCGCCCTGTGTCAGAACCTGACCGAAATTCAGCACTGTCAGCTTCTCGCAGATACCGGACACCAGCTTCATATCATGCTCGATCAGCAGGATGGTCATGTCAAACTTCTCCCGCACAAACCTGATGGTCTCCATCAGCTCCGCCGTCTCGTTGGGGTTCATGCCGGCGGCCGGCTCGTCCAGAAGAAGCATCTTGGGTTCTGTGGCCAGTGCCCTGGCGATCTCCAGCTTCCTCTGTTTGCCGTAGGGCAGATTGGAGGCCTTATAATCGTATTCCCTGTCCAGGTCAAAGACCTGCAAAAGCTCCATGGCCCTCTCGTTCATCTCCCTCTCCACCTTATAGTACTTGGGCAGACGCAAGATCCCCTCTATGGTGGAATAGACGTGATGGTTGTGGAGCCCTGCCTTTACATTGTCCAGAACACTCAGCTCCTTGAACAGACGGATATTCTGAAATGTTCTGGCGATGCCGTCCTGGTTGATCTCGATGGTCTTCTTTCCCGTAATATTCTTCCCATCCAGGTGGATGGTACCGAAATCCGGCTTATATACACCGGTCAGAAGGTTGAACACCGTGGTCTTACCCGCCCCGTTGGGACCGATGAGACCATACAGCTCCCCCTTTTCGATGGTCATGTTAAAATTGTCTACCGCCTTCAGGCCTCCAAAAGAAATGCCAAGGTTCTTTGCTTCCAGCATCGCCATGTTTAAGCCTCCTTTGCAGCAGATTCAGACTGTCTGTGTCTGATCTTATCCATCACCACCGCCCTCAGCTCGATGGCCTTGGGGCTGGAGTTAAACAGCATCATCACGATCAGCACGACGGCATAGATCAGCATCCGGTAGTCGTTGAGCCCTCTCAAAAGCTCCGGCAGCGCCGTGAGCACGATCGCCGCGATGACAGACCCACGGATATTGCCCAGTCCCCCCAGCACCACGAATACCAGGATCATGATGGACTTGTTGTATCCGAAATTGGCGGACGTGGCGGCCAGCGTGGCCAGACTGTGGGCGTAGAGCACTCCCGCCATCCCTGCCAGAGCGGCGGATACAGAAAAGGCCATCAGCTTGTACTTGGTGATATTGATTCCGATAGACTCCGCCGCGATCCGGTTGTCGCGGATGGCCATGATGGCCCGTCCTGTCCTGGAGTTGATCAGGTTCAGCACGATCACCAGGGTCAGGAGAAGCAGCAGGATTCCGATGGTAAACGTGGCGGCCCTGGGGGTCCCGGTGATGCCCTGAGCCCCCTTGACCAGAACTACGCCTCCCTCCTCCAAGCCCAGCGACAGACTGTCCTTGATGGAAAAATGGAATCCCCTGGAGTCTTTTCCGATAAACATTACATTGATCAGGTTCTTGATGATCTCTCCGAAAGCCAGGGTCACGATGGCCAGGTAATCCCCCTTCAGCCGAAGCACAGGGATGCCGATGAGAATCCCGAAGACCCCCGCAACGGCTGCCCCCGCCACCAGGGCGAGGAAAAACCGCAGGCCCACGCTGGGAATGGCCGTCTCCATGCAGCGGGTGAGAAAAGCCCCGGTGAAAGCGCCTACACACATAAATCCCGCATGTCCCAGGCTCAGCTCTCCTAAGATTCCCACCGTAAGGTTCAGGGACACTGCCAGGATGGCATAGATACACAGGGGCACCAAAAGTCCTTTCATCAGGCTGGATATATGGCCTCCTGCCGTGAGAAGCTGGATCACTGCCCAAAACCCGATGACCATGGCGTAGGTAATGCCGTTTTGAATCAGTTGTTTGTTTTTCTTCGCCTTCATCACACACACCTACACTTTCTCGTTAATTTTCTTTCCCAGGATCCCCGTGGGACGCACGAAAAGGATCACGATCAGCATGGAAAACACGATGGCATCCGACAGCTGGGAGGAGATATAGGCTTTGGACAGATTCTCCACCACTCCCAGGATGATTCCTCCTAACAGGGCTCCCGGTATGGAGCCGATGCCGCCGAATACAGCCGCCACAAACGCCTTGATTCCCGGCATGGACCCGGTGTAGGGGGTCAGGGACGGGTAGGTGGAACAGAGCAGAGCTCCGGCGATGGCAGCCAGAGCCGAACCGATGGCAAAGGTAATGGCAATGGTTTTATTGACATTGATCCCCATCAGGGTAGCGGCTCCCCGATCCTCGGACACGGCCAGCATGGCCTGCCCGATCCTGGTCTTATTGATAAATGCGGTCAGGGACACCATGATGACAAGACAGACCGCAACGGTCACGATGGTCTCTCCGGATATGGCCAGCCTCCCTCCTGCCAGCTTCAGTCCCGGAACTGTAACCACGGACGTAAACTGACGGGCATTGGATCCAAAGATCAGAAGAGCCAGGTTCTGCAGGAGGTAGCTGACACCGATGGCAGTGATCAGCACTGCCAGGGAGGAGGCCCCCCTCAGAGGACGATAAGCCACAAACTCGATGGTGACACCCAGCGCCGTACAGACGATCACCGCCGTCAGGATGCCGACCATAGGCGCCATGCCGAGTGTGCTGACCATGGTAAAAACGGCAAATCCTCCCACCATAATAATATCTCCGTGGGCAAAATTCAGCATCCTGGCGATTCCATATACCATGGTATATCCCAGTGCGATGATCGCGTAAATACTGCCCAGGCTGATTCCGCTGATTAAATAAGAAAGAAAACTCATGGATCCACCCCTTCATATGTTCTGAAAAACGTTTCTGCAACGGCTGCCGCTGTATCGTCCCATGACTGCTGTCTGGAACTTTTACAGTAATTATGTCGAATTATATCATAGGAAGAAACGATGTGCAAGACTGAGATTTTCTGCCGCCGCTGCCGTCCATACGGAAAAAGGGCCGTCTCAAACGACAACCCCTTTTCCGATGATTTCGCATCATGGTATTTCTTATGGGAAACTTTAGGCCTCCCGTCACTGCATCTCATATACTCCGTTTACGATCTTGACAGCCTTGGGGGCCTTGTCCGGCTCGCCTGCCGCGTTCCAGGTCATGCCTGCGCCGGTCAGTCCGTCGATGCTGATCTGAGTCATGGCCGTCTTGAAGGCTTCGCACACATCGGAGGGGGCAGCATCTGCTGCGATGCCGGATTTCTCCATAGCAGCCTTGATGGCATACACTGCATCATAGGAGTCCGCTGCAAACTGATTGGGCTCGATGCCGTAAGCAGCCACATAAGCCTCGGTAAATGCCTTGCTGCTCTCCTCTGTGGTGGAGAAAGGAGTCAGAAGCATAAGACCCTCTGCCAGAGAAGTGTCAAAGTTCTTAACGGTCAGAATTCCGTCCATACCGTCACAGCCAAAGAAGATCGGAGAAAAATCCTTGTCCTTTGCCTGCTTTAAGATCACGGAAGCCTCCTGATAGTAGATGGGCAGAAACACCAGCTCTGCACCGGCCTCTTTTGCCTTGTCAAGCTGCACCGAGAAATCCGTTGCGTTATCGGCAGTAAACGCCTCGTCTGCCACGATCTCTAATCCCTGGCTCCCGGCTTCCTTCACAAATGCCTCACGGATACCGGAAGAGTAAGTGGTAGAACTGTCATAAATCACTGCAACCTTGGCAGCCAGCTTGTTCTCGCCGATATAGACAGCCGAAGCAGTTCCCTGATCCGGGTCGGCAAAGCACACACGGAACACATTGTCCGGGGTCACGCACTCCACGGCAGAACCGGAGGGAGTGATCTGAAACATATTGTCGTTGGACGTCTCGGCGGCAACGGCGATACAGGGATCGGATGTAGTGGAACCTACGATGGCCTGAGCTCCCCAATCCTTTAAGGTGTTGTAAGCATTCACCGACTTCTGGGCATCGTGCTCGTCATCCTGGGCGTTGGCCTCCAGCATGATGCCGTTTACACCGCCTGCCGCGTTGATCTCCTTTACCGCTAAGTCTGCACCGTTCTGTACGGCGATCCCGTATGCGGCTGCAGGGCCGGTGAGAGGGCCGATGACACCGATCTTAAAGGTGCCGCCTGCGGCTCCTTGGCCGTCTGCCGCTGCAGGGGCAGTCTCTCCTCCTGCCGCAGCGGTAGTGGTGGTGGTATCCCCTCCTGCCGCTGCCGTAGTCTTATTTCCGCCTTCACTGGAGCCACATGCTGCCAGAGAAGCAACCATGGCTGCCGTTAAGCCGAAAGCAATCAGTTTTTTCATAATGTTCTCCTCCTCATAAATATACAAACATTTTATGTAAAACTTTTACCATTATAGCCGCAACATTTTCACTTGTCAACACTTTATGCTGTGGTACTGCGGCTTTCTGCCACGGTAAAGCCATACAGAAAAGTTATACTTGGTATAACCTTTTTCGGCTCACTCCCTGATTCTGCGCCAGGCCAGAGCCAAAAGAGGCAGGCAGAACCAGACACAGACATTGCCGGCTGTCTTCATGGCGATACAGCAGGCCGCTGCCCCCACATGATAGCTGACCAGCGTATTCCCAAAGAAGCAGGCTTTCTCGTGCAGCCCCATATCCCGGTTTCTGCAATACCTCACATAGGCATCCACACACTGTCTTAAATTGTTAGTGGAAAATATGGTAGAACTGCCATAAACCTCCGGCCCGCTGAAGGCGCACCACTGCAGTGTCATGGCAAAAAATACCGGATACAGAGCCGCCATGGAAGAAACGGTGAGGGGGATGATCCCCTCGCAGACAACCACCAGAACCGTCACGGCGATACTGACCTTTTTTCTCTTCTGCTCCCCGTATCTGAGGAGCACGGCTGCGAAAGCCACTGCCAATCCGAAGAGACAGACCGCACCGACTCTCATCGCCACTTCCAGGAAATCCCCCTCCTCCAGACTGACCACGGTCTGAATCAAATTCATGGTCTGAGCAAGGGCAAAGATGCCGTTTCTCCCCAAGATGGAGTATACCCCTATGTATCCGCCAATGGCGGACATGAGAAAATGAAGCCTCCGCGCCTCTACGTTCTGCTCCATAACAGCGCCTCCGTCTCACTGGTCCTGTCCCGCATCATCAGCTCCCGCACCGCCTCTGCCGGGGACTTTCCCTCGAACAGCACCTGATTTACCTGCTCCACGATCGGCATGGATACCTTATATTTCTGTGCCAGAAGCCTAGCGGCCCTGGCGGAATAGACCCCCTCCACCACCATGTTCACTTCCCTCATGGCCTCCTTCATGGAATATCCTTTTCCGATCAGGATCCCGGCACGGCGGTTGCGGCTGTGGAGGCTTGCACAGGTGACGATGAGATCGCCGATGCCGGTCAGACCGCTGAAGGTCTCGAAAGCTCCTCCCATCTCCATCCCCAGGCGGGCGATCTCGTGGATCCCTCTGGTGATCAGTGCTGCCTTGGTGTTGTCCCCATACCCCAGTCCGTCGGCGATGCCGGCTGCCAGGGCGATCACGTTCTTCAGAGCCCCTCCCACCTCGATTCCCATGATGTCAGGACTTGTATAGACCCGAAAAACCGGGCTCATAAAGATGCTCTGGACAGCCTGGGCCAGACTTCTCTCCCCGGCTCCCGCCACACAGGTGGTGGGGAGCCCTTTCCCTACCTCCTCCGCGTGGCTTGGCCCCGACAGCACCGCCGCGCTGGCCCCGGGGATCTCCTCCTCGATCACCTGGGTGAGAGTCATCAGGGTAGACTCCTCGATCCCCTTGGACACATTGATGATCAGCCGGCTGTCTTTTAAGAAAGGAGCCATGGCTCTGGCCGTAGTCCTCACATAGATGGACGGCACGGCCAGCACCAGGGGTTTGCCCCCACTTACCGCCTCCTCCATGGAGGCGGTGAAATCCATCTCATCCGGAAGCGCCACACCGGGAAGATTCTTATGCACTCTCCGCTCTCTCAGCTCTCTCGCGTCCTCCTCGAAGGCGGACCACATGGTCACTCTGTGCCCATTGTTATGGAGCAGGACCCCTAAGGCCGTGCCCCAGGTTCCTGCTCCGATGATTCCGATCTCTGCCATATAACCTCCGCTTCTGTATCTGATCCCTATTTCTTCTTCACGCCGATCTTATTCTCCGTGCCGTGGAGAAGACGGTTTAAGTTGGCCCTGTGCCGCAGGAAGGCCAACAGCGCGATACATGCGGCCACCCCGTAGAATTCCGGCAGCAGACTCCCCCGCAGCCCATACTCTCCCATCTGGCCGAACACCACCATCCATGCCAGAAAGATGGTGACTACCACTAAAGATCCGAGAGACACATACCGGGTCACCGCCACGATGAGCACGAAGACGATGAGACATACCAGCATAAGCCGCCAGTCGATGGAAGCCAGAAGCCCCGCCGTACAGGCGATGCCCTTGCCGCCGTTAAACTGCATGTAAAAAGGATAATTGTGACCCAGGATGGCTCCCAGGGCCCCATAGAGCACCAGCAGGTTGACCATATCCGCCTGTTCTCTGTAAAGAAGGCGGACCAGGAGGCAGGCCAGAATGGTCTTACCCGCATCCCCCAGAAACACGATCGCTCCCGCCTTCACTCCCATGACTCTGAGAACATTAGTACTTCCTGAGTTGCCGCTTCCCTCTCTGCGAATATCCACATGATGCTTTTTGCTGTAGAGATAACCGGTCTGAAACAGCCCGAAACAGTATCCCACAGCCAGACATATGATTCGTTCCATCCTCTCACTCCTTCTGATCCTTTCCTGAGCGCTCCCTGTAGATAAATTTCAGAGCAGTGCCCTTGAATCCAAATGCCTCCCGGATCTGGTTCTCCAGATAGCGGGTGTAGGAAAAATGTGTCAATTCCTTGTCATTGACAAATATCACGAAGGTAGGCGGTTTCACGGCCACCTGGGTGATGTAGTAGAGCCTCAGCCGCCTCCCCTTGTCGGAGGGCGGCTGTTTCAGCGCCACGGCCTCGCTCATAATCTCGTTGAGCACACCGGTGGCAACCCTGAGATTCTGGTTCTGCCGTACCAGATCGATGACCTCAAACAGCTTCCCCAGCCTCTGTCCCGTGATGGCAGAGATAAACACCATCTGGGCATAGGGCATAAAGGACAGAGTATTCTGAATCTTTTTGGTAAATTCATAGATTGTCTTGTCATCCTTTTCCACGGCATCCCACTTGTTGACGGCGACGATGATGCCCTTGCCTCTCTCGTGGGCGATGCCGGCGATCTTGGCATCCTGCTCCGTCACTCCTTCCACGGCGTCGATGACTACGATGACCACGTCGGCCCGCTCCACAGCCGTCACGGCCCGAATGATGCTGTACCGCTCCAGCTCTTCTTTGATCTTATTTTTTCTTCTCAGTCCGGCGGTGTCGATGAACACATATTCCGTCCCCTGGTGCACCACCTCCGTGTCCACTGCATCCCTGGTCGTCCCTGCGATGTCGGACACAATCACCCGGTTTTCCCCGGTCAGCCGGTTGATGATGGAGGACTTCCCCACATTGGGCTTTCCCACGATGGCGATCCTGGGCCTGTCGTCTTCCTCTTCCTCCAATCCTCCAGCGGTAAAATGGCTGGTCACTGCATCCAGCAGATCTCCGATTCCCAGTCGGGAGGAAGCGGAAATCCCTATGGGATCCCCGATACCCAGGTTGTAAAACTCATAGATCTCATTGCCGTATTTCTGGAAGCTGTCCACCTTGTTGACTGCCAGAACCACCGGTTTTCTCGACCTTCTTAAGATCTCAGCCACCCGCTGATCCGAATCTGTCAGCCCCTGGCGTACATCCACCAGGAAGATGATCACATCGGCCGTATCGATGGCGATCTGGGCCTGTTCCCGCATCTGGGACAAAATGATATCCGTAGACTCCGGCTCGATTCCTCCCGTGTCGATGAGGGTAAAATTCATATCAAGCCAGCTGCACTCCGCATAGATCCGGTCCCTGGTGACTCCGGGCGTATCCTTCACGATGGAGATGGTGTCCCCGGCAACTGCATTAAACAAGGTAGACTTTCCCACATTGGGGCGGCCTACGATTGCTACGATCGGTTTGCTCATTCTCTCTCTCCTCTTACTCTCTCATACCCCTTATAAAAGACAGGCTCCTCCTGAGGGGTAAGCACTGCATCCACAAAATCTTGTCCGCTTGATTTTACAATATCCACCTCCACTTGTAAAGCGGTTTTTACCTCTTGTCTGGTGACATCGTCTAAAAACACCTCTTCCCCGCTGCGGAACATGCAGGCCGGAAGCAGAAGCCTGTCCCCTAAAGGCTTTCCCCGCAGCTGCCGGATCAAATCTCTGCCTGTGATCAGTCCGGCCACCGTGATCTGCTCCCCGAAATATTCATTGATGATCTGGTAGAGGTGAACCCTGATCTTCGGATACTTTTCCCTCACCTTCTCAAGACACCTTCCTATATAATAGAAGGCCAGAGCCCCGGTGGCAATGGAGATCTCTCCCTGCCGGTCATCTCCCGCTGCACCCTCCAGTGCCGCGTCCACCTCCTCCAAAAACAGTCTCACCATACCCACGCCGTTCTCCAGCTGAAGGTACCCGTCATACCGCCCCTCCTCCGGCAGCTCTCGTCCTGCCAGAATATAGAATTCATCACTGGCGTGAATAAAATGGGTCCCGAATTTCTCATAGAGTCTTCTCTGCCACCGCTCCACCGTGTCGATGGTACAGATGGCCTCCTCTCTCCCCATAGGCTCTAAGGGCTCCAGACCGTCCCGAAACTTCGACAGCCCCACCGGCACCACAGATACGCTCTCCATCCACGGCAGATAGGCGGACAGATCTTCAATGGTCCGCTCCAGCTCCTTCCCGTCATTGATCCCTTTGCACAGGACGATCTGCCCGTTCATGGGAGTCTCGGCCTCATAGAGCCTCTCAATCTTTTTCAGAGCCTCCCCCGCAAACCGGTTGCCCAGCATCCTGCACCGAAGCTCCGGGTTTGTGGTATGGACGGAGATATTGATGGGGGACAATTTAAACTTGATGATCCGATCGATGTCCCGGTCTGACATGTTGGTCAGGGTAATGTAGTTTCCCTGAAGGAAGGACAGGCGGGAATCATCGTCCTTAAAATACAGGGTCTCCCGCATCCCCCTTGGCATCTGATCGATAAAGCAGAAGATACACTTGTTGCGGCATCTTCGATACTCGCTCATAAGACCGTTTTCAAAAGTGAGCCCCAAATCCTCGTAATCATTTTCGATCTCCAGCTCCCACTCCTCACCGTTCCTCTTCCTGACTACCGCTGTCACGGACTCACTCTGCACATAATACTCATAGTCAAAAATATCCTCCAGCTCATGGCCGTCTATGGACATCAGCCGGTCTCCCGCTTCCAGATCCAGCTCCTCTGCGATCGAACCGGGCTCCACGGATTTTATGACATGGCCCTGCTTCATGACTTCTCTCCCTCTTTTCATCTGCCACCCTTCCCTGCCGAAAGTCTGAATTTCTTCCATGATAACAAGATTCTCCTTTTTTGTAAAGCCGGGGGAAGAAATTGTACTTTTTGCAGTACTTTTTCTATATGGATTGACGTATTTCTATGAAAAATGTTATAAATGAAGCACACGACAACACCTAAATACGGAGGTAATGACATGGCCAATCATTATGTGTTTAAGGACTGCCTTCCTGTTGCGCCCCTGAAACTGGCGGCACTGGATGGCTGCCGGGAACTGGCTTCCCTGGTCAATGACCACATCGTATCGTTCCGCAGACAGGATATGGAGGAATTGATTGAACGGAAAGAGGATCTCAACTACCGCGGCTATCATGTGGATTCCTATCTTCTGAATTTTACATGTCCCCGCTTCGGTTCCGGGGAAGCCAAAGCCATCCTGGGCGAATCGGTTCGCGGAACTGATATCTTCGCCATGGTGGATGTGACCAACCACAGTCTGACCTACAAGATGTTCGGGAACATCAATCACATGTCTCCCGACGACCATTTCGAAAATCTCAAACGCCTCATCGGCGCCACCGCGGCTACCTGCCACCGCCTCACTGTGGTCATGCCTTTTCTGTATGAAGGCCGGCAGCACAAGCGAAACTCCCGGGAGTCCTTAGACTGCGCCATGGCTTTAGAGGAACTGGTAGCCATGGGGGCTAAAAACATCATCACCTTTGATGCCCATGACCCCAGAGTACAGAATGCCGTTCCCCTCAACTGCTTCGACAACTTTATGCCCACCTACCAGTTTATCAAGACTCTTCTGCAGCATGAACCGGACCTAAACATTGACAAAGAACACCTGATGGTGATCAGCCCCGATGAGGGTGCCATGGACAGGGCCGTCTACCTGGCCAACAACTTAAGTGTGGACATGGGCATGTTCTACAAGCGCCGGGACTACTCCAAGGTGGTAGGGGGCCGCAACCCCATCGTGGCCCACGAATTTTTAGGCTCCTCCGTGGAAGGCAAGACGGTTCTCATCATCGATGACATGATCTCATCCGGGGAAAGTATGCTGGATACAGCAAAGGAACTGAAAGAGCGCAAGGCCAAAAAGGTGATCATCTGCTGCACCTTCGGCCTGTTTACCAATGGGTTGGACAAGTTTGATGAATTCTATAAGAAAGAATATATTGATTATGTCATCACCACCAATCTCACTTACCGGCCAAAGGAGCTGCTTGAACGGGAATGGTACTGGGAGGCTGACATGAGCCGGTTTTTGGCGGCTATCATCAACTCTCTCAATCATGATGTGTCCATCGAGAGGACGCTGACGCCTACGGAAAAGCTGCAGAGGCTGATACAGAGTTATCGGGCCCATGAGGGGATCAGGGATTTGGAGGCTCGGCTTTAATCCAGGCAGGGGGAAGGAATGGAATAGCATAGGGGGGTGGTGCTGTTACGGCGGCCATGAGCCGACCGTCTTCACACAGAGCCGGGCAACGTGCCGGTGAACTAACTGCTAACTGCGGCTAAGGCGCAAAAACCGCGCCTAAGCCTTAGTAAGCAGTGGATTTCACCTCTACTAAAAACGCCCGTGAATTGCTCTGTGCCAGAGACGGTCGGCTCATGGCCGCCTGTGTACTTCTCCGCCAAATTTTCCTTCTTGGCTGCCTGGATGAAATCCTGGTGGCTTTTTATGGTGGAAGTGCTGATTAACTACATCTGCTTAAAAACTTATCCTAAACAGTTCCGCCTGAGCAAAGGCTGCTGCCCTGATAAAGTCATCCTCTCAGACAAAAAAAGGCCGCCAAATTTCCTCTCTCATTGCCCATGATGCGGTGGGAGAAAAGATATTGAGGGTTGCAGCGGGTGCAGATATCGGTTATCTGGATCTGTTCGGCAGGAACTCCCGCCTCTTTTAAGATGATCTCATTGGCTTTCCAGAGATCCAGCTGGTATCTGCCGTTTTCTTTTCGGTAGTACAGGGTTTCCTGGCGCTGTCGGCCAAATTCTCTCTGAAACTCCAGGACAACCTCCTCCCCCACCTCAAAACAGTCCTGGCAGATACTGGGGCCAATGGCGCAGAGCACATCTCGAGGGTCCGTGCCGTAGGCTTCTGCCATAGCCTCCAGCGTCACCTTACCCATGCGCTTTACGGTTCCCCGCCAGCCGGAATGACTCAAACCGATGGCCCTATGTACCGGGTCCGCAAAATAGAGGGGCACGCAGTCCGCGTAAAAAGTCACCAGAGTAATCCCGGCCGCATCCGTAATCAGCCCATCCACGTCCCTGTAATCTCTCTGCCTTACGATCCCTTTCCCTGCATCTTCCTCCGTCACCCGTCTGATATTGGTGGTATGGGTCTGGTAAGACAAAACCATACGGTCCCGATCTACCCCCAAAGCCTTGGCCATGCGTCCGTAATTCTCCATCACATGGTCCGGCCGGTCCCCTCTGGTAAAGGTAAAATTCATAGTAGCATAGGGCCCCTCACTGACTCCTCCGATCCTGGTAGAAAACCCGTGAGCCACCATCCCTGTCTCCTCCAAAAGGGGAAACTCCAGATAGCAAACCCCCTCCCGATTCACCTCCCGCAAAACCCTCTCCCCCTGATTTCTCCTCTTCCAGTCTAATTCCATCAAATTCTCCCCTTCCGTCCTTCCCTAACATCTTAAAAGGCCCCTCGAATCACCCGAATCTTCTCTCCCGTGATGCTGACCACGTCAAACCTGCAGGGCGTCTCCTCTCTGTACCCGCGGCGATACAGATACCACAGAGCCGTATGTCGGATCTTCTGCTGCTTCTTTGGCGACACCGCTTCCTCCGGATACCCATTCCTCGTATCCTTGCGGTACTTCACCTCCACAAAGACCAGATAATCCCCGTCCTCTGCTATCACATCGATCTCCCCCAGCCGGTCCCGGTAATTTCTCTCCAGGATCCGATATCCCCGACTCTCCAGAAAAGCGGCTGCCAGGTCCTCATAGCGAGCCCCTGTCTGCCGCCGGTTAATCCTCTCTCCTGCCACTGTCATCCTCCAGACGGAAATTTTTCAGAAATGTCTTCCTGTGGATGGGACAGGGCCCGTGGTGTCGAAGGGCCTCTATGTGGGCACTTGTCCCGTAGCCCTTGTGTCTCTCAAACCCGTAAGCCGGATACAGCTTGTCATACTGGGCCATCAGCCGGTCCCTGGTCACCTTGGCCAGGATGCTGGCAGCCGCGATGGAGACGCTCTTGGCATCACCCTTGACGATGGGAATCTGTCTGATCTCGAGCCCGGGGATGGTCACCGCATCGTTTAGAAGGATATCCGGCATCACCCCCAGCTTCTCCACAGCCTGTCTCATGGCCTCATAGGTGGCCTGCAGGATATTGATCTCGTCGATGCGTCCGGGATCCGCCATGCCGATGCCGTATGACGCGGCCTTTGCGGTGATCTCATCGTAAAGCAGTTCCCGCTTTTTCTCCGACAATTTCTTGGAATCATTGAGATACAGGATCTGACAATCCTTGGGGAGAATCACGGCGGCAGCCACCACCGGTCCCGCTAGAGGACCTCTCCCGGCCTCGTCGATGCCGCAGATCAGGGAGCATGCACCATAGGTACGCTCATATTCTTTCATGGCCTCCAGTCTGGCCAGCTCTTTTTCCAGTTTTTCTCCAGTCAATGGTCTCACTGCCATAGCCTTATTCCTCTTTCGTCTCGTTCTTTGGCGGGAATTCCAGTGTGATCCGTCCCAGTTTTCCGCTTCGGTAGTCATCCAGCAGCAGATTGGCCGCCTTCTTTAAGTCGTATTCGCTTCCCTTTGCAAGACAGCCCCGAAGCCGGGCGATGGTCTCCAGCACAGCCATGGCCTCTGTCCCCGGCTCTCCTGCCGCCTCATCCCCGTAGCGGCCCCTCAGGGCCTCCGGGCAGCCCTCGCCGAGAAGCCGGATCAGCTCTGCTGCCAGCTCCTCCCGGTTGAGGATCTCGTCGTTGATGGAGCCGATGAGGGCCAGATGAAGCCCTACCTGCTGGCTCTCGAACCGAGGCCATAAAATCCCCGGAGTGTCCAGAAGTTCCAGGGTCTTGTTCAGGCGGATCCACTGGTTCCCCCTGGTCACTCCCGGCCGGTTGCCGGTCTTTGCGCAGGCTTTCCCCGCATAAGAGTTGATGAAAGTGGACTTTCCCACATTGGGGATCCCCACTACCATAGCCCTCACCGGCCGGTTTAAGATCCCCCTCCTTCGGTCCCTCTCCGTCTTCTCCCTGCAGGCCCGCCCGACGGCTGCCTGGATCTGCTTCATTCCGCCCCGATTTCTGGAGTCCAGCTTTACCGCCTCCATGCCCTGACTCTGAAAATAAGACACCCAGGCTTCATTCCATCTCTCGCTGGCCAGATCTGCCTTGTTTAAGAGAATTAGACGGGCCTTTTGTCCTCCCAGCTCATCAATATCCGGATTCCTGCTGGAATAGGGGACTCTGGCGTCCACCAGCTCTATGATCAGATCAATCAGTTTCAAGTCCTCTTTCATGGCACGTTTCGCCTTCATCATGTGCCCTGGATACCACTGTATATTCATGTCCTGTTGCTCCTCATTCCACCAAACCTATCTCAACCAGGGGCAGCAGACGCAGCCACACCTTCCCCCGAATCTGTTCCCTCTTTACATTGCCGATATTCTCAAAACGGCTGTCCTCGCTCTGATCCCGGTTGTCACCCATCAGAAAGTATTCGTCCTCTCCCAGAGTCACCGGGTTCTCCGCGATACCTGCCAGCACCACCTGGTCTAAGGCCCTTGACGCCTTCAGAGGACTGCCGTCGATGTGAACCACACCGTCTATGACCTGCACCACCTCACCGGGCAGACCGATGACCCGTTTCACATTGGACTTGTGATCCTCCCGCTCAAAGACCACGATATCCAGCCGGTCCGGGTCCTTAAAATCATAGGTGAGCCGATCCATCAGCACCACGTCATCTCCTCGAAGAAGCGGTGCCATAGACTGTCCCATGATCCGAATCTGAGTGCCGAATCCATATACCACAAACCACGCCAGGGAGATGACCACCACGATATCCACGATCCAGCAGATCCCCCGCCGCAATGTGTTCGTCTCTTCTACCTGATAAAATTCCAAACTTACACCTGCCTTAAGTATGCTACGAAAGAAGGGACAATAAATCACTTTATTGTCCCTGGCGCATCGGAAAATCAACTGTTTACTTTACCAATTCTTTTACCTTGGCGGCCTTGCCGACTCTGTCTCTCAAGTAGTACAGTTTCGCTCTTCTCACTTTACCTCTTCTCACCACTTCGATATTCACCACGAATGGGGAATGAACCGGCCATGTCTTCTCCACACCGATTCCGTTGGAATTCTTTCTCACGGTAAAGGTCTCTCTTGAACCGCCGTTCTGTCTCTTGAGAACCGTGCCCTCGAAAATCTGGATTCTCTCGTTATTGCCTTCCTTGATCTTGTTGTGTACCCTCACGGTATCACCTACATGAAACTCTGGCACAGACTCCTTCAACTGAGTTGCTTCAATGCTTTTAATAATCTCGTTCACTTGAAAACCTCCTGAAAATATGTTTGATGTTCTTAATACCCGGCTTCGGTAACAGCGGACCATCTCTTATTTTAAAAACCAATTTATTCTATCACAATCTCTTCTTCCCTGCAAGCCTTTTCTTCCGAAACCGTGATCTTTCTTAAAAATTCCTGTTCTTTTTTGGTCAAAACCGCGTGTTCCAGCAGATCCGGACGGCGCGTTAGCGTTCTCTTTATGGACTCCTGCCGCCGCCAGGTCTCGATATTTTTGTGGTGTCCCGATAAAAGCACCTCCGGGACTCTCAGCCCCTCGTAGACCTCCGGCCTGGTGTACTGGGGATACTCCAGAAGATTGTCGTGGAAGGACTCGATCTGGGCCGACTCCTCATTGCTCAGCACTCCCGGAACCAGCCGGGAGATACAGTCGATCATCACCATGGCCGGAAGCTCTCCTCCGGTGAGCACATAGTCCCCCAGGGACAGACTGTCGGTGACGATCAGGGACAGGGCCCTCTCATCGATCCCCTCGTAGTGGCCGCAGAGAAACACCAGGTCTTCCTCCCGGGACAGCTCCCTTGCGATCTCTTGATTAAACACCGTTCCCTGGGGAGTCATATAGAGCACCCTGGGCCGTTTGCCCAGTTTCTTGCAGAGATCCTCGTAGGAGTCGCACACCGGGCCCGGCTGCATCACCATGCCGGCTCCGCCGCCGTAAGGGTAATCGTCCACCTGCCGATGCTTGTCCCGGGCATAATCCCGGATGTTGACGGCATTGACTCCGATGACCCCTTTTTCCATGGCTCTCCCGATGATGCTGGTGTTTAAGCCCTCCCGGACCATCTCCGGAAACAGGGTAAGAATATGAAAATTCATGGCAGGTCTCCCTCTCTCCTCCTCTATAAGTCCAGCAATCCGTCCAGGACATGGACCAGGACCTTTCCCGCCTCCAGATCCACGTTCAGGATACACTGCTTGATCGCCGGCAGCAACACCTTTTTCCCGTCCTCCATAGTGACCTCATAGACATCGTTGGCACCTGTGAGAAGCACATCTGTCAGGGTTCCCAGACTCTCCCCCTCATCCGTCACCACCGAAAGCCCGATGAGATCCACAATAAAGTTTTCATCCGGCCCCAGCTCCACCGCATGGTCCCTGGTGACCAGAAGATCCCGTCCCCTGTACATCTCCACGTCCTCGATGCGGTCATGGCCTTTGAATTTCAGGATCACCATGTTCTTAAAGAACTTTATCTGAACAATCTCCAGAGGAATCTGTCCCTTTCCCGTGTCCAGCAACACCTCTTTTAACTTCTTAAACCGTTTCGGGTCATCGGTTGTGGGAAATACCTTCACCTCTCCATGGACCCCATGGGTGGAGGTGATCACCCCTACCCGCAATGTCTCTTCCATATTCAGCATACCCTTTCTCTATCCCCATGCCCATAAAGGCTAAAACATAAGACCGTCTTCCTGTTAAGGAGCGGCGGTCTTATCTCTTCTACTGGATCTCAACAACTACCTTTTTATCTTCCTTCGAGGCGGCTGCCTTGACGACAGAACGAATTGCCTTGGCAATCCTGCCCTGCTTTCCAATAACTTTTCCCATGTCGGATGGGGCTACCTTAAGTTCGACGACGGTCTCCCCGTCCTTCTCTGTCTCGGTAACAGTCACTTCCTCCGGGCGTTCCACAAGGGCTTTTGCCATTACTTCAACTAATTCTTTCATATCCCTCACCTCAGGTTATTGGATGCCGGCGATCTTAAGCAGCTTGCCAACAGTCTCAGTGGGCTGAGCACCTGTTGCCAGCCACTTCTTTGCTGCTTCCTCGTTAAACTTGATTACGCTGGGCTCCTGGTTCGGATCATAGTAACCAACTTCCTCGATGAACTTACCATCTCTCGGAGATCTGGAATCAGCAACAACCACTCTATAGAAAGGAGCTTTCTTATGTCCCATCCTTCTCAATCTCATCTTTACAGCCATGTCAATCTCACCTCCCTTATCGGTTTTCCTTTCCAGTCTGTGCATTTTCGGCGCCAGACCATTTATAGACAAACACAGAATTTCTCTGTTTTGCTAACAAATTAACGGGCTAAAACGGCATCTTGAATTTGCCCATCATGCTGCCGAGACCGCCTCGGCGCTTTCCGCCCATCATACCAGGCAGCTGTTTCATCATCTTCTTCATCTGGTCAAACTGCTTGACGATGCGGTTGACCTCCTGAATCCCCACCCCTGCACCCTTGGCGATGCGCTGTTTCCTGGATGGATTTAAAATCGACGGGTTAGCCCTCTCCTCTTTCGTCATGGAAAGGATGATAGCCTCCACCCGGTTCATGGCAGAATCATCGATGTCCATGCTGCCTTTCACCTGGCCCATACCCGGCATCATACTCATGATACTGGCCATGCCGCCCATCTTCTTGATCTGATTCATCTGATCTAGGAAATCATTAAAGTCAAACTCAGCCTTTTTCAGCTTCTGGGAAAGCTCTCTGGCCTTCTCCTCATCCACTTCCAGTTCCGCTTTCTCGATGAGGGAAAGGATATCCCCCATACCCAGGATCCTGGAAGCCATACGGTCCGGGTAAAACTGTTCCAGATCGGAAAGCTTCTCCCCCATACCGATGTATAGAATCGGCTTTCCTGTCACGGCCTTGATAGAAAGGGCCGCGCCTCCTCTGGTGTCGCCGTCCAGCTTGGTCAGCACCACACCGTCGATTCCGATCTTCTGTTCAAAACTCTCTGCCACGTTCACTGCATCCTGGCCGGTCATGGCGTCCACGATCAGCAGAGTCTGAGTGACATCCACTGCCTTCTTGATCCGAGACAGCTCCTCCATCATGTCCTCGTCCACATGGAGACGTCCCGCGGTGTCCAGAATCACCACATTATAGCTGTTCTTCTGGGCGTGCTCGACAGCGGCCCTGGCGATGTCCACCGGGTCCTGGCGCTCGCCCATGGAAAACACGGGAACTCCCTGCTTCTCCCCGTTGATCTGCAGCTGCTGGATGGCAGCAGGCCGGTACACATCACAGGCGGCAAGAAGCGGCTTGCGCCCCTTGGACTTCAGCTTCCCGGCGATCTTGGCCGTGGTGGTGGTCTTTCCTGCACCCTGGAGCCCAGCCATCATGACGACCGTGATCTCGTTGGTAGGCTTTAGGGCGATCTCCGTGGTCTCGGAACCCATCAGTGAGATCAGTTCTTCATGGACGATCTTGATGACCATCTGACCCGGTGTCAGGCTGTTGAGCACATCCTGACCCACGGCTCGTCCCTGCACGGAACCGATGAACTGCTTTACCACCTTGAAGCTGACATCCGCCTCCAGAAGGGCCATCTTCACTTCCTTCAAGGCCGCCTTTACATCGGCCTCGCTTAAGCGGCCCTTGCCCCTCAGGTTTTTGAATACGTTCTGCAGTTTATCGGATAAACTCTCAAAAGCCATGGTGTCCCTCCCCTCCGGAATCTGCCTGTGATCTCCGTCACCTGTGTTATCATACACGAAAAGCAAAAAGGTGTCAAGTACTTTTTCTTGACACCCACAAAAATCTGTCTTTTCTATATCTCTGTGATCCGCTCTGCCACATCCTCGGCTTTGTCCAACAGAGCCAGATCTTCGGTCTCCCGGTAATCCCTCAAAAGTTCTTTCATCTGTTCTGCCAGACTCCGGGTCCTCTGGAACTTCTCTACCAGATGAAGCCTCTCCTCATACCCCTCCAAAATCCGGTCGCACCGCCTGACCAGGTCATGGACTCCCTGTCTGGTCACCCCCTGTTCCTGGGCGATCTCGCTCAAAGACAAGTCGTTGAACACCACGTCCTCATAGACCCTGCGCTGATGCTGCGTCAAAAGTTCTCCATAAAAATCATACAAAAGTCCCTGTCGGACGATCTTTTCCATCTCTCATCACCGCTGTCAGCATATCCCATAAACCGGTTTCTGTCAAGATCTTTCTCCCCCGATCCGCTCCATGATAAAATGTTCCACCTCTTCTGCCGGAATCTTCAGCGGGATGGAGAGCTCCCGGTACAGATTCTCTTTCGCCTTCTTCAGATAACGCTCGTCCACCTCCGTCAGCCGCTTGCCCCGGGACATCCGGTCCTTCTTGCGGAAATACAGGGTCTTGATCATGCCCACCCACTGACGGCAGTCACAGGTTTTTAAGGCCTCTTTGTATCTTGATTCCCTCTGCCGGTCATCTAGGATCCCCAGTTCGTCCACCTCTCCGATCTCATCGATCAGGCAGTAGGCCTCCTCCTTTGACAGAACCGGCCGCAGGATGCTTTTGTTGCCTTCCACCGGAGTCATGATCCGGTTTCCCTTTACCCCCACAGGTTCTAGGACATAATACTCCCGCTCCTGGGCCAAATTACCGGCAGACATGGTGGTAATATCCGTCACCAAGCAAACCCCGGTCGTTCCATAGACAATATACTCTCCTTTTCCGAACAATCCGCTCATCCTTTCTTCCATCCATGTGGCTGTCCTCTACTCCTCATTATGTCTATATTTTACCATCTTATTCGGAAAAATGTCAGTATTTTTTTCATTTCTTTTGGTTTTTGTGAATTCTTCCAGGGCTATGGCACTGATATTTTGTGCATCTTTTCACAAAATCCCATACAAAGCACTTGCCCGTCATAGGATGCAAAAGGGACGCGGCAGCAAACCGCGTCCCTTATTACAAGTTCATTAATTCAGCTCAGATACCACTTTCTTCAGAGCAGCAAGAGCGTCCTCGGGCAGTTTGTCATAACCCTCTTTTGCCTTGGCAAACTCTTCGATCTCATTGACACGGTCATTCATACGTGCCTTCAGCTGACCTACATACTCCGGATCATTCATATCCGGCACAAAGCCTTCCCAATCCATGATCTCGATGTCAGAGAAGGGACCCCACTGATGGAAGGAAGCAGTGCCCTCCACGATGGCCTCCAGGATACCCAGAGTGTCAGCCGGTTTTACCTTCTTGCCCATGAAATCACCGGTGTTGACGATGTAGCAGTCCACATTCTTCTCCTCCACCAGCTTTTTGAACTTCTCATAGTCATTGGCCAGAGGATAAGTTCTGAACGGGTTGGCGTAGGGAACCACCACCAGCTTGTTGGGGTCTACGCCGGGAGACAGACGCTCTGCGGAGGAGCGCTTGGTGGCCAGAGTTGCACCCATGACCGATGCC
>JAAWBS010000015.1 GCA_022792815.1 Hungatella sp.
TAGAGTGAACATTTAGAGCGAGGACAAGAATATGGAGGCAATCTTACTGGCAGGCGGCCTGGGCACCAGACTTCGCAGTGTGGTCAGCGACCGCCCTAAGCCCATGGCTCTCATTCAGGAGAAACCGTTTATGGAATATGTGATCCGGGAGCTGGCCAAACAGGGCATCGATCAGATCATCTTTGCCGTGGGATACAAAGGTTCCATGGTGGAAGAATATTTCGGAGACGGGAGAGGGTTCGGCGTGGCGTGTGCCTATGCCTACGAGGAGACTCTCCTGGGCACCGGGGGAGCCATCAGAAACGCGGCGGAGCACATGGTCGGGGAGCGGGCCCTGGTGCTGAACGCGGACACGTTCTACCGGATAGATTATCACCGTCTGACCCGGCAGATGGAGGAAGAGGACCTGGACATGGCTCTGGTGCTTCGGCAGGTGGAGGACATCTCCCGGTACGGCCAGGCTGTGCTGAGGGACGGCAGGCTTACGGGATTCAATGAGAAGTCCTCCCAGCCGAAACCGGGGACCATCAACGGCGGGGTCTATCTGATGACGAGACAGCTGATCGGGGAGATTCCGGAGGGTAAGGTATCGCTGGAGCATGATATGATCCCTCAGTGGCTTTTAGGAGGCAAGCGTCTGGGCGGGTTTGTCAATGACGGATATTTTATCGATATCGGAATTCCGGAGGACTACTACCGGTTTATGGAGGATGTGGAGAAAGGAGTGCTTACATGGTAATCAGGGGAAGAGCCCCGCTGAGAGTCAGTTTCGGCGGCGGCGGCACCGATGTGGCTCCGTTCTGCGAGGAGCAGGGGGGCGCTGTCATCGGAAGCACCATTAATAAATACGCGTACTGCTCCATCGTGCCGCGGGAGGATGACCAGATTATCGTCCACTCCCTTGATTTCGATATGACTGTGAAATACCATGTCAGGGAAAATTATGTCTGTGACGGGAGGCTGGACCTGGTGACAGCGGCGTTAAACGCCATGGAGATCAATCGGGGCTGCGAGGTGTATCTGCAGTGCGATGCCCCTCCCGGCTCGGGACTTGGGACTTCGTCCACGGTGATGGTGGCGCTTCTGACAGCCATGGCCAGATGGAAAGGCGTGGAACTGGACGGATACGCTATGGCGGATCTGGCCTACCAGGTGGAGAGGGAGGAACTGGGGATCGACGGCGGATACCAGGACCAGTACGCCTCCACCTTCGGCGGGTTCAATTTTATCGAGTTTCACGGGAGAAACAATGTGGTGGTCAACCCTCTTCGGATCAAGAAGGATATCATCCACGAGCTGCAGTACAACCTGCTTTTGTGCTACACCGGCAAGATCCATGTGTCCGCCAATATCATCAAGGACCAGGTGAACAATTATAAAAAGAAGGACCCCTTCGAGGCTATGTGCGAGGTGAAGGCCCTGGCCTATGCCATGAAGGACGAGCTCTTAAAGGGGAATCTCCACAGCTTCGGGAGACTGCTGGACTACGGCTGGAAGAGCAAAAAGAGGATGAGCAGCAAGATCACCAATCCACAGATCGATGAGCTCTACGAGGAGGCCTTAAAGGCCGGGGCCCTGGGAGGAAAGCTTCTGGGAGCAGGGGGCGGCGGATATCTTCTGATGTACTGCCCCTACAATGTAAGGCACAAGGTGGCGGCCCGGATGGAGGCGGCAGGGGGACAGCTGGCAGACTGGAACTTCGAGCTGAGGGGAGCCCAGGCGTGGACCGCGGACGAGAACCGCTGGAACTATGAGGCCGTAAAGGTCCATATGCAAAACGGCGAATATGAATTTCATCTGCAGGATTAGGCTATGGAAAAAGTAATCTTTTTAGACAGAGACGGGACCATCAACGAGGAGGTGAGCTACCTCCACCGGCCGGAGGACCTGGTGGTGCTGCCAGGTGCGGCGGAGGGCATCGCCCTTCTTAAGCAGGCCGGATTTCGGGTGGTAGTGGTGACCAATCAGGCAGGCATCGCCAGAGGATATTATGCGCCGGATCAGATGCACCGGCTTCACGAGTATCTCAACAGCAAGCTTTTGGAGAGAGGCGCATGGATTGACCGGTTTTATTACTGCCCCCATCATCCGGTTCACGGAATCGGAGCCTACAAGAAAGTGTGCCGCTGTCGGAAACCGGATATCGGCATGTTCGAGGCGGCAGCCTTGCAGTATGCCATCGACAAGAGCTGCTCCTACATGATCGGGGACAAGCGGATCGATGTGGAGGCAGGACACAGGTTCGGGATCCCGGGGATCTTGGTGAGCACGGGGTACGGAGCCGGGGAGAAGAAGAAATCCATGGATCTGGGAGAGGAGCCATTTTATGATTTTTACGCGGAAACTCTTGTGGACGCAGCAGAATATATTATCCGGAAAGGGACAGAGGGACATGAGTGAGATGAGTTATCTGGAGGAGCTTTTGAGGCGGTATCCGGCTCTGGAACCGGTGAAAGGCTCCATCCTGGAGGTATATGAGATCCTGAGACAGTGTTTTGCCTCGGGACACAAGCTTCTGGTGGCGGGCAACGGGGGAAGTGCGGCGGACTCGGAGCACATCGTAGGAGAGCTGATGAAAGGCTTTGTGAAAAGGCGGGAAGTGCCGGAGGCCATGGCAGAGAGACTGAGAGAGGCGGGGGGAGAGCTTGGCAGCCAGCTTGCGGGAAAGCTTCAGGGAGGCCTTCCGGCCATCGCCCTCTCCGGCCATCCCGGACTGTCCACTGCCTTCTTAAATGACGTGGACGGACGTCTCATCTACGCCCAGCAGGTCTACGGCTACGGGGAGGAAGGAGACGTGTTTTTGGGGATCTCCACCTCCGGCAATGCGGACAATATCGCTTATGCCGTGGTGACGGCCAAGGCAAAGGGGATGAAGACCGTGGGCCTGACGGGGAGAGACGGAGGGAAGCTGGCACAGATGGCGGATGCGGCGGTGATCGTGCCGGAGAAGGAGACCTTTCAGATCCAGGAGCTCCACCTTCCGGTCTATCACGCCCTGTGCCTTATGCTGGAAGAATATTTCTTTTAGGAAAGGTCAGAGCTATGGGATTTCACACTTTTGTTATCTGTGCTTACGGCCAGTCTCCCTACTTGGAGGCCTGTATCCGATCTCTGAAAGGTCAGACCATGGCCACGGAGATCGTCTGCACCACGTCTACCCCCAGCCTGTGGCTGGAGAGGCTTCTGGAGCGATATGACATCCCCCTGTATGTGGGGGAGGGCGGAAAGGGCATCGGCCATGACTGGAATTTTGCCCTGGAGACAGGCAGAGGCATGTTTGTGACCATCGCCCATCAGGACGACCTCTACGGCAGACACTATGTGGAGGAATTGGCCGCGGCTTATGAGCGGTGGCCGGATATGATCGTGTTCATGAGTGACGGGGTTCTCATAAAGAAGGGGACATGGAATCGTGGAGGCGCGGTGGAGGTTGTGAAGAAGCTGCTGCGCCTTCCGTGGAGACTGACCGGGCTGTGTCATCTGCAGGCAGTAAAGAAGAGCGGCCTGCTCCTAGGCAACCCGGTGATGTGCCCTTCCTGCAGTTATCGGAAGGAGAAGATGCCAAGGCCTCTGTTCTCCCGGGAGCTGGATTTTGTCCTAGACTGGGATTGTATGAGGCGGCTGGCGGTGTTGCCGGGGCGGTTTGTGTGCCGGGAGAAACCTCTTTTGTACTATCGGATCCACGATGGGGCGGCCACGAAAGCCTGCATGGAGGACCGCCGCAGAGAGAGAGAAGAGCTTGAGATGTTTCGGCGTGTCTGGCCCCGCTGGCTGGCTGGTCTCTGGGCCAGGGGATACGGCCTGGCCGGAAAATATTACGATTAAGAGCCTGGAGGAAAGAAGGGGATGGAGAAAAGACAGACCGGTATGTGGCAGTATCGATGGAAAGACGAGGTCATTGCGGCCGGGCTTCTGCTGGCCTTCGGTTTCCTTGTCAACGGGGGGATTCAGATCAGGGGACTGTTTATGGATGATCTGTATCTGTGGTCCTGCTATGGAGAACAGAGCTTCAGGGAGTTTGTGTTTCCCGTGGGAGGCACCAGGTTTCGCTTTCTCTACTATCTGGCGGCTTACCTGGAGCTGGCGCTGGTGGGAAACCATGTGACCTGGTTTGTCCCCATCAACATTGTGCTCAACACCATGGTGGCCTACACCGTGTACCGGTTTGCCAGGAGACTGTCGGGCAACCGGCTCATCAGTTTCCTGTGCGGTATCCTCTACCTGCTCTCCCGGATGTCCTACTATCAGATCTCCCAGGTCTACGGCCTGATGGAGACCATGGCGCTGTGGACGGCTGTCGGGATCCTCTGGTGTCTCTATGAATATGTCAATGAGCCGGGAAGAAGGCCTTTTTTTTGGGCGGCCTGCGGTCTGTATTTCGCGGTGTGCTTTATCCACGAGCGATATATGGTGCTTCTTCCCCTGCTCTATGCGGCTCTCGCCATGAGAAGAAGCCGAAAGGTGAGAGACTGGCTGCTGCCTGCAGGGGTGTTTTGCCTGCTGCTGCTGATCCGTCTGATCACCATCGGCACGCTGTCTCCGGCGGGAACCGGCGGCACGGACGTGGCAGATACCATGAATCTGAGGCAGGCGGTCCTGTTTGCCGTCCACCAGGTTCTGTACCTGTTTGGGATCAACATGGGACCGGAACACTTAAGCGGGGTGCCATGGCGGCAGACCGCTCTGTGGGTCAAGGCGCTTGCGGTTGCGGCAGATCTGGTGATTTTGGGGATTCTGGCCGCCTATGTGGTGAAGATCGTCAAAAATAAGTGGGAGAGAGCGTCCATCCTGAAAAACAGTCTGCTGTTTTTCCTTTTTATCGGAGCCTGCATCGCCTGCTCCAGCGTCACCATCCGGGTGGAGGTGAGGTGGGTCTATGTGTCCATGACCGGGGCATGGCTGTGGCTGGCCTACATGTGCGGTGTCATCGCCAGGCCGCCGGCAAAGAAGCAGGAACAGGCGGTGCGCCGCCTGCCGGATTACCGGTGCGCCATAGCATGCACGGCTCTTGTGATCGTCTCCACGGCTCTCATGATCCCCGTGGAGACCTACTACCGGGGCAAGTACCCCAACCTTTATTTCTGGCACAGCCAGCAGCAGTACAATTCCCTGGCAGAAGAGACTTACGAGAAGTACGGTCCGGCCATATTCGGGAAAAAGATCTATATTCTCAAAAATACCTATGGAGTCAGTGACTTTTATGCCGATGCTTTTTTTAAGGTGTTTGACAAGGACAGGAAGGCAGAGGGGACAGAGGTGTTCTTCGTGGACAGTATCCATGATTTTGGGCAGGTGGCCAACAACATGCTGGTGATCCGGGAGGAACCGGCATTTTACAGCTACCAGGATATCACGGAGGCGGTGCGGAGCTTAAAATGTGAATCCGTCTATGGGTACTATAAGGACGGATGGATGGATGAGAGCGCAAAGATCCGGGTCATGGCGGGAAGTACAGGGACCATCGGGCTGCGGCTGATGTATCCCGGGACCATGGACGGGGAGGAACAGTCGAAGATCTATATGGACAGAGAACTGGCTCAGGAGGTGGACATCGTGGAGAATATCACCTACGTAGAACTGAAGACAAGACCTTATAATATCGTAGAACTTGATTTCGAGAATAATTTCTATCTGGAAGACGCTCAGGAACAGAGAGGGGAGAAACGGTTTTCCATGATGGTTGAAATAACAGCAGATTAGAGAGGAAGACTTTATGAGTAACCGGAGATGGTACTATCTTTTGCCGCTTTTGGGCGTGATATTCTGCGTGTGGTATGTGAAGAACGCCTTCGTGGACGTGGTGTACTCGGACTATATCCGCCTGGTCAACAGCTACCTGCCGGATGTGTGGAATCCGGACAAGTTTCTGGTGGGGGACGTGCTGACCAGGATCCCCTTAAACTATGGGGCCAGAATTATCAATACTACATGGTTTGACTATCGAATCCGGTTTGATCAAATGCTGGGGATCCTTTCTCTGGGATTGTCGGCAGTGCTTCTGGTCTCTTACTGCATCCAAAAGAAGATCCGCGGAATCTGGTGTCTGTGCCTGATGGCGGTCGCTTTCAGCCTGAATAAATGGGAGATGATGATCAACGGAAGCGGCTGGATCCATTTTCTGGCATTTGCGGGATTTTACTGTCATTACCTGGTGGTGGAGCGGCTGTGGACAGGACATGAGAGGAAGGGAGACCGCTTTTGGTGCCTTGGGCTTCCGTGGATACTGACCTTGGCTGTGGCAGGGCCCTACTGCGCGATCTACACAGTGGTTCTGGGGCTGACTTACGGTTTAAAGCTGTTTCTCGTGAGGCACAGGGAGGGACGGTGGGAGAGAGCGTATATCTTTTACGGGATCTCTGCTCTGATTCCTCTTTTGCTGTACATGTGGAGCAATGCCCAGGTGACGGAGAAAGTGGGCGTGGTGGTGGGAGTGCCTTTCTGGAGGCAGTTTCTCGACACCCCCGGGTATATGATCCGGTTTTTTGTCAAATCGTTCGCCTCCATGGCCATCGGAGGCGAATGCGCCCAGGCCCTGTTTTCCTCCCAGGCGCCGTATCTGATCCTGGGAGGGCTGGTCATAGGTGCCTATGGCCTGGCGTTTTGGCTGCAGCTTCGTTGCCGTCTGTATGAGGAGACAGTCTTTCCGCTGATGCTGACCGCTGCCGGGATCTTGAACCACCTGCTGGTGTTGTATTCCAGATGGGTCTTTCTGAATGAGGAGTACGGCATGTCCTCCCGATATGCCCTGCAGTTTCAGGTGGGAATCTTCGGTATCTTTTTGACGTTTGCCCTGGCTTGGCAGAAGATAGGGTTCTGCAGAGACGGAGGGCAGAAAGGGGAGACCGGACAGAGGGCCAAAGCCGGAAAAAAAGTTTCTCCGAAGGCGGTCATGGCAGTGATTGTGGTTGCCCTGTTGGCCGGAAACGGGTATACTACCATGGAGGAGCTGAAAAAGATGCCTTACCGGAAACAGGCGTGTCAGCTTCGGGCACAGATCGCCCTGGATTTTGAGAACCGGACCGACGAGGAGTTAGCCAAGAGCTTTGAGTACCGGATGAACAGGCCGGAGTCAGGGCAGGCAGTCCGGTCCGCCCTGGAGATCCTGAAAGAAAACAAATGGAACATTTTCCGCCAATGAGAAAAGGAGCAAGATGATGAAGGTAGTGATTTTAGCCGGAGGGCTGGGTACCAGGATCAGTGAACAGAGCCACTTGAAACCAAAGCCGATGATCGAGATCGGGGAGAAGCCGATCCTCTGGCACATTATGAAATATTACTCGGAGTTCGGATTCCACGATTTCGTCATCTGCCTGGGATACAAGCAGTATGTGGTGAAGGAATTCTTTGCGGATTATTTTCTCCACACCTCGGATGTGACCTTTGATCTGTCCAACAATCAGATGGAGGTTCACAACAATTACTCGGAGCCGTGGAAGGTGACCCTGGTGGACACGGGACTGAACACCATGACCGGGGGAAGAGTAAAACGTGTTCAACCCTATATCGGAGAGGAGACATTTATGCTGACCTACGGGGACGGGGTCTGTGATGTGGATCTCCATGCTCTGCTTAAGTTTCACCGTTCACACGGCAGGACAGCCACCATAACCGCCGTGAGCATCGCCCAGATGAAAGGGATCCTGGACATCGGTCAGGACGGGCAGGTTCGCTCCTTCCGGGAGAAGAAGGAGATGGATTCCAGTATGGTCAACGGAGGATTCATGGTGCTGAACCCGGAGATCTTCGGGTATCTGAGAGACGACACTACGGTGTTTGAGCAGGAGCCCATGCAGCGCCTGGCAAAAGAGGGGCAGTTGATGAGCTATCACCACAGCGGCTTCTGGCAGTGCATGGACACTCAGAGAGAGATGAAGAAGCTGGAAGAGCTTTGGCAGAGCGGTCAGGCGCCCTGGAAGATATGGAATAATTAGGAGGCCTATGAGATGAGAGATACCTGGGAGACATTTTGTGAATTTTATCGGGGGAAGAGAGTCCTGGTAACCGGACACACCGGATTTAAGGGGGCCTGGCTGTGTCGGATCCTTACCGGGCTGGGGGCCAGTGTCACAGGCTATGCCGCAGAGCCGCCTACCTCCCCAAGCCTGTTTGACGCAGCAGGGCTGGAGGAGACCATGGACAGTGTCACAGGAGACATCCGGGATTTGAATCATCTGAGACAGATATTTGAACGGGTTCAGCCTGAGGTCGTATTTCACCTGGCGGCTCAGCCCATCGTCAGGGATTCCTATCAGAGGCCGGTGTACACCTATGAGACCAATGTCATGGGCACGGTTCACATGCTGGAGTGCGTGAGGCTGACCCCGTCGGTGGTCTCCTGCCTCAATGTTACCACGGACAAGGTCTATGAGAACCGGGAGTGGGAGTACGGGTATCGGGAGTGCGACCCCTTGGATGGCTACGACCCCTACTCCAACAGCAAGTCCTGTTCGGAGCTGGTGACCCACAGCTACATCAAGTCCTTTTTCGGAGACGGGCGCTGCAGGGTGTCTACGGCGAGGGCGGGCAATGTCATCGGCGGCGGTGATTTCGCCCAGGACCGTATCATCCCCGACTGTGTCCGGGCGGCGGCAGCGGGGAGAGAGATTGTGGTTCGAAATCCCAGCTCCATCAGACCTTACCAGCATGTGCTGGAGCCATTGTATGTCTATCTGACCATAGCCATGAGACAGTATGAAGATCCCGGATACAGCGGATACTACAATGTGGGGCCGGACGACAGGGATTGTGTCACCACGGGACAGCTGACGGATCTGTTCTGCCGGGCATGGGGAGACGACATAAGGTGGGTGGACCGCAGTGACAAAGGACCCCATGAGGCCAGCTTCCTGAGGCTGGACTGTTCCAGGGTGAAGAGGGTCTTCGGCTGGCAGCCTCGCCTTGACGTGAGACAGGCGGTGGAGTGGACCGTAGAGTGGTCCAAGGCCTGGCTGCGGGGCGAAGAAGTGGTTTCGATGATGGATTTGCAGATAGAACGATTTTTCAGATAAGGGAGGACGGACAGATATGTTTGAGCAGAAGACAGAGGCCCAGGCCAGGGAGGAGATCCTGCAGCTGGTGGGAGAGTACTGTGACCGGTTTCATCAGAAGAAATCTTATGAAGAAGGGGACAGGATTCCCTACGCATCCAGGGTGTATGACCGACATGAGATGATGAACCTGGTGGACAGCTCTCTGGAATTTTGGCTGACCTCCGGGCGGTACACGGAAGAGTTTGAGAAGAAGCTGGGAGAGTATCTTCATGTGAAGTACTGCTCCCTGGTTAACTCCGGTTCTTCCGCCAACTTAGTGGCTTTTATGGCCCTGACTTCCCCGCTTTTGGGGGAGCGCCAGATAAAAAGAGGGGACGAGGTCATCACCGTGGCCGCCGGTTTCCCCACTACCGTGACCCCCATGATTCAGTACGGGGCAGTGCCGGTGTTTGTGGATGTGACCATACCTCAGTACAACATCGATACCGACAGACTGGAAGAGGCCTGTTCGGAGAAGACAAAAGCCGTGATGCTGGCCCACACTCTGGGCAATCCCTTTGACCTTGAGAAGGTAAAAGCGTTTTGCGAGAAGCACGGTCTGTGGCTGGTGGAGGACAACTGCGATGCCCTGGGAACCACCTACATCATGGAGGGGGAGGAGCGGTTTTCCGGAACCATCGGGGATATCGGTACCTCCAGCTTTTACCCGCCCCATCATATGACTATGGGAGAAGGGGGCGCAGTCTACACGGACAATCCCCTGCTCCACAAGATCATCCGTTCCTTCCGGGACTGGGGACGGGACTGTGTCTGCCCGTCCGGCCGGGATAACCTGTGCGGGCACCGCTTTGACCGCCAGTATGGGGAGCTTCCCCTGGGGTATGACCACAAATATGTGTACTCCCATTTCGGATACAATCTGAAGGCCACAGACATGCAGGCCGCCATAGGCTGCGCTCAGCTGGAAAAGTTCCCTTCCTTTGTGGAGCGGCGCCGGCACAACTTTGATCGTCTCTACCACAGTCTGGAGCCGCTTGAGGACAGGATCATCCTGCCTAAGGCGGCCGAGCACGCCAGACCCAGTTGGTTCGGCTTTCTCATCACCTGCCGGGAAGGCACAGACCGGGGCAGAGTGGTCCCGTATGTGGAGGAGAAAGGGGTTCAGACCCGGATGTTGTTTGCCGGAAACCTGACCAAACACCCCTGTTTTGACCAGATGCGTCGAAGCGGCCAGGGATACCGGATCGCGGGCAGTCTTGAGACCACGGACCGGATCATGAGGGACACCTTCTGGGTCGGACTATACCCGGGGATGACAGACGAGATGATCGATTACATGGCAAAGATGATAACGGAAGCCGTGGAGAGGGCCCGGGAGGATGTGTGATGGAGAAGCGATATGATCTGACCGCGGTTCACCAGGCCAATTTAAAGATCCTGAAAGAGATCGACCGCATCTGCAGGGCTCACGGCATCACCTATGGTCTGGACGCGGGGACTCTCATCGGGGCGGTCCGCCATCAGGGCTTTATCCCCTGGGATGACGATGGGGATGTGGCATTTACCCGGGAGAACTACGAAAAATTTGCCAAGGCGGCCAGGAGAGAGCTGCCCGGACGGATGAAGCTTTTGGAGCCTCATCAGCTGCGGGGAGGGGAAGCATTTTACGACTTTACCCCCCGGATCGTGTACTTAGACAGCAGGGTGAAGGAGGACAGCCCGGAGACGGAGTACTATGGAGGCAGGCTGAATCACCTGTGGGTGGACTTGTTCATCCTGGATGACCAGCCGGTCTGTCCGGTGAAAGCCGCATGGGTCAAAGGACTTCACACCGTGATCTACGGTATGGCCATGGGCCACAGGTATCAGATCGATTATGATAAATACGGCATGGCAGGAAGGCTGGCAGTCCGGGTTCTGGCGGCTGTGGGAAGACACCTGCCTATGAAGACCATCCGCGGGATGCAGCACAATCTGGCGGTGAAATATAATAAGAAGGGAAGCCATCTTTTCTATTACAGCAACTATCAGCCGGATTACCTCTATGTGACTCTCGAAAAAGAGTGGATCCGGGAGACGGTGGACCTGCCCTTTGAGGACACGGTGCTGATGGTTCCCAAGGGGTGGGATCACGTTCTCAGGGAAGTGTACGGGGATTACATGGAGCTTCCTCCCGAGGAAAAGCGGGTGCCGTCTCATTCCGATATCAAGATTGAGGTGACCGGGTAACATATGGACAGATTATTATCAGTGGTGGTGTCAGTGTACAATGAGGAGGCGGTGCTGGAGCGCTTCTATAAGGAGACTCATCCGGTGCTTATGAGCCTGGGATGGGATTACGAGCTTGTGTTTGTCGACGACGGAAGCAGAGATAAGAGCCTCTTTATCCTCAAGGGACTGGCGGAGAAGGACCCCCGGGTGAAGGTGGTCAGCTTTTCCAGGAACTTCGGCCACGAGGCAGCCATGATCGCGGGCATCGATTCCTGCGTGGGCGATGGGATCGTCTGTATGGACGCGGACTTACAGCATCCGCCCCGGTGTCTTCCCGGTATCGTGGAGAAATTCGAAGAGGGCTATGAGGTGATCAACATGGTGCGGACCAGCAATGAGTCCGCAGGATGGTTTAAGAATCTGGCCTCGTCCGGGTTCTACAAGGTGATCAATGTGCTCTCCGACGTGAAGTTTGAGAGCAATGCCTCCGATTTTTTTGCCGTCTCAAGGAAAGTGGCCCAGGTGCTGAAGAGGAACTATCGGGAGAAGGTTCGGTTTCTGCGGGGATATGTGCAGAACGTAGGGTTTCCCAGGACGACTCTGGAGTATGAGGCAGGCCCCAGGGCGGCGGGGGAGAGCAAGTACAGTTTGAGAAAGCTGTTTCAGTTCTCGGTCAACACCATCGTGTGCTTTTCCAATCTTCCCTTGAAGCTGGGGATCTATGCGGGGATTATGGCCGCTCTTTTGGGGATAATCGTGATGGTCTACACCGTATTGACCAGAGGCGGTGCTCCCAGCGGGTATGCCACCATCGTGGTACTCATCTGTTTCATGTTTGCCATCTTGTTTGTGATTGTGGGGATCATCGGGGAGTATATTGCCATCCTCTTTACGGAGCTGAAGGACCGCCCCATCTATATTGTGGAGGAGACGGTGAACATGACTAAAGGGACAGACTTTCATACAGAATGCAGATAAAAAGATAGAGGAACAGTAAAGAGCAGCTCCCACCGTCTAAACCGGTGAGAGCTGCTCTCTTTCTTCGAAGGTCAGTCCTCCTGCTCTTCGTCCTCTTTCACATTGATGGTAAATACCTGTCTCTTTCTGGCCATCTCGTCGTTCTCTAAATACTCGTCATAGGTGGTGATCTTGTCGATCAGCTGGCCGCCTACGATCTCCATGATGCGGTTGGCCGTGGTCTGGACGATCTGGTGGTCACGGGAGGAGAAGATCAGTACCCCCGGGAATTTCATCAGGCCGTTGTTGAGTGCGGTGATGGCCTCCATGTCCAGGTGGTCTGTGGGCTCATCCAGCATCAGCACATTGGCCCCGGAGATCATCAGCTTGGACAGCATACAGCGCACCTTTTCCCCTCCTGAGAGGACCTTCACCTTCTTCACGCCGTCCTCCCCGGCAAAGAGCATTCTTCCTAAGAAGCCCCGGACATAGGTGGCATCCTTCTCCGGCGAGTATTGGGTCAGCCAGTCCACGATGGTGTCGTCATTGTCAAATTCTGCCGAGTTGTCCTTGGGGAAATAGGACTGGGTGGTAGTCAGCCCCCACTTGTAGTTTCCCTCGTCCGGCTCCATCTCTCCGGCGAGAATCTTGAACAGCACGGTCTTAGCCTGCTCGTTGGGGCCTACCAGGGCCACCTTGTCTTCCCTGTTTAATATGAAGGAAATGCCATCAAGCACCTTGACGCCGTCGATGGTCTTGGACAGATTCTCCACGGTCAGGACCTCGTTGCCGATCTCCCGGAAGGGGCGGAAATCGATGTAAGGGTACTTTCTGCTGGATGGCTTGATGTCGTCCAGCTCGATCTTCTCCAATGCCCTTTTCCTGGAAGTGGCCTGCTTGGACTTGGAGGCATTGGCGGAGAAACGCTGGATGAATTCCTGCAGCTCCTTGATCTTCTCTTCCTTCTTCCGGTTGGCCTCTTTCATCTGACGCACCATCAGCTGGCTGGACTCATACCAGAAGTCATAGTTGCCGGCGTACAGCTGGATCTTGCCGTAGTCGATGTCCGCCGTGTGGGTGCACACTTTATTAAGGAAGTAACGGTCATGGGATACTACGATGACCGTGTTCTCAAATCCGATGAGGAACTCCTCCAGCCAGGCGATGGCATCCAGATCCAGATGGTTGGTGGGCTCGTCTAAGAGCAGGATGTCCGGGTTGCCGAACAAAGCCTGTGCCAGGAGCACCTTCACCTTCAGGGATCCCACCAAGTCCTTCATCAGGGTGTAGTGATGCTCTGTGTCCACGCCCAGACCGTTGAGCAGGTTAGCTGCATCCGACTCGGCCTCCCAGCCGTTCATCTCGGCAAATTCTGCCTCCAGATCTGCGGCCCGGATCCCGTCCTCGTCGCTGAAGTCTTCTTTCATGTAGATGGCATCTTTTTCTTTCATCACCTGGTACAGACGGGGATTTCCCATAATCACCGTATCCAGCACCGGATATTCATCGTATTTGAAATGATCCTGCTGCAGAAAAGACAGCCTCTGCCCCGGCGTGATCACCACGTCTCCGGTGGTGGACTCCAGCTGACCTGACAGGATCTTCAAAAATGTAGACTTGCCCGCTCCGTTGGCTCCGATGAGGCCATAGCAGTTGCCCTCCGTAAACTTGATGTTTACATCCTCAAATAATGCTTTCTTTCCTACCCGCAATGTTACATTGTTAGCACTAATCATATAAAACCTCTATTTTCCTTGTATTTTCACGTTGTTCGGCCACTCATTCTATTATACATAAAACCAGTGGTTTTTCAAGGAAAATCACCGATATATGTGAATTATCTGCGGAATCATCCGGGATCTTACGAAGTCTTAACCGGGTAAAACAAAACATAGTACAGTCCTGCCTTCCCTTCTCACAGAATCAGCGCCTCCACCTCACTCCCTGCTTCCATAGGCTCCCGGGATGCCGGGATCTGGACCAGGCAGTTGCAGTCCTTCATGGAAAAGAGCATACCGGAAGCGTGCTTCTCCTTGGGCGGCAGCGTCACCACCCCATCCTCGAGGCGGCCCCGGACGAAACGGCGGCCTCCTGATTTGCGGAAGGGGTCTGCCAGCCTCGCTCTCACCCATGTCTGGCTGAAACGGCGGTCTCCGGTCAGCTTCTCCAGGGCCGGACGGGCTAAAAGCTCTAAGGTAGCGGCGGCGGCGAAGGGATTGCCGGAGAGATGAAGCATGGGCTTTCCCTCAAAGAGCGCGAACATGGCAGGAGTGCCGGGCTTCATGAGGACTCTCCAGAAGAGCCGATCCGCTCCCAGGATGGGGAGTACCTGGTGGAAGATGTCCTTGTCTCCCACGGATACACCGCCGGTGGTGATGACCATATCCACCTGAGAGATGACGCTTCTGATCCGGGCGGCCACGGCCTCCGGGTCGTCCCCCATCATCCCGCTGACCGCCGGGGGACAGCCCAGCTGAGCCATCCGGCCTGACAGCAGCCAGTAATTGGCATCATAGATCTTGCCCGGTTTCAGCTCTTCTCCCGGCACCTGCAGTTCGTCCCCTGCTACATAGAAGGCGATCCTCGGTCTCCGGAATACCGTCACGCTGCCTACGCCGGCCGAGGCCAGGATTCCCTGCTCGATATAGCCTATAGAAGTCCCCTTTTCCAGAAGCATGCCGCCTTTCCTGATGTCCTCCCCGCAAAAGCAGTAATTCTCGTAGGCTTTCATGGGATGAGGGATCAGGACCGTCTTCGGGTCATTCCGGGGGATCTTCACCTCCTCCTGGCGGATCACACAGTCTGCCCCGGGAGGAATCGGCGCTCCGGTCATGATCCTCACGGCCTGGCCGGGGCCTATCTCCCTCTCATACCAGCTTCCCGCATAGAGGATCTCCGTGACCTCCAGCTCCGCCGGAGCCTCCTCACTGGCTCGCTCCACATCCCTGCTGCAAAAGGCATAGCCGTCCAAGGGGGAGCGGTCAAATGGGGGATTATCCATATCCGAGCAGCAGGTCTCGGCCAGAACCCGGCCGGCCGCCTCCGCCAGAGTGACTCTCTCCCTGTCTTCTATGGTCCTGACGGCCTGGGTGATGATCTCCACAGCCTCTTCCAGTTGGATTCCGATTCTCTCTTCCATCAGTCTGTAAATTCCTCCGTTTCCGCCAGGGCTTTCGCGTATTTCCGGCTCATGATCCCCTCGGCGTAAAAGTAACGGACGCCTTCACTGTTTTCAAATACCTGGATATCCTCATACTTAGACTCTCTTTTCAGCACATCTATGGCCCTCTCGATCTGGGGAAGGCTGGCGTAGTAGGGATGGCGTTCAAAATAGGTGATGGGAGTAGGCAGGGGATAGGTCCTGCAGTTAAACCGCACCATCTTGGCGATGGTCTCCGGCAGGTCTTTCTCCTCCACCAGCACGGCGATCATGGCATAGTTGTCGCTCATGTTGTTTCTGCTATAATAATAGAGATCTTTGGCCCCCTGAGCCTGGGCGATGTCCCTGCAGCTCTCATCCTCCGAAAGAGCCTCCATGCGCTCCGCAAAATCTTCGATCTCCGACTGAAGGGCTGCCCTGGCAGTCACCTGGGCAGCGCCGGAGCGGATACGGATATAGTCGGCCAGCTCTCTGGCAGGAGTCAGTTCTTCCTCTTCTTCCGCCTCCTCTTCTGCCTCCGGGAAGGGGTCCTCGGCGTCGGGAAGCGCGGCCAGGTAGGCCATCAGCTCCGGTTTCTCTTCCCCTTGTTCCGATCCCACTGCCTGACCATCCTCCGGCAGCATGGCTTCCTGCTCTCTATGGTCTGAAGCCTGGGACTCCGGCTCTCTCTTCTCTACCTGGACAAAGCCGGGCTTTCTTCTTCCGAACAGCATATCTGTCACATCCTTCCTGCCATCTAACGGGGAAGAATCCCTCTCTTGGCCAGATCGTCTGCCATATCGCCAAGCTCGAACTTTTCCAGGGTGGCTCTGGTGGGAATTCCTGTCTTCACATCCCAACCCATGGCCTCATAGAACATGTCCTTCGCCTTCTCCATATCGTCCCGGTCCATCTTGATGGTTCCCTCCTCGAAGGGCTTGAAGTCCGGCTCCTTGTCAAAAATCCAGGCCGGGATGGCATCGTGGTCCTCCCGCAAGTTTTTGCTGCCAAAATGGATGTTGAAAGAGATGGCAGTCATGACCCGCAGCATCTGGGAGATCCGCTCCGCGTCAAACTCCAGGCTCTCTCTGGTGTAGTCCACACCGGTGACGGCGCTCATAAACTTGGACTCTAAGTCCAAGTCTCCCGCATAGTTTCTCTCCTTGGATGGAGACTGGGTCATAGGCCACATCCAGTTGCACACCGTGGCGCTGTCGTGAAGCTGCTTGCCGTTGAACGCCCACTTGGCCACCTTGATCTTGTTGGCGTTGATGGGGGTGTACTTCTTCTGGGCGTCAAAGCAGCCTTTTCCGAAGAATCCTTCCATGACCGACTTGGACACCTCATAGGGCGCTCCCGACTGGGCCACATTGGTCAGATGGTGAATCATACAGTCCCGGTTGTACATCAGGTTAAACAGCTGACCGATCTGAGCGGAGTCCTCTGCGCCGTGGTGTTTGGGGTATCCGTTGTAGGTGACGTTCTGGTTGCTGGCGGACACCATGTCCATCCATTCTTTGCCCAGGTTCCATTTCTCCATCACTGCCATGGTTCCTTCTCCCAGAACTGCCAGTTCGCCTTCCTTGTATGCGATCCGGCGCATAATCTCCACCACAAACCGGGGATCCCCGTCTTTCTGCCACTGCCATGGGATGCTGTTATACTCTGCATCCGGGATAAACTCGTGGATCCGTCCGCTGGTACACAGCCACTTAAACTCCCGATAAAGGTTGCCGTAGTTGCACCACAGTCCCAGATCGTCCTGGGCGTGGGAGCTGGCGCCGTTGATGACCACTCTGGCATCTCCCTCATACTTGAAGTCCTTGACTCCGTCGGGATAGAAATCGGTTCCGTACAGAACGGGCATACAGGTGTTGGAGGTATTGACCGGGAGGTCGTACTCCGCCAGAGGATCCATCTCATACTCGGTATAGCAGCGGATGGGGCAGGAGGAGCAGCCGCCCTGTTTTACGATGTAGTGAGCCGCCACCTCGCCGTAGTCAAACACGCCCTTTAAGCAGCGGTACGCGATCTTGTTGATGTCTCCGCAGGGCTGTTCGCCGGTGTCGATAGGGCCGCCGGGAGCTTTCTCCCACGCCCGCCCAGGAGCTCCGGACCAGCGGTTCTTGCCGCTGACAGAGGAGTACTCTGCCCAGCTCTGAGGTACTGCGGGAACGTTGTGATTGTTGTTGGCTCCGATCAGGTCGCGGAGCATGTAGTTGTTCAGCTCCTGGAGCTTGGCCACATCTGCCACCTTCACAGAGCCTGTACCGCGGATAGCAACTCCCTTTAGGTTCTTGCTTCCCATGACGGCGCCGATTCCCGCACCGCCGGAATTGCCGAAGGACGTGTTCAGCGTGGAATAGTTGACCAGGTGTTCTCCTGCCTGACCGATGGCAGCGGTGTCAAACTCTCTGCCGCACTCCTCAGTCATGATCCGATTGGACTCAAAGGTGCCCTTGCCCCAGATGTGGGAGGCATTCTCGATGGAAATCTTGTCGTCCTCGATCTTTAAGTATACGGGCGCGGAGGATTTTCCCTCCACGATCAGGGCATCGTAGCCTGCGTATTTCAGCTGCGGCCCGATGTGTCCTCCCATATGGGCATCCAGTATGGAGTAGCCCTTGCTCCAGGAGGACAGAAATGAGATATTCATACGTCCGGAACAGGGCACGCCGGAGCCGGTCAGAGGGCCAACTGCCATGACAAACTTGGAGGCCTCGTCATAGGGGTGTGTCTCCAGCGGAACCTCGTCGTAGATGATGCGGTATCCGAATCCCATACCGCCGATGTATTTCTGATATTTTGTAGAATCTTCTGTGGTGATCGCCCCCGTGGTCAGATTGACACGGAGAAGCGTTCCCGTCCATCCATATACTGCCATGTTTTCTCCCTCCCTTATACGATTTCCTGTGCTGCTGCCGTCACGTCATCCCACGGCACGATCTGAAGCGCTCCTGTAGGGCATCCTGCCACACAGGCGCCGCAGGCGATACACTTGCCGGACTTTCCTGTCTCCGGGTTCACTGTAGGCATATGCCACGGGCAGGCCTCCACACAGGCGCCGCAGCCCACACATTTCTCCGGATCCACCTTCTTGACGCCCTTTTCGTCGGCATAGATGGCTTTCTGGGGACAGGCGCTTCCGCAGGCAGGCTCCTTACACTGGCGGCAGGTATCCGGAAAATAGACGAAGTTGCGGTTTAACAAGCCGTCCTTTCCGTGAATATGTAAATTCCTTCCGATCTTCACTCTGGAGATATAGGTGGAACACACTCTGTCATTGGTCAGGGTGCAGTTGATCTCACACCGCTGACATCCGGTACACTTGGCGGCATTGACCACCAGAAGGCCCTGGGGCATGGCCCATGTCATGACCTCGCCCTGATCCACCTGCTGCTGGGTACAGCCAAAGAGGGAAAGCATGGTGGCGGAAACCGTCAGCCCCGCGATGCTTTTTCCCGAAATCTTAAGAAACTGCCGTCTGGTCATCTGGCGCTCCAGAAGACCAACTTTTTTCTCATCTGACATTGTCTTCACTCCCTTATTTTATTTTAAATCCATCTGTCCTCTGCGCGATAACATCAGGCCCTCAAATATCCGGTTGCTTTTCCCCCTTACAGGCTTTATAATGAAATTATAATCTGTACCTTCGGAAAGGAGAAAACTATGTTTGGAAGATTAGGTCCTGTGGAACTGATTCTGATTCTTATCATCGCCCTGGTGATCTTCGGGCCGTCGAAGCTGCCTCAGATCGGGCGTTCTCTGGGTGAGGCCATCCAGGAGTTCAAGAAAGGCTCCCGGGCGGTCAACGACGAACTGAACACTATGGTGAGCGATACAAAACCTGACAGTGACAGCAAACAGGCGTAAGGAGGGCCGCATGAAGCCTTCCGATAAGACCGGGACTCTGGTAGAACATCTGGCAGAGCTCCGGAAACGCCTGATCATCATTCTGACAGTCAACATCATCGGCGCTCTGATCTGTTATGAATATATGGCCTCTTTGATCCAGCTGTTCATCGGCTTAAACCCGGGCATGAATCTGGTATACATCTCACCGTCAGAGCTTTTCATGGTGTATGTGAAGCTGGCCCTGATCTGTGCGCTGATCTTCTGCTTTCCCGTCTCTGCCCTGCAGATCTGGCTGTTTGTGTCCAAAGGACTTTTGAAGAGAGAACAGATCTATGTGCTGATCTCCTTCTTCTTCGGTCTGATCTTCTTCGTGGCCGGAGCTGTGTTCTGCTACTATGTGGTGCTGCCGGTGATCCTTCAGTTCTTCAGCCGCATCTCGCTGGAGGAGATCACTCCCATGGTGTCCATCGAGAGCTATGTCTCTTTCTGCACTACCATGCTCTTGAGCTTTGGTGCTGCCTTTGAACTTCCCGTGGCCGTGTTTCTTCTGTCCGAACTGGAGCTTTTAAAGCCTGCGGCATTCCGCCGCCTCCACGGTGTCTTTATCCTGCTGATCTTCATCGTAGCCGCGCTCATCACGCCCCCCGATGTAGTGTCCCAGATCCTGCTGGCCGTCCCCATGGTAGGGCTGCTGGAGCTGAGCATGGGGATCTGCTGGTTTGTGGACCGGCAGAAGCAGGGACTGCGAAAGAGATCACCTGCCTGAATGCAAATTCTTTTGGAGTCTGGGAGACCAGGCTCCGTTTTTATTCTTGCGGTTTTGGTCTTTCTCTTATTGTCCCAGCTCTTCTTTTATGAAATAATAGGCGTTGTTCACTGCCGTGGCAGCTCCCTTGGAGGAGATGGTGGCTCCTGTCACACCGTCTACCGGAGACGGGGTCACCGCGGTCACTGTCGTCTCGGCTGCCGCGCTGAGAGCCGCAGGCCCCTCGATCAGTCCTGCTTGCGTCATATGTACCACGGCCTGTTCTTCTGCGGACAGATCGGCGATGGCCATAGTGAGAGGACGCCCCTCCAGGGAACTGTCAAGCATCTGGGAATCGTACAGAGCTTTGGCTGCCGCTGCCTCGGCGGACTTGTCCGACGCGTCCCATTCCGGTAGCGTCGCCGATCCCTCCGGGCCTGCCGGCACCATACCTCCTGTCACCACGGCAGATACGGGGGAGGCAGCGTCCATGTCCCCTACTTGAACAGGCGCTTTCACTCCGGCAAATCCCGCAGCAAATCCCTCCTCGGTAATCTTGCTTCCAATCCCTTCCGTGTCTCCCTGAGACAGCACTGACACCTTCTGAATCTGGTCTCCGGTTCCGTCAAACAGCACTTCCACCTGTATCGTGCTCTGGAATCCTTCCGACGATGCATGTACCAGATAGCCTCCGCCCGGCTGCTGCCACACGCTGTCCACCTGGTACGCCTCGGCGTTCTTCCCTGAGATGTCCACAGCCGTACCTTTTCCGGCATTCTTCATCCCGTTATACAGGGGAGTCGCTCCGTATGCGGCGGCAAGCCCAAGCACCGCCATACAGACTGCTGCCGCTGTCTGGCTTCCTTTTCCTGCTTTCATCATCCGCATCCTTTCCTTAAATTTGATACTGCAAGTATAACATAGTTTACCATATAGCGCAAGGATTCGAACCTGTCACAGGGATTTCTTTGCGCCGCAGAAATCCTGACAGAAAGGCCCCGAAAACTGCCGCAGCCTCCCATGTTTCGCATGGCAGATCAGGGTCAGTCCGTATGCCTCTGCTATTTCCACTGCCTCATAAGTCGGCGCCTCCTTGCTGGCCAGCACAGGAATCCCGGCACGGATGGCCTTCACCGCCATGTCCACCGGGATCCGGCCGCTGGAATAGACAATGGCCTGTCCCAGATCGATCCCCATGCCCAGGGCATATCCGATGGCTTTATCCATGGCATTATGCCTGCCGATATCCTCACACCGGATCAGTGTGGTCCCGCCCACACTCAGAAAACAGCTGTGGGTGGACCTGGTCTTTTGGTGGAGAGGGGTGTCTGCTTCAAACTCCTTCTCCAGGCCAAAGATCCACTCCGGGTTCCAGGAAAGCGGAGTTATCGGCTCCTTCTCACCACTCCTGCCCATAACCTCTTTTTTCAGATAAACGTCTGCTCTTTTTCCTGATTCACACAGGGAGAGGGACTCGATATCCCGGATTCCTTCTATCACTCCATCGGTCAGCAGCCGCCCCAAAACCAATTCCGTCAAGTCCTCAGCCACACAGACCAGATTCATCGCCGGCCGGTCATTGATATAAATCTCCAGCAAGTGCTCGGATAAGAGTAAGACCTCTTCTCTTTTAGAATCCTTCCCCTGATCCACAGTAAGACATTCCCTGCAGCAGGTGACTGCTGCCGGTTGATGCTGTTCCTGAATGTGCATATCTGTTCCTCATCCCTTTGAAAATTTGTTCCGGGCCACACCCGGCTGCCAATGGCTCTGCTGCCGCACAGGCAGTCTGAATCTTGTCCTGATCCGCCCGGGCTCTCATCTCTATAGGCCCGTGTAGACTACTTTGCCGCCGCAGATCGTGTAGCGGACCTTCCCCTTCAGTCTCCACCCCTTAAAGGGAGAGTTGTCCGCTTTAGACCGGAAAGTATCCGCCACAAATTCCTCCTCCGGGTCAAAGATCACCACATCCGCCGGCGCTCCCGTCTCCATGCGGCCGCAGTCCAGGCCGTAGAGGCGGGCTGGGTTGAGACTCATCTTCTCCATCAGACAGGGCAGGGTGAGAATCCCCTCGCCCACCAGCTGCGTCACCCCCAAAGCCAAGGAGGTCTCCAGCCCAGTGATCCCGCTGGGGGCCTCTGTCAGAGGTCTCTCCTTCTCCTCTCTGCTGTGGGGCGCATGGTCTGTGGCTATGATATCGATGGTTCCGTCCCGAAGGCCTTCCAATAAAGCCTGCCGGTCTGCCTCTGTCCGCAGAGGGGGATTCATCTTCGCCAGGGTGCCGTAGGTCAGCACCGCCTCCTCCGTCAGGGTGAAATGGTGGGGGGTCACTTCCGCCGTCACACGGGCTCCCCGTGCCTTGGCCTGCCTCACCCACTCCACGCCTTTGGCCGTGCTGATATGCTGGATATTCACCTTCGCTCCGGTCTCCAGGGCGATGCGGCAGTCTCTGGCGATCAGGCTCTCCTCCGCCTCTGCCGGGGAACCGTAGAGCCCCAGCCTGTCGGATACGGCGCCGTGGTTGATTCCGTTGTTCTTAATATAGGAAGGATCTTCCTCGTGAAGGCTGATGGGCACATCCAGCAGGGCTGCCTGCCTCATGGCCTCCGAGAGCAGCTTCTCATCCATCAGAGGGATTCCGTCATCGGTAAATCCGGCGGCCCCCAGGGCTCTCAGCCCGTCCATATCCACCAGCCTCTCGCCCTTCATCCCCTCGCTGACCGCAGCGGCGGCCAGCACATGGATCCCTGTCTTTTCTCCTTCCCGGATCACATGGAGGAGGGGCTTTTCGCTGTCCACAGGGGGTTTTGTGTTGGCCATACACACCACTGTGGTAAATCCCCCCGCCGCCGCCGCCTCCGCACCGGTATGGATGTCCTCCTTGTACGTCAGACCCGGATCCCTGAAATGGACATGGACATCCACCAGCCCCGGCGCCACCACACAGCCGGAGGCATCGATGACCCTCTCATACTCTCCTGGGTCCTCAAAGATACCGATGGCATGGATCTTCCCGTCCTTGAGAATCACATCCCCTCTCTTTTCTGCTCTCTCTGCCGGGTAGATCACCCGTCCTCCTCGGATTAAAATCATGGTTTCCTCCTCTTTTTCGCTCCAAACAGTTTCTGGGGAAGCTGAAACACAAACACGATAGCCAGCACGATGGCCACCGCCACCTTAAAGGCGGCAAACCCGGTCCTGGCCGCCAGCTCCACTTCGCCGGTTACGATGTAGTAGGCGGTCCAGTAGACGCCGCCTCCGGGCACCAGTGGGAAGATCCCGCTGATCAGGAAGATGGTCACCGGGCATCGCTCCCACACCGCAAACACTCTCGACAGTGTCACCACCAGTATGGCTGCAAACAGAGTGGCCTCCGGCGGAGAACGGAAGGGCAGCAGCAGACAGTACAAAAACCAGCCAGCCCCTCCGATGAATCCGCAGTAAGGGTAGTAGGCCCTAGGCACACTATACAACACAGAAAATCCCACAGTTCCGGCCACAGCCGCTATCACTTGTCCAATCATGATCCTTTCCTATCCCGTCCTACCACATCATCCTCTGCCTTACAGTATAAACCAGCCCCACTCCCATGGCAATACAAAAGAACACCAAGAGCGCATCCAGCATCCGGACTGACCCGGCGATATAATTTTCGTCGGCAATGTCACGGATGGCGTTGGTGAAAGCCACTCCTGGTACCAGCGGGATGATAGAGCCGATAATCATCTTATCCAGGCTCTGTCCCACTCCCAGCTCATAGAGAACCATACAGATGGCTGTAGCCACAGCGCCTCCGGCGATGCCTGACATCATTTTCTTCAGATGTGGCCCGCTGACATAGAGCACAAAGACGTAGAGCAGCAGACCGGCCAGAAACGCCGCACTGCAGTCCCGCAGATTTCCCCCGTAGAGATAGCAGAAAGCGCCGCTTCCCACGCCGGAGCCCAGGATCTGCATCCTCTTGGTCTTTCCCGGCATCCTGCGGATCTCCTCCAGCTGCCTCTGCGCTTCTCTGATCGTGTATCGGCCCTCCTCGATCTCCCGGGACAGCTGGTTCACCGCCGCCACCCGGTTCAGGTGGGAGCCGCTTACGGGAATGTGCTGGACCTTGGCAAAGGTCTCTTCCCTGACACTGCCCAAGGTGACAAAGATTCCGTTGCTCAAAACAAAGGCATTACTGGATTCTACCCCGTAATGCCGGCAAATACGATCAATTGTCTCTTCAACCCGAAATATCTCAGCGCCGTTTTCCAGCAGGATATGCCCTGCCTCCATGGCGGTCTCCATAATCTCTCTCTCTGTCCCTTCCATATCGACTGCTCCTTTATCAGTCAATCTTCTGATTCCAGTTCATCAAAGATATCAGAATCATAAAATTCTCTCATGGTTACTCCCAACCCTTCGGCAATCTTCTTGATATTGACGATGCCCGGGTTCTTACTTTTTCCGTGAAGAATACTTTTCACTGTGGAACCAGGCATTCCTGTCTGGTAGATCAGTGCGTATTCCGACAGTCTCCTCTCTTTTCTCAGCTGATCGATTCTCACTTGGGTCGCCTCACAGATTCTCATGCCACTATCTCCTTTTTTTAGATAGTGTATCCGAAATCTATAAGGAAATAGGGCACCCTGTCGCCCTTCCAAAATCAGGCAGATGGCAGCAGATCCTCATACCCATTCTCAATCAAAGGATTCACTGCATAATATATCCGCTTAATATGACTGTTATCTGTTTTGACACAAGCCATTTTTCTATATCTGTATAGGAGCTCCGCGCTTCGGAATATTGTCAAATATTGCATTTTCCCGTAGCTTCATTATAATAAATCTAAATAGCCAGGTCAATACCCACTGAATAAGGCTTTTTCAAGACTTCCAGAAAAACAGCCCCTCCGAATCGGAAGGCTCGTACCGCAGACAAAGCAGCTCCGGGATTACCTCCCAGAGCCATTCTTTAATCAAGTTCACAGAAAATTTACATGCTGTTATCGTTTTTTCACATCTGCCGTATCTCATTTTCCAACATACGCTTGAATAGGGTCTATCGCAAATCCCCAGTTGAACTGAGGGGGATGACTGAAGAGATACAAGTGCCTCAAAAGATGGCATAGTGTAAAGCAGTTTAAATTTTGTTATACTATCTACCCGAGATCCGGAGTAAAGCTATAACAATAGAATCGGGAGGTACTTTTGCGTCACAGTTTTATTTTTTTACTCGTCCACAGGGCTATCACAACGAAATATGCGTTTTGGAAAATATCATATGCGAATTACTCATTATACATTCTCTGCCCCCATTGTTAAACTGTCAAATAAAGGAAAAGCAGGGGTGATCTAAATGGCAAAGATATCAGCAGAGAAAGGCGATGAACGCATCGGTAGACGCATCAGGCAGCTGAGAGAGGAACGGGGGATGTCCCAGAGAGTCCTTGCGGAGGCAGTAGCCGTATCTCAGAGCAGCATCGCACGTCTGGAGTCCGGGAAGGCGATGGTTTCCGTCTTCACGATCCGCGAGATCGCTAAGGTGCTGAAGGTCTCTACGTCTACTCTCCTGGATGAAAAACGGATCGATTTCGATATATCGGAGATGGCGGGAATCGTGGAGAAGATCAAGTATTACCCGCCTTACCAGAGACATAAACTTGTGAAAATTATGGAGGGAGTTTTGGACGGCATCTGCGGTTTGGCAGACGAAAGAGGCCAGGGTGATGAAGAGTGATCCCTAGCACTGATCCTTTCCGCCTTTGCCGCCGGCAGAGTGGAGGCGCAACTTCTTTCTGGAAATTAAGTGTGTTTGTGCCGGAAGATACTTAACGAAAAATTTACATTTCAAATGTTGCTTATTGTGTGTTTTTTCTATATAATAATAGACAGGAATCTGTTTGATTTCTGCTTTTGGCAGTGTGCAGCCATCGACACTGTATTATGACACCAATACTTTCGCAATGCAGGACAAAAGACATTGTAGCCCTATATCTATGTATAGGGCTCTTCTTATACCTGGATGA
>JAAWBS010000016.1 GCA_022792815.1 Hungatella sp.
GCTGGCGGAGTCGGGACTGGAGCCGAAGGTTTTGCAATATATTATGGGCCACGCAAACATATCTGTGACCATGGACATCTACACACACCTGGACTTTTCCCAGATACAGAAAAAAATGGAAGAGGTACAGGGGAATGTGAAAATAGGATAAAAAGTACCATCGCCAGGTAAAAAGGGCCAGATCATGGTATTTTCCCAAAAAGGTACAGAAAAGGTACAAAGTTGAAGTGACCGGGCCATTCGAAAAACCGGAAACGTCTTGTTTTACAGGTAATTCACAAATACTTCACAATTTTTTAGCACTCGACTCTTGACAGCGCTAACAACATATGATATAGTACATATATAACAAATAAAACAAAGTTTTTTTATAAAAAAGGAGAGATGATCATGTTGATGCCCAGTATTTTCGGAGAGAACTTATTTGATAACTTTATGGAGGGATTCCCCTTTGGAAACAGCCGGAGTACATCCGCGTTCGGCAGTCTGATGAAGACGGACATCCGGGACATGGAAGGCAGCTACGAGCTGGATATCGATATGCCCGGCTTTAAGAAGGAGGATATCCGGGCGGAGCTGAAAGACGGATATCTGACCATTGAGGCTCAGAGCAGCAGAGACAGGGATGAGAAGGACGAGAACGGCAGATATATCCGAAGAGAGCGGTACTCTGGTTCCTGCCAGAGGAGCTTCTATGTGGGGAAGGATGTGACCCAAGAGGAGATCAAGGCCAGATTTGAGAACGGCATCCTGAAGCTGACGGTTCCCAAGAAGGAGGCATTGCCGAAGACGGAGGAGAAGCGTTATATTTCCATCGATGGCTGAGGAAGGGGTTGAAAGATAGAGAAGGGGCGGCTGCGGCCGCCCTTTCGTTGAGTCTGAAGGGATCCGGTGACAGAAGGCAACGTCTACCGATAGATCTTGTTGTGCTCAAAGATCGGTTCGCTGGTCAGCTCCACCCCTAACCGCTGGAAGGTGTGGATGTCTACGTTGGAGAGCATCACTGAGGTGTGGGCCTGACAGCCCTTCAGTTTAGACAGCTGGTCCAAGGCCTTCTGGGCATTCTCGTCGGTGGCGGCGCACATGGACAGGGCGATGAGAACCTCGTCCGTGTGGAGCCTGGGATTTTTGCTGCCGAAATAGTTGACCTTCAGCTTCTGGATGGGCTCGATGGCGGAGGGGGCGATGAGATGAATCTCGTCGGGGATCTGTCCCAAAGCCTTGACCGCATTGAGCAGCAGGGCGGCGGAGGACCCCAAAAGATCGCTGGTTTTTCCTGTGAGGATCTGACCGTCCGGCAGTTCGATGGCAGCGGCGGGAGCCTGACTCTGCTCTGCCTTGTCGTTGGCAGCCACGGCCACTTTCCGGTCCTGGGAAGTGATCCTGGACTGCTTCATCAGAAGTTCGATCTTATATACCTCCTCCTGGGAGCCGTCCCCCCTGGCCAGCCGATTTAAGGCGTGGTAATAGCGGCGAAGGATCTCCTGTCTGGATGCCTCTCTGCACGCCTCATCATCGATGATACAGTTGCCCACCATATTGACACCCATGTCAGTGGGAGATTTGTAGGGGCTTGAACCGTAGATTCCCTCGAAGATGGCGTTGAGTACAGGGAAGATCTCCACGTCCCGGTTGTAGTTGACCGTGGTTTCCCCGTAGGCCTCCAAGTGGAAGGGATCGATCATATTCACATCGTTTAAATCTGCAGTGGCGGCCTCGTAGGCTAAGTTGACCGGGTGCTTGAGCGGCAGATTCCAGATAGGGAAGGTCTCAAACTTGGCGTAGCCGGCTTTGATGCCCCGGCGGTTCTCATGGTAGAGCTGGGACAGGCAGGTGGCCATCTTGCCGCTTCCCGGTCCCGGGGCGGTGACGATGACCAGCGGCTTGGAGGTCTCTATGTAATCGTTTTTCCCGAATCCGTCCTCACTTACGATGGTGCGGATGTTGTTGGGGTAGCCCTCGATGCGGTAATGGCGGTATACCCGGATCCCCATGCGCTCCAGTTTTTCCTTAAAGGTATCTGCGGCTGGCTGGCCGGTGTACTGGGTGATGACCACGCTGCCCACATAGAGACCTCTGTCCCGAAAGGACTGGGTAAGCCTCAGCACATCTACGTCGTAGGTGATCCCCAAATCATAGCGGAGTTTATTTTTCTCAATGTCAGCCGCATTGATGACTACCACGATCTCCGCCTGGTCGGCCAGCTGCATCAGCATCTGAAGCTTGCTGTCAGGGGTAAAACCCGGCAGAACCCTGGAGGCATGGTAATCGTCAAAGAGCTTGCCCCCGAATTCCAGGTACAGCTTGTCCCCGAACTGGCCGATTCTCTCGAGAATATGTTCAGACTGCATGATCTGGTATTTCTGATTGTCAAATCCTGTTTTCATAGATAGATTCCTTCCCTGGTTATCCTTGTGGTTTCAGTAAACACATACAGATAGCATACCACAATTTGTCAGCTGCCGCAAGTTGAGGAGAGCGGATGTCAGAGATGTCCTGAAAAATAAGTTAGCAAAAACTAACAGTATAGTTTTCCGTCTTCCGGAGAAGATAGAGCGAAAAGGAGATGGAGAAGATGTCGGCAGAGAGAATGACAGCGTTTTTGGATGGCTGCAGTCCGGAATCCAGGCTGAAATTTTTGGTGGCAAGCCACTGTGCCCCTGTGCTTAAAGGGATCAAGGTTTCCAATACCATGTCTTCAGAGAGGGGGACATGGAACAGACTGGTGAAGAGCTTAAAGGGAAGCGGTGTTCTATGCATCCTGCTCTCCAACCAGGGAAAGCGGGAGGTTCTTCTGCTCTATCGATATGAAGAGCTGAGAGGGCACCTGGAGAGGGAGCCGGTAAAACAGTTTCTCAAGAGCCGTGGATATGAGGATACCGGCGTGGCGGCTGTGATTCTGCAGATCCGCGGGCAGTATGACCGGTATGTGAGAAGTGGACAGGGATTTCCCCATGAGCTGGGGGTAGTCCTGGAATACCCGGTGGAGGATGTGGATGGATTCATCCGGAACAAAGGCAAAAACTGCCTGCTGGAAAAATATTGGAAGGTCTATCACAATCAGGAGCAGGCGGCAGAGGTGTTTGCACGGTATGACCGGGCCCGAAAACAGGCCATGGAGCAGGTCATAGCGGGATATCCGCTGAAGGAGATCGCCGCAATCTGAAATAAAATTGGCAAGGCAGCGGTTCGAGGCCGAAAAAACAGGACAGAGAGAAGGAGGAACAGGGATGAAGGATATCTATGTGATCTATTGGAGCGGAACCGGGAACACGGAGGCCATGGCAAGAGCCGTGGCAGAGGGAATCAACGGGGCGGGAGCTCATGGGATAGCGATGGAAGTGGGGGAAGCGGATATTTCTATGCTTCAAAATGCGGACCGATTTGCTTTAGGGTGTCCGGCCATGGGATCCGAGGAGTTAGAGGAGAGTGAGATGGAGCCCTTTGTCTCGGCCCTGGAGAAACAGGTGTCAGGGAAGACCATTGGGCTGTTCGGCTCCTACGACTGGGGAGACGGGGAGTGGATGCGGCTGTGGTGCCGGAGGATGGAAGCGGCAGGGGCAGTGCTCCCAGGCGGTGAGGGTGTCATCGCCAACAATACGCCGGATGAGGCGGCCCTTGGTGCCTGTAAAAGACTGGGGGCTAAGTTGGCAGGATAAGAGATGTACGCCGAGGGACGGTAACAGAGCCAGCCGTGAAAAGACGGTACTCGGGGCGTGTGTCTCCCTTGTCCGCGGAGGGTACCGGTCCGGATTCCCACACGCTCCGGCGGGAATCAGCTCTCACGCCAGGCCCGGCAGCTGTCCCTCTCCACCAGATGATGGGGGACGATGATCTTGGTGGCCAGCAAATTGGGATTTTCCATGTGATTGATCATCTGGGACGCAGCCTCGATGCCCAGCTGGCAGGAGTTGACGTCAATGGAGGTCAGCTGAGGCGAAGTCAGTCTGGCCAACAGGGAATTATTGAAGGAGATGATGGATAAGTCCTCCGGGATGGACAGACCGATCTCCAGGCAGACCCGTTCCAGGGCCACTGCCAGGATGTCATCGCTGACGACAATGGCCGTAGGGCGGTCCGGGCTTAACAGCAGACTGCGGATGGTCTCGGGGGTGTCCTTCGGAATCGTGGGGATCTCCAGACAGTATTCCGGCTTGGGGATCAGCTCGTGGACGGTCAGAGCCAACTGATAGCCGGTCTTGCGGTCCGCCGAGAACATCAGGCTGCTGTCACTGCCTAAGTAGGCGATCCTCCGGTGCCCCAGCCGGCACAGGTATTCGGTGGCCTCCTGCCCGGCCAGCACATTGTCGTTGTCAATATAGACGGTCTGGTTGGCGTACTGGTAGGCTTTTCCGATGAGCACGTAGAGCAGGCCCTCGTTGTAGAGGTACTCGGCCACCGGGTCCTGCTGCCTGGAATACAGCAGGATGAAGCTGTCAACCTGGCCGCCGCGGACCAGGTTGCGGATCACTTGGAGAAGTTCTTCTTCGTCCTGGCCGGTGATCACCGTGTTGATGTACTGGCGGTCGCTGCAGAACTGGCTGATTCCCCGGATGGTCTCCAGATAGAAGGAATTCTCATAGGCCTCCTTCTGGGACGGGGGCAGGATGACGCCGATGGTCCTGGGGGCGGAGGGTTGGGGCCCGCTGCCCTGAGAAGAAAAGCCGGGCTCATATCCCAGCTGGGCCATGGCCCGGCGCACTTTTTCTTTGGTCTCTTCGCTGATGGAGGGATTGTCTTTGCAGGTTCTGGATACGGTAGAGGGGGACACTCCCGCCAGAGCCGCCACTTCTTTGATGGTAACTGCCATAAAATCTGATACCTCCTCCTGTAAATATCTGCTGCTGATTAACCTTATTGTAGGGAATCATAGGAAAAAAGTCAATGCCGTTGCCTATGAAAATATAATCTGTTTCATGCAAATAAATGCAATGCAGTGCAAATATAAGTATAAAGAAAGCGATGGGCAGGCGATTTGTGTGGGTAATATAAAAGTAAATTATAAGATTTAGACAAAAAAATAGAAAAAATATTGTATAAAATAGAGAAAAAGAGTAGGGTAAGAGAAAAGGGATTGCAATTATTATGCAAATGAGATATATTTGTTGCAACAAGTTGCGTGAATATTGCATGCAGAAATAATGCAACAGGACAGACGCAGCGGTGGAAGATGCGCAGCAGGTGCGAATCGTCAACAGGGAATTGATGAGTGAAGAACAGGAGGTAGGAAAACATGAGCAGCAAACGAGATGACAGTACCGGTATCAGGATCCTGTCGCCGGAGACAGGAAAAGCGGTAGCCTTGGATCAGGTTCCGGATCCGGTGTTCTCCCAGAAGATCATCGGCGACGGCATCGCGGTGATTCCCACGGACGGGAGGATTACGAGTCCTGTGGACGGAGAGGTGGCTTCGGTGGCGGAGACTCTCCACGCCTATGGGTTTAGGACGGAAGACGGATTGGAGCTTCTGATCCATGTGGGATTGGAGACCGTGGGGTTAAAGGGCGAGTGTTTTGAGGTCTTCGTGAAAGCGGGAGACAAGGTGAAGGCAGGAGATCTGATCGCCAAGGTGGATTTGGCGGCATTGGCGGAGAAGAATATCAACCCCATCACGCCTGTCCTGGTCTGCGGCGGCATGGAGGGGAAGACGCTCCGGTATGAGGAGGGAGATGTAGAAGGAGGAAAGAGTCCGGTTCTCCAGGTGGTTTCGGCGCAGCAGGAAGAGCCCGGAACGGAAAGATCCGGGAAAAAGGCGGCCGAGAGCGGGGACGGACCAAGCCGGTCTGCGGGCGGCAGGGCCAAGACAGAGGCAAAGAAGTCTGCAAAGGCAGGTATTAACTTTGATTTTCTCCAGAAACTGGGCAAGGTTCTCATGGTGGTCATCGCCGTCATGCCGGCGGCCGGACTGATGATCAGCCTGGGCAAGCTGGTACAGATGGCAGGGGCGGACCTCCACATGATTCTGATGATCGGAAGCACCATGGAGAACATCGGCTGGGCGGTCATCAACAACCTTCACATCCTCTTTGCCGTGGCCATCGGCGGCTCCTGGGCCAAAGAGCGGGCAGGAGGCGCATTTGCAGCGGTGATCGCATTTATTCTGATCAACTGTATCACCGGAGCCATGTTTGGAGTGACGGCAGACATGTTAAACGATCCCGAGGCCGTGACCCGTACCCTCTTTGGCCAGGAGATCCTGGTAAACGGCTATTTCACCTCCGTTCTCGGGGCGCCTGCACTGAATATGGGCGTGTTTGTGGGAATTATTTCCGGATTTGTGGGTGGAATTATTTATAATAAGTATTATAATTATAGAAAGCTTCCGGATGCCCTTGCATTTTTCAACGGAAAGCGGTTCGTGCCCATGGTGGTGATCCTGTGGTCTGTTATCGTCTCCATGGTGCTGGCGGTGGTATGGCCGGTGGTTCAGACGGGAATCAACAATTTCGGCGTGTGGATCGCCAACTCTTCCTCCACCTCACCGGTGCTGGCTCCGTTTATCTACGGAACTCTGGAGAGACTTCTGCTTCCCTTTGGTCTCCACCACATGCTGACCATCCCGATGAACTACACATCCTTCGGCGGAACCTACACGATCCAGACAGGAATCAATGCGGGCTCCCAGGTGTTCGGGCAGGATCCGCTGTGGCTGGCCTGGGTTACGGATCTGATCAACTTTAAGGATGGGGGCAATACGGCGGCCTACACGGAGCTGATGACCAATGTGATCCCCGCCAGATTCAAGGTGGGACAGATGATCGGCGCCACCGGTCTTCTGCTGGGAATCGCTCTTGCCATGTACCGCAGAGTCGACAAGGAGAAACAGCCCCGATACCGCTCCATGTTCTTCTCCACCGTGCTGGCAGTGTTTCTGACCGGTGTGACGGAGCCGCTGGAATTTATGTTTATGTTCTGCGCGCTTCCGCTGTATGTGGTCTACGCCGTGCTTCAGGGCTGCGCCTTTGCCATGGCGGGAATCATCGACCTGAGGCTTCACTCCTTCGGAAATCTGGAGTTTGTCACCAGAGTTCCCATGTCCTTGAAGGCAGGGCTGGCAGGGGATCTGATCAACTTTGTCATCTGCGTGGCGGTATTCTTTGCCATCGGCTATGTGGTGGCCTACATGATGATCGGCAAGATGAAATTTGCGACTCCGGGACGCCTCGGCAACTATACCGATGAGGGTTCTGACGAGGAAGCCGGCGGGAACCAAGGCCGGGCTTCGGAAAACGGCGGCAGCAGCCAGGCGGAGAGGATCATCGGACTTCTGGGCGGCAGAGACAATATCACCCTGGTGGATGCCTGTATGACCAGGCTCCGCGTCACCGTAAAAGATCCGGCCAAGGTGGCAGACCTTCCCCAGTGGAAAGCCGAGGGAGCGCTGGGACTTCTGAAAAAAGACAACGGCATCCAAGCCGTATATGGCCCCAAAGCCGACGTCCTGAAATCAGATATTAATGATGTTCTCTAGCTATGAGCCCCTTCCAACATACCTCAGAAAGGAAACGAGACATCCCATGAAACTGATCACTCTTAACACCCACAGTCTGGCCGAGCCGGACTATGAAAACAAGCTTCATCTTTTTGCCGACTTAATCCTCAGGGAGAGGCCTGACGTCCTGGCCCTCCAGGAGGTAAACCAGACCATGGCAGCGGAGGCAGTGTCAGTGCCGAAAGACTTAGGCTTTCACTCCTGTCCAGGCCTGAATGTTCCCGTACGGTCCGACAACCACGCCTTTCGCCTGGCCAAGCTTTTCAGAGAGGCAGGCCTTGCCTGCCATTGGACCTGGGCTCCGGTTAAGGTGGGATATGAGATCTATGAGGAGGGGCTGGCCCTGTTTTCCCGCTTGCCCGTCGAAGACACAAGACAGTTTTTCATCAGCAGGAGCCGGTCATTTTCCAACTGGAAGACCCGGAAGATGGTGGGGATCCTGGCGGGGGGCCAGTGGTTCTACAGCGTCCACATGGGATGGTGGAAAGATGAGGAGGAACCCTTTGCCCTCCAATGGGACCGGGCTTTGGAAGAACTTGAGACACACAGACAAGACCATATGCCCATGTGGGTCATGGGAGATTTTAACAGCCCCTGCGGCGTGGAAGGGGAGGGGTATGGGTATGTCAGGCGGTCAGGATGGCAGGACACCTACGACCTGGCAGCCCGAAGAGACAGCGGAATCACCGTGGGCAAGGTCATCGACGGCTGGAGGGAAGAGGGGGCGCACCAGGCCGGGATGAGGATTGACTATATCTGGTGCGACAGGCCGGTAAAGGTCTGTTCGTCCCAGGTGATCTGCAACGGGATTCACAGTCCCGTGGTCTCCGACCACTATGGGATTATGATCACAACAGAATCGTGAGAAGGGAAGGAAGAGAATATGAATCGAGCAGCAGGGATTTTATTGCCTATCACCAGTCTGCCGTCCAGATACGGCGTCGGATGTTTCTCTCAAAGTGCTTATGACTTTGTGGACTGGCTGAAAAAGGCGGGACAGTGTTACTGGCAGATTCTGCCGCTGGTGCCTACCAGCTTTGGGGACTCGCCATACCAGTCATTTTCCACTTATGCGGGCAATCCCTATTTCATCAGCCTGGAAGAGCTGATCCACGAGGGTGTCCTGACGGAGGAGGAGTGCGGGGAAGCGGATTTTGGAGACGACCCGCGGGATATTGACTACGAGAAACTGTATCTGGGCCGCTATCCGCTCCTGAGAAAAGCCTATGAGCGCAGCCGTGTCAGCGAGAATCAGGATTATCTGCGGTTTGTGGAGGACAATGGGTGGTGGTTAAAGGACTATGCCCTGTTTATGGCGGTGAAAGAGCGGTTTGAGGGGAAACCATGGACAGAGTGGGCCGAGGACATCCGCTTAAGATGGGCCAATGCCATGGATTACTACCAAAAGGAGCTGTACTTTGACATCGAGTTCCACCAGTATCTCCAGTACCTGTTTCACAGACAGTGGACCAGGCTGAAAGCCTATGCCAATGACAACGGGGTGAAGATCATCGGTGATATCCCCATCTATGTGGCCATGGACAGCGCAGATGCCTGGGCGCGGCCGGAGCTGTTCTGGTTGGACGAGAACAATATGCCCATAGCGGTGGCAGGGTGTCCGCCGGACGGATTTGCCGCCGAAGGTCAGCTGTGGGGCAACCCTCTGTACCGGTGGGAGTACCACGAGAGCACCGGATACCAGTGGTGGATGGAGCGGTTGAGATACTGCTTTAAGATGTACGATGTGGTGCGCATCGATCATTTCCGGGGCTTTGACGAGTACTATTCCATCCCGTACGGGGAGAAGACCGCCGTGGGCGGAGCATGGAAGAAGGGGCCTGGAATCGGCCTGTTTCGCCGGATGAAGGAGGTGCTGGGGGAACGGGAGGTCATCGCCGAGGACCTGGGCTATGTGACGGACACGGTGAGAAAGCTGGTGGAGGACAGCGGATTTCCGGGGATGAAGGTGTTGGAGTTTGCCTTTGACTCCAGGGACACCGGCAGCGCCGGGGACTACCTTCCCCACAATTACACGGAGAACTGTGTGGCTTACACGGGTACTCATGACAATGAGACACTGGTCGGGTGGTTTGAGAGCATCAGCCGGGAGGAGATGGCCATGGTAAGAGAGTACCTCTGTGACCAGTATACCCCGAGAAAGTACTTATATAAGCCATTGATCAGCCTGATCATGAGGAGCAGGGCAAAGCTGTGCGTGATCCCCATGCAGGATTATCTGGGGTATGACAATTCCTGCCGCATGAACCGCCCATCCACTGTGGGGATCAACTGGAAATGGAGGATCACAGACAGGGAGCTGACGGGGGAGCTTCAGAGAGAAATCTACGACACGGCCAGGCGGTATGGAAGGCTGGCATGGCAGTGGCACGACGAGACAGGGGACAACGAGTAGAAAAAGCAGCGGAAATTCTTATAGAGAAAGAAAAAAGGCAGGCGTCTGCGGGACGCCTGTCTTTGTCTCTTCTCTTAGCCGAAGTATCTCTTCAGCAGTCCGGCAAATGCCTTGCCGTGTCTGGCCTCATCTCTTGCCATCTCGTGAACGGTGTCATGGATCGCATCCAGATTAGCGGCTTTTGCCCTCTTAGCCAGGTCGAACTTGCCTGCGGTAGCGCCGTTCTCGGCGGCAACTCTCTTCTCCAGGTTCTCCTTGGTGGAGGAGCTTACGCACTCGCCCAGAAGCTCTGCGAACTTGGCAGCATGCTCAGCCTCTTCGTAGGCAGCCTTCTCCCAGTACAGACCGATCTCAGGATAACCTTCTCTGTGGGCAACTCTCGCCATAGCCAAGTACATACCGACCTCAGAGCACTCACCCTCAAAGTTGGCTCTTAAGTCAGCCAGAATATCCTCGGAAACACCCTGAGCAACGCCGACTACGTGCTCGGCAGCCCATGCCATCTCGCCCTTCTGCTCCTCAAACTTGGAAGCCGGAACGTGGCACTGTGGGCACTCTGTGGGAGGAGTGTCTCCCTCATGAACATAACCGCATACTGTACAAACCCATTTCTTCATAATGATGTCTCCTTTTCTTTCTATAAAATTATTTTGTTGCTGTTCCTGGCTAAATCAATAATAGTAATTGTTACTGATATGACTTTATCACAGCCTTGTCTTTTTGTCAAGAGTTATTGAGAAAAATTTTTAAGACATTCCTGGCAGAGGCCGTAAAAGTAGGTGAAGTGGCTGTCGATGCGGCCGCAGCAGCAGCGCTGGGCTTCCTCGTCCAATCGGGAGGAAGGCTCTAAGGGCAGGTCCGTGACGCTGCCGCACTCCCTGCACACGAAATGATAGTGAGGGCTTAAGTCTGCATCGAACCGGTCCGGCCCGTATCCGCAGCTCAGCTTTCGAACCTCTCCCAATTCCACCAGGAGATTCAGATTCCGATACACAGTGCCCAGGCTGATATTCGGGTATTCTTCGCGGATGCTCAGATACACATGGTCAGCAGTGGGGTGATCTCTCCGCCCCATTAGACAGGACTTGATCGACTCCCTCTGTCTGCTGTACTTTAATACTTTCATTGCAGACTCCTGTTAAAATAAAAATAATAATAGTTACTGTTTTATTTTATCAGAATCTTTTTTTCCTGTCAAGAACAAGTAGCTTTGGCAATTTGTATGAATTCTCTGGTGGCCTGTGACATATAATGGCCTTTGTGGTAGCCGATTCCCAGGACGCCGTGGGCCTTTGGGGAGTCCAGGTGGTAGAATCCGGCATGGCAGAAGCTGCCGGTCTGACCCTTCCAGTCTCCCTGCCCGGACATGAACATCTTGGGGTAAAAAGTGATGCCCATACCTTTCAGAGACAGCGCCAGGACCGTCTCGATGTTTTCGGTCTCCAGAGTGATCTTGGGGGTGATGCCAGCCTCGGCGAACATCTCGTCGGCCAGAGTGCGGATCCGGTTGCCGGGTTTGATCAGGAGGAAGGGACACTCTTTTACCAGGGACAGATCCGCGCTCTGGGCCAGCTGTCTCCTCAGCCGTTCGGATTCACCGGGATAGGATCGTTCCAGAACCGAGTCGGGGACCACCAGAAGGATCTCCTCTTCACAGATGGGGACCGTCTCCACATCCTCTACCCGAAAGGGCAGCAGTCCGATGATCAGATCTACATCCCCGTGGAGCAGGTCTGCATCCAGCTCGGTGGAGTTGCCTTCTTTTAAGTGGAGTTCGATGCCGGGAAAGCGTTCTTTGTAAAGGGGAAGGATCTCGGGCAGGATCCTGCGGCCTCTGGTGTGAGACATCCCGATAGTCAGCTGTCCTTTGGTGAAATCCTTGATGTCCGCGATCTCGTGGTAGGTCTCCTCCCTCAGAGCCAGCATCTGACGGGCCCGCTCTTTCAAGATCTGTCCGGCATAGGTCAGAGTCAGGGGCATGGACCGGTTGAAGAGGGCGATGCCGAATTCTTTCTCCATGTTGGAGATGTGGTTGCTTAGGGACTGCTGGGAGATATACAGCCGTTTGGCGGCTTTGGTAAAATTAAGCTCTTCCGCGGCCACCAGAAAGTACTCCAGGTTTAAAAAGTTGATCATGACAGGTCCTCAGCCTCCCCTGTTTCACCAAGGATGGGAAGATACCGTGCCAGTTTCTCCTCGGATGTGTTGACCACCAGCTCCTGGGGGAAACGGATCTCATCCAGGAGGGCGAGGGCCCTCTTGTGGTTGCCCGCATCCGCGGCGCTGTGGGCGTCGCTTCCTATAATAATGGAAACCTGATAGCGGACGCACAGATCCAGCATGGTCAGGTAGCAGTCTTTAGCGCCTTTCCGGGCCGACAGAGGGTGGAAGGAGCTGTTGTTGACTTCCAAAAGTTTGTGGTGGCAGGCCGCCGCAGCCACTAAGGTGTCATAGTCCACCGGGTATCGGCCGTCGTCCGGATGCCCGATGATATGGATGAAGGGGTTTTCTATAGCTCCCAGGAGAGCGGAGGTGTTCTGGGCAGCGGTTCCGGGAGTCAGGCAGGGGGGATGGAGGCTGGCAATGGCATAGTCCAGACGGCCTAAGAGGGACTCTCTTAAGTCCACATGGCCCTCAAAGTCCACGATGTTCAGCTCGCAGCCCATGAGAAGCCGGATGCCGTACAGGTGTCTCGGAATCGCCTTGAAGTTGGAGAAATAGAATTCGTGGCAGGTACCGGGCATGGAAGGGGCGTGATCGCTGGATCCGAACACCTTCATGCCGGCTTTGGCGCCGGCCTGGACCATCTCGTAGAGTGTGTTGTAGGCATGGCCGCTGGCGCTGGTGTGAGTGTGAAGATCGATGATATCATTCATAATCGGCTCTCTTTTCTGTGTATACTTTGTGTTTTCTTCAATATAACACATTTTTTTCGAGAAAACTATAAAAATTATTATGTAGAATAGGAAAAAATATAGTATAATAGAAAGGATAGAATTAATTTACAGGAGGATTACATGATGAGTGAAGAATTAAAGAGAGAAGAAATCCAGGAAACTGTCGCAGAGACCGCCGAGGAGACGAAGGCTTCCCAGCCCGCAGAATCCATGGACGATTATGCCAACGAGCTGGAGGAGTCTTACAAGGCTTTTGACGAGCGCCGCAATCAGACCTATGTGCCGGAGGGCTCCCCGGATGCGGAGAAGTGGGAGGAGGTCCGTCAGATGCAGGCCGACAAGGCTGTGGTGAAGGTAAAGGTGAAGGAGATCGTCAAAGGCGGAGCCATCGCCTATTTCAATGAGCTGCAGGCATTTATCCCGGCTTCTCAGCTGGCATTGGGGTATGTGGAGAATCTGGAGGAGTGGGTCGGAAAGTACATCGAGGCCTACATCATCACCGCGGACCCGGAGAAGAAACGCCTGGTTCTGTCTGCCAAGGAGCTTTTGAAGGAGCGCAGGGACGCAGAGCGTCAGGCGAAGGCGGCTTCCTACAAAGCCGGGGATATCGTGGAGGGCACCGTCGACAGCTTGAAAGACTACGGCGCATTTGTCAACTTGGAGGGAGGCGTGTCCGGCCTGCTCCATGTGTCCCAGATCAGCAGTCAGAGGATCAAACATCCGGGTGTGGTGCTGAAAGAGGGTCAGAAGGTAAAAGTGAAGATCCGCTCCGTGGACAACGGCAAGATCAGCCTGACCATGAAGGAGTTGGAGAGTACAGAGGCGAAGGAGGCGGAGCATTTCGAGTATAAGAGTTCCGGTGAAGTGTACACAGGGCTGGGGGATCTGCTGAAAGGACTGAAATTATAGGTATCTCGAGGAGGAGGGATAAGATGGACCATATCCCCAAGAAATATGATCAGTTGGAGCAGTGGAACTCCTTGATGTTTTTGTACAGCTCGGCATTAAAGGAGATCAATGTTAAGATCGAGATTCTGAATAATGAGTTTGTCCATATCCACAACTATACGCCCATCGAACACGTGAAGAGCCGGTTAAAGAGTGCGGAGAGCATCGTAAAGAAACTGAAAAGGCATAATTATGAAGTAAATATCTCCAACATGGCGGAGAGAGTCAGCGACATCGCCGGAATCCGCATCATCTGTTCCTTCACATCGGACATCTATCTGATCGCGGATATGATATCCAAACAGAGCGATGTGACGGTTCTCTACGTGAAGGATTATATCAGAAGCCCGAAACCTAACGGATACAAAAGCTATCACATGGTGGTCACCATACCGGTCTATCTCTCGGACGGACCGGTGGAGACCAAGGTGGAGATTCAGATCCGGACTGTGGCTATGGATTTCTGGGCCAGCTTGGAACATAAGATCTACTATAAGTTCGAGGGAGAGGGTCCGGCTTACCTTCAGGAGGAGCTGAAAGCATGTGCAGATATGGTGGATATGCTGGATGCCAAGATGTATCTGCTCAACAAGGCGATTTTGGCCTGGAACAGTCAGAGAGAGCAGAGAGACGCGTAGGGTATGAGAAGGATACTGGGTGATACCGGACAGATGCTCCGGTTTAATTGGAAAAATCTCATGTTATTCCATGTGGGATATCGGCTGGCAGCTGCAGCAGTCTATGTGCAGCTGCTGGGCTTTTCTATGGAATTTTCCCTGAGAAGGGCGGGTTACAGCTATCTGACTCTGGAAAATGCAGCCAGGTATTTCTTAAGCCCCTGGACTCTCCCTCTGCTGGCCCTGCTGGCTGCGGTCGGACTTGTGCTTCTGATGGTGGAGGCGGGAGGTCTGACCGCAGCTTTCTCGTCCAGCATTTATTCTCTTAAGATGACGCCTCTTGAGATCTTGACCCAGGGGATCCGCAGCAGTGCCCAGCAGATTGAACGGAAAAACTTCGGCCTGTTCGCGGTGGTGGCAGCGGATTTTTTTGTGTTGAATCTGGTGTGTATCTACCGGACGCTGACCCACGTAAAGCCGGTCAATTTCGTGATCCGGGAGCTGTCAGGCCGCCCGTTTCTGTACCCTGCGGTGATTTTTTTTACGTTCCTCTGCATCGCCGCGGTGATTCCTGTGTATTATGTGTTCCATGAATGCATGATCGAGCAGAAATGTTACCGGGACGGGAAGATAAGGAGCAGAGAGCTTCTTAAGGGCAGGTATGTACAGACGGTGATGAGAGTGGTGTGTCCCCAGATTTTCCTCATCGGCGCGGCGGCAGCGGTCTATGGGGCGCTGGTGGTGGTGATGGCCGTGTTCGCCGTGGTTTTTGTGCAGAGGGATCTGCAGACTGCGTTTCTTCTGCGGGCCGCGGACTGGGGAGAGTGGGTGGTGATGGCGGGTGTAAGCCTGATATCCGCCCCGGTGTATTTTGCAGGCCTGACGGTTCAGTATTATCGGTACGGGCATAACCAGATTGGAAGAGAACAGTTTTTTGCTGTGAGAAGCGGCGGACTTTCCAGGAGACACGGCCTGCTGATCCTGGCTTTTGCCGGGCTTGCAGGAGGCTTAGGGCTTTTAGACGGAGCCCTCAACGGCAGCTTCCTGGCCAGCTCCCTGGCGGTGCAGACGGAGATTACGGCTCACAGAGGAAGTTCTAAGACCGCTCCGGAGAACACACTGGCCGCCCTGGAGGCGGCGGTGGAGGAGATGGCGGACTGGGCGGAGATCGATGTGCAGGAGACTCTGGACGGGGTGGTGGTGGTGTGCCATGACTGGGATTTAAAAAGGGTCTGCGGTGTGGACAGACGCGTGTCTCAGCTGACATGGGAAGAATTGAAAAACCTGGACGCGGGAGCTTGGTTTTCCGTGGAGTACGCGGGGGAGGGAATCCCCTGTCTTCGAGATGCCATGGAGTATGCCAAGGGAAAGATCAAGCTGAATATTGAGATGAAGTACTCCGGTGCAGACAGTGAGCTTCCCGAGAAGGTACAGAGGCTGGTGGAAGAGTATGAGATGGAGGAACAGTGTATCCTCACCAGCACCAGTTTGGACTATTTAAAAAGGGTGAAGGAAAAGAATCCCCAGATCCGCACCGGACATATCGTCCCTGCGGCCTATGGGAATTATGATATGGATGAGTGGGTGGATGTGATCAGCATCCGCTCCGGGTTCGTCTCCGAGAGTTTTATAAGAAGAGCCCATGAAAACGGAAAAACCGTCCACTCCTGGACGGTCAACGACAAAAAGGAGCTGGAGCGCATGCGGGTGCTGGGGGTGGACAATGTGATCACCGACGTGCCCCTGCTGGCCCGGGAGATCCTGTATCGGGAGGAGGCTGCGGAGAGCCTTCTGGAATATCTGCGGATGATGTTCAGTTAGTGCAGAGAGACGAAAGGAGAACAGCATGAGAGTCGTACTTCAAAGGGTGAGTCAGGCACAGGTGTCTGTGGACGGAGAGCAGACAGGAGCCATCGGACAGGGGGTTCTCCTGCTTTTGGGCGTGTCGGGGGAGGATACGGAGCAGACGGCGGACCGGATGGTGGACAAGATCTGCAGGCTTCGGATCTTTCCCGATGAGAACGGAAAGACCAACCTGTCATTGGGGGATGTGGGAGGCGAGATTCTGGTGGTGAGTCAGTTTACCCTGTATGCGGATTGTAAAAAAGGGAACCGCCCCGGCTTCGTCAAGGCAGGGCCGCCTGATATGGCAGAGAGATTATATGAGTATGTGGTGGAGCGGTGCCGGCTCTATGCAGACAAGGTGGAGCACGGGATTTTCGGGGCGGACATGAAGGTATCCCTGGTCAACGACGGTCCTTTCACCCTGACTCTCGACAGCGAAGAGCTGCTGGGGAAGTGATTCTTTGGCCCGGGATAGGGGAATCTGAATTTTTTGTGAATTTGTCAGAATCTCTTTTTTTTCGGGAGAAGATGTGGTATACTCACTCCTAGGCCTTTGGGCCCGGGAGAGAAAATCAATTTGAAGAAAGAAAAGGGATGTAAGATGAAGAAAAATTTGAACATATGTATCTGGGGCCTTGCGACCGTGATGATGCAGGCTGCAGCAAGAAGGCCGATTCTGCCCAGGACACCACCGCGGTGGAGACCACTGCCCAGGCCGGGAGCACGGAGACTTCCGCGGCAGAGCCCCCTGTGGTGAGTGAGGAGCTGAAATCAGCTCTTGAGGAAGGCCAATGGGTGGAAAAGCTGGGAACTTACGTGGGAGTCACCTACACTCCTCTTGCCATAGACATCTCCGATGAGGATATCGAGGCGCAGCTTGAGTCTCTGGTGTCAGCCAATGTCACATATGAGGAGGTGGACAGAGCGGCTCAGAAGGAGGACACGGTCAACATCGACTATGTAGGCAAGAAGGACGGTGTGGCCTTTGAAGGCGGAACTGCCAGCGGTACCGATTTAACCCTGGGCTCCGGACAGTTTATCGACGGATTTGAGGACGGCTTAATCGGGGCGGAGAAGGGGGAGAAGAGGACTCTGAATCTGACATTTCCCGAGGCTTATCCCAGCGAGGAACTGGCGGGCGCGGCCGTGGTGTTCGAGGTGACAGTGAATGCGGTGAAGGAGCCTGTGAAACCGGAGGTGAACGATGAGTTCATCGCAGCCAAAACGGAATATGCCACGGTAGACGAGTTTCGTGATAAGACCAGAGAGCAGATGGAGGAGTCTGCCAGGAATAATGCCCTGCAGCAGAAAAAGTCTGATGTATTCCTGAAGGTGGTGGGGGACAGCACGGTGAATGCCCCTGAGGAGTATGTCCGGGTAATGTATGAGAATCAGAAGCTGGCTGCCAATCAGCAGGCTCAGATGTACGGGATGGACCTGGAGACCATGTTGAGCTTTTACGGTATGGACATGGAAAGCTTTGAGGCCAGCTTGAGGGATGCCGCCGAGGAGGGAAGCAGGCAGAACGCTGTGGTCCATGCCATCGCGAAGGCTGAGCGGATCACGGTGACAGAGGAGGATCTGGTGCAGCTGGCAGAGGACTTCGGGTACGAGAGTAAGGAGGCTATGATCGAGCAGGCCGGCGAGGACACGGTGGACAACTATGTCCTGACGGAAAAAGTGGTGGATTTCATCGCAGAGAATGCGGTGGAAGAATAGCACAAGACAGAATATGGAATGAAAAACCTGGGCCTTCTTTAGGTTCCGGGTTTTTCCAGTAAAGGAGATACGGTGTATGGGATTTTCTTTTGAGGTCAGCGTGCCGGTTTTAACGGTTTTTTTGCAGGGAATTCTCAGTTTTTTTTCACCCTGTGTTCTCCCGATTCTGCCACTGTACATCGGTTACCTGTCAGGCGGGGCCGGTGTCAAGGGGGAGGACGGGGAGATCTGCTATAAAAGGAAAAAGGTGATGCTTCACACCGTCTGCTTCGTGGCGGGAGTCAGTTTTGCCTTTTTTGTGCTGGGGCTGGGAGTCTCGGCTGTGGGCGTGTTTTTCCGGTCTAACCAGACCATGTTTGCCCGGATCGGCGGGGTGTTGGTGCTGCTGTTTGGACTGTATCAGCTGGGGGTCTTGGGGCAGCCGGAGGTTTTGGGCAGGGAGAGAAGGCTTCCGTTTCACCTGGACCGCCTGGCCATGTCCCCCTGGACCGCTTTCTTGATGGGATTTACCTTCAGCTTTGCCTGGACGCCCTGTGTGGGACCGGCCTTGGCAAGCGTGCTCTTGATGGCAGCTTCGTCTTCTTCCAGGATGGTGGGATTTCTCTTTATCGGCGTGTATACCATAGGATTTATCCTGCCGTTTCTTGCGGCAGGGCTGTTTACCACGTCTCTGCTGAAGCTGTTTAAGAGGCATATGGGAGTGGTGCGGTATACGGTGAAGCTGGGCGGCCTGCTCCTGGTGGTGCTGGGGCTTTTGATGGTGTCCGGGAAGATGAACGAGGTCACCGGTTACCTGTCCCAGCTGCCGTCCACAGGCGGGGAAGCCCAGACGAAAGGACATGACGAGAGCGTGGGAGAGCCAGAGGGCGGCGAGACGGGAGAGGACGGGAGTCAGACTCCAAAACAAAAGCAGCAGGAGGCATCCACCCAGACAGATGGCCCGGGAGACAGTGACAGCCCTGCGGCCGGGGAGGAGCAGGAGACGAAGATTCCTGCCCCGGATTTTGAGTTAAAGGACCAGTTCGGAGAGGTACACAGGCTGTCGGACTACAAGGGAAAGACGGTGTTTCTGAACTTCTGGGCCACCTGGTGTCCGCCATGCCGGGCGGAGATGCCGGATATCCAGAAGCTGTATGAGGAGTATGAGACCGAGGGGGATCAGGCTCTGATCGTCCTGGGAGTGGCAGGCCCGAATATGGGCAACGAGAAATCCGAGGAGGAGATCGCCGGGTTTCTGGAAGAGAACGGATACACCTATCCGGTGGTGATGGACACGGAGGGAAGCCTATTTGCCGAGTATGCCGTCTATGCATTTCCCACCACCTTTATGATCGACCGGGAAGGCAATGTGTTCGGGTATGTGTCAGGGCAGATTTCCTATGACATGATGAAGGATATCATCTCCCAGACCATGGAGGGAAAGAGACGGCAGTGAGGGTTCGACCGGAGAGGCAGGCGATGGAGAGCATGAGACGGAAAGCCGGTATATGGCAGAGAGGAGATACGGGCCCCAGGATCCTGATTGCCCTGTGTCTGGCCGCTGCGGTTTTGATCGGCGGGGGCTGTGGATCAGAGGCTTTGGAGGATGGGGAGATAAACTCCGGGGAAAGGCGGCTTAAGGTGGCTGCTACGCTGTTTCCGTACTACGATTTTACGAGACAGGTTGGAGGAGATCTGGTAGACCTGGAGCTGATCGTTCCGGCCGGGATGGACAGCCATTCTTTTGAACCCACTCCCGCAGACATGAGGAAGATCCAGGAAGCCGACATACTAATCTGCAATGGAGGAGCTATGGAACACTGGGTCAGCCAGGTACTGGAGGCCATAGACCAAAGGGAGCTCCGTGTGGTCACCATGACGGACTATGTGGATCTGGCAGAGGAAGAGCTGGTGGAGGGCATGGAGGGAGACGACCATGACCATCACGATTTTCGGGAGGGATGGAAGCACGATCACGGGGAAGAGACGGGCCATGTTCAGGATCCGGAGTATGACGAGCACATCTGGACCTCTCCCCGCAACGCCGTGATCTTCTCCCGGGTGATCAGGGATACCCTGGCCGAGGAGGATCCGGATCATGAGGACGAGTACAGGGCCGGGTGTGAGAGCTATGAGAGGCAGCTGACAGAGCTTCACCGAGGATTTTCGGAGGTGGCAGAGAAGAGGAAGCGGAACACGGTCATCGTGGGAGGAAAGTTTCCCTTCCGGTACCTGGCCGAGGAGTACGGATTCGACTACAGAGCCGCTTTTTCCGGATGCAGCACAGACACGGAGCCAAGCGCAAGGACCATCGCCTATCTGATCGACAAGGTGAGGGAGGAGGAGACCCCTGCCGTGTATTACCTGGAGCTGACCAGCAGCCGGGTGGCAGAGATCATCGGGGAGGAGACCGGGGCTGTCCCGCTGCTTCTCCACTCCTGCCACAATGTGACCAGAAGGGAGCTGGAGAGCGGCGTCACCTATGTGGATCTGATGAGACAGAATATAGAAAATTTGAGAAAAGGATTGGATGAATGAGTTCACTGATTACATGCAGCCATGTGGATTTTGGGTACGAGAACCATGATGCGGTGATCGATCTGACCATGGAGGTGGAGGAAGGAGATTACCTCTGTGTGGTGGGTGCCAACGGTTCGGGAAAGAGCACTCTGGTAAAAGGACTTCTGGGTCTTCTAAAGCCTACGGCGGGGACCCTTGTGGTGTCGGAGGAGTTAAAGAGGACGGGCATCGGGTATCTGCCCCAGCAGACGGCGGCGCAGAGGGACTTTCCGGCCACGGTCTGCGAGGTGGTGATCTCGGGAGCCCTGAGCAGAAGGGGAAATCGGCCGTTTTATTCGGCGAAGGAGAAGAACATGGCCGCAGCGGCCATGGAGAAGCTGGGAATCCTGGACTTAAAGAGGCGCTGCTACCGGGAACTGTCGGGAGGACAGCAGCAGAGGGTTCTGATCGCCAGGGCCCTGTGCGCAGCCAAAAAGCTCCTCATCCTGGATGAACCTGTCACAGGCCTTGACCCGTCTGCCATCCAGGAGTTTTACGGTCTGGTGAAGCGGCTCAACTCAGAGGAAGGGATGGCGGTCCTCATGGTCACCCATGATGTGGCCAACATCATGGGGCAGGCCAGCCGGATCCTCCATCTGCAGCAGCGGGCCCTATTTTTCGGCACGCCTGCGGAGTATGGAGAGACCCAGGTGGGGCGAAGATTTTTAGGAGGTGGGCTATGAGACTGTTGGCGGAGATGTTGTCCTACCCCTTTCTGGTGAGAGCCTTTGTGGGGGGAGTCTTGGTCTGTGTGTGTGCGGCGCTTCTGGGGGTCAGCCTGGTGCTGAAACGATATTCCATGATCGGGGACGGACTGTCCCATGTGTCCTTCGGTGCACTGTCCATCGCTCTGGCGGCAGGATGGGCACCTTTGGCAGTATCCGTCCCTGTGGTGGTGACAGCGGCCTTCTTCCTTCTGAGGATGACGGAGCAGAGCCGGGTGAAAAGTGATGCGGCTATCGCCATGATCTCTGCCAGCGCTCTGGCGGCGGGAATCGTGGCCACCTCCCTGACCACAGGCCTGACCACGGATGTGAGCAGCTACATGTTCGGCAGCATCCTGGCCATGAGCCCTTCGGATGTAAAGCTGTCCGTGGTGTTGTCGGCCGTGGTCCTCGGGCTGTTTGTGTTCTGCTACAACAAGATCTTTGCGGTGACATTTGACGAGAGCTTTGCCAGGGCCACAGGGGTCAGAGTGTCCCTGTACAATGTGCTGATCGCGGTGCTGACGGCAGTGACCATCGTCCTGGGGATGCAGATGATGGGAGCTATGCTGATCTCCAGCCTGATTATCTTTCCGGCGCTGACCTCCATGAGAGTGTTTCGAAGTTTCCGGGCGGTAGTGTGGTCGTCGGCTTTGGTCTCCGCAGTCTGCTTTTGCCTGGGGATGACGGCATCCTACTATTTCTCCACCCCGGCGGGAGCCAGTGTGGTGTTGGTCAATCTAGGGGCTTTCCTCTGTTTCTGGGCAGCGGAGAAGGTCAGAGGCAGGCTGAGAGCAGGAAAAGGGAGGGACAGGTGAGATGAAACAAAAGATTATCCGGGAATGGTTCCGGAGAAAGCGGTCTTTGACTCAGACCCAGTATATTGCCTACGGATTTTTTGTGCTGATTATGACGGGAACCTTGCTCCTTATGCTGCCTGTCTCCAGCAGGGACGGGCAGAGTATGGATTTTCTGGGAGCCATGTTCACGGCCACCAGCGCCTCCTGTGTAACCGGGCTGGTGGCGGCGGACACCTGGACTCAGTGGAGTCTGTTCGGTCAGATGGTGATCATCACGATGATTCAGATCGGCGGCCTGGGATTTATCACCATCGGTGTCTTTGTGTCCATCGTTTTAAGAAGGCGCATCGGCCTGAAGGAGAGAGGTCTCATGCAGGAGAGCACCAGCGCCTTACAGATCGGCGGGATCGTAAGGCTGACCAAGAAGATCATCCTGGGAACCGCCTTTTTTGAGGGCATAGGGGCTTTGCTCCTGTCCATTCGCTTCATCCCTCAGTACGGATTTTTCAGGGGAATCTATTACGGTATTTTTCACGCGGTGTCTGCCTTCTGCAACGCCGGATTTGACCTTATGGGCCATCAGACGCCCTACAATTCTCTGTCCGCCTACTATGACGACTGGCTGGTCAATCTGGTGATCATGTCCCTGATTATCATCGGAGGTATCGGGTTTATCGTGTGGGACGATATCAGCAAAAAGGGGATTCACATGAGGAAATACCTTCTCCAGACCAAGATCGTGCTGCTTACCACGGTAATTTTGGTCTTCGGCGGGGCCGCCATGTTCTACTGGCTGGAGAGGGATCTTCTCATGGCGGATATGAGTCTTGGCGGAAAGATTCTCTCCTCCCTGTTCAGCTCCGTGACGGCAAGGACAGCCGGATTTAACACCATCGATACGGGGGCTCTGTCCGACGGCAGCAAACTGCTGACCATCATTCTGATGTTTATCGGCGGAAGCCCCGGCTCCACTGCAGGCGGGGTCAAGACCACCACCATTGTGGTGCTGCTACTGTATGTCCGCTCCAGCATCCGGAGGACCTACGGGGTCAATGTGCTGGGAAGGCGGCTGGAGGAGGAGGCTATCAAACAGGCCAGCTCTGTGTTCACCATCAACCTGTTTTTGGCGCTTTCAGTCTCCCTGGCCATTATGGCCATTCAGCCTATGTCCATGTCGGACACCCTGTTTGAGACCTTTTCCGCCATCGGCACCGCAGGGATGACCACGGGGATTACCAGGGATCTGCTGCCTGCGTCCAAGGCCCTGATTATTCTTCTGATGTACTGCGGCAGGATCGGCAGCATGTCTTTCGCACTGGCATTTACCCAGCAGAAACGGATTACCCGGGTGCAGAATCCGGCGGAGCGGATCAATGTGGGATAAGAGGCTGTGTTCTTTGCTTGTTCTTTCTGGGGAAATGATTTGACATTAATTTTACAACTGGGTATAATATCTCTTAGTAATCAGGATAGAAAAGAGGAATACAGGCGTGGAATATAAGCCAATCTCAAGGGCAGTGATTGCCAGACTGCCACGGTACTACAGGCACTTAGGAGAATTGATGGAGGAGGGTGTGGAACGGATCTCATCTAATGATCTGAGCAAGAGGATGAAGGTGACTGCCTCTCAGATTCGTCAGGATCTCAATAATTTCGGCGGGTTCGGCCAGCAGGGATACGGATATAACGTGAAATATTTGTATACGGAGATCGCCAAGATTATGGGGGTCGACCGCCAGCACAACCTGATCATCATCGGTGCGGGAAACTTAGGGCAGGCCATCGCCAATTATGCTAACTTCGAGAGGAGAGGCTTTCTGATCAAGGGCATGTTCGACATCAATCCCCGTCTCATCGGCAGAGTGGTGAGGGGAGTGGAGATCCGGGGCGTGGAGGAACTTGAGAAATTCATCGTGGACAACAACGTGCAGATCGCGGCCCTTACCATCCCCAAGACCAAAGCACCGGAGATCGCGGACCGGCTGGTAACGGCGGGGATCAAGGCCATCTGGAATTTTGCCCACACGGATCTGGTGGTGCCGGACGATGTGGTGGTGGAGAATGTCCACCTGTCAGAGAGTCTGATGCGTCTTTCCTATCGGGTGTGCAGCATGCAGGATCAGATCGCCAAGGAGGAGAAGCAGAGGGCGGAACAGGCTTCGAAAAAAGAAAAGCCGGAAAGAAAAGCGTTGTCATGATAATCGGGATCGGAACGGATATGATCGAGATGGAGCGGATGAGGAAAGCCTGTGAGAAGCAGGCTTTCCTCGCGCGGATTTATACGGCAGAGGAGTGCCGGCAGGCCAGGGGCAGTATTTCCAGGCTTGCTGGCAATTTTGCTGTCAAGGAGGCGGTGGCCAAGGCTCTTGGGACAGGATTTCAGGGCTTTGGACCGAAGGAGATCGAGGTGCTGCGGGACGAGAAAGGGAAACCTTATGTCAGAGTCTTTGGCGGCGCGGGAAAGAGGGCCAGGGAGTTGGGAATCCACACCGTCCATGTCTCCATCACCAACTTAAGGGAGTATGCCTCGGCTTTTGCCGTGGCGGAGGGTGAAGGACCGGGCCGGGGCTGCGGCGACCGGCAGGACCCGGCAGCACACGAAAGGGAAGGAGGGACGCTGTATGAGATATCTGGTGACAGGGCAGCAGATGAAGGAGATTGACCGTTATACCATAGAGACTGTCGGGATTCCCTCTCTGGTCCTCATGGAGAGAGCAGCCATGGGGGTGGCCAGGGAGGTGAGAGGGCTGGCGAAAAAGACGGACCGGATCTGGGCGGTGTGCGGAGCGGGCAACAACGGGGCGGACGGGATCGCGGCCGCCAGGATGCTGGCCCTGGAAGGCTATGATGTGACCCTCCTTCTGGTGGGAGGCGGAGACCGGAGCACCTCGGAGTTTCGGGTTCAGAAAGCGATCGCCGTCAACCTAGGGCTGTCCGTGGCAGAGTGGAAGGACTTGATCCCCGGCCGATGTGACGTGGTCATCGACGGGATGTTCGGTGTGGGGCTGTCCAGAGAGGTGGAGGGAGAATACCTTCATGTCATAGAGGCCATAAACGCCATGGAGGGAGTCCGGGTGGCGGCAGTGGACCTGCCTTCGGGTATCCACAGCACCACGGGGGAAGTCATGGGAGCGGCCCTGCGGGCAGATGTGACCATCACTTTCGGATGGGAGAAGCTGGGAAGTGTGCTGTACCCGGGCAGAGAGTACTGCGGCAGAGTGGTGGTGGAGGATATCGGGTTTCCAGAGGTCAGCTTAATGAGGGCAGAACCCTTTTCCCGGACCTATGGGATGGAGGATCTGTCGGGCCTTCCGGCAAGACCGGCTTACAGCAACAAGGGGACATTCGGGAAGGTGCTCCTCATTGCCGGCTCTAAGGGCATGAGCGGTGCCGCCCTCCTGGCTGCCCTGGCCGCTTACCGCATGGGAGCAGGCCTGGTGAAGGTGATGACCGTGGAAGAGAACCGGGCCGTCTTACAGCAGCAGCTTCCCGAGGCCATCGTGACCGTCTATGACCCGGAGGAGCTGACGGCGGCAGGTCAGGGAGAGGATCAAGGTCAGGGGAGGACCTGGGGGGAGATGCTGGAGAGAGAATGTGCCTGGGCGGACGTGATCGCCATGGGGCCCGGCCTGGGAGGGGAACCCTATGTGAAGGTCCTGGTGCAGGCGGTTCTTATGAGCGCCTATGTGCCCATTGTGCTGGACGCGGACGGGCTCAACGCCATCGCCCGGCATCCTGACTTGGAGCAGTATTACACGGAGAACATCATTGTCACTCCTCACTTAGGTGAGATGGCCAGGCTTACGGGAAAGACCGTCGGGCAGATCCAAAAGGACGTTCTGGGGACGGCCAGGGAGTACGCGGCCGCCTGCGGAGTGGTCTGTGTGCTGAAGGATGCGGCCACCGTGGCAGCCACCCGGGAGGGGCAGTGCTATGTCAATAAAAGCGGAAACAGCTGTATGGCCAAGGCCGGTTCCGGGGATGTGCTCACCGGCATCATCGCGGCACTTTTGGCCCAGGGCATGGAGCCTTTTGAGGGAGCGGCTCTGGGGGTCTACGTTCACGGCCTGGCGGGAGACCGGTACCTGGAAAGCCATGCCCCCCGGTCGCTTCTGGCAAGGGAGCTGGCGGAGGAAGCAGGAAAAATCATAGGAGAGAAGGAATACTAGATGATACCATACACGAGAGTTTACGCGGCGGTGAATCTGGATGTGGTGGAGCATAACATGAAGGCTATGGTCGCCAATTTGACGGAGGGTACCGGCATCATGGGGGTGGTGAAGGCCGACGGCTACGGCCATGGGGCGGTTTGGGTGGCAGGGGCCATTGACCCTTATGTGAGAGGATATGCAGTGGCCACGGCAGAGGAGGCCTTTTTGCTCAGGCGTCACGGGATCTCAAAACCGATTCTGATTCTGGGAGTGACTCATGAGAGCTGCATACGACAGCTGATCGAACAGGAGATTCGCCCCACCGTATTTCAGAGAAAGCAGGCCCTGGCGCTGTCTCGGACCGCTGTGGATATGGGAAAGATCGTCCGCATCCATCTGGCCCTGGACACGGGCATGAGCCGTATCGGCATGAGAGCGTGCCCGGAGTCGGCGGATCTGGCGGAGGAGATCGCCTCCATGCCGGGGATCTGTGTGGAGGGGCTGTTCACCCATTTTGCCAGAGCCGACGAGACGGACAAGACCTCTGCCAGGCAGCAGCTGAGAGCGTATCTGGATTTCGTAAAGCTGCTGGAAGAGCGGGGCGTGAAAATCCTGGTCAGACATATCTCCAACAGCGCAGGGCTTATGGAGATGAGGGAGGCTGACTGTGATCTGGTTCGGGCAGGCATCTCCATCTATGGCCTGTATCCGTCGGATGAGGTGGACAGAGACCGGGTGGCGCTTCGCCCGGCCATGGAGCTAAAGAGCCGCCTCACCTACGTAAAGACTATCGGGGCAGGAGTCCGGGTCAGCTATGGCGGGACCTTTGTGGCGGACAGGCCAATGATTGTCGCCACGGTGCCCATAGGATACGGCGACGGTTATCCGAGGAGCCTGTCCGGAAAGGGGCGGGTGCTGATCCGCGGAAAGAGCGCTCCCATTCTGGGCCGGGTGTGCATGGATCAGATGATGGTGGATGTGACGGACATCCGCGGGGCCGCGGAGGACGACGAGGTGACCCTGATCGGAAGGGACGGGACAGAGGAGATCACGGTGGAGGAGCTGGCTCGTTTAGGGGGAGGCTTCCACTATGAGATCATCTGCGGCATCGGCAAGCGGGTGCCCAGGGTCTACATAAGAGACGGGAAGGTCGTCGGGAAAAAAGACTATTTTGATGATGTCTGCCGGGATTTTTCAGTAGGACAGTCACAGGGAGCAGAGCTGGGAATACAATGATATCAGGGTTAAAAGATGAATCCGAAAGCAGCATGAATATGCCGCCGCAAACAGGTTAATACTATAGGTAAGAACTTGATTGACGGAGTGTGACGATGTGATTATCAGACGAGGAGACATTTACTATGCAGACTTAAGACCAGTGGTGGGATCGGAGCAGGGAGGCGTGCGGCCGGTGCTGATCATCCAGAACGATGTGGGCAATCGGCACAGCCCCACGGTGATCTGTGCCGCCATCACCTCAAAGATGAACAAAGCCAAGCTTCCGACCCATGTGGAGCTGGACACGAGACGATGCGATATGGTCAAGGATTCGGTGATTTTGCTGGAGCAGCTGAGGACCATCGACAAGCAGAGGCTGAGAGAGAAGATCTGCCATATCGATGAGGAGCTGCAGCAGAAGGTGGATTATGCCCTGATGGTCAGTCTGGAACTGCCTACATAGTCTGCCATTGACGAAACACCTGGAATCTGATATAGTTAAACAGATTGAAAAAATTACCAAAGAAGGAGAGTTTTGACGGATTCATGGATGATGGAGATTGGCCTTTTAGTTTCCTGTTGTTTTTTGTATTTATTCTTTTGGAGGCAGCTTTTTACGGATTTGGAGAAGCGGTGAGATGTGTCAATGAGAGCAGTTTGGAGCGTGAGACGGAACAGGGCAGCAAGAGGGCAAAAAAGCTTCTGCGGATCATCAACCGACCGGCCAAATTTGTAAATACCATACAGATTATCACCAACGTAACCGGTATGGTCATGGGCGCCTGTATTTTGAGACGATGGAGCAGAAGGCTGGAGGCTGCCGCCTGGCAGCCCAATATTTCGGAAGGTCCCATGTTCGGGATCATCAATATGGCGATTGTGGGAATTGTGATTCTGGTATGCCTTGTCAGTTTCGGGATCATCATCCCCAAGCGGTGCGCCGCCAAAGAGCCGGAGAAGTGGGCTTATGCCCTTCTTCCTGTGGTCACGGCGGTGGAGGTGCCCCTTCTCCCCTTTACCTGGATCGTGACCTGGGTTTCCTTTGGGGTTCTGAGGCTTTTCGGAGTCGATTGGAGCACAGAGGATGACAATGTGACGGAAGAAGATATCATGACCATGGTCAATGAAGGTCATGAACAGGGAGTGCTGGAGGCTAAAGAGGCGGAGATGATCACCAACATTTTTGAGCTCAATGACAAGGATGCGGGAGACATCATGGTCCACAGGACCAATGTGGTGGGCATCGACGGTTCCCAGACCCTTCATGAGGCCATTGATTTTATCCTGAAAGAGGGGAAGAATTCCCGATACCCGGTTTATGAGAAGGATATCGACGACATTATCGGTCTCTTACATATGAAAGATGCGGTGATCTACGGGGAGGAGGAGAAGTGGAAGGATACGCCTATCCGGCAGATCCCGGGACTTCTCAGAGAGGCTCATTTTATCCCGGAGACCCGAAACATCGATTCCCTGTTTCGTGAGATGCAGTCTCAGAAGATTCACATGGAGATCGTGGTGGACGAGTACGGACAGACCGCCGGGATCGTCACCATGGAGGATATTCTGGAAGAGATCGTGGGCAATATATTAGATGAGTACGATTCGGAGGAAGAGTTTATCGAGACACTGGAGGACGGCTTTGTGATCAACGGGTCCACCCCCCTCAGTGAGGCAGCCCAGGCGCTGGGGATCGAGTTTGCCCAGGAGGATCAGGATGCCTATGACACGGTCAACGGGCTGCTCATCTCCAGGCTGGATCGGATCCCCGAGGAGGACGAGGACGAGGAAGTGGAGTATCAGGGCTATCTCTTTCAGATCCTGAATGTGGAGAATAAGATGATACGTTCCGTGAAGGTGACCCCCATCGCCGCTTCGGAGGCGGAGGGAGAGCCCCAGGAGGAAGAGACGCGCCAGTGACGCGTTTTTTCTTATCTCACAGAGGACTCCTTGTTATCTGCCAAAAAGAGAGGATTGGATATGACAGGATTATTACATGACACAAAAGCAATGTTCCGGGACACCGGATTTTTGAAGAAGACTTTGATGATCGCCTTTCCGGTGGCCATGCAGGGGATGTTAAACACCGTGGTCAACCTGGTGGACAACCTGATGATCGGAAGCCTTGGCTCCACCGCCATCGCCTCTGTGGGTCTGGCCAACAAGGTGTTTTTCGTGTTTACCCTCCTGGTCTTCGGGGTCAACAGCGGTTCCGGCATCCTGGCAGCCCAGTACTGGGGAAGCGGGGATGTAAAGAGCATCCGCAAGACTCTGGGAGTGGCGCTGACGTTGGCTGTTTCGGCTTCTTTTCTTTTTATGGTTCCGGCCTTCCTAAAGCCGGAGCTGATGATGAGGATCTTTACCACCAGCCGGGACAGCATCCAGATGGGGGCGGCGTATCTGGCGGTGGTGGCGTTTTCCTACCCGTGTACGGCCGTCACCAACACCTATGTGGCCATGCTGAGGGCGGTAAACCGGGTGAAGGAGCCGGTGGTCATCAGCTGTGTGGCTATCCTGGTGAATATCTGCTTTAACTATATCCTGATCTTCGGAAGGTTGGGGGCCCCGGCCATGGGAGTGGCGGGTGCGGCCCTGGCCACTCTCATCGCCAGAGTGGTGGAGGTGACTGCCATCCTGGGGGTGGTGTATCTGGGAAAGACTCCCCTGGCCTGCCGCTTAGGCCAGATGTTTCGGTGGTCCGGAGGGTTTCTCAGAAAATTTTTTGTCACAGCCCTTCCGGTGATCTGTAATGAATTTATCTGGGGACTGGGAACCACCATCTACTCCATGGCTTACGGGCGGATGGGCGACGAGGCGGTGGCAGCCATCACCATCGCCACCACCATACAGGACATCGTGGTGGTGCTGTTCCAGGGACTTTCCGCCGCCACGGCGGTGATCCTGGGCAATGAGATGGGGGCCGGCAAGCTGAAGAGGGCGGAGACCTATGCCAGGAATTTCTTTCTTCTCCAGTTTCTGGTGACCGTGGCTACAGCCCTGTTCTGCGTGGGGATGCGCTGGAACTTTATCGCCCTGTACCAGCCCGGGATCAGCGATGAGGTGGCTGTGGCGGTCAGCAGGTGTCTCATCGTGTTCGGACTGTTTATGCCGTTTAAGATGTTTAACTACGTCAATGTGGTAGGGGTGCTTCGAAGCGGCGGAGACACGGCCATGTGTCTGTTCATCGACACCAGCGGCGTGTGGTTCATCGGGATCCCGCTGGCATTTATCGGAGGACTGGTTCTTAAGCAGCCCATCCACATCGTGTACGCGATGGTGATGCTGGAGGAAGTGTACAAGGCAGTCATCGGGTATATCCGGTATCGTCAGAAGAAATGGCTGAAAAATCTGACTGTGTGAGAGAAAAACTTGTGATATTTACCGTCAGGAGACGGAGATCAGGATAGTTGATTTGGACAGGAATGAATAAAAGGTGTACCGGAAATTCCATGGACACGGACAGGCGGAACTGGTAAAATGGGGGTGCCTCCGAAAGGAGCGTCGGGGGACAAAAAAAGAGAGGGAAATCATTATGAAAAAGACAGTATTGGCATTGTGTGCCGTGACGGCAGCGGCTATGACAGCCTGCGCCTCCGGACAGGACACGGCGCCGACCACTACGGCGGCCACCCAGGCGGAACAGACCACCGCAGCACAGGAGACCACCACGGCGGCACAGACGGAAGCGCCGGCCACGGAGAGTGCATCCGGCAGTTTCGAGGGAACCGGCAGCGGATACGGCGGAGAGCTGAAGCTGGAGGTTACGGTTACGGACGGAAAGATGGAGAAGATCGATGTGCTTTCCCACCACGAGAGCTCGGTGGTATATAACCGTTCCGTTCCCATGATCACAGAGCGGATCCTGGAGGCTCAGAGTCCGGAGGTTGACAGTGTAAGCGGCGCGACCTTTACCTCCTATGCGGTGAAGGCGGCAGTGGCACAGGCCATGAAGGAGGCGGGAGTCGATTTCGGCGACATTACATTTGCCACCCAGGGGCCGGCAGCAGAACAGGTCCAGGGGGAGGACGTCCATACCCAGCTGGTGATCGTAGGCGGTGGTCCGGCAGGCCTGGCAGCAGCCATCACGGCCAAGGAGAACGGTCTTACAGATGTGCTGGTGGTGGAGAAGCTGGACATTTTAAGCGGTAACGGAAAGTTTGACTTGAACTTTTACGACGTGTTCAACTCCGAGGCCCAGAAGGCCAACGGTGTGGAGGACTCGGTGGAGAAGTTTATCGAGGATATGAAGGATGCGGGCAACACTCCGGAGCGGCTTCAGGTGTGGGCTGAGGGAGAGTCTGTCATCGATGCCTGGCTGAGAAGCTTCGGCGTGGAGTTAAATCACAACTATGGCGGAAGAAACCATATGAAGGATAAGGATCACTACGCAGGCGAGGCCATTCAGGACGGCATGGAGGCCCAGGCGGCAAAGCTTGGGGTGGAGATCCGCACCGGCACCAAGGGAACAGATCTGATCTTCGAGGGGGACAAGGTCGTAGGTGTGACCGTGGAGTCCAAGACGGAGAAGTACAATATTACAGCGGATGCGGTGATATTGGCAACCGGCGGATTTTCTTACAACAAGGAGCTTTTGACCAAGTATGCGCCCGGATACGAGGTGCTGAACACGTCCAACCAGATGGGAGCGACAGGAGATTTTGTTCCCGTATTTGAGAAATATGGCTTTAAACTGGAGCGCATGGATACCATCCGCGTGATTCCCACCATCCTGATTCCGTCCCGGGATTTGACCAACAGCGGCGCGGGCAGCGTCTATGTCAACGGGGACGGGCAGCGTTTCGTCAATGAGCGTCTCGGCGGGCTGGATATGGGGACTGCCATCCTGGATCAGGATGTGACCTGGATGGTGGTGGACACCAAGAAGGTGGAGGACAACGCCAACGTGCGCAAGCAGGTGAAGGGCGGAAAGTTCCTGGAAGCTGCCACATGGGAGGAGCTGGCCGACCTGATGGGAGTGAACAAGGAAAACTTCCTAAAGACCATCGAGGCCTATAACAAGAACGCCGAGGAAGGCAAGGAAGACGAATTGGGCCACACCCCGGAGCGGGCTCTTCTCCCGGAAGGCCCCTACTATGCCTCAAAGATCGAGTCGGCGGTCCACATGACCAAGGGCGGCGTATCTGCCAACGAGCATGCTCAGATCCTCTATGAGGACGGCAGCGTGGTGGACGGCCTCTACGGAGCAGGGGAAGTGACCTGGCAGAGCGGCGGGTATTCTCAGTCTGTCGTCTTCGGAAGGATCTCCGGACAGGAAGCGGCGGCTTATATTCAGGGACAGTAATCCGATGACGGAAGCAGCGTCAGAGGGAGTAAAATCTCCTTCGGCGCTGCTTCTTCACTTTACGGGAAACTGGGTCCTATAGGACAAAGCGAGAAGAAAATGGGGGCAAAATGGGTAAAAATTCTCTTGTCAGACCGAGAAAATGGTGCTAAGATAGTTTCGATACGCACGTCGAGTGCAAAAGGACGAGACAGAGAAAGAAAAGGAGTGTTATTTATATGTCAGGACATTCAAAGTTTGCCAATATCAAGCACAAGAAGGAGAGGAACGATGCGGCCAAGGGAAAGGTCTTTACGGTCATCGGCCGTGAGATTGCGGTGGCGGTGAAGGAGGGAGGACCGGACCCGGCCAACAACAGCAAGCTTCGGGACGTGATCGCCAAGGCCAAGGCCAACAACATGCCAAACGACACCATCGATCGGGGCATCAAGAAGGCGGCAGGAGATGCCAATTCCGTGAATTATGAGGTGCTCACCTATGAGGGATATGGCCCAAGCGGTGTGGCTATCATCGTGGATACCCTGACGGATAACAAGAACCGCACTGCCGCCAACGTCAGAAGCGCCTTTACCAAGGGCGGCGGCAACGTGGGAACTCCGGGCAGTGTGTCCTATATGTTTGACAAGAAGGGACAGATCATCATCGACAAGGAAGAGTGCGAGATGGATGCGGATGAGCTGATGATGATGGCTCTGGATGCGGGAGCAGAGGATTTCGCCGAGGAGGAGGACTCCTTTGAGGTCTACACGGACCCGGATGATTTCAGCGCCGTGAGAGAGGCTTTGGAGAAGGAGGGGATCCCCATGCTGGAGGCGGAAGTGACCATGATTCCTCAGACCTGGACCCAGCTGACCGACGAGGATGCCGTGAAGAAGATGAACCGGATTTTGGATTTGCTGGACGAGGATGATGATGTGCAGGCTGTGTACCACAACTGGGATGAGTGAGACGGGGCAGGCCCGGAGCCTGTGACGGCGGACCATATCCGCGGACACCCAGGAAGAGAACGGGCAGAGACAGGATAGAGTCTCTGCCCGTGTTTTTGATCATGTTAGAAAAGAGATGCCATATATGTCTTTGTTTGCATTTCTACATTGTTTCGATGTCCTGCCGTCCGGCAGGCGATATCACTTGGGTATCTTTTTGTAAATGTTTTTGATCTGGGGTTTCAGCAGACGGTACACCTCCATGCCCGCCTCTGCCCCCAGTTCTTTCTGTAAAGCAAAATACAGTCCCTGCAGCTGCTTTACACTGTAATTACATATCATCTGATGAATCTTTTCTAAATAATCTTCAGTGCGGTATGTTTCCGGCAATGCCTGTTTCAGCATATTCTTGACATCCTCATCTTCTGATTCCTGTTTCTTTTGAGCTGTCAGCTCCGATTTGCTCTTGCGGCACACCTCGACCTCTCTGTCGGTCCAGAACTTTACAACCGAGTCAAACCCGGTGTCATTGGACACGATGATGTATTCGGACTTAGGCGCTGTCTTGATCAGATAGCCCAGATAGGAAACCATCTGAAAGTCCAGCCCGTTTTTGCCCGGATAACATAAGATCATGTCAAATGACATGGGATACTGCCGGATGATGTTTAGGTCCGGATAGGAGATGCCGGGAGAATGTTCCGTATAGAAGAGAATGATCAGATCCTTGACGCTCTTCTCAGGCAGTAATTCCTTCCATGCGGTGCCCACATTCTCGGTGTCAACAAGAAAAACTTTTCTGCTGGCCATGTTCGTCCTTTCACCATATATGGCATCGGGATTATCATAACACAGTTTTTGGTCCTCCGCAAGGCGTTGCCCCGGCTCTTTTTTTGTATTCGCCCGGCACATAGGAGATCAGGTCTTTCAGAGGACAGAAAAAGGGCTCCCCTGGAAAAGGCACAGGAGAAAAAAGTCACAGACAGTTTACAAGAAAACAGATCGGTGATAGAATAGAACAGATTATACATAGACAAAGATGAGAGCGCAGGATCAGGAGGAAAAATGATGCAGTATCGCAAATTTGGCAACACGGGACTGGAAGTATCGGCACTGGGTTTTGGCTGTATGAGGCTGCCTGTTTTGGAGGACGGCAGTGTAGACGAGAAGGAGACCGTCCGCATCATCCGCCATGCCATTGACGAGGGAGTCAACTATGTGGACACGGCCTACCCTTACCACAAAGGAGTCAGTGAGCTGGTGGTGGGGAAGGCTCTGAGAGACGGATATCGGGAAAAGATCTTTCTGGCGGACAAATGCCCGGTCTGGCTTTTGAAGGAAGAGGGAGATTTCGACAAATACTTAGACGAACAGCTGGAGAAGCTTCAGACGGACCACATTGACTTCTATCTGCTCCATGCCCTCAATCGGGACAGATTTGAGAATCAGGTCAAAGCCTTTGGCCTGGTGGACAAGATGAAAGCAGCCAGGGAGGCGGGAAAGATCCGGTATCTGGGCTTTTCCTTCCACGATGATCTGAACATGTTCAAAGAGATTGTGGATTACACGGAGGACTGGGATTTCTGCCAGATTCAGTATAATTACATCAATCTGGAGGAACAGGCGGGCACAGAGGGGCTCCGCTATGCCGCTCATAAGGGACTGGCCGTGGTGATCATGGAGCCTCTCTTAGGCGGACGTCTGGCCAACCTTTCCGATCATGTGGCCGCCAAATTTCCGGATAACAAGACCGTGGTGGAGCACGCCCTGGACTTTCTGTGGGACAAAGAGGAGGTGTCTCTGCTTCTAAGCGGCATGAGCGCCGCCAGGCAGGTGGAGGATAATCTGGCATATGCAGGGAGAAGCCATGTGGGCATGCTCACCGACGAGGAGCGGGCGGCCTACGGGGCGGCCAAGAAGATCTATGACAGCATGTCCATGGTAAGCTGTACGGCCTGCGCCTACTGTATGCCCTGTCCCTTTGGCCTGGACATCCCGGAGATCTTTAAGGCTTACAATGTGTTCGGACTTCGTGGGAAGAACGGAGCCAAGGCAGAGTATGAGAAATTGGAAGTGAAGGCGGACCAGTGCCAAAGCTGCCGTCACTGTGAGAAGGAATGCCCTCAGCACATCAAAATCAGCCAGGTGATGAGAGATGTGGTGAAGATTATGGAGTGACGGCTGTCTGGCGGACAGACGGTAAGTGCAAGTCTGAGAAATCGAAAAAGACCGGAGCAATCGCGGATTCATGGGATTGCTCCGGTCTTTTTTTGATGAAAAAACGAAAGCCTTTTACCTTAAGAGGATTCGAGTGTCAAAGACCCTGAGGAAAGTGGGCGGCAGATTCAGGAGTTTGTCATTGACAAAAGATATTATGTATGATATTATCAAAATAAATGATAATAATAATCATATTTTGATAGTATTAAACAATATATGCGGAAAAGAAAGGGAGAGAAAGACTATTTCGATCAATAAAAGATCGGAATGGGAACAGGAATCGTATCACGGCTGTCGTCAGAGGGAAGGCTGCGGCGGCGGAGAGAGGAGGAAGAGATGTTTGATTTCCATATGCACTCGCAAGTTTCGGCGGACAGCAAAGCCAGACCGGAAGATATGGTGGCGGCAGCCGAGGCGTGGGGATTGAGGGAGATCTGTTTTACCGATCATCTGGACTGTAAAGTGGGACGGCCGGAGACCAATGTGTTCACCCAGGAGGCCTACGAGGAGGCCTACAGAGACCTTTCCTCAGACAAGCTTAGAATTCGCTTCGGCATGGAATTTGGGATGCAGCCGGACAACAGGCAGCGTTTTTTGGAGGAGACGGGAAAGCGGAAGTACGATTTCATCATCGGTTCTGTACATACCATCGAGAATAAGGGCGTGTACCGTGAGGAGTACTGGAGGGGAAAGACCCGGAGAGAGGCCTACACCAGGTATCTGGAGGAGATTCTCTCCTGTCTGGAGGTACATGAGGATTTTCACGTGCTGGGTCACCTGACCCATCCCACGAAATCGCCAAGCAACACAGGGAATGTCCCGTATACCTTGAGCGAGTACGGGGAACTGACCGAAGAGATTTTTCGGCGCCTGATCCATAAGGGCATCGGCCTGGAGGTAAATACCAGCGGAATTCGCTCCAGCGGTCAGCCCCTGCCGCCTCTGGAGTTTGTCAGGCAGTATGTGGAGATGGGCGGAGAGATCATCACCGTCGGTTCCGATGCCCACAAGCCGGCCCATGTGGGAAACCATATCCGGGAGACCTTAAAGGCTCTGGGAGATCTCACGCCGTGGATCGTCGTATTTGAAGAAGGAAGGCCGATGTACTACAAGATCGATTCGCTGTGGTGAAGGGGTTAATGAAAAGGAAGGGGAACATGATGAAGAGAGCAGCCGATGAACAGGGAAGGCCGCCTCTGTCGGTGGCCTCCTGGACCCGCGAGCGGGGGGGGATGTGCGGCAGAGACGTAAGGTGGCGGTTGGAGCCGGAGCGGGGGATTTTCACCGTATCGGGATTGGGCCCCATGGAGGACTATGAAGAGGAACGGGCAGTGCCATGGCACAGGGGCAGGCAGAAGATCAGGACGGTCATCATCGAGGATGGGGTCACCGAGGTGGGAGATCAGTGTTTTCGGAACTGCCGGGAACTGACTGTACTGCGCATGGCCCCTTCTGTGGAGATCATCGGGGCGGACAGCTTTCGGGGGTGTGAGAAGATCACAAGGCTGGTTCTGCCCGGCAGGCTGAAGGCCGTGAGTCCGGGGGCATTTGCAGGGTGTGTAGGACTTAAGACCGTGTATATGCCAAAGAGCATAGAGTCCGTGGAGGAAAGCGCCTTCGGCGGGGATGAGAATCTGACGGAGGTGTTCTATGAAGGGACCGAGCGCCAGTGGAGAGAGGTGCTCATCAGCTGTTCCTGTATGAACAATGAGAGCCTTATCAGGGCTATCCTCCGTCCCTCCGGCCACCGGGAGGAGGCCAAAGGGGAGAGCGGGGGAAAGAGGCGGGATGGGGAAAGACCCGGACAAGGTCTAAGAGACGTGATCTGTCAGGTGAGAGAGGCCTTTCAAAAGGGCGGGGACGGAAGACTCCATATCCTGCTTCTTGCCCTGAGGGCCACAGGTGTGACCAGCAAGACCGGAGACTGTACCTTTCTTCTCTTCCCCGGGGGAACTACCATGATGATCGATGCCGGGATTCCTGAGTGCGGAGGCCAGGTCACCGGTTTTCTGGAAGCAGTGGGTGTGAAAAATCTGGACTATTTTGTTCTGACCCACGCCCACAGCGACCACATCGGAGGAGGAATGTCCCTTCTGGGCTATTTATCCGAGTGGGGCGGCAGGATCGGCAGGTATTATCACATCGGCTATTACAATAAAGTGACCGAGGTGGCTTTTGGGCAGTCTCTGACAACGTGGGGGACTGAAGTCTGCAGCGATGTGGCGGAGGGAGACCGGTGGGAGATCGACGGTGTGGACGTGGACGTCCTGAACCCGGATGAGGACAGGCGGGTTTTCTCCGACAATCCCATGGAGGGAGTCAACAACCTGTCGATCGCTCTGCGGTTTACCTATGGACAGTGCAGATATCTGACTGCCGGGGATCTGTATGTGTCTCAGGAGCGGTGGCTGGCGAAGAGATACGGGGAAGGGCTGAGAGCCGACGTGGTCAAAGCCAGCCATCACGGACTGCCCACCTCCAGCTGTGAGGAGTGGCTGAAGGCTGTCTCTCCAAGGGTGCTGGTGGCATGTACCGATGACCTGGGCTGTACCAAGGTGATCCGACGTGCCCGCAGTGTGGGAGCGGACTATTACTGTACCGGAATGGACGGCATCATCGCTGTGGCCATGGAGCGGGACGGGAAGTGGGAGATCGCCAGTGAGTATGACGACGTGAGGATGAGAAAGTGGAGGGGAGAATCATGAGCAAGAGAAAAATCATCGTGTTTTCCTGCGATGCCATGGTCTATGAGGATATCCGGTACCTGCTCACAAAGCCGTCCTTCTGCGCTCTGTACAAGAAGGGGGCCATGGTGAAGAGGATACGGACGGTCTATCCATCGGTCACCTACACCTGCCATACCTCCATGTCATCCGGCTGCTATCCCGACAAACACGGCGTGACAGGCAACATGAAGTTCATGCCGGGCCGGCTGAAACCGATGCCGTGGCAGTGGTTTGCCGATGCCATCAAGTGTCCGGATATCTTTACCGCAGCCAAGAGAGCCGGACTTTCCACGGCGGCGGTCTTCTGGCCGGTTACCGGCAATCATCCGGATATCGATTATCTGGTGGATGAGTACTGGCCCCAGTCCAAGGAGGACACCAAGGAAGCCTGTTTCCTTCGGTCCGGCACCACAAGGGAAGTGTATGATACCTGCGTGGCACCTCACATCGGTCCCGTGACGGTGAGGACCCACCCGGACACAGACCAGTTTCTGGTGGACTGTGCCTGCGAGATGATCCGCCATTACCGGCCGGATCTGCTGATGCTGCACACGGCGGACGTGGACTCCTACCGGCATCACACCGGCCTGTTTACCGAGCAGGTGAAGCGGGGCCTGGATGATACCGAGAGGTGGTTTACTCAGATCATCCGGACCACGAAGGAGGCGGGGGTGTTTGAGGAGACCAACTTTTTTCTGGTGTCGGACCACGGACAGATGGAGATCGTCCGAAGCTTAAAACCCAATGTGATGCTGGCCAGAAACGGGCTGATCCGGGTGGACCGGGCGGGGGAGGTGGCGGACTGGCAGGCCTACTGCCAATCCAACGGGCTTTCGGCGCTGATCCGTCTGAGGGACCCGGGAGACCGGGAACTGTGGAAAAAGACCTATGAGCTGCTCTTAGCTCTTCAGAGGGAAGGCGTCTACGGCATCAGCCGGGTGTACACCAGGGAAGAGATCCGGGAAAAAGAACACTTGGACGGGGATTTCTCTTTTGTCATCGAGACAGACGGATACACCTCGTTTTCCGAGGATTGGAGGGAACCTCTGATCAAGGAGTTGGATTTGTCCGACTACCGTCTGGGGCGGGCGACCCCCGGACATCACCCGGACAAAGGACCTCAGCCGATCCTGTTTGCCTTCGGACCGGATATCAGGGAAGGTGTGGAGGTGGAGGAAAAGCCTGTGGTAGACGAGGTGCCTACTTATGGGAAGATTCTGGGGCTTTCCCTGCCCTCGGCGGACGGGCAGCCTATAGACGAGATCATAAGAGACAGGGGGAAAGAAGGATGAACCACTTGGGATTTGCCACGTTTGGTGTGGACTATCGAGAATATGACAGGCTGAGGGAGATCCTGGAGGAGTGCCGCTTTGCCGGGCTGGGGCCGGAGCTGTCCATCTATACGAAGACATCCCGGTATCCTGATTTTATGGAGGAGCTGGCCCGGAAGCGGGAGATGTTTGCACCCTACTATGTGACCTTTCACGGACCTTACAGCGAGGTGGAGGCCACCAGCCCTCCGGGCAGTCAGGCCCGTCAGGTGATGGTGGAGGCGTACCGCCAGGCCTTCCGGTGCTGCAGAGATTTCTCTGCACACACCATCGTCATGCACACCAACCAGAAGGTTCACCTGACAGGTGATGACGGAGGACTTCGGGAGAACTGTATATCTGTCATCCGTGAGCTGGGGGAGATGGCAGGGGAGCTTGGAGGAGGAGTGAGGCTTCTGGTGGAAAATGTGGGGATCCCTAAAAAGGACAATGTGCTGTTTCCCATGGAGGAGTTTATCCGCATGTTCGATGAGCTGCCGGAGGACATCGGCTGTCTCATCGATGTGGGACACGCATTTATCAATCGATGGGATATGGAGGAAGTGATCAGAAGGCTTAAGGGCCGGATCGCCTCCTACCACCTCCACAACAACGACGGGGACAGAGACTCCCATCGCATGCTGTTTGAGGATCACCTGTATTACGGCCGGGAGGACTGGAGGAGGCTGTTTGCCGTCATGGAGGAATATACGCCTGGGGCAGACTGGATTCTGGAATATTCGCCTAAAAATCCCATCACACCTAAAGCGATAGCTGGTGAGATCCGGGAGATTTTAAGACTTGCAGAGATGAGGCCGGGCCAACATGCCGTGGGGTAGAGGGACGGCTTGGATAAAATTTATTTCAAACGAGGAGGAGAAACATGAGAAGATCAATGTGGAAGAAGAGTCTGGCGGCGATATTAGGTCTGTCTATGGTGTTTGTATCTGCCTGCGGACAGTCCCGGGAAAGCAGCGCGGGGGAGACGAAAGCCCAGGCCGTCCAGACGGCCGCTGCCCAAGCCTCTGAGACCAAAGGGGAAGCGGAGAAGGAGGTGGCCCAGTCACAGTCCCAGTACCCGGAGCAGGTGACGGAACCTATCACCATCGAGTTCTGGCACACCCGGGGATCCGGAGCCAACGGAGACAATATGACCGCCATGATCGAGGAGTTCAATGCCTCCAACGGGTTGGGAATTACGGTGGAAGGGGTCTATCAGGGCTCTTATGCAGAGACCCTGTCCAAGATCACGGCGGCTGTGGGGGCAGGCGATAACCCGGCAGTGGCCATCGTGGCTTCCGGCGGAATCGAGGCGCTGGCCGACGCGGGAGTGCTGGCTGACATGATGCCCTACATGGAGAGAGACGGCTTTGACTTAGACAATATCCCGGAAGGTCTTCAGTACTATATGACATGGGAGGAGGGAAAAGCCCTGGTGGTTCCCTATCTGGTGTCTTCTCCGATCCTGTATTACAACAAGGCCCTGTGGCCGGAGGCTCCGGGGACGATCCAGGAACTTTATGCCGGCGCTAAGAAGATTTATGCGGAAAAGGGAGTTCCGGGCTGGGGTCTGATTATGGATGTGGGATATTTACAGAGGCCTGTCATCATCACCCTGGGCGCCAACGGCCTTTTGACCGCAGACGGATTGACGGCCGACGGGCTGGAGAACGGGGAGATGCGGACCTATCTGACAGACTGGCAGAACGGAGTCAAGGAAGGCTATATCGTGCCTCCCGAGGTGACGGATGCCTCCAATGCCATGCAGCAGCTGTTCTACCAGGGACAGGTAGGCATGTTCGGCGCCACTTCGGGAAACCTGAAAAATGTGATGAAGCTGAGCGCGGAAAACAATGTCGATCTGGGAATAGGCACCTATGTGGGTTATGACGGACCCTGTGCCTCCATCGGCGGCGGCAGCCTGGCCATCTTAGAGTCCAATAACAGTCAGCAGGAGAAAGCAGCGGCCTGGGAATTTATCAAATTCCTGTATTCTGATGAGAATATCGTGAGACTCCACTCGGAAACCGGATACCTGCCCATGACCTACAGTGCCGCCGAGAGCCAGGAGTGTCAGGAATTCTGGGGACAATACCCGGGATTCAAGACCGCCTTTGACCAGTTAAGCTTTGGAAAGTACAACGAGTGGTCCGTCTACGGGGCAGAGTGGAAAGCCAAGGTCTTGGAGGCTATGCAGTACGTGATCGTGACCCAGGAGATGACGCCCGACGAGGCGGTAGAGTTCTTAAAAACCCAGGTAAGTGTTGTGTTCCCCTAAGCGGCGGGGACCAGGAAGAAGGGATGTAGCGATGGGAGAAATCGTATTTAAAAACATAGGGAAATCATTTGGTGACGTAAAGGTCATCGAGAACCTGAATCTGACCATCAGGGACGGAGAGTTTACGGTTCTGGTAGGGGCTTCCGGCTGCGGCAAGACCACTCTTTTGAGGATGATCGCCGGCATTGGGTCTGCTACCTCCGGGGAGCTTTTCATCGACGGAGAGGAGATCTCCGATGTTCCTCCGGGGAAGAGAGGGATTGCCATGGTATTCCAGAACTATGCGATCTACCCCACTATGACCGTGAGGGGAAACATTGAGTACGGGCTGAAAAATGCCAGAGTGCCGAAGGCAGAGAGGGACAGGCTGATCCGGGAGGTGGCCGAGACCGTGGGACTTACCCCTTATCTGACCAGAAAGCCCAGTGAGTTGTCAGGAGGACAGCGGCAGAGGGTAGCCCTAGCCAGAGCCATGGTGAAAAAACCGAAGATCTTTTTGCTGGACGAGCCTTTGTCCAATCTGGATGCCAAGCTGAGGGTGGCTATGCGCACGGAGCTGATCGAGCTGCATCACCGATTAAAGACCACCTTTGTGTATGTGACCCATGACCAGACCGAGGCCATGAGCATGGCGGACACCATCATCCTGATGGAGAGCGGAGAGATCCGGCAGCAGGGGTCGCCGGAGGAGATCTACGAGAATCCGGACAATGTGTTTACGGCCCGCTTCATCGGTGCGCCTCCCATGAATGTCTACCGTATGAGGGGAAGGCAGGAGTTTGTCGGTTATCGCCCGGAGAGCATCCTGCTCTCCCGGGAGGAGACCCGGATGCTGTATCAGAGAGAGGCCAGGATTTTGACCAGGGAGATGTTGGGGTCGGAGATTCACTATAAACTTGTGCTGAAACAGGATGGGGAAGAACCGATTACCATCATGGGAAAGAGCAGCCAGAAGCAGTTTGAAGTGGATGAGACGGTGTATGTCAATGTGGACCGGGAGCATCTGTATTTCTTTGACGGTCAGGAGAATCGGATTCGGGACGAGGCCGGGCTGAAGGAGTGCTGTGCCATGATCCAGGGAGGGCTGTGATGAAGGAGAATACAAAGAGAAAGCTGTTTCCCTACCTGCTGATTCTGCCGTCTGCCCTGTTTTTGCTGGTTTTCACGATGTATCCCTGTATTTATCTGGTGCGGCTGAGCTTTTATGAGTACAATCTGCTGAAACCGCCCAAATGGATCGGATGGAAAAACTATGTGGATCTGTTTACCAGAAACGTGGACTTTGTCGTGGCCTTGAAGAATACGGCCATCTATACCGCAGCTATTGTGACGATCCTGATTCTGTTCGGACTGATTCTGGCGGTGTGCCTCCAGCGGGAGTCCAGGATCAACTCTTTTGTGCAGAGAGCCATGTTTATCCCCCATATCGTCGGTATGCTGTCGGTGGCTATGATTTTTCAGTGGATGTTCAACGAGAAAGGGCTGTTCAATGCAGTTCTTGCCATCTTTCGTCTGCCGGGTCTCAAGTGGCTCAATAGTTCGGACACGGCCCTGATCTGTATCATCATCGTGGCTGTGTGGAAGAGCATCGGCTATTACGCCCTGATTCTTCTTTCGTCCTTAAAGGCCATTCCTGCGGAGATCAATGAGGCTGCTCTGCTGGATGACGCGGGGCCTGTGAACCGGTTCTTTCATATATTTATGCCTATGCTGTCCCCTCAGATCTTCTTTCTTCTGGTCACCATCACCATCAACTCCTTCAAGGTGTTTGAGTCCGTGAGACAGATGACCAAGGGCGGCCCCGGCAACTCCACCAATGTGTTGGTGTACTATATCTACAATTATGCGTTTAACTACAACAAATACGGGTACGCGGCAGCGGCCGGAGTGGTGCTGCTTCTCATTATGATCGTTATGACGATCCTGTATTTCAAGGCTATGGGGAAACGGGTCCACTATCAGTAGGAAGGAGGAGGAAGAGATGAGCAATCCGAACATGATCCGAAAAGCCGGGCAGATGACAGGGCGGGCGGCGGGCATAGCCTTGAAGCTGTTTTTGGCCCTGATATTTATCTTCCCGTTTTACTGGATGATCTCCACGTCGTTTAAGACTTATGCAGAGTCGGAACAGTTTCCCCCCTCTCTGTATCCCCATACCTGGACGCTGGAGGGGTATCAGACCGTGTTTGAGGGGCTGGAACTGGGGATGTATCTGAGAAACTCTCTGATCGTCATCGTGGCCATCATCATTTTGCAGATGGCGGTGTCGGTTCCCGCGGCCTACGCCTATGCGGTATATGAGTTTAAGGGGGCCGGGATTTTGTTTGCCATGGTGCTGGTGGCGTTTATGATTCCCTCCCAGGTTACCTTTATCGCCACTTACATCATGTTTTCCAAAATGAAGCTCCTAAAGACCTTCTGGCCTCAGATTCTGCCCTTCGGAGCCAACGCCTTCGGAATCTTCATGATGAGGCAGCATTTTAAACAGATTCCGGCGGAGCTTATTGAGTCTGCCAGGCTGGACCAGGCCGGCGAGTTCAACATCATGATCCATATCATGCTTCCCACGGCCAAGTCCACGGTGGTGACCACCTGTCTCTTGAGCTTTATCAGTCACTGGAATGCCTATTTCTGGCCGCTGGTCATGACCAACTCGGAGGAGGTGCGGCCCTTGACCATCGCCATCTCCAAGCTGAAAGACCTGGATTTAGGGGTGGTGTGGCCGACGATTATGGCGGGAAACGCTTTGCTGGTGGTGCCTATGCTCCTGCTGTTTTTGGCTGCCAGCAGGAAGATCATCCAGTCTATGGCCTACCGGGGGATGAAATAAGGCGTGGGAGCATGTCTTGACAGCAAATTTTAAATTTGATATGATAAAGACCGAGGTTTTTCAGAATCTGGAAAAAAGTGGAAGACAGGCAGGGTTACGGCAAAATTTTGAGACAGAGAGACAGAACGATGAAAATTGCAGAGAGACAGAGTGGGATTGTACAGCTTGTAAATGAGAGAGGCTCCATATCTTTTGCGGAGATCCAGAGCAGCTTTCCGGATGTGTCGGCGATCACTCTGCGGAGAGATATGGAGGCGCTGGATAAGCGGAACGAGATTATCCGCATCCACGGCGGCGCGAAATCTATCAATTATATTATACATACAGACGAGGGCTACTGTAACAGGATTATCCAAAATGCGGAGCAGAAGCAGGGCATCGCCCGGGCGGCCGTGTCCCTTCTGAATCCGCCCATGTCCGTGTATGTGGATTCCGGGACCACGGCTCTGGAATTCAGCAAGGCATTTCCGGATGACAATTTTTTAGTCTACACCCACGGACTTCACTGCGCAGTGGAACTGAGCAGGCTTTCCAGGCCGGAGATCCATCTGGTGGGCGGAAAGGTCAGCAGGCTCAGTCTGTCCATCGTAGGTTCCAATGCGATCTACTGCCTGGACAACACCAATTTTGACCTTGTGTTTCTCAGCGCAGGAGGTTATTCCGCCAACCGGGGATTTACCTGTCTGGGCGAGGAGGAGTGTTATCTGAGAAAGGCTGTGGTGAAGCGGGCGGAGAAGGTGGTGATGCTGCTGGACTCCAGCAAGTTCGGGAAGGTGGCCACCTATACCCTGGCGACTCCGGAGGAGATCGATGTGCTGATCACAGACAGAGGGATCGACCAGATGTGGCTGGAGGAGTTTCGTTCTCATGATATCCGTGTGATGTTCTGTGAGGATTTTGACAGGTAACAAGAGGAGACCATGAAGGTCTCCTTTTTAGTTCCCGCATTCGATGCTGATCGTGTTGAAACGCTCCAGCAGATCTTCGATTTTCATGGAGGCTTTCTCTTCTCCGGACTTGTCGATGACAGCCTGCCCCTGGTGCATCATCAGCAGGCGGTCGCCGTAGTCCACGGCATAGCGCAGGTTGTGGGTCACCATGATGGTGGTCAGCCGCTTGGATTTCACGATCTGGTCCGTCAGTTCCATGATAATCTCGGCGGTCTTGGGGTCTAGGGCTGCGGTGTGCTCATCCAGGATCAGAAATTCGATGGGAGTCATGGTGGACATGAGAAGGGCCATGGCCTGCCGCTGCCCGCCGGAGAGGACCCCGACCTTCACATGGAGTTTGTCCTCCAGGCCCAGGCCCAGAGTTTTCAGGGCCTCCCGGTAACCGTCGACTTTCCTTTTGTCGGTGCCGCGGCGGAGGTTGAAGGGCTTGCCCTTGTTGTCGGCCAGTGCCATATTTTCCAAGATGGTCATGTGGGGGCAGGTGCCCATGGCGGGATTCTGATAGACACGGCCGATGCGCCTTAACCGCTTGAATTCCGGCATGTGGGTGATATTTTCGCTTCCTATATAAATGGTGCCGGAATCCAGAGGGATGCTGCCGCAGATGATGTTGAGCATGGAGGTCTTTCCGGAACCGTTGCTTCCTACCACGGAGACAAACTGACCGTTCTCGATGGACAGGTTAAAATCCTCAAACAGGCACATCTCGTTGACCGTTCCTGCGTTGTAGTATTTGTTGATATCATTCAGTCTAAGCAAGGCCCTTCACCTTCTTTCTGCGCTCGGTGCTGACTACCAGGATGATCAGGAACAGGATCGAGGTGATCAGTTTTAAGTCATTGGCCTCCATCCCCATGGAGATAGCCAGGGAAATACAGGCTTTGTACACGACAGAGCCTGCGATGACAGCCGTGGTAGGGCGGACTTGGGGAAGCCCTAAGCGGCTCGGGAGAGAGACTCCGTTTTCCGGGCACAGAAGCTGAATCCCGATGATCACGCTGGCAAGGCCGATGACGATGGTTCCGGTTCCCACGGAGATCTCAAAAAATCCTTTGTGCTGGCAGTAGATGGACCCGGCTAAGGCGGAAAAGCCGTTGGCGATGGCCAGTCCCAGGATCTTCACCATGCCCTTGTCCTTGGCCAGTGAGGTGACCAAGGCCTCATTGTCCCCCACGGCCCGCAGCAGGTATCCGGATCTGGTGTTCAGATACAGGTCCAGGAGTACCTTACAGATGAGGATGATGAGAAACAGGATCAGTACCATCAGGTAAGGGGACAGGAGGGCCGGTATCACATCCGCCAGGAAGGGGTTTTCAAAGATCGTGTCCTGATTGAACACGGGCACATTGGCCCTGCCGCCTGCCAGGCGCAGGTTCACGGAGTACAGGCCGGTCATGACGATGATGCCGCTTAACAGGTCCCGGACCTTTAATTTCACATGGATGAGTCCGGTGACGCAGCCGGCCGCGGCCCCTGCCGCGAAGGATAAAATCAGAGTCAGTACCGGGTCCATGCCTGCCAGGAGAGCGGAGGCGGTCAGTGCCGCCCCCATGGGGAATGTGCTGTCCACAGACAGGTCGGGAAAATCCAGGATCTTGTAGGTGATGTAGACTCCCAGCGCCATGACGGCATAGATGAGTCCTTCTTCCAAAACGCCTAAAATCAGTGTCATAGTAATCGTAAGCCTCCGCTATTGTGTGATTTCCGCAAACATTTCCTTGGCAGAAGAAGTCAGGTCTTTTGGGAATGTGAGCCCTAAGTTCTCGGCCACCTTTGTGTTGCCGTAGAAGGCGGCTTCCTCGATCACTTCAAAATTCATCTCACTCGCTTTCTTTTCTCCCCTTAATACGGCGGCAGCCATCCTGCCGGTCTGTTTCCCCAGCTCGATATAGTCCAAGCCCATGGCGGCCAGACAGCCGATCTTCACCTGCTCGATCTCGCTTCCGAAGACGGGGATGTTTTTCTTCGCCGCCTTGTCTAAGATCACAGGAAGGGAGGCCACCACCGTGTTGTCCGTCAGGTTGGTTAGACAATCCACCTTTTCTAAGAGGGAATCCGCGGCGAGGGGCACGTCTGCCGTGGCAGAGATGCCGGTGTCCACAATCTCAAATCCGTAATCCGGGGCTGCTGCCTTGTACTCCTCGATGGTGGACAGGGAATTGACCTCACTGGTGGTGAACAGGATCCCGATAGTCCTGGCCTCAGGAAGGATGGCCCGGATCATCTCCAGCTGCTGTCTGACAGGCAGCTTGTCGCTGGTTCCGGTGATCTCGCCTACAGGAGCGCCGTCAGAGCCTGCCAGCTCCGCTGCCACAGGGTCTGTGACTGCGGTGTAGATCACAGGGATATTCTGCTTTTTGCCGACCCCGTAAGCGGTCTGCGCCATGGGAGTGGCGATGCCGCAGATCAGGTCCACCTTCTGGGCTGCGAAGTTGGTGACGATCTGACTGGCCATCCCCCCGTCAGCCTGGGAATTCTCATAGAGAACCGTTAAGTTTTCTCCCTCCACGAATCCCTCCTCGGCCAGTCCTAAGAGGAATCCCTCCCGACAGTTGTCGAGGGAGCCGTGGGCGGCAAACTGTCCGATGCCGATGGTGTAGGTCTTGTCCTTGGAATCTGAGGAGCCGGAGCAGCCGGCCAACAGGGCCGCGGCTGCGGCTGCAAGGAATAAAGTTTTCGCTTTCATAGATTTTTTCATCATAGTGACCTCCATTAGTTTAGATTTACCCGTTTGGGGTGACCGTATGCGAAATCAAGGGGCTGGACCGTTCTGTCCGTGACTTTCCCGGAAAGCAAAAAAGTCTCAAGTATGCAGATGCTGCATGCTTGAGACGAATATAATCCGCGGTGCCACTCAAATTGACCATAGGTCCTCTTTTCATATACCAACATATATGCCGCACTGGTAACGGCTGCGGAGACCGTCAGTCCCTACTGGGCAAAAAGCTGTTGGGGACCGCCCTCAAAAGTCCATTCGGCAATTCCACTCATATCGCATTCACACCCGCAGCGACTCTCTGAGATGAGAAAGAAAGGCTTACTCCTCTTTTTCAACGGTTTGTTTTATTGGTATGTATCTTAATACAGAACCATTTGTTTGTCAACAGGAAATTTTTAAAGCCTGCTCTTGTTTTTCTGGTCAGCCCTGAAACGATCGGTTATTGTCAGAGAACGTGGACTTCATAAGGTTAATAAACGCCCGTTCCGTCCGGTCCAGATAAGAGTCTGTCTTGCAGACCACATTCACATCCCATATATCAGGGGGATCAGAATGCTTGTAGGTAAGCTTGGACACCTCATCGAGAGAGAAAACAATTGAAATTTCGGGGAGGAGCGTGTATACTACAGAATATCCGGAAAGGCATGGAAGGAGGTCGACAGACATGAAAAAATTGCTGATCGTGGTAGATATGCAGAAAGATTTTATCGACGGAAGTCTGGGGACAAAAGAGGCGGAGGCCGTCGTGGCGGAGGTGAGGAGAAAGATCGAGGCCTATGAGAAGGCGGGAGATGAGGTGGTCTTTACCATGGACACCCATTTTGACGACTACTTAGACACCCAGGAGGGAAGGAATCTGCCGGTTAAGCACTGTATCAAGGGGACAGACGGATGGCGGCTGTGCGAGGAGTTGGAAGGATTTGCAGGGAGGCGGTTCGAGAAATCCGCTTTTGGCTCCGTGGAGTGCGGAGAGTATGCGGCCCGGGGCGAGTATGAGTCCGTGGAGTTGGTGGGCCTGTGCACGGATATCTGTGTGATCTCCAACGCCATGGTGATTAAGGCCCTGTCTCCGGAGCTCGCGGTGAAGGTGGACGGCAGATGCTGCGCGGGGGTGACGCCAGAGAGTCATGACAATGCCCTGTCTGCCATGAAAATGTGCCAGATTCAGGTGACGGAGTGACCAAAAACAAAACTTAATAAAAAATAATAGATTTTTGAAAGAAGTGTGCTATACTTTAAGAGTATCATTTCCATCAATTTCATTTTCAGGGAGGAACAGAATTATGAGAAAGCAATTGTTGTGTATCATGCTGGCAGCAGGGTTGGCAGTGGGGATGACAGCGTGCGGAGGCGATTCTTCCGCCGGCGCCAAAGATGCTGCGGCTCAGGAGGAGACGACAGCGGGGGAGAAGGACAACAAGGAAGAGAAAGAAGAAAAGGAAAAGAAAGAAGAAAAAGAAGAGAAAGAGACCACAGAGAAGGAAACTGCCAAGGAGACGACACCGGAGGAGATCGAGACCGAGGAGGAGACCGAGGTCGAGGAGGAGTTTCAGACCGGGACATGGGACGGACTGACGTTCTCAAATCCGTGGCTGGGCATGACGATCACCTTTCCTGAGGATTCCCATGTGCTGTCCGAGTCGGAGATGCAGGAGATTTTGGGAGCGGGACAGGATATTCTGGTGAACAACGGCAACTTTACGGAAGCACAGTTGAAGATAGCAGATGTCACCACGGTTTATGACTTTATGGTGGCCCTGCCCGACGGCCAGAGCAATATCCAGCTGGCTTATGAGAACATCAACATCACTACCATGGGCAGAGGGATCTCTGAGGCAGACTATCTGGACGTTCTCTCCGACCAGCTGACTCAGATCGCGGATATGCAGTATGAACTGGGTGAGAAGGAAGAAGCGGAGATCGCGGGACAGACCTTTACCAAGATCCACGCAAGTGTGATGGGCGGAGTGATGTATCAGGACTACTACTGTATCCGCAAGGGCGGTCACATGGCGACCATGACTATCAGCTATCTGCCGGACTGCCAGGAATCGGTGGATGAGATTATAGCAGGCATCGCTGCGGTACAGTGACATAAGGACAAGAGAGGGAACTATGGAACAGACACAGGAGAATCCGGTCTTCCGGGTCGAGCCGGCCAGGTCAGGCCAGCTTGACAGGATCATGGACCTTTACCGGAAAGCCGGCCAGTTTATGGCAGACCACGGCAATCCCACCCAGTGGCCCCCCGGCTATCCGCCCAGGGATATGATCGAGGAGGATATCAAAGGCGGCTGGCTGTTTGTCTGCATGGCGGGGGAGGAAGTGACAGGAGTTTTCTACTACCGCTTAGGAGAGGAACCTGACTATGAAAAGATCAGAGAGGGCAGATGGCTGAATGAGGAGCCCTACGGTGTAGTTCACCGGATTACCACCGGAGGGAGCCATAAGGGAGCGGGCTCCTTCTGTTTAAACTGGGCTTTTGACCGGTGCGGCAACTTAAAGATCGATACCCACCGAGACAATGTGGTCATGCAGAATCTGCTGAAAAAGAACGGATTTTGCTGCTGCGGACTGATCCGGGGGAGAGACGGAGGGGAGCGGTTGGCCTACCAGAAAACACAAAAAGTAGTTGCAATATGAAAAAAACCATTTTATAATAAAAGCTGATTAATTGCAAAGGAGCATTAGCCTGTTACTAATGCTCTTTTTGTCTCACTTTTTCCACTCACAAAGAAAGACGGGAGGATCGATTATGAGAAAATATATATCTTTGCTGCTGGCGGGAGCCATGGCCGTCGGTATGCTGGGCGGATGTGGCTCGGCTTTTGAAGACGGGGCTTCTTCTTCTGCGTCTTCTGGCGGCAGTTCGGCCGGGGCAGAGTCGGGGAGCGTGCAGGAGAGTGGAGGCGCTGCCGCGAAGGAGACCGGGACCGCAGGAGAGAACATGATCCGTATTCCTGCGAAGAACGAGTTTCCTACCGTGGACTGTCAGATGAACACGGAATTCTATGTAGTTCCCCTAAATATCTACGACCGCCTGGTGGAGTGTGAGGTGGTGGACGGGGTGGCCATGATTGTGCCAAGCCTGGCAGAGAGCTGGGATATCAGCGATGACGGCCTGGTGTACACCTTCCACTTGAGAGACGATGTGACCTTCCACGACGGCGGCAAATTTACGGCAGACGATGTGGTATACACCGTAGAGCGGATGATGAACCCGGATACCAGGGCTTTAAATACAGACTTTTTCAGTATGATCAAAGGTGCCAATGCCATGCTGGATGGCGGCGCGGATCATGTGGAAGGGGTGAAGGCAGTGGACGACAACACGGTCGAGTTTACCCTGGAGGTTCCCTTCGCCCCGTTTTTGGCCAATTTGGCCACTCCCTCCTGCTCCATCTACAGCAGAACAGCCACGGAGGCAGCAGGCGACCAGTTCGGCATCGACCCGGCCGTGACCGTGGGAAGCGGTCCTTTCCGGATCGTGGACTGGGTGTTAAACGACAAGATTACCCTGGTGCGCAACGACGATTATTTTAAAGGTCCGGCCAAGGCCGATGGTGTGGAGATCATTCAGGTTCCCGACGAGAACACGCAGAAGCTGATGTATGAGAACGGAGAGCTGGACGTGGTAGACTTAAGCAGTTCCACCTCTCAGCTGGCATATTTTATGAACAATGACACCTATAAGGACAATCTTGTCACAGGCCCGGAGGCGGGAAGCTATTTCTATGCCTTCAACCTGGATATGAAGCCTACGGATGACGTGAGAGTCCGCAGGGCCATCTCTATGGCCATCGACCGGGAGACCATCCTGGAACAGATGTACAGCGGGGCTGGCCATGTGGTCAACTCCATGCTTCCGGACGGAGTCCTGGGCACTTATGAGGCTCAGGAGATCCCCTATGACCCGGATGGCGCCAAGGCGCTTCTGGCGGAGGCCGGATACGCAGACGGCTGTGAGTTGGAGATCTATCAGACTACGGACAACCCGGATGCCCTGGCCATCAACCAGGTGGTTCAGTCCATGCTGAGTCAGGTGGGCATCAAGGTGACCATCAAGCAGGTGGACGAGGCGGCCTATTACGCGGAGAGAAAAGAGGGAAAAATCGGCATGACCAGGTCCGTGTGGTGGGCAGACTTCAACGATCCGGACAACTTCCTGTACACATTCTTCACGGAGAAGAACACAAAAGCTCGTTCCATGAATTACAAGAATACCGATGTGTACCAGTGGCTGGAGGATGCCCGGGCTATGGTAGATGAAGAAGAGCGTATGGCGCTGTATCAGAAGATTGATACGACAGTGGTTCAGGAGGATGTAGTGGTGTTTCCGCTGTTCCAGATGGATCACATCGTGGTGGTTCAGGACTGGGTAAAAGGTTTCCAGATCCCGTGGAACGGATGGACCGACACTTCCTATTATACGGTCTCCATCGAGAGATAACAGACTGTCAGGCGGCTTGGTTACCATCCAAGCCGTCTTTTTGCTTTATGAGAAAGTATGTCCTATAGAACAAAAAGTCCTTCGGGCAGGATCGCACTGCGGCGGAGAGGAATTGTGTGGCTGAAGCGATTTTTTATCTCATAGGAAAGTTATCAAAAAGAGAAGGGGAATGCAGATGTTAAAATACATAACGAAACGGATTCTGATCACCATTCCGGTGCTGATCGGCGTTGTTTTTCTGATATTTGTCATGCTCAGCGTGATTCCGGGAGATCCTCTGACAGTCATGATGGGCGAGAAGGTCAAGGTGGACGTGATCGAGCGCCTCAGCGGGACCATGCATCTCAATGATCCGTGGTATGTCCGGTTTGCGTGGTATCTCTGGGATGCCCTTCACGGAGATTTCGGCACGTCCTACAAGCTGTCCAGGAGCGTGTCTTCCCTCATCGCCAATGCATTTCCAAAGACGCTTTTGCTGGCAGTCAGCGCGGCGGTGCTGTCCTGGCTTATCGGAATCCCGGTTGGGATCTTTTCGGCGGTAAAAAAGAATTCCCTGGTAGACCATCTGTTTATGGGCTTTGCCCTCTGCGGCGTGTCCATACCCGCCTTCTCCGTGGGGATGCTCCTTCAGAATCTGTTTAACGGCACCCTCCCGGTGTCGGGTTTTGCCTCCCCAAGGCATCTGATTCTTCCCGCGGCAGTCCTGGGATGGAATGCGGCGGGAACCATCGCCAGGCTTACCAGGTCCAGTCTCCTGGAGGTACTGGAGGATGACTATATCAGGACTGCCAGAGCCAAGGGAGTGGCACCGGTGTGGGTGATCGCAGGCCACGCCCTGAAAAATTCACTTCTTCCGGTGATCACCATGATGGCGATTCAGATATCCAGCCTTCTGTCAGGCGCAGTGATCACAGAGACATTGTTCAGCATCCCGGGCATCGGGCGTCTGACCGTGGATGCCATCAACAACCGGGATATGCCTCTTCTGCAGGGGACTGTGATCTTCACCACAGTCGTGATCATTGCGGGAAATCTGGTGGCGGATATCCTGTACTGCGTGGTGGATCCGAGAATTCGAGTGGAGGGAGGAAAGTAATATGGCGACATTTGAACAAGCAGCCTCTCTGGCAGCCAGGCTGGCCGTAGATTCTGTGAAGGAACGGTTTTCTCCCGAAGAACGGCTGGAGGCCATCAGAAAAGTGGAGGAAGAAGAACTGGACTACATGCCTCAGCCGGACACCCTCAAGGTCAAGCTGCTGAACATGTGCCGGGAGAACAAGGTGGCAGCGGCAAGCGCCGTGATTCTGATTATCATGGCTCTGGCTATCATCTTTGCCCATAAGCTGACAGCCTATGATCCCAATGCCATCAATCTGATGGAGCGGCTTCTCCCTCCCAGCAGGACCCACTGGTGCGGCACCGACGAGTTGGGGAGAGACATCTTTACCAGGATCCTCTACGGTGGGAGAGTGTCCCTTCTGGTGGGAGTGATCCCCACCTCCATCTCCATGTTCATCGGGATCATCATGGGCATGATCTCCGGATATATCCGCAGGCTGGATGGGGTGATCATGCGTCTGGCCGATATCGTCCTGGCATTTCCCTCCATCGTTCTGGCCATGGTGGTCATGTACACGCTGGGGGCTACCACCAGCAATATCTTTATCGCCCTGTCCATGGTCGGCTGGGCGGGGACAGCCAGGATCGTCCGGTCTCAGACTCTGTCCCTGAGAGAGAAGGAGTTCGTGGAGGCGGCCAGAGGCATGGGAGTCAAGAAATGGACCATCATGTTTCGCCATATTCTGCCCAATTGCCTGCCGTCCCTGATCGTATTGTTTACCCTGAATATTCCTGATGCCATTCTCTCGGAGGCCAATCTAAGCTTCCTTGGAGTGGGCACTCAGCCTCCGGATTCCAGCTGGGGACTGATGGTGTCACAGGCAAAGCTGTTTGCGGAGTCCAGCCCGTGGATGCTGATCTTCCCCAGCCTGGCTATCCTGATCATGGTGCTGGCCTTAAACTTTCTGGGAGACGGGCTGCGGGACGCGGTGGATCCGCATATGAAGAAGTAGGGGGGAAGAGATGGAAGAAAAAATGTTGGATATTGAGAACCTTAAGACCACCTTCTACACCAGGGAGGGACAGGTGCACGCAGTGGACGGAGTCAGCCTTCACATCCGGGGCGGGGAGAGTGTGGGGATCGTGGGAGAGTCGGGCTGCGGCAAGAGCATGACCGCTATGTCGGTCATGGGGCTGTTAAAGAAACCGGGAAAGGTGGACGGGGGACAGATCCTGTTTGAGGGGCGGGATCTAAGGGCCATGACTCCCGTGGAGAGAAGGAAAATCCTGGGCAATCAGATCTCCATGATCTTCCAGGAACCGATGACCTCCTTGAATCCCGTGACCACGGTGGGAAAGCAGGTGCGGGAAGCCCTTCTTCTTCACAACCGGGAGATGACCAGGGCAGAGGCCAAGAGACAGGTGATCCAGGCATTTGAGCTGGTGGGAATTCCGGATGCATCCAAGCGATATGGAGAGTACCCCCATCAGCTGTCAGGCGGCCTGCGCCAAAGGGTCATGATCGCCATGGCCATGGCCTGCGGCCCCAGGCTTCTCATCGCGGACGAGCCCACCACGGCTCTGGATGTGACTATCGAGGCCCAGATCCTCCATCTGATGAAACAGCTTCAGGAGGAGAAGGGGACAGCGGTGATGATGATTACCCACAATTTAGGGGTGGTGGCCCAGTTTTGTACCAGGCTGTATGTCATGTATGCGGGGAAGGTGATGGAGAGCGGCACAGTGAAGGAGATCTTCGGGCATGTGTGCCACCCCTACACCGACGGGCTTATGCGGTCCGTGCCGGACATGGAGTCCAGGGAGCGGCTCTACAACATCCGTGGCATGGTGCCCAACATGCTTCATCTGCCGAAAGGCTGCCGATTCTGCCCCAGGTGCCAGTATTCCGGTCCCAGATGCTTTGAGGAGGAGCCAGAGCTCTATGAGGCTGCGCCGGGACACTTTGTGAGATGCTTTTTATTTGAAAGCGAGGGCAGGAGATGAGTGAGAGAGAAGTGCTTTTATCGACCCGAAACCTGACAAAAGAATATCAGCTGAAGAACAGCTTCGGCGTCCGAAAAAAACAGGTGGTTCACGCGGTCAGCGGCGTATCCCTTGAGATCTATAAAGGGGAGACCCTAAGCCTGGTGGGAGAGTCCGGATGCGGAAAGAGCACTCTGGGCAGGATGATGATGAGGCTTATCGAGCCCACCGACGGTCACATCCTGTTTGAGGGGAAGGATATCACCGCTTTCTCGGAGAAGCAGATGAACGAGATGTACAAAAAGATTCAGATGATCTTTCAGGACCCTTACGCCAGCCTGGATCCCCGGATGAAGGTCCGAAATCTTATCGGGGAGCCGTTGGTGACCCACAGGCTTTACCCCACCAGGGAGGCGACGACAGAGAGAGTGAAGGAACTGATGCATATGGTGGGAATCAGGCCCGAGTTTCTCGACCGCTATCCCCATCAGTTTTCAGGCGGACAGAGACAGAGGATCGGCATCGCCAGGGCCCTTGCACTGAACCCGAAGCTGATTGTCTGCGACGAGCCGGTGTCTGCTCTGGACGTGTCTATCCAGTCCCAGATTCTCAATCTCTTAAAGGATCTGCAGCAGGAGTTTGACCTGACCTATCTGTTTATCTCCCATGACTTGGGAGTGGTCCATTATATCTCTGACCGGATCTGCGTCATGTTTCTGGGCAAGGTCTGTGAGATCGGGGAGACGGAGGAGATATACAGAAGTCCCATGCATCCCTATACCAGGTTTCTCCTTCAGGCAGTTCCCAGCATGGATCCAAAGAAGCGGCAGAAGCGGGAGCAGATTCTGACGGGAGAGATCCCAAGCGCGGTCAACCCGCCTTCCGGCTGTCGGTTCCGTACCAGATGTCCTTACGGGAGGGAAGTCTGCGGGGAGAGAGAGCCTGAGATGAGGGAGATCGAGGGGAGAAAGGTGGCGTGTCATTTTCCGCTGGGTCTTTGACACCCGAATCCTATAGAGATAAAAAGAGGACCGACTGGTCAAAAAAGCGGCCGGATATGGATGCCTTGTCAGGAATTGACGAGGAGGGAGGGGACCACCGGGCTTCCGGTCAGGGTGTGGGCGATCACGGAATAGGACGTTATGGCGCAGACGGACAAGAGGCCGTCCGTCTGAACAGCAGCCACAGGACCGGCAACAGAGAGAAAAATGGCAAGAATTGGTTGTATAGTTTCTGAAAATTTAGTATAATACAATCATGCGGACAAAGAAGTGCGGGACGCAGAATAATAAAGGGGGATTTGCTTACTATGAAAACCAGAATGAAGAAGATCGGCACCGCGGGAACCACGGCGCAGATGAGAGTGATACCGGGACATTTTGCCACGAATCACGCCCACATCAACTACTATCTGGATTTGACCATGCTCAAGAGCAGAGCCAGCGAGGCCAGGGCAGTCGCCAAGGCTATGGCTCATTTATACCTCTTTGACACCATTGTGGATACGATCGTGTGTATGGAAGGCATGGAAGTAATCGGAGCATTTTTGTCAGATGAGCTCTCCAAGGGCGGTTTTATGTCCATGAATCAGCACAAGAGTATCTATGTGGTGCGGCCGGAGTTCAACAATAACAGCCAGATTATCTTCCGCGACAATTTGGTTCACATGATCGAGGATAAGCATGTGCTGGTGCTGGTATCTTCTGCCACCACAGGCCTTACGGTCAACAAGGTCATCGAGAGCATCCTGTACTATAACGGGATTATGACCGGTGTCTCAGCGATATTCGGAGCTGTGGATGAGGTGGATGGAATCCCCATTAAGGCGGTGTTCGGAAAGAAGGATATTCCGGATTATGCGTCCTATGACTATCGGAACTGCCCCCTGTGCCAGCAGAAGCAGAAATTGGATGCGCTGGTGAACGCGTTTGGGTATTCGGCGCTTTAATTTAGAAATACGGGCTGAGATAGTGATATTGGCAGGAAGTTGACGAGCGTACCTGTGTGCAGTTTGGGAGAAAGCTGTGTGCAGGTACGCTTTTTCAACAAAAACTGCCTTGGAGGTGTCATATGTATTTTATGATGGACAAGAATATTGGGGCGGATCTCTAAACTGACTTTTGAGGAGATTGGGTTCTATAGAATCAGGCTCAGTCATAAAGGTTCCCCGCAGCCTAATGGCCGCGGAGAATCAGTCTGTCACCTATTCAGATTCTCCAAATCCCTATAAAACCCGGGATAGGAGATATTCACACACTCTGCCCCGCCAATCTCAGTTTCCCCGTCAGCGCACAGGCCGGTGACGGCGAAGGTCATGGCGATGCGGTGGTCTAAGCGGCTGTCGATGAAGGCTCCGCACAACGGTGCCCCTCCGCGGATAATCATGCCGTCCTCGGTCTCGGTCACGTCGGCGCCCATGGAGGTAAGACAGCGGACCATCACTTCCAGACGGTTGGATTCCTTCACCTTTAGCTCAGCGGCATCCTTTATGACCGTCTCCCCCTCAGCCATACATGCCATGGCAGCGATCATGGGAAGTTCGTCGATGAGAGTGGGGATGACGGCGCCCTCGATGGTGGTCCCGTGAAGGCATGAGGAGCGAACCAGGAGATCTGCTGTCGGCTCCCCGGAGCCGGACTGCCGGTTGAGAAGAGTTATATCGCCTCCCATGTCCCGGCAGACTCTCAAGATGCCGTCCCTGGTGGGATTAACTCCTACTTTTCGGATCAGGATCTCGGAGTTTGGGACCATGAGACCGGCACAGATGAAGTAGGCAGCAGAGGAGATATCCCCAGGCACCTGGATGTCCCGGCCTTCCAGCTCCCCGGCAGGCCGGATGACGGCAGTGGTGCCCTCGGAGGAAACATGAGCTCCGAAGTGGGAGAGCATGATCTCGCTGTGGTTTCTGGACAGATAAGGCTCTGTCACGCTGGTCTCCCCGTCGGCGTAGAGTCCGGCCAGGAGAACGGCGGATTTCACCTGGGCAGAGGCCACCTTTGAGGTGTAATGGATGCCCTGCAGAGGGCCGCCCATGATCTCTAAAGGTGCACACCCGTTGCCCGTTAAACTGCGGATGTGGGCCCCCATCAGAGTCAGGGGGACGATGATGCGGTTCATGGGGCGCCTTTTGATGGAGTCGTCCCCGGTCAGGACCGCGTCAAAATTCTGGGCGGCCAGGATGCCGGAGATGAGGCGGGTGGTAGTGCCGCTGTTGCCGCAGTCTAAGACCCCGTCAGGGGCCTTCAGGCCCTTAAGCCCTCTGCCGCGGACCAGAACCGTGTCTCCCTCCTGCCGGATAGAGATGCCCATCTTCCGGAAACAGGAGATGGTGGACAGACAGTCGGCGCCCTGAAGATAATGGCGGATTCGGGTGTCTCCTCTCGCGATGGAGCCCAGCATAACGCTCCGGTGAGAAATGGACTTATCCCCCGGCACACAGACCTCTCCCCGAAGTCCTTTTGATCTTGTAAATTTCATAGTCAGGATCTCTCCTTTCGTGATGAAATGCCTATAGGTAATTGCGAAAGTCAAAGCCAGGAGAATATTCTGACAATATATTCCATACAAAGCCTTCCTACACCGAGCATCCCGCTGAGCCCAGTAGGATAAAAAACACTCGGGCAGAGGGCCCTCCTGTTTTTTATGGTCTCAGCTCCATGGTGTAATGGCTTTTCCTGGAATATATGGTCAGAATATTCAGCCAAGTTTTGAGTTTCGCAAATGCCTATGAAATGCCTGTAAAAAGCCTTGTCATGATACCTGAGAAACATGGGAAAGCTTCCGGATATCGTGAGCTGACATGTCGTAATGGAATGTTTTGACGCGCGCTATCCGATCAGGTCATAATGATACTTTTCAAGGCGCTTCCACGCCTGGTCCATGGCCTCCTTCTCATAAAAGGAGATGCGCAGGGCTCCCTCCCCGTGTTCCCGGTTGTGGTTGATGCCGATATTTCGGATGCTGATTCCCCCGGCAGCCAGGATCACGGATATGGTGGAGATGGAGCCCACCTCATCTGCGATATCCACTGTGAAGCTGTAGTCGGGAGTGATGGCCCCCTTGGCCTTCTCCGCAAAGGTGTTGCGGTAATCCCTGGAGGTCTCAAAGAGGCGGTACAGGGCGTCGGAATCGTCGGCCTGAAGCCTTTCCAGTATGGCCTGGAGGGACTGGATGTACTGATGGAGCATGTGGGCCAGATTATCCCGGTTGGTCATGCAGATCTGCTCCCACATCTTGGGGGAGGCTGAGGCGATTCTGGTGATATCTTTAAAGCCTCCTGCTGCCAGCAGCTTCATCATGCCTTCTTCCCCGTCACTGTCCCTCACCAGGTTCACCAGGCTGGAGGCCACGATGTGGGGGAGATGGCTGATGGCGGCGGTGAGCTGATCATGGTGTTCATAGTCCAGGACGATGGGGATGGAGCGGATGGCCCGGGCCACTTCCACCAGACGGTCCACCTGATCGGGGAGGGACCTGGATGTGGGGGTGATGATGTAGTAGGCGTTTTCCAGAAGATGGTCGGAAGAATGTTCGTAGCCGGTCTTTTCCGAACCGGCCATGGGATGGCCTCCGACAAACACCTCCTCCATGTCGAGCCTGGTTACCTGCCTGTGGATGTCCGTCTTGGTGCTGCCCACATCCGTGACGAGAGCCCCCGGTTTCAGATGAGGGCGGATCTGGGACAGGTAGGCCGCGTTATACTCCACCGGGGTGCACAGAAAGATGAGATCACATTCTCCGAGACGGGGGTCGTCTGCCCCGTCCAACAGGATATCTACGATTCCGTCCCGGCGGGCCTGCTCCAGCTTGGAGCGGGTCCGCATGTAGGCCATGACGGTGATCCGGGGGTCAGAGCGCTTAAGGCCTCTGGCGATGGAGCCGCCGATGAGTCCAAACCCGATAAAAGCCACATGGGTGTCTGTCATCACAGCTTCCTCCCCGCCAGTTCGGCAAATGGCCGGAGATCATTCATCAGAGTTTCGAACTGGTCAAAGGTGAGAGACTGCGGACCGTCTGACAGGGCACAGGAGGGACAGGGGTGAACCTCGATCATGAGGCCGTCGGCGCCTGCTGCTACGGCGGCCTTGGCCAGAGGTTCCACATAGGCCCGGACTCCTGTGGCGTGACTGGGGTCCACGATCACCGGCAGATGGCTCTTGGTTCGGATCACCGGCACGGCGCTGATGTCCAAGGTGTTGCGGGTGCTTGTCTCGTAGGTGCGGATCCCCCTCTCGCACAGCACAATGTTGGAGTTACCTTCGGAGATGATGTACTCCGCCGCGTTGAGCCACTCGTCGACGGTGGCCGACAGGCCTCTCTTTAAGAGAACCGGGACGCCGGATTTGCCGGCTTCCTTTAGCAGCTCGAAATTCTGCATATTGCGGGCGCCGATCTGGAGCATGTCCACGTATCGGACTGCCGCCTCGATGGCGTGAGCGCTGGTGACCTCGCAGATCACATTGAGGCCTGTGGCCTCCCTGGCCTCTTTCATATACTTTAACCCTTCCTCCTCAAGTCCCTGGAAGGAGTAGGGGGAGGTTCTGGGTTTGTAGGCTCCGCCCCTGAGGAAGGTAGCCCCGGCCTTTTTGACTGCCTTTGCAGTCTGCAGAAGCTGCTCTTTGCTCTCGATGGCGCAGGGACCGGCCATGACCGTGATGCTGCCGGGTCCGATGGAGGTGTTTCCCACCAAAATTACCGAATCCTCGGGATGGAATTTTTTGTTCACCAGCTTGTAGGACTCGGTTACATTGACGATCTTGTCCACACCCTCGGAGATCTCGATGTTGGAGCCGTGAAGCTTTGTCTTGTCTCCCACCACTCCCACGATGGTGACCTGAGCGCCTTTGGACAGATGGACCTGGAGGCCTTTGGACTCCACCAGCCCTGTGACTTTGCGAACTGCCTCATCGGAGGCATTGGGTTTCATAATAATAATCATAGTCGTATCCTCTCATGAAAAACGATTTTCTGCCCTGGAGCAGATACGTCCTTATTGTAAGACAGAGCCATGAATTTGTCAACGCTTTTTCACGTTGAACTTTTGCACTTTAACGTGAGATTTAAAGAGGCGGAGAACAGTAAGGTTTTTTGTGACAGCAGCAGATATTTTTCTAATATTACTTGTAAAATTCTGAATTTTTTAGTAAAATGTACCCATAGGCAAAAATATGTACAGGAGGAATGTTTATGAACGTATATGGAACCAAACAAATCCGCAACGTCGTATTAATGGGTCACGGCGGTGCGGGCAAGACGACTCTGGCAGAATCCATGGCGCTGGTGACCGGTGTTACCAAGAGAATGGGTAATGTGGTGGACGGCTCTACCATCAGCGATTACGATAAGGAAGAGATCAAGAGACAGTTTTCCATCTCCACCTCCCTGATCCCGCTGGAATTTCAGGGCGAGGAGGGGATGATTAAGGTCAATCTCCTGGACACCCCCGGTTATTTCGATTTTGTAGGCGAGGTAGAAGAGGCCGTCAGCGTAGCCGATGCCGCGGTGATCGTGGTGAACTGTAAGGCAGGCATCGAGGTGGGAACCGAGAAGGCGTGGGAGCTGTGCGAGAAATTCAACCTTCCCCGCATCATTTTTGTGACCAACATGGACGACGATCACGCCAGCTTCCGTGAGCTGCTCCTGAAACTGGAGACCAGATTCGGCAGGAAGATCGCACCCTTCCATCTGCCGATCCGTGAGAACGAGAAGTTTGTGGGATTTGTCAACGTGGTAAAGATGGCAGGAAGAAGATTTACCACCAACAGCGATTACGTCGAGTGTGAGATTCCCGAGTACTCCAAGAAGAACTTAGGTATCGCCCGGGAAGCTCTGGTGGAGGCGGTTGCGGAGACCAGCGAGGAGTACATGGAGCGGTATTTCTCCGGCGAGGAGTTTACCTATGAGGAGATCTCCTCCGCTCTCAGGGAACATGTGATAGACGGAAGCATCGTTCCGGTTATGCTGGGTTCCGGGATCAACTGCCAGGGAGCCAGGATGCTTTTGCAGGGCATCGACCGGTACTTCCCGGCTCCGGACCATTTCGAGTGCATCGGCGTGGACGTATCCACCGGCGAGCGCTTTGTGGCCAAGTACAATGACGGCGTGTCCCTGTCCATGAGAGTCTTTAAGACCATCGTGGATCCGTTTATCGGCAAATACTCTCTGGTGAAGGTGTGTACCGGAACCTTAAAGCCGGACTCCGCCTCCTATAATGTAAACAAGGACGCCGAGGAGAAGATCGGCAAGGTCTACACCCTGAGAGGCAAGGAGCAGATGGAACTCAAAGAGCTCCATGCAGGCGACATCGGCGCCGTGGCCAAGCTGAATGTGACCCAGACCGGAGACACCCTGGCTGTGCGCACGGCTCCCATCGTGTACCACAAGCCCCAGATCTCCACTCCCTATACTTATATGCGCTACACCACCAAGACCAAGGGCGACGACGACAAGGTGGCCAGCGCGCTGGCCAAGCTGATGGAGGAGGACCAGACTCTGAAGGCCGTAGGCGACAAGGAGAACCGTCAGACTCTGCTCTACGGCATCGGCGATCAGCAGCTGGAAGTGGTGGTCAGCAAGCTGTCTTCCCGCTATAAAGTGGAGATCGAGCTCTCCAGGCCCAAGTTCGCCTTCCGGGAGACCATCCGCAAGAAAGTGGAGGCCCAGGGCAAGTACAAGAAGCAGACCGGCGGACACGGACAGTACGGCGATGTGAAGATGTCCTTCGAGCCATCAGGGGATCTGGAGACTCCCTACGTGTTTGAGGAGCAGGTATTCGGCGGCGCCGTTCCCAGAAACTACTTCCCGGCCGTGGAGAAGGGCATCCAGGAATGTGTTCTCAAAGGGCCTCTGGCTTCCTACCCGGTGGTAGGCTTAAAGGCAGTGCTTCTGGACGGATCCTATCACCCGGTAGACTCCTCCGAGATGGCCTTTAAGATGGCGGCCAGCCTGGCCTTTAAGAAGGCGTTTATGGAGGCCAACCCGGTTCTCTTAGAGCCCATCGCCTCCATGAAGGTGACGGTTCCGGATAAATTTACCGGCGATGTCATGGGTGACTTGAACAGGAGAAGAGGACGTGTGCTGGGCATGAATTCCGACCACCACGGCAAACAGATCATCGAGGCCGACGTTCCCATGTCCGAACTGTTCGGCTACAACACGGACCTGCGGTCCATGACCGGCGGCATCGGCATCTATGAGTACGAGTTCAGCCGCTACGAGCAGGCTCCCGGCGACGTGCAGAAGAGAGAGGTCGAGGCCAGGGCGGCTCAGGCCGAGGCAGATACATAAGGACAGAGAGCCGGTATACAGGAGATCTTTAAAGCCAGACAGGTGCAGTTCTTTTTAAAAGGGCTGCATCTGTTTTTGGTTCTATAGGAACACGATTCCACGATAAAAAATGTATTGGCTGAATCGTACTGCGGCAAAGAGAAACGATGTCGTGAAAGCGCCCTGCCGCAGGCGGAGAATACAGGGGGGAGAGGAATGATACCGCCCGAAAAAAAGTACATGACAAATAGGGTTGATATAGGTATAATATGAGAAACAGGATTACTATAAAAACTAAGAGGAAGAGTCGGAATGGAGTATCAAACCCCAGATTTTCACAATTCGGGATATGGCCCGGGGCCATGGTGGAATCCGGACCCGGATTATGAGAAGAGAGTTGTAAAAGAGACCAGAACATGTTTTTCACGGGTGGGACTGATTTATACGATTTTTATCATCGTCGCCAATGGTTCCCAGTGGCTGGCGGCAGTGTTTCTGGCAGAGTCCGGACTGATGACCAGGATCAGCTGGAACCAGTATATGCTGATGAGCCTGTTTTCCATGTATCCGGTGGCAGTGCCTCTGACATGGCTCCTCATGAAGACCGTGCCTGCAAAGGGAAGGCCTGTCAGGGAGAGCTGGAGACTTGGAAAGCTGACAGGTTTCTTCGTGTTCTGCATGGGGGCTCTGTATGTGGGAAACTTTGTGGGCAGGGTGCTGATGCTGTTTGCGGGCCTCATAAAGGGGGAGCCTATTCTCAACGATATGGAGGGGCTGATCACATCCATGGAACCGTGGATGATTTTGGTGTCTGCAGTCATCGCGGCTCCTGTGATGGAGGAACTGGTTTTCCGTAAATTCCTGCTGGATCGCATCGCAGGTTACGGCCATTGGACTGCCATGATGGTGTCAGGGGTCCTCTTTGGTATCGTCCACGGCAATTTTTACCAGTTTTTTTACGCCTTTTTTCTGGGCGTGGTCTTTGCCTATGTCTATCTCCACACAGGGAAGATCCGCTACACCATAGGGTTTCACATGCTAATCAATTTTATGGGCAGCATTCTCCCCTTGGAGCTTTTAAAGATAGTGCAGAAAAACGCACTGATCGGCGGGATTTTGTCCACAGGCAATCTGATGCTTATGATAGGATTTATAATCTGTGGAGTGATTTTGCTGGCGTACTATTGGAGAGACCTGTCCTTTCCTCCGGCAATGGACGGGATATCCACAAAGAAAAGAATCGGCAGTGTGTGGCTCAATGTGGGGATGATCGCATTTTTGGCGTGCGGTCTGATTTTGTTTGCGATGTCGCTGTGAGGGGAGGGATATCCAGATGGATCATCAGAACAAGTGGGATGGGGAGGAGATCGCCGGGCGTGTCAGGGGAGTGATCCTGGAGGTGATGGAGTCTCTGAAACTGGAGCAGCTGAACCGGACAGTTACGGAGGCGGCAGATTCTGTGCTGGACGAAACCAGGCGGCAGATGGAACAGTGCCGGAGGAAGGCGGAGGATACAAGGTGGCGGAGGAAGCCTGCCCCGGATACGCCCGGGCCGCCAAAGCCTAAGCCCTTGGAGATCGCAGTCAACTGGAAGGGGAGGGTGTCGGGAATCCTGTTTATGGTGTTTGGCAGTATGGGGAGCGCCGGATTTGGGATCCTGACTCTTGTGCTTCTCTTCTTCATGGCTGCCGGCGGCTGGTGGATGGCAGGCATAAGCTTTGTCATGGCCCTGGGGTTTCTCGGGATGCTCTGGACAGGAGTCCGCCAGAACGAGCGCATCGGACGTCTGAAACGATATGTGGCGGAGCTGAAGCGTCGCGGGAAGTCTTACTGTGAGATCGAAGATCTGAGCCGGAGCTGTGTGAGAAAGCCGAATTTTGTCAGGAGGGATCTGCGCAGGATCCTTCGGCTGGGTATGCTTCCCGGAGCCAGAATGGACCGGGAGGAGCGATGGCTGATTCTGGACGAGGAGACCTATCAGCAGTATGAGCAGTCCCAGCAGGCCTTGGAGGAGAGACAGACAGCGGTATCGAGAGAGAAGAGAGAACCGCTTCCCGGGACACGGGGAGTGGAGGAGCCTCCGGCCCAGGCTGCCCTTCGCCAGGGACAAGAGTACTTAAAGACCTTGGACGGCCTTTTGGAGTCTGTAGGCAGTGATCCTATGAGAGACAAGCTTTTGAGGCTTAAGGCGGTGCTGCTGCACCTGTTTGAGACTCTGGAGAAACATCCCGAGCAGTTGGACGAGATGGAGAAATTCATGGAGTACTATCTCCCCACCACGGTGAAGATGGCAGAGACTTACCGGGAGTTTGCGGCGGTGAGATTTCCTGGAGAGAATATCAAGGAGGCCAAGACGGAGATCCTGCAGGCCATGGACACCATCAACGGAGCCTTTGAAAAGCTGTTGGATGACCTGTATGAGGATGCGGCTTTCGACGTCATAACCGATGCCAGTGTGCTGAAATCCATGTTGGCAAGAGAAGGGATGACGGAGGGAGATTTTATCAGAAACCACAGGTGAATTTGCCGTTTTAATTTATAAAGATCAAGTGAACATGGAGGAAAGAGTCGTGGAGCATGATTTTGATGGATATTTGGATAAGGGACCGCAGTTGACTTTAGAGCCCTTCGGGGAGGAGGAGCCGCGGGTCGAAGAGAAACAGCCTCCTGCACCGCCGCAGCCAGAGCCCATAGGGGTAGTGCTGACGCCGGAGGAGGAGAAGATGGTGGAGGAGTTTGCCTCCAAGATCGATCTGACCAACTCCGGCATGGTGCTTCAGTACGGAGCCGGGGCTCAGAAGAAGATCGCGGATTTCTCGGATTCAGCCTTGGAACACATGAAGACTAAGGATTTAGGTGAGATCGGCCAGATGTTGACTGAGGTGGTGGGAGAGCTGAAGACATTGGATGAGGAGGAGGAAAAGGGCATCTTCTCCATTTTCAAGAAGAACGGCAATCGGCTGGCCGGGATGAAGGCCAAGTATGAGAAGGCGGAGGCCAATATCAACAAGATCTGCAAGGTATTAGAGGGACATCAGCTTCAGCTTCTCAAGGACATCGCCTCTATGGACCGGATGTACGACATCAATCTGGCCTACCTAAAAGAGCTTTCCATGTATATTCTGGCGGGGAAGAGGCGGCTTAAGGAGACCATGGAGAAGAAGCTGCCGGCGGCGGTGGAGAAGGCGCGGCAGTCAGGGCTCCCGGAGGACACCCAGGCAGCCAATGACCTGGCCAACCTCTGCGACCGGTTTGAGAAAAAGCTCCATGACCTGGAGCTGACCAGGATGGTGTCCCTTCAGATGGCTCCTCAGATCCGTCTGGTGCAGAACAATGATACGGTGATGTCTGAGAAGATCCAGTCCACACTGGTCAACACCATCCCTCTCTGGAAGAGTCAGATGGTGCTGGCAGTGGGGCTTAACCACTCCACGGAGGCGGCCAGGGCGCAGAGGCAGGTGTCCGATGCCACCAATGAGCTGCTGAAAAAGAATGCTCAGATGCTGAAGCTTTCCACCGTGGAGACGGCCAAGGAGGCCGAGCGGGGGATCGTGGATATAGATACCTTAAAAGCCACCAACCAGAGCCTGATCTCCACCCTGGATGAGGTGCTGAAGATTCAGGAGGAGGGGAGAACGAAGCGTAGAGAGGCAGAGGCAGAGCTTCGGCAGATGGAGGAGGATTTAAGGCTGAAGCTTCTGGAGCTGAGTCGGGAAAAACAGCAGAATCAGGCTCGCTGATCCGGGAACATGCCGGAATATGGCGGAAATATGGCGGAACATTCAGAAAAAAGTTGACAGAGTTTTTCAAATGTGATAGATTAGGGGATAGTTTAAATACTGTGAAGAGGAAGAGTAGCAGAGGAAGACCATACAGAGAGCCGCCGGGTGGTGCGAGGCGGTTGGGAAGAATCTTGTGAACTGGCCTTGGAGTAGCGCGTCGAAATCTGCAGATTTGTCTGGGACAGTAGGCGGCAGCCGGTATCCGCCGTTACAGGGAGGGAATGAGAATTCCAAAAGTGCATGCACAGCATGAAGTAGAGTGGTACCGCGCAGGAGAGAGGAACCTGCGTCTCTATCGAGAGGAGATAGAGGCGCAGGTTTTTAGCTTTGCAGATTCCTTTTCCAAAGGCCCGGCCGGTATCTCAGGAAGAAGGAGGACGATTATGGCATCATACAATCACAGTGCGATTGAGAAGAAATGGAGAGAGAGCTGGGAGAAGAACCCCATCAACGTCAACGACGGCAAGAAACAGAAATATTACTGTCTGGACATGTTCCCCTACCCGTCAGGCAGCGGTCTTCATGTGGGACACTGGAGAGGCTATGTGATCTCCGACGTGTGGAGCCGCTATCAGATCTTAAAGGGACATTATGTGATCCATCCCATGGGCTGGGATGCCTTCGGGCTTCCGGCGGAGAACTATGCCATCAAGATGGGCATCCACCCGTCCATCTCCACGGCGGAGAACGTGAAAAATATCAAGAGACAGATCAACCAGATCGCCTCCATCTATGACTGGGACATGGAGGTGAACACCACGGACCCGGAGTTTTACAAGTGGACTCAGTGGATCTTCGTTCAGATGTTCAAAAAAGGCCTGGCCTATGAGAAGGAGTTCCCCATCAACTGGTGTCCCTCCTGTAAGACCGGCCTGGCCAACGAGGAGGTGGTAAACGGCTGCTGCGAGCGGTGCGGCGCCACGGTGACAAAGAAGAACCTGCGCCAGTGGATGTTAAAGATCACTGCCTACGCGGAGCGGCTTCTGCAGGATCTGGACAAGCTGGACTGGCCGGAAAAGGTCAAGAAGATGCAGAGCGAGTGGATCGGCAAATCCTACGGCGCGGAAGTGGATTTTCAGGTGGACGGCAGGGAGGACAAGATCAAGGTGTACACCACCAGGCCTGACACCCTTTACGGAGCTACCTTTATGGTGCTGGCGCCGGAGCACGCCCTGGCAAAGAGCCTGTCCACACAGGACACGAGAGAGGCGGTGGAGAAATACATCTTCGATTCTTCCATGCGCTCCAACGTGGATCGGATGCAGGACAAGGAGAAGACAGGCGTGTTCACCGGAAGCTATGCCGTCAACCCCTTAAACGGGGCCAAGGTGCCCATCTGGCTGTCAGACTATGTGCTGGCTGACTACGGCACCGGAGCCATCATGTGCGTGCCGGCCCATGACGACCGGGATTTCGAGTTTGCAAAGAAGTTTGATCTTCCCATCATCCAGGTCATCGCCAAGGACGGAAAAGAGATCGAAGATATGGCAGAGGCCTACACCGAGGCCAGCGGGACCATGATCAATTCCGGAGAGTGGAACGGCATGGAGTCTGCAGTGCTGAAAAAGGAGGCTCCGGCCATGATCGAGGCCAGAGGGCTGGGGAAGAAGACGGTCAACTATAAGCTGAGAGACTGGGTGTTCTCCAGACAGCGGTATTGGGGGGAGCCCATCCCCATCATCCACTGCCCCAAGTGCGGCAATGTGGCGGTCCCCGAGGAAGAACTTCCCTTAAGGCTTCCCGAGGTGGAGAGCTATCAGCCCACCGGTACCGGAGAGTCCCCTCTGGCTGCCATCAACGAGTGGGTCAACTGTACCTGTCCAAGCTGCGGCGGTCCGGCAAAGAGAGAGACCAACACCATGCCTCAGTGGGCCGGTTCCTCCTGGTATTTCCTGCGCTATGTGGACAGCCATAACGACAGGGAGCTGGTGTCCAGAGAAAAGGCGGACAAGTATCTGCCGGTGGATATGTACATCGGCGGCGTGGAGCATGCGGTACTGCATCTGCTCTACTCCCGATTCTACACCAAGTTCCTCTGCGATATCGGTGTCATCGACTTCGACGAGCCCTTTACCAAGCTGTTTAACCAGGGTATGATCACCGGTAAGAACGGAATCAAGATGAGCAAGTCCAAGGGCAATGTGGTGTCTCCCGATGACTTGGTGAGAGATTACGGCTGTGACTCTTTGAGGATGTATGAGCTCTTTGTAGGGCCGCCGGAGTTGGATGCAGAGTGGGACGACCGGGGGATCGAGGGAGTCAGCCGTTTCTTAAACCGATTCTGGAACCTGGTGACGGACAACAAGGACAAAGATGTGAAGCCCACCAGAGAGATGCTTCGCCTGCGCCACAAGCTGATCTTTGACATCGAACAGAGATTCAACCAGTTTAATTTAAACACGGTGATCTCCGGTTTCATGGAGTACAACAACAAGTTTATGGATCTGGCCAAGAAAGAGGGCGGCATCGACAGGGAGACCCTTAAGACCTTTGTAGTGCTCCTGGCACCCTTTGCCCCCCATATCGGCGAAGAGCTGTGGCAGCAGCTGGGAGGAACGGACAGCGTGTTCCACGCCCAGTGGCCGGAGTGTGACGAGGAGGCCATGAAAGAGGACGAGATCGAGATCGCGGTCCAGATTAACGGCAAGACCAAGGCGGTGGTGTCCGTCCCGGCGGAGGCCTCAAAGGAGGAAGCCATCGCGAGAGGGCGGGAAGCCGTGGCCGATAAGCTGACGGGAACCGTGATGAAGGAGATCTATGTTCCGAAGAAGATCGTGAATCTGGTAGTAAAATAGAGACAGAAAAACCGGCCTTCAGGCGGCGGCTTAGCCGCGCCTGAAGGCCAGTTTTTGTGATAGGGTCCGCAGCATATCTATCTTTCCCTTGTCTGCCGGGTTCATATGGGTGAGGAGAATCTCTGTGAGGAGTTTCGTCTCCTGGTCCGTGAAGGAGATATTTTTCTGGCTGGCCTCCGTGGAGAGGGAGAGAAAGCGGGCCATCATCTGGTCTTTCGGAGTCCGGTTCAGCTGTTCGGTAAAATCGGTGAGAAATTTAATCTTTTCCGGGTTCATGGATTTCAGTCTGGGATCCTGCTTCCAGGCATCATTCATAGGCGGGACACTTCCTTTCCTGTAATAGGGTTTCATGGGTGTTCGGGTATTCTTGATCTGTCTTTGGTGTTTTGCGGTTTTTTAAGTCAGCTGCTGTAAGGTCTGCATGAGAAAGGCGGCCTGCTCCAGCCTGCTCTGCTGGTCAGGAGGCAGAAAATTTTTCAGCTGTCCAATGGCGGACGGCATGGGACCCGACTGCTGTGGGGAGGAGACAGGGGGAAATACGGAACTTCCATAGTGGCTGCTGCCAGTCTCTCCCATGTCCATGGAGCTGCTGTCAGGGGGAATGGTGCCGTTGGACACCGTGCCGTTTGATACGGGGCCGGGGGACAGGCTGGCCGGAGGCTCCGGATCAAAAGTCTGGGGTAAAGGGAAAAGCTCCTGGCGCTGATTTCCCGTGTAGACGTTCCGGATGAAATTGCAGACCATGTCAATCAGATCTTGCTCCTGGGTGTTGCCGTAGGGCTTGATGGCTTCCATCATATCCAGGGCAGACCCCTTCTGGGTCTCTGGAAGGGCGGAGATCCCCATAGCGGCCACTTCCTCCTCCTGGAACAGAGACATGGTCCGCTGCAGCTCTCTGATCTTCACCAGGACGGAGAGAAGGCGCTGCTGTGGGACGCTGACATAGGGGAGGGCGGCTTTGATCATCTGCAGATGGTGATCACCGGTGAGATAATCAAAATCAGTAAGTTTCATGGTATGTTCATCTGTCATAATTTGCGGCTTTCCAAATCTCTTTGATCTCAATGTATGAGGTGCTTTCGGAAATTATTCCGCATAGGATAAGAGTGTATAGAAAATTTATCTGGAGGGACTTATGTCTGAGCGCTTGATTATAGATGGAAACGCTGTGTATGAAATCGATGAGGACTGTCTGCGGCAGCAGGAAGCCAGGAGACAGATGGGAAGACTGAGGAGAATGGCAGGGGAGAGGCCTGTCTGCCAGGAGAAGAGAGGAGTGAGAGAGAAGAGACAGTCCGTCTGAGAAAAGAGACAGCCGCCGGGAGACCCGGCGGCTGTTTTGGAGAAAAAAGACATGTTGCAGACAGATTAGCAGCAGAAGCAGCTGTTATTGTTGCCGCCGCCGCAGCAGCACAGAAGGATCAGGATCCAGATGAAATCACAGCCAAAGCCGATTCCACAGGAAGTGCCGCAGTTATTATTGTTGCACCCGCAGCCGAAGTTGAATCCTCCGCCACCGCCACAGCAGCAGCACAGAAGAATCAGGATCCAGAGAATGTTGCCGCCTCCGTTGCCGCCTGTCGTACACTCACATCCGCAACCACAGTTTGTTGCTGCCAAATCACTCATATTTGTTCCTCCAGATATTTTCTTTACAGTCTATCTTATGAGGGGCGGCTTGGCAGTGTTTCATAAAATTTGAAAAAAGGTGGGCGTTCGAAGACAAAGGGGGGCGTTTTTTTCGTCAAAGCCGCAGAGGGCCGCTCCCTCCGGTTGCACCAGATGATTAATTATGGTATAGTTGTCAATACTGAGGGTAGATCCCTGCCTTTTGCGGCGGCGATCCTATCACCTATCATCTGATAAAACCAGGAGGATTCCCATGGAGAAACTATATGAAAAGAAACCGGATGTCAGAGAATTCGACGCAGTGGTCCTGTCCTGCAGCCGGGTCAGTGACAAGATCTGCCATGTCACTCTGGATCGGAGCGCTTTTTACCCGGAGGGCGGAGGGCAGCCTTACGACACGGGGATGTTAGGGCAGGCTCGGGTGACAAAAGTCCACGAGAAGGACGGCCAGGTCCTCCATCACACGGACCGGGAACTGGAGCCGGGGCTTAAGGTCCGCGGCGTCATCGACTGGGAGCGGAGGCAGTGCCACATGCAGCATCACACAGGGGAGCACATCTTCTCCGGACTGGTCCACAGCCGGTACGGATACGACAATGTGGGATTTCACATGGGCCAGGACATGGTGACCATCGATTTCAACGGGATGCTGACCGCAGACCAGGTGAGAGAACTGGAGGAGGAGGCCAACCGGCTGGTCTGGGCCGACGTTCCCGTGGAGTCCTGGTACCCTTCCGAGGAGGAGTTACATAGGCTGGATTATCGGAGCAAGAAGGAGCTTTCGGGGCCGGTGCGCATCGTGAGGGTTCCGGGGGGAGATACCTGTGCCTGCTGCGGCACCCATGTAAGTCATACAGGCCAGATCGGCATGATCAAGATCACAGGGCTGAAGAAATATAAGGGAGGCGTTCGTCTGGATATGGTCTGCGGGCTCCGAGCTCTCGACGACTATGAGAAAAAACAGGAGGAAGTCATCCGGATCTCCAATCTTCTGTCAGCCAGACAGGGGGAGGTCTCGGCGGCAGTGGAGAAACTGATGGGGGAGTCGGAGGCCCAGAAGGTCCGGATGAATCGGCTCTATGAGCAGATATTTAAGATGAGATGCCAGCAGCTGCCATCCGGCAGAGAGCCTCTTCTGATCTTTGAGGAGGAGCTGCCGCCAGCCAGACTTCGCCAGCTTTGCAACCAGCTTTGCCAGGAGGGAAAGGGCGAGCCGGTGCTGGTCTGTTCCGGCGGCGGCGGTCAGTTTTACTATGTGCTGGGAAGCGGGGAGGAGAAGGTGGATACTATAGTCAGAACGCTCAACGGGCTTCTCTTTGGCAAAGGCAGCGGAAAGGGCCTTATGGCTCAGGGGATGTTCGCCGCTTCCAAGGAGGAGATCTGCAGGGTCTGGGATGATCGGTTGTGGAAGGAGTAGACAATGGAACTGAACAGAGATAATTTGAAAAAGATCAGAGGGCTGATCGTGTTCACGGTGGCGGCAGCGGTTCTGGGGGTTCATTATCAGAAGGTTTTAATCTTTCTGGGAGAATGTGTGTCCATGATCTCCCCGTTTCTTCTGGGCGGAGCCATCGCATTTGTCCTCAATGTGCCCATGCGCACCGTCGAGACCCGGACTCCGCTCAAAAAGATGAAGAGATTCAGACGGCCTGTCTGTCTGATCTTGTCCGTCGCGTCGGTGACCGGAGTGCTGCTGGTGGTAATCTTCGTGGTGGGTCCGGAGCTGGTGAGTACGGTCGTGGGTCTGCAAAAGAGTATTCCCCTGTTTTTCGAGGAGATCCAGACCCGGGCTCAGGAGCTTTTTGCCCGGAATCCGTGGATCCTTATGTACATCGAACAGATTGACATTGATTGGGAGGAGACGGGCAGGAATATTATGGAATTTCTATCCAGCGGGGCCGGCACCATGGTGGCCTCCACCTTCCATGCTGCGGCGTCCATCATCAGCGGGGTGGCCAATTTCTGTATCGGTTTTGTATTTGCGGTCTATGTGCTTTTGCAGAAGGAAGTGTTGGCGAGACAGACCGGGAAACTTCTTGAGGCCTATCTGCCGGACCGGGTGAGCGGAAAGATCATAAGGACGGCAGTGCTCACGGAGAAGACCTTCTCCTATTTCCTGGCAGGACAGTGTGTGGAGGCCGTGATCCTGGGGGCCATGTTTTTCGTCACTCTGACGCTGATGAGACTGCCCTATGCCCTTCTCATCGGAGTGCTCATCGCGTTTACGGCCCTGATCCCCATCTTCGGCGCGTTTGTGGGCTGCGCCGTGGGAGCCTTTCTGATCCTGATGGTGAATCCGGTTCAGGCTCTTGTGTTTCTGGTGGTGTTCCAGGTGCTTCAGCAGGTGGAGGGCAACCTGATCTATCCCCATGTGGTGGGCGGTTCCGTAGGTCTTCCGTCCATATGGGTATTGGTAGCAGTGACTGTGGGAGGCAGCGCTATGGGAGTCCTGGGCATGCTGGTGTTCATCCCACTTAGTTCGGTTCTGTATGCTCTTATTAAGGAAGAAGTCCATGGGAGGCTGGAGAGAAAACGGGGGAAGTCAGGTGAGAGCACCGGACATCAGGACCGGAAAGATGACGGAAGTCAGGAGGAGGAAGATGAACAAGAGGATTAGAGATTACGGGATCGTCATCGGGATGGGAAATCCGGGTCCCCGCAACAAGATCACGGATGTGGCGGGAGTCACGGTGGGTCACTGCACGGTGGACACGGACCGAAACAAGACGGGGGTCACGGTGATCCTGCCCTGTACGGACAACCCGTTTTCCAGAAAACTGACGGCGGCTGTGTGCGTCCAGAACGGATTCGGAAAGAGCCAGGGGCTCATACAGATCGAGGAGCTGGGAACCATAGAGACACCCATAGCCCTGACGAATACATTAAATGTGGGGATTGTACACGACAGTATCGTAGATTATATGCTGAAAGTGGGAGAAAGAGACGGTATTTTGATCACTTCTGTCAATCCGGTGGTGGGAGAGTGCAATGACGGTGTGCTCAATGACATCAGCTGCCGGGCTGTGGGGAGAGAGGAGGTCATGGAGGCTATCGCCTGTGCGTCACAGGATTTTGAAGAGGGAGACGTGGGGGCCGGAAAGGGAACGGTATGTTTCGGTCTGAAAGGGGGCATCGGCTCTGCCTCCAGGCTGGTATCTCTCGGCGGGAAGGACTACACGGTGGGAGTTCTGGTGCAGTCCAATTTCGGAAGCACGGAGAACCTGGTTATCAACCATGTGCCGGTGGGGTGCAAGCTGTCCTCCATAGAGCCGGCGGTGACGGACAAGGGATCCATCATGATGATTTTGGCCACGGACCTTCCGGTGACGGATCGGCAGCTGAAGAGGGTATGCCGGCGTGCGCCGGTGGGGCTGGCCCGGTGCGGCTCCTTCTTTGGCCATGGAAGCGGCGACATTGTCATCGGATTTACGACGGCCAACCGGGTGGAGACCGGGAAGGAGCCGGCGGTCTGTTCCATGGAGGTCCTGAAAGAGGAGTTGCTGGACCAGGTATTTCACGCAGCGGCCCAATCCGTGGAGGAAGCGGTGCTGAATTCCCTGGCCATGGCATCCACGGTGACCGGGTATGACGGCACAAAAAAATACAGCCTGACAGACGTGTATCTCGGAGGGCTGTAAATTTCGATGACTCATCCGCAGTAATCGTTCTTGATATCTCTCAGGAGTGAGTAGGAGACTCGCAGGCCGCCCCGCCCCCGTCCGATCTCCACATCGGGTTTATTGGCTCCGTGGAAATCCGAACCGCCGGAGGGGAGAAGGCCAAGCTCTCTGGCGATGACCTGGAGCTGTGCGCTCTGGGACTGGCTGTGGGAAGAGTGGTAGACTTCCAGCCCACGCAGTCCAAGGCTTTTTAGATGGTCGGCAAAATCCCTGATCTCCCGATACTCCATATGGTACAGCATAGGATGGGCCAGGCAGGGCCACATCCTGTGGGAGGTCAGCAGTTCCATAATCTGTCCCGGAGTTACGTCTTTGGGGCGGATGCAGTAGCGCCCGCCGTACTGAAGATAGGTTTCAAATGCGTGGGAGGGGGAGGGAGCATAGCCTTTTTGGGACAGAACTCGGGCAAAATGAGCCCGGGTGATCACCGTGTCTGAGACTCCGTTTCTCAGATCTTCCCAGGTGATGTCAAAACCGTCTTCCCGGAACCGGTTTAACATGTCTTCGTTGCGAAGATCCCGGATCTTTCGAAGGCTCTTTAAGTCGTCCAGCAGCTTCTGATCTGTCTCATCGGCAAAAAATCCCAGAATATGGATCTCGGTTCCCCCAAGGACACAGGAAAGCTCAATGCCGGGGATCAGTTCGATGCCACAGGTGGCGGAGGCCTTTTTGGCCCGTGAGATCCCGTCTATGGTGTCATGGTCCGTGAGAGCCATAGCCTGCAGACCCTTTAAGGAGGCGAGAGTCGCCACCTCTTCCGGGGATAGGGTGCCGTCAGAGGCAGTGGAATGAGTGTGCAGATCAACAAAATTCATAGCTTTTTCTTCCTTTTGAAATGTTTTGGTAACACTATAGTAACATGTTCTGGAAAATAAGTAAAATGGAAAAAAAAGATTCCATTTTCCACAAAGTATGGTATACTACATGGAGAAAGAATACACTATCATGTAAGACAGGTGAAAAGATGAGTACAGATAATTACTATGATCATAGAACAGCCCCAGGCCGGGGCCATGGAGAAGAAGGACATGGGACGAGGGCGGCGTCACCAAGGCAGACAGGAAGCAGAACTTCCCAGGGAAGTGTAAGGTCGTCTCAGGGAGGGGCAAGGACCTCCCAGGGGGCAAGAAGTCCTCAGGGTACCAGAAGCGCACAGGGGACACGGGGGACATCCGCAGCAGGGCACAGGACCTCGTCGGCAGGGACGCCGAGAGGCAGGGCATCCTCGTCGGGGAGCAGCCGGACCTCTTCCGCAGGGAGGCCGCCGGGGTCCAGACCGAATCATTCCGGATATTCTTCTTCGGGAAGGCGGGGGAGAAAGCGGAGGAGATCATCGGTCAACTATCGGGTGATTGCCATCGTGGGAGTGATTTTGATCCTCGCCATAACTGCCGTGGTCTATGGCATGCAGCACAGCAAAAAGACCAATACCGATGCGGAAAGTCTGGCTGAGGAGACCACCTCAGAACCGGAGACCGAGCTGGAAAAACAGGTGGTAGTAGACGGGATTCAGATCACCGGTATGTCCAGGAGTCAGGCCAGAGAGGAGATTCTGAAGAAATATCACTGGGACATGAAGGCAGTCTACGGGGAAGAGACCTATGACATCGCCAATCTGATGGAGGAGAAATTAAACGGTCTCTTAGACGAGATCTATACAGGGGAGGCCAAGGAGAGCTATACCCTGGATACCACAGGACTTGAGGAGGCTGTAAAGGCCCAGGCGGCGGCAGCGGCGGCTAAGTGGGACAAGGCTCCCAAGAACGGTTCTATCTCCGGATATGACGCTGCCACAGACACATTTTTGTTCGACGGGGAGGAGACAGGCCTTTCCGTGGATCAGGAGAAGCTGGCCGCAGATATCCAGAGCGCCCTGACATCGAAAAAGTTTGATTCAGTGATTCAGGTTACAGCTCAACAGGTGGAACCGGAGATCTCCGCGGAGGCGGCAAAGGAAAAGTATAAGACCATCGGCTCCTATACGACCAAGACCACAGCCAATAAGAAGAGAAATACCAATATCCGTCTGGCGTCAGAGGCGCTCAACGGCACCATCGTCCAGCCCGGCGAGGAGCTCTCTTTCAATGATACCGTAGGCGAGAGGACTGCCGCAAAGGGATATCAGGGGGCGGCTGCCTACAACAACGGTGAGGTGGTGGAGGAGATAGGCGGCGGTGTGTGTCAGGTCAGCACCACGCTTTACAATGCGGTTCTGAGAGCCGGACTCGAGATTTCCGTGCGCCGTTCTCATACCTTTGAGCCGTCCTACGTGACGCCGGGACAGGATGCCACCGTCAGCTGGGGCGGTCCGGATTTTAAGTTTATCAATAACTCCGCCACACCCATCGGCCTGCGGGCAAGCTACGCAGATCAGGTTGTGAAGATTTCGGTCTATGGGATCCCGGTTCTGGAGGAAGGGGTGGTCTACGAGCTGGAGTCCAAGAAGATCGCGGTCTTGGATCCGCCGGCCCCTACCTATGAGGAGGATCAGACCCTTCAGCTTGACGAGGAGGTGGTGAAGTCCGCCGGTTCCTCGGGCAGCCGCTGGGAGACCAGACTGGTGATTACCAAAGACGGGGTGGAGGTAAGCCGGGAGGTGGATCACACGGCCACCTATAAGGGGCATGCACCGGTGATAAGGAGGAATACCTCGGGTGTGGTTGTGACTACGGAGGGAAGCGAATCGGCGGCAGAGTCGTCGGATGCTTCGTCAGCCGGAGAGACATCGCCGTCCAGTCAGCCGGCGGGACCCGGAGAGCTGGGGCCGGGACAGCCGTCCACAGAGGCCTCCCAGCCGGAGACGTCCCCGCAGCCGCCTCAGCCGCAGCCGCCTGCAGAGACGGGAAATGGCGGAGGTCCGGGAGGCCAGCCCTCTGACACCATAGTGCCCGAGGGTCCGGGAGGCCAGGGCGGAGGCGCACCTTTGGTGGTGGAGCCGAAACCGGAATAGGCACCTTCGGTCAGCCTGCGGGTCTTGTTCCCAAAATAGTACGCGGAAACGGCAGATTTTGGCTTTTCAAACTGATAAAAAATTGTTATAATAAAAGGCAGGTCAGTATGTGTATTCATACATACTACACTAAGCAACCTTTAAAATTGTAGGAGGAAAATCAAATGGCGAGAAAAATGAAAACCATGGATGGTAATCAGGCTGCCGCACATGCATCGTATGCGTTCACAGAAGTAGCAGCCATGTATCCCATCACCCCTTCTTCCGTTATGCCTGAGCATGTAGATGAGTGGGCTACGGAGGGAAGGAAGAACATCTTCGGACGCACGGTTCAGATCACGGAGATGCAGTCTGAGGCAGGTGCCGCAGGAGCTGTTCACGGCTCTCTGACGGCGGGCGCCCTCACGGCTACCTACACGGCTTCCCAGGGTCTTCTTCTGATGATCCCCAACCTGTACAAGATCGCAGGCGAGCAGCTGCCGGGCGTGATCAACGTGTCTGCCCGTGCTCTGGCCAGCCACGCGCTGTCCATCTTCGGCGATCACTCCGACGTGTACGCATGCCGTCAGACCGGCTGCGCCATGCTGTGTGAATCCAGCGTGCAGGAGGTTATGGACCTGACTGCCGTAGCCCATCTGGCTGCCATCAAGGGCAAGGTTCCCTTTATCAACTTCTTCGACGGCTTCCGCACCTCCCACGAGATCCAGAAGATCGAGGCGTGGGATTATGACGACTTAGCCGAGATGGCTGACTGGGATGCCATCGCTGAGTTCCGCAAGCACGCCCTGAATCCCAACCATCCCTGCCAGAGAGGTTCCGCTCAGAACCCGGACATCTTCTTCCAGGCGAGAGAGGCCTGCAACCCCTACTATGACGCTCTGCCGGCCATCGTGCAGGAGTACATGGACAAGGTGAACGAGAAGGCGGGAACGGATTATAAACTGTTCAACTACTACGGAGCCGCAGATGCAGAGCACGTGATCGTTGCTATGGGTTCCGTCAACGATACCATTGAGGAGACCATCGATTTCATGGCAAAGGACGGCGCCAAGGTAGGCGTTGTAAAAGTCCGCCTGTACCGTCCGTTCTGCGCCGAGGCTCTCATCGCAGCCATCCCGGATACGGTTAAGAAGATTTCCGTTCTTGACAGAACCAAAGAGCCCGGTTCCTTAGGGGAGCCTCTGTACCTGGATGTGGTTGCAGCCTTGAAGGGCAGCAAGTTCAACGACGTGGAGATCTATTCCGGCCGCTATGGTCTCGGCTCCAAGGATACCACTCCGGCTCAGATCGTAGCCGTGTACGGCAACAATGAGAAGAAGAGATTCACCATCGGCATCGAGGACGATGTGACCAACCTGTCCCTGACCCTGGGCGCTCCTCTGGTAACCACTCCCGAGGGAACCACCAACTGTAAGTTCTGGGGTCTGGGTGCCGACGGTACCGTAGGAGCCAACAAGAACTCCATCAAGATCATCGGCGACAACACCGACATGTACGCTCAGGCCTACTTTGACTATGACTCCAAGAAGTCCGGCGGCGTGACCATGTCCCACCTGCGCTTCGGCCATAAGAAGATCAAATCCACCTACCTGATTCACAAGGCAGATTTCGTGGCGTGCCACAACCCGGCCTATGTGAGAAAATACAACATGGTTCAGGAGCTGGTTGACGGCGGTACGTTCCTGCTGAACTGTTCCTGGAATGCGGACGAGCTGGAGACCCACCTTCCGGGCCAGATGAAGAAATTCATCGCTGACCACAACATCAATCTGTACACCATCGACGGCGTGAAGATCGGTATCGAGACCGGCATGGGCCCCACCCGCATCAACACCATCCTTCAGTCCGCATTCTTTAAGCTGACCGGAATCATCCCGGAGGAGAAGGCCATCGAGCTGATGAAGGATGCCGCTCAGAAGACCTACGGCCGCAAGGGCGAGGATGTGGTTAAGAAGAACTGGGCAGCCATCGACGCAGGCGCACAGGGCGTCGTCAAGGTGGATGTTCCCGCAAGCTGGAAAGACTGCGCCGACGAAGGCCTTGACTACAAAGTAGTGACCGACGGAAGAAAAGACGTGGTCGATTTTGTCAACAACGTACAGACCAAGGTAAGCGCCCAGGAGGGCAACACCCTGCCTGTATCCGCGTTCAAGGATTATGTGGATGGCTCCACGCCGTCCGGCTCCTCCGCTTACGAGAAGAGAGGCATCGCGGTCAACGTGCCGGTCTGGAATCCAGACAACTGTATCCAGTGTAACTTCTGCGCCTACGTATGTCCTCACGCGGTAATCCGTCCTGTGGCCATGACGGAGGAGGAGGCCGGCAAGGCTCCGGAGGGCATGAAGACTCTGGCCATGACCGGTATGCCTCAGTACAAGTTTGCCGTTACCATCTCCGCTCTCGACTGTACCGGATGCGGCTCCTGTGCCAACGTATGTCCCGGCAAGAAGGGCGAGAAGGCTCTGGTTATGGACAAACTGGCAGATCATCTGGATGCACAGCCCGTATTCGACTTCGGCTGCACCGTACCGGTGAAGACCGACGTGGTGGAGAAGTTCAAAGAGACCACCGTAAAGGGCAGCCAGTTCAAGCAGCCCCTTCTGGAGTTCTCCGGCGCATGCGCAGGCTGCGGCGAGACTCCTTACGCAAAGCTGATCACTCAGCTGTTCGGCGACAGGATGTACATCGCCAACGCCACAGGATGTTCCTCCATCTGGGGCAACTCCTCACCGTCCACTCCCTACACGGTCAACGCCAAGGGACAGGGTCCTGCGTGGGACAACTCCCTGTTTGAGGACAACGCCGAGTTCGGTTTCGGTATGCTTCTGGCTCAGAACGCCATCCGCGACGAGCTGAAGGAGAAGGTGGAGAAGGTAGCCGGTGACGAGAGGGCGAGCGAAGAAGTAAAGGCAGCCTGCAAAGAGTGGCTGGATACCTTCGGCATCGGCGCCGTCAACGGCACTGCCACAGACAAGCTGGTTGCAACTCTGGAAGGCATCGACTGCCCGACCTGCAAGTATATCGTAGACAACAAGGCATTCCTGGCCAAGAAGTCCCAGTGGATCTTCGGCGGCGACGGATGGGCTTATGACATCGGCTTCGGCGGCGTGGACCATGTGCTGGCAAGCGGCAAGGACATCAATATTATGGTGTTTGACACCGAGGTTTACTCCAACACCGGCGGACAGTCCTCCAAGGCTACCAAGACCGGCGCTGTGGCTCAGTTCGCAGCAGGCGGCAAGGAGACCAAGAAGAAAGATCTCGCCAGCATCGCCATGTCCTACGGTTATGTATACGTAGCTCAGATCTCCATGGGCGCCGATATGGCTCAGACTGTCAAGGCTATCGCCGAGGCAGAGGCTTATCCGGGTCCGTCCCTGATCTTAGCTTACGCTCCCTGTATCAACCACGGCATCAAGAAGGGCATGAGCAAGGCTCAGACCGAGGAGAAGCTGGCTGTTGAGACAGGCTACTGGAACAACTTCCGCTACAATCCTGCTGCAGAGAACAAGTTCACTCTGGACAGCAAGGCTCCGAAGATGGAAGGATATCAGGACTTCTTAAAGGGTGAGGTTCGCTACGCATCCCTGGCTATGAAGAATCCTGAGAGAGCTGCCAAACTGTTCGCAAAGAACGAGGCTGAGGCCAAGGAGAGATACGAGTATCTGTCCAAGCTGGTGAAGCTCTACGGCAACGAATAATTAAGATTTACCGGGATAAAACAGGACCGGGCTGTGACAGATCTTCTTGTCACAGCCCGGTCCTGTTTTGGAGATTGGCAGCCAGGTTTTCAGACTGGTTAAAAAAGGATTGACACATTCGGTTTCCTGTGCTATAACTGTATTAATCAAATTAATACAGTAGTGACACTATTGGAAGCACAGAGTCTCGAGAGGAGATCCGGGGCCATAGAGCCGAATCAAAGGAGATCCGAAGGGATATCAGGATGGCCGCAGGGCCAAATAAAAGGGAAGGAGGTTTGATATGATTATTCTGGATTACAGAGACCGAAGGCCGATATACGAGCAGATCGTAGAGCGGTTTCAGGAGCTGATGGTTTCCGATGTTCTGGAGGAGGACAGTCAGCTGCCGTCCGTCCGGAGCCTGGCCATGGATTTATCCATTAATCCCAACACCATACAGAGAGCCTATGCGGAGCTGGAGCGGCAGGGATATATCTACTCGGTAAAAGGAAAGGGAAGCTTTGTTGCAGATAACAGCCACATCAGGGACAGCAAGAAGGAGATGGTTCTGAAAAAGCAGGAGGAGACTGCCACGGATGGCTGCCTTCTGGGGATAGAGAAAGAGAAACTGTACGGAATCATCGATCAGGTCTACAGCAGGGGAGGGAAGAGTGATGATTGAGACCAGAAATCTGACGAAAAAATTTGACAATATCGTCGCGGTGGACCACATTGACGCGGTCATTAAAGACGGAAGTGTTTTCGGGCTGATCGGCACCAACGGAGCCGGCAAGAGTACCTTTTTAAGGATGCTCAGCGGAATCTTAAAACCGGATGAGGGCTCGGTGACCATAGACGGCAGCGAGGTGTTTGAGGATACCACGATAAAGTCACGGTTTTTCTATATCTCGGATGACCAGTATTTTTTCAGCAATACCACACCTGAGGAGCTGATGAATTTTTATTATACCGTGTACCCCGGTTTTGACAAAAAGCGGTTTCATCATCTGATGAAAAGCTTTGACTTAGACGAGAGAAGAAAGATCAATACCTTTTCCAAGGGCATGAAAAAGCAGGTGTCTGTGATCTGCGGTGTCTGTGCCGGCACGGACTATCTGTTCTGTGACGAAACCTTTGACGGGCTGGACCCGGTGATGCGCCAGACGGTGAAGAGCATCTTTGTGGGAGATATGGAGGAGCGGAATCTGACCCCTATCATCGCCTCCCATAATTTGAGGGAGTTGGAGGATATCTGTGACCATGTAGGCCTTCTCCACAAAGGAGGGATCCTGTTGTCGAGAGAGCTGGAGGATATGAAGCTGAATATCCACAAGCTCCAGTGTGTCTTTCTGCCGGGGACAGAGCCGGAGGACGTAAAGGAGCTGGAGATCATGAAGGTCGAGCGCAGAGGAAGCCTGTGCACCCTGACTGTCCGGGGCGGCAGGGAAGAGATTCTGGCTGCAGTGGAGAAGTATCATCCGGTGTTTGCGGAGCTGATTCCCCTGACTCTGGAGGAGATATTCATCAGTGAAACGGAGGTGGTCGGTTATGACATCAAGAAGCTTGTGCTTTAAACTTATGAGAGAAGATCTGAAACGGCGGGTATGGACCATTGCACTGTCTGTCCTGGGCCTGGTCTTTACCCTGCTGGTCCCTGTAGCCTTAAAAAGCAGTGCTTATCTGGCTGCTCTGAAAGAAGGGATTAACAGTTACGAGAAGGCGGCTAATATCAGGAGACTTGTAAACATGCTGGGAATCAACGGAGCCGTGATTGCGGTTCTTCTGGTGTTGGCGGTGGTCTGGGCTGTATCCGGATTCCACTACCTGCACATCAGCAGACAGGTTGATTTCTATCACAGTATCCCGGTGAAACGCCATGTGCTGTTTCTGTCTTCCTATTTTAACGGCCTGCTGGTTCCGGCAGCAATCTATCTGGTGATCCAGGCCGGATCAGCGGCTCTGATTTTAAGAACCGGTATCGGGGCTTCCGTCATCGGGACTCTGCCCTGGAAGATGTTTCTTCTCAATACGCTTTACTATGCTATGATCTACACCACCGCCATTATCGCTGTCATGATGACCGGCAATCTGATCATCTCTCTTTTGGGGACCCTGGTTTTTCTGGCATGGGGACCTGCCGTGACGGCTTTGATCGTGGGCTATCGGAGTATGTGGTTTCACACGATCTGTGAGACCACGAAAGAATCTATGATGTGGATGAGGATTATAAGCAATTCCTCCCTCTTTGCCAACTACATGTCTGCCCTGGAATACTTCCAGGAAGGGGAGCTGACGGCTTTGAGGATCATCGGTGCTGTGATCGTGACCATACTTCTGACTGTTCTGGCAGGATTTTTGTATCGAATCCGCCCCTCCGAGGCGGCCGGAAGGGCCATGGCTTTTTCCAGGACTCAGACGCCCATTAAACTTCTGATTGCTCTTCCGGTGGCAGTGGTGTTCGGGATCTTTTTCTACCAGCTGCGGAGCACACTGGCATGGGGGATTTTTGGAAGTATCTGCGGGTCCTTCCTCACCTGCTGCCTGATGGAAATCATCTACCATTTTGATTTCCGCAAACTGCTGTTCAACTGGATCCAGATGGCTGCCTGCGGGGCGGTGTCAGTCCTCCTTCTTCTGGCAGGTATCTATGACTGGTATGGCTTTGATTCCTATCTGCCTAAGGCGACAGACGTAAAGAGCGCATCTGTGAATATGGGATATACAGAGGACTGGGTGACATACGGCCAGCCCCGCCTTCAGGAAGACTACCAAGGGAGAACGACTTATAGCTGGAACTACGTCGGTCAGAGAGAGTACCAGTATGAGAATATGGAGCTGAGCGACATCTACAGTGTGATGGAACTGGCAAAAAGGGGAGTAGATGCTGACAGAAATTATCGGAAGAATAAAAGAGAATCATGGCAGATCGGCTTGTACGATAACAGTGAGATGAGTATATTTGTCGTACATTTCCGGCTGAACAACGGCAGGGAGGTGCGGCGTCTGTATCGGATCCCTCTGGATATGGAAGGGATGCGGGACTTAATGACTGTCATTCACGACAGTAAGGAGTATAAAAAAGGTACCTATCCCATTCTGCTTCAGTCTGCGGCAGACACGTCATCGGTGTACTTCCAGCAGTACAACCAGGTGGAGAAGCTGGAGCTGGACAGCGAGGAGAGAGCCAGGTTGCTGGCCATCTACCAGAAAGAGTTGGAAGAACTGACCATGGAGACGCGAAAGAAGGAGGTTCCTGCGGCAACCATCCAGTTTCGAACCTTAAGCTTGGATCAGGCCGTCGAAGTCAACAGAGCTGCGGCAGGCAATGTTTATGAGGGACTGGAGAACCGGTGCTTTTATCCCATCTATCCCTCTTTCACCAGGACGCTGGCGGCTCTTCAGGAGGCGGGGGTCCATGTGTCAGAGTTAAACGGAGATGTCCTTTCGGAAATCAATATCCAATATTATGCAGTTTTGGAAGATGAGACTGAAAGAGCGATATCTGCCTATGAGGAGCAGCCGGTGAGCTATGTGGAGAAGGAGGACATCGATGCTCTCGCCCCGGCGCTGCTGTTTAGAGACTATATGGATATGAATGCGTACTATGAAGCTGACTGTGCGGACAACGTGTATGTGACGGTGGTCTTTGCTGGCCCAAGGACGAACCAATATCAAGATAGAACCAGAACTATGGTCAACTGCCGGGTAGATTTAAATCTTCTCTCCCAGGAGGAAGTGCGGCGATTCGGCTTTCTCCGATATGAGGATCTGGAATCGGAAAGTAATGATTGACATTTATCTCCATACAGGATAAGATTAACCTAAAGGAGGGATTGTCCATGGCATTTTTAGATGATTTAAGCAGAACCCTGAGCGATAAGGGGAAAGAGGCAGCTTTGAAAGCCAGAGAAGCCGCGGAGTTACTGCAGATGAAGGCTCAGATCGGATCCGAGAAGAGCAAGCTGAAGGAACTGTACGGAGCAGTCGGTGTCCTCTACTACAAGAAACATCGGGACGACGAGGACAACGAATTTGGTGATCTGTTCCGGGAGATCGGCAACGTGCTGACCAATGTGGCGGCTCTGGAGGAAAAGGTCCAGGGGCTGGAGGGCAGTCTGGTCTGCCCCAACTGCAGGAAGGTGATGAAGAGAGATGCACTGTACTGCAGCCATTGCGGGACGGCACTTAAGTCGGAACCTGAGGAGGCAGCCGAGGAGTTTGTCCAGGAGGCAGCAGCCGAGGAGGAAGACGCCCTGCCAGCAGAGGAAGTTCTGACCGTGGAAGAAGACCTGTTTGAGACAGAAGAATCGTGACAGCAACAAAAAAATAGCCGTATGGCTATTTTTTTGTTGCCAGGGGGTTAATCCCCCATCTTATAGGTGACGAACCCGAAGATCCCGGCCAGGACCAGTCCCACGACAATGGAAAAGAAAGAAGGTATCTGATTCAGGGCTCCGGTGTTGTAGAAGATGGCAAAGGGAGAAGCGACAATCAGCCCCAGGATGGCACAGTAGGTCTGGACACCGAATTTCTCAAAAAGGAAAGTGATCAGCTTGGCGATGAGGAAGATGCCGAGCAGGACTCCGATTCCGAAGGGGACAAGAAGGGCAAACCCGTGGGCAAGTCCGGCTGTGTCCAATGCTCTCAAGGCGTCCAGGAAGGATTTTATCGTATTAATGATGCCGTAATAGTATCCCAGGATCATCATCACCAGGGAGCCGCTGACTCCGGGAACCACCATGGTGGCAGAGGCGACGACCCCTACAAGGAACAGGGCGATCAGGGTGGCAGGAGTCACCGAAAATGTCTTGAGCACCTGATCGTCGGTATGGACCATGGGCAGGGCTGCGGCTGCCAGAAACAGGACCACAAAGGCCAGGATGCCGGATATGCCTATGGGGGAGCCGCTTTTTTTCAGTTCCCCCTTTAAGGAGGAGAAGAGGACCGGAAGCCCTCCTAAGATCAGCCCCACGAAGGCCATACAGGTGACAAAGGTGTGGCGGCTCAGCAGATATTCGATGATATAAGTGAAGCCTACGATTCCGATTCCGCACCCTAAGATGATGGGAAGGAGTGTGATAAGGCTTTTCTTCCAGTCCCTAAGCAGATTGGATACAGAAGAGATCAGTTTGTCATAGATCCCCAGAGAGACAGCCATGGTTCCGCCGCTGACTCCGGGGATGATGTTGGCGATGCCGATGAGCATGCCTTTTATCACATCCATCAGAAATGTCATAGATAATCCTCTTTTCCGCAACCCTCGCCGGAGGCAGGGCCGCTGTCATAAAAACTGTAATCATTATAGGAGTTTGTACCGCGGTTTGTCAAGTGGGAAAGCCGTGCGTTAAAATCAGCCGGGTTGGATGTAAAAATTGGAGAAGTATTGCGTCAACTTTTCACCCGAATTTTGTCGAAATTTGTATAAAATAGAGATATACAAAAAGAAAGGGATGAGAAGGATGTGGGATATTGCTATCTGTGACGACAACAGGCGGGAGTGCTGTGAGATGGAAGAAATTTTGGAGGTATACTGTTGGGAGAGAAAGATTGCGGTGAAGCTGGAGGTCTTTCACGACGGTTATCTGTTGTATGAAACGATGAGAGACGGAAGACGTTATGATATTATATTTTTGGACATTTTGATGCAGGGGATGGACGGGATCCGGGCTGGCTGGGAGATCCGCAGACGGCTCCATGACGAGGAGGTGCAGCTGGTGTATATGTCCTGTGTGACCGGTCACGCAGATCTGCTGGTTCAAAACCGCCCCATAGGATTTATCGGCAAGCCCATCCGCAAGGAGGAGGTGTATCGGGCGGCAGATGACGCCAGAAGGCTGGGGCAGCAGAGAAAGAAATGGTTTCAGTATCGGTGGGACAAGATGATCTATCAGGTTCCCTACACGAAGATCCTGTATTTCCAGAGCCTGGGGAGGAAGGTGGAGATTCACACCGTGGATGGAGTCTGCGAATTTTACGGCAAGTTGTCTCAGATCATGGAGGAAGGGCTCCCGGAACAGTTTGTCCAGATTCATCAGTCCTATATCATCAATGGAAACTACATCGTCAGTCTGGGAAGGGACAGACTGTGCCTGCAGGGACAGAAGGGGTATTTTTCCATCAGCCACCCGTACCGTGATTCTGTTATGAGACAGCTGTGCCGGCTGTTTCCTTGAAAGGCAGTGTGGTTTTTGACAAGTAACCCGCAAATTATGACAGGGGGAGATTTAGACTGGGAATTTATGGTAGAATAGAGCTTGGCAGAAAGCCGGCGATTTTATGGAGACACCGCCTGTCCTCAGTTACTGAGACCGTCTCTGGCTGGCGGAAGCTAAAAAGTCCGGAATAGGGGTTTCCCGGACTTTTTTCTTATCCGAATTTCCGTAGAAATTGACTTTCTTTTCAGGTTTGTGTACAATAAGATGAAAACTTGATTGAGGAGGAAGGATATATGAGCCGAAAAGAATCTCTTGATACGATCTGTATACAGGGAGGATGGCAGCCGAAGAACGGAGAGCCGAGAGTGCTTCCTGTGTATCAGAGCACTACCTTCAAATATGAGACCAGTGAGCAGATGGGACGTCTGTTTGATCTGGAGGAGAACGGATATTTCTATACCAGACTTGCCAACCCTACCAATGACGCGGTAGCGGACAAGATCTGTAAGCTGGAGGGCGGGGCGGCTGCCATGTTGACCTCATCGGGACAGGCGGCCAACATGTATGCTATCTTGAACATCTGCTCCGCCGGAGACCATGTGGTCAGTGCAGCGACGATTTACGGAGGCACCTCCAACCTGCTGACGGTGACCTTAAAGCGGTTTGGCATCCAGTGTACCCTGGTGGATCCGGATGCCCCGGAGGAAGAACTGGAGAAGGCATTTCAGGATAACACCAGGGCTGTGTTCGGGGAGACCATCGCAAACCCGGCTCTTGTGGTGCTTGATCTGGAGAAATTTGCCCGTCTCGCTCACCGTCACGGGGTGCCCCTGATTGTGGACAATACCTTTGCAACCCCCATCAACTGCCGCCCCTTTGAGTGGGGGGCTGACATCGTGACTCACTCCACCACCAAATACATGGACGGACACGCCATGGCAGTGGGAGGCTGTATCGTGGACAGCGGCAATTTCGACTGGGAGGCCCACAGGGACAAGTTCCCGGGACTTACCACTCCGGACGAGTCCTACCATGGTGTCATCTACACGGAGAGATTTGGCAAAGGGGCTTACATCACCAAGGCCACGGCCCAGCTTATGAGGGATATGGGGTCCATCCAGTCGCCTCAGAACGCGTTTCTTCTGAATATAGGTCTGGAGACCCTCCATCTGAGGATGCCCAGGCACTGTGAGAATGCCCGGAAGGTGGCCGAATATCTGAAATCCAGGAGCGATGTGGCCTGGGTCTGCTACCCGGGACTGAAAGGGGATCGCTACTATGATCTGGCCAGAAAATATATGCCGGACGGAACCTGCGGTGTCATCTCCTTTGGCCTTGTGGGAGGCAGAGCGGCGGCAGCGGCATTTATGGACCGGCTGAAGCTGGCAGCCATCGTCACCCATGTGGCGGATGCCAGGACATCAGTGCTCCATCCGGCCAGCCACACTCACAGGCAGTTAAGTGATGAGCAGCTTCGGGAAGCAGGCGTGGATCCGTCTATGATCCGCTTCAGCGTGGGCATCGAGGGGGTGGAGGATATTATCTCGGACATCGCCCAGGCCCTGGAGTGACCATGTTCTTGTTCCCAGAGAATTTTCCCAAAGGGAGAAAAGCAGGAGGATCGATAAGATGAAGACAGAGAAACTGTTGAATGTAAAAAATGTGGTGCTTATGGCCATGTTCGGGGCCATCGGCGCGGTGCTGATGCTGTTTGAATTCCCGCTGCCGTTTATCGCGCCGCCCTTCTATGGCCTGGACCTAAGCGAGATTCCGGTTCTGGTGGGAACCTTTGCCATGGGACCTTTGGCGGGAGTGGTGACAGAGGTGGTAAAGATTCTGATCAAGTTGGTGTTAAAACCTACTTCCACCGGGTTTGTGGGAGAGTTTGCCAATATCTGCATCGGGTGGGCCCTGGTTCTTCCGGCCGGTTTCCTCTACAAGTTTAAGAAGACCAAGAAAGGGGCCATCCTGGGCATGGCGGTCGGAACCTGCTCCATGGCTGCAGTGGGAGCGGTTATGAATGCGCTGGTGATGCTGCCCTTTTATTCCAACTTTATGCCGCTGGAGGACATCCTGGCGGCAGGGGCTGCCATCAATCCGGCCATCGGAAACGTGTGGACCTTTGTACTTTTGGCCGTTGCCCCTTTCAATCTGATCAAAGGGGCTCTGGTATCCGTCATTACGGCTCTGGTGTACAAGAGAATCAGCGTGATCATACACGGCAGTTCCAGATAAAGCGTACAAGCCAGGAGGTTTTACTGTATGGGAGAATACCAAAGAAAACTCAGGGGACTGCTGCGGATCGTCTTTGGGAGAACCGCCTATGTGATGCTGTTTCTTCTGATCCAGATCGGCGTTTTGTTTGGAGTGATCCGATGGCTGAGAGATTACTCCTTCTATGTCTATGCGGCGTTGATGCTGCTGGGGGGCGTGACCTGTGTCTATATCATCAATAAGAGGGAGAATCCCAGCTTTAAATTAGGGTGGATTATCCCCATACTGGTCTTTCCCGTGTTTGGGACCTTGCTCTATCTTCTGATCGAGGCGGATTTAGGGAGCAGGCTGTACGCCAAAAGGGCCAACCAGCTGACGGCGGACACGAGAGAGTACCTAAGGCAGGATAGTCAGGTGAGAGAGAGGCTGAGACGGGAGGATCCTCTGGCGGCCAATCTGTCGGTGTACGTGTCTGAGAGGGGCGGCTTTCCGGTCTATGAGAACACCAGTGTCACCTATTTCCCCTCCGGCGAGGCCAAATTCGAGAGGCTTTTGGAGGAACTGAAAAAGGCGAAGACCTTTATTTTCATGGAGTACTTCATCGTGGAGCGGGGATTTATGTGGGATTCCATCTTAGAGATTCTGGAACAGAAGGTGAAAGAGGGGGTGGAGGTCCGGTTTCTGTACGACGGCATGTGCTCCCTTGTGCTGCTTCCGTGGAAATACCCTGAGATGATGGAGGAGAAGGGAATCCACTGCCGGACTTTCGCGCCCATCCATCCCATGCTTTCCACCCATCAGAATAACCGGGATCACAGAAAGATCGTGGTCATCGACGGCCATACGGCATTTACCGGCGGAATCAATCTGGCGGACGAATACATCAACCGAAAGCCCAGGTTCGGCTACTGGAAGGACACGGCGGTGATGTTGGAAGGCGACGGGGTCAAAAGCTTTACGGTGATGTTTCTTCAGAACTGGAATATCTGGGAGAGGACTCCTCTGGCCTGTGAACCCTACCTGACAGCAGAGGTGGCAGCCAGGACAGAGGAAGAGATGTCTGACGGGTTTGTCATACCCTTTGGGGATTCCCCCTTGGATCATGAACCGGTGGGAAAGACCGTGTATATGAACATTCTCTATCAAGCCAAAAGGTATGTGCACATCATGACTCCTTACCTGATTCTGGATGACGAGATGATCAATGCCCTGGTGTCCGCAGCTAAGAGAGGGGTGGATGTCAAGATCATCATGCCCCACATCCCGGACAAGAAATATGCCTTTTTCCTGGCTCACACCTACTATGAGGAGCTTCTGGACGGCGGCGTGAAGATCTATGAGTTTACGCCCGGTTTTGTCCACGCCAAGGTGTTTACCAGCGACGACGAGAAGGCGGTGGTGGGTACCATCAACCTGGATTTCCGCAGCCTGTACCACCATTTCGAGTGCGGAACCTATCTGTTTCGCAGCAGGGCGGTGGAAGATGTGGAGGCAGACTATCAGAGTACACTGCAGCAGTGTGAAGAGATCACAAAGAGGACTTGCAGAGAATATCCCTTCTATCAGAAGGTGTGCGGGAGAGGGCTTCGGCTGATTGCACCGCTGATGTAGGAGGGGGAATCTCCTTCTGTGCATGAGAAGGAGTTGGTGCTGTTACAGCGGCCAGGGGCCGACGAGCTTCAAGCAGAGCAGGGCAACGTGCCGGTGAATCGTGGATTTCACCTCTACGAAATAAGCCCTCAATGGCTCTGCTTCGAGGCCTGTCGGCCCTTGGCCGTCTGTCTGTATCTTCTTCGGTTTCTTATGCACAGAAGGAAGGATTCCCTTGAGTTTCAAGTTTCCTTCTAATTTACAAATATTGAACACAGAATGGACACAATTTACTGGTAAAGTAAGGGAAAATTGGGAGAGACTTGGAGGAAACTTTGTATGAATCAAGTGAGAATGGCGGCCTGTGGGATGGCAGCAGCGGTGTTTGTGGTGGGGATGCCGTTTGCGGCGGAGGCAGCGGGGAACTATGAGCTGAGAAAGAAGGTCATCGGGCTGAGCGGGATCATGAGTGTGACGGCGGAGGATGGGATGGTGACCAGGGGGGAGTTTGCTCAGATGCTGGTGAACGCAAGTCCTTATCGGTCCGTGGCTCTTCAGGTCAGCGCTACGGCTGTCTTCTCGGATGTTCCGGCCGGAGTTTCTTATGCATCGGCGGTGCGCCTCGCGGCGGAGAACGGCTGGATGAGCGGATATCTGGGAGGCGTGTTCCGCCCGGAGCAGCAGATCACCCTGCAGGAGGCGGTGAGAGGTCTTCTGGCGCTGTTGGGGTATACGGATGAGGACTTTACGGGCAATCAGATCAACGGGAGATGGGCCAAGTATCATTATCTGGAACTGGGGGAGAACGTGGCCAAGGAGCCGGGGGAGGTTCTGACCAGAGCCGACTGTGTCAACTTATTTTATAATCTCCTCTGTACGGAGACATCTGCCGGGAAGGCCTATGCCACGGTGCTGGGATATGAGCTGTCTGATGACGGGGAGGTGAATCCTCTCACCATCGCGGACAATGAGCTGAAAGGGCCGAAGGTGGTGAAGAAGAGTTACAGCCTGGACGATGAGCTGCCTTTTAAGGTCAGCGAGGCCACCTTTTATCTGGACGGACAGATGTCCACCTTGGAACGGGTGAAGCAGGCCAAGGCTAACGGGTTCGTTGTTATCTACTATAATGTCAATACCAAGACGGTGTGGGCCTACAGCATGGACAATGAAAGCGGGCTGGAGGGCAACAACATGGTGGCTGTGAAGGGAGAGATAAGCGGGATCTTCTACAGCTCTGCCAATGTCATGACGCCCAGCATAGTCACCTTGGAGGAGTACGGGGATGCAGAGTTCCGTCTGAAGGACTCGGATGTCCAGTTTGCATTTTCGATCTACGGGGAGATGCAGGTGGGAGATCAGGTGATTCTGATCTGCGAGAAGACCGGCGGCAGCGACGGCGTGGAATCCTATACGGTAACCGACTATATTGAGTATTAAGAGGACGTGACTATGGCAGGCATATTTGGAAAGAAGAGGCAGGGCGAGGAAGCAGCTGCGAAAGACGGAAAGAAGAAACGACGAAAATCAGGGCTTGGCGGCAGAGGGCTGGCGGTGAGGATCGTCATAGGGCTGGGGGCGGTGGGGCTGGCCGCGGCAGGTGTGCGCCGGTACCAGGCCAAGGAAGCCTTTCAGGGAGCAGAGGAGACACGGCTGAGGACGGCGCAGGTGGAACGAAGGAGCATCGTCTCTTCTCTGTCGTCCTCGGGAAGTTTGTCTCCGAAGAATACCTACAACATCACCTCCCTGGTGTCGGGGGACGTGGTGACGGCAGATTTTGAGGAGGGGGATCAGGTGACAGAGGGGCAGGTCCTCTATGTGATCGATGCCTCCTCCATAGAGACAGAGCTGAGCTCAGCCACACATTCTGTGGAGCGTGCGAAAGAGTCCTATGATCTGGCTGTGGCGGACTATGAGCAGGTGCTGGCAGACTACAGCGGCAATACCTATAAATCGACAGAGACCGGTTTTATCAAAACGCTCTATGTGAAGGCGGGTGACAAAGTAAGCGGAGGGACAAAGCTGGCAGACATCTGCAATGACAGGGTGATGAAGCTGAAACTGCCCTTTCTGTCCACGGAAGCCGCGTGCATCGGGGCAGGCAATCAGGCGGTGATCACCATGTCCGATACCGGAGAACAGCTTGTGGGGACCGTCACGGCCGTCAGCAACATGGAGGGTACTATGACCGGAGGACGCTTGGTGCGGTATGTGACCATCCAGGTGGATAATCCGGGGGGACTTACCACGGAATCGTCGGCCACGGCTCAGGTGGGAGAATTCCTGTGCGCCCAGGAGGGCACCTTTGAGCCGGTTTTGGACACGGTGATGACCGCGGACATCCCCGGGACCGTGGAGATCAGTGCCATGCTGGTCAATGAAGGCGATTATGTGGGAAAGGGCGGTTCTTTTTTCAGGATGACGGACAAAACCGCGGAAAACCTGGTCAGGACCTACAAAAATTCCGTGGATCAGGCTCTGGAGAATTTGGAGTCCTCCCAGAGCAGGCTGGACACCACCCAGGATTCTTTTGAGAATTATACCATCACCGCGCCGATCTCCGGGACGGTGATTACCAAGAATACCAAGGCAGGCGACAAGATCAGTGCAGGAGGCAACTCGGCAGTCACTCTGGCGGTGATCTATGATCTGTCGGAGCTGACCTTCGAGATGTCCGTAGACGAGCTGGACGTGCAGAGTGTCAAGGTGGGACAGTCTGTGGAGGTGGCAGCGGACGCTTTTGAGGGACAGATGTTTTCCGGGACAGTGACCAATGTGAGTCTGGCCAGTTCCTACTCCAACGGGGTCACCAACTATCCGGTGACGGTCACCTTGGACACCACGGGTCAGCTTTTGCCCGGTATGAACGTGGACGGCAATATCATCCTGGAGGAGGCCCAGGATGCCATGGTGATTCCGGTGGATGCTCTCATGAGGGGCAACCGGGTCTATGTGAAGGATGACACGGTCCAGGAGAGCGACGGACAGGTGCCTGCCGGTTTCAGGGCCATGGAGGTGGAGACAGGGCTGATCAATGACGATTATGTGGAGATCGTCAGCGGACTGGAGGAGGGACAGGAGGTCTATGTGTCCGAATCCTCTGTCAAAGAAGGATTCCAGATGATGCCGGGAGGCGGCATGGGCGGTCCTATGGGAGGCGGAAATATGGGCAATCCAGGCGGCAACCGGGGAGGCGGTATGGGCGGCCCCGGCGGCAGGCCATAAGGAGGTGTCTATGGGAGAGCCTTTGATCGAGCTTAAGCATATCAGTAAGATTTATTCCATGGGCGCAGAGGAGGTGAGGGCCAGCGACGATGTGAGCCTGACCATCTGCCGGGGAGAGTTTGTGGCGATCGTGGGTAAGTCGGGAAGCGGCAAGTCCACCCTGATGAACATCATCGGAGCCCTGGATGTGCCTACGGACGGGGAGTATTTCCTGGGCGGGGAGGATGTGAGCCAGATGAGGGATGACCAGCTGGCCCATATCCGCAACCGGATGATCGGTTTTATCTTCCAGCAGTACAATCTGCTGCCCAAATTGACCCTTCTGGAAAATGTGGAGCTGCCTCTTCTGTACGCGGGGGTGGCTGCGGCCGAGCGGAGAGAGCGTGCACTTGATTCTCTGCGGAGAGTGGGCCTGGAGGAGAAATGGAAAAATCTTCCGTCTCAGCTGTCCGGAGGACAGCAGCAGAGAGTGTCCATCGCCAGAGCCCTGGCGGGGAATCCGTCCCTGATTCTGGCCGACGAGCCGACAGGAGCCCTGGACTCCAAGACCAGCAGGGAGGTGCTGGACTTTTTAAAGAAGTTAAACCAGGAGGGCAATACCATTGTCATCATCACCCACGACAGTTCCATCGCTCTGGAGGCAAAGCGGGTGGTGCAAATCCATGACGGAAAGATTAATTTTGACGGAGATGTGAACGAGTATGCTGCAATCCTTTAAACTGGCGTTAAAGAGCATCAGAAGCAACAAGATGAGGTCTTTTCTGACCATGCTGGGCATCATCATCGGCGTGGCGTCGGTGATCATCCTGGTCAGTCTGGTCAACGCCTACATGTCCTACATGACAGAGAGCTTTGCCAGCCTGGGCACCAACCAGATCAATGTAAATGTGGTCAATCTGTCCTCCCGCTCCGTGTCAGCGGATGAGATGTACGGGTTTTATGAAGAGCAGCAGGAGCTGTTCGACAATATGACTCCCATAGTCAACGTATCTACGGTGGTAAAGCACGGCAGTGACTCTATGTCCTCCACTGCGGTCACCGGGGTCAGCGAGGAGTATCTGGATATCAAAGACTATGACTTAGTCCAGGGGCGGAACCTTCAATATTCCGACATTCTGTCCCGTCAGAAGGTCTGTGTGGTGGGGGCTTATGTGGCAAGTGAGCTCTACGGCAGCCCGGAGAAGGCTGTGGATGAGACCCTGAAGATCGGAGGTTATGCCTTTCGCATCGTGGGGGTGGCAGAGCAGCAGGCGGAGGATCGGATGGAGGACGGGGGGAGCGACGACTTTGTGTGGATCCCCTACAGCTGCGGAGTGAAGATGGCCAGAAATGCCAATATCAGCAATTATATCTTTACGATCCGAAACCTGGATACGGCTTCTGTGGCCACAGAACGAATCGAAGAATTTTTAGAAGAGATTTTTAAAAATGATGATCTGTACCATGTGACGGCTATGAGCGAGATGCTGGACTCCTTAAATTCCATGATCGCCATGGTGTCCGCGGGGCTGGGCGGGATCGCCGGAATCTCCCTGCTGGTAGCCGGAGTGGGAGTCATGAATATCATGCTGGTGTCCGTGACGGAGCGAACTCGGGAGATCGGCATCCGAAAGGCCTTGGGAGCCAGAAAAAGCGTGATTTTACAGCAGTTTGTCATCGAGGCGGCAGTCCAGAGCGGCATGGGAGGGATCTTAGGGATCCTCTTAGGAAGCGGGGCCACTACGGCGGTGGGGGCCCTGGCGGGACTTCAGGCCACCCCCACCCCCTCGGCGGTGGTGATCTCTTTTACCGTGTCCGTCATGATCGGATTGTTTTTCGGGTATGCGCCGGCCAGACGGGCGGCTGCTTTAAACCCCATCGATGCCCTTCGGAGCGAATGAAATCTTGACTTTTCGGCAAAATGGGGATACAATCAATAACGCATTTGCTACGGCGCCGCAATGACGGAGAAATTGCGGCGCCTTATTTCGGTCAGGCATACCCTCCTGCCGCCAAACCGTGGGTTCCCCTGTTCACGGAGGGTACATAAGATAAAAGAAAAAGCCGGAGGATACGGATGAAAGTATTTGATATGCACTGTGACACCATCTCTGAGATCCATGAAGATCGTAAAAAGGGAGGGGACGCGTGTCTTAGAAGCAATGGGCTTCATGTGGACCTGGAAAAGATGAAAAAAGGGGACTACGGCCTCCAGAATTTTGCCGTGTACGTTCATCTGGGGCGGGAGAAGAATCCGTTTTTGTGTGCCATGGAGATGATTGACACCTTCTATGAGGAGATGGAACGAAACAGGGAGATCATCCGCCCGGTGACCTCCTGTGAGGAGATCAGAAGGAATCTGGAGGAGGGAAGAATGTCCGCCATGCTCACCGTGGAGGAGGGGGGTGTCTGTCTGGGTGACGTAAGGCTTCTGAGGGATTTCTATCGGCTGGGAGTCCGGATGATGACTCTCACCTGGAACTTTCCCAATGAACTGGGATATCCCAACCGGGTCGTGACCGAGGGGCCGGGGCGGGGGTGTTATCCGGATACCGAGCACGGACTTACCGAGCGGGGCGTGGAATTTCTGGAGGAGATGGAGCGGCTGGGAATCATCATCGATATCTCCCATCTGAACGACGCGGGGATCCGGGACGTGTTTGCCCACACGAAAAAACCTTTCGTGGCCAGCCATTCCAATGCCAGGGCTCTGGCCTCCCATCCCCGCAACCTGACAGACGACATGATCCGCGGGCTGGGAGAGCGGGGAGGCGTGGCAGGGATCAATTACTGTGCCGCCTTTCTCCATGACTGGAAGGACGGGGAAGAAAAGCGGAGCCGGCTCTCCCACATGACGGCCCACATGAAGCACATGAAAGAGGTGGGCGGCATCGGCTGTGTGGGGCTGGGGTCGGACTTTGACGGCATCGTGGATGAGCTGGAGCTTAGAGACGCCTCCGGTCTGGAGCTTTTGGAGGCGGAGATGAGGCGTCAGGGATTCACTTCCTCGGAGATCGAGGCCGTATTTTACGGAAACGTGATGAGAGTGTACAGAGAAATTCTGTAGAGATCGGCACTTTACTGCGTTGAATTGTTTGGAATTTAAAGTTATATAAGATTGACGTTCGGCGAATTTTGTAGTATGATAACACCTGAGTTTAAAAAATAATCTTGAAAAAGGGAGTGTACGTATTATGAAAAAAGCAGATAAGATCATAGCCATGATGCTTATGGGAGCCATGACGGCGTCCATGGCAGGATGTTCCGGGTCCGGCTCAGGCGGCGGCACGGCAGATGGGAAAGCGGCCTACACCGTGGGAATCTGCCAGCTGGTGCAGCACGATGCCCTGGACGCGGCTACCAAGGGATTCATGGATGCCTTAAAAGAAGAGCTGGGAGACCAGGTTGCCTTTGACGAGCAGAACGCTCAGGGCGATTCCAATACCTGTTCCACCATCATCAATAATTTCGTGTCCTCTGATGTGGACCTGATTTTGGCCAACGCGACTCCGGCCCTTCAGGCGGCTCAGGCGGGAACGACAGAGATCCCCATCCTAGGAACCTCTGTCACCGAGTACGGCGTGGCGCTGGGGATCGAAAGCTTCGACGGTACCGTAGGGGGCAATATCTCCGGAACCTCCGACTTGGCGCCTCTCGACGAGCAGGCTGCCATGCTCCATGAGCTGTTTCCGGATGCCAAGAACGTAGGCCTTCTCTACTGTTCTGCAGAGGCCAACTCTCAGTACCAGGTGGACACGGTGAAGAAGGCACTGGAGTCCCTGGGATATACCTGTGAGTATTATTCCTTCTCCGACTCCAACGATCTGTCCACCGTTGCCACCAAGGCTGCGGCGGAAAACGACGTGCTCTATGTTCCCACAGACAACACGGCTGCGGCTGCGGCTGAGACCGTGGACAACATCTGCCGCCCTGCGGGCATCCCCATCATCGCCGGCGAGGAGGGCATCTGCAAGGGCTGCGGTGTGGCCACCCTCTCCATCAGCTACTATGATCTGGGCGTGGCTACCGGCAAGATGGCAGCGAAGATTCTTAAGGGGGAGGCGGATATCTCCCAGATGCCCATCGAGTATGCGCCTCAGTTTACCAAGAAGTATAACAAGACGATTTGTGACGATCTGGGAATCCAGATTCCGGAGGGGTATGTGGCGATCGAGTAGATCGAAAAATCCGGCTGCCGGCTTTTTTAATCCCGGGCTGATATGCCCGGGATTAAAGCCGATATGCCGGGAGTTTTTTGTGTCAGTGAAGAGACGGGTTATCATGGATGGCTAGGAGATGGAAGTATGAATATTATGACTTTGGTTAATGCACTGCCAGGGGCGGCGGCCCAGGGACTGATCTGGGGGATTATGGCAATCGGTGTGTATCTCACCTACCGTATCCTGGATGTGGCGGATCTGACGGTGGACGGCTCTATGTGCACCGGCGGAGCCGTGTTTATCATGCTGATGTTAAGCGGAAAAAATGTGTGGGTGTCCATGGCGGCAGCTTTTGTGGCAGGCATGGCAGCCGGCCTTGTGACCGGACTGTTTCATACCTTTATGGGGATTCCGGCTATTTTATCGGGTATTTTGACCCAGCTGGGGCTGTGGTCTGTGAATTTGAAAATAATGGGGAAGGCGAATCAGGCCATCAATGTAGACAAATACGAGCTGCTGGTGTCTCTGCGATTCATCAAAAATGTGCCTTTCTATAAAAATACAATCCTGGTGGTGACCTTCACCACGGTGCTCTTGATTCTGGCGCTGTACTGGTTTTTCGGCACGGAGTTGGGGTGTTCTCTGAGAGCCACGGGATGCAATGACAAGATGGCCAGGGCCCAGGGCATCAACACGGATCTGGGACGAGTTCTTGGGCTGATGATCTCCAACGGCCTGGTGGCATTTTCCGGAGCTCTCCTCACCCAGTATCAGGGCTTTGCGGACATCAACATGGGAAGGGGCGCTATCGTCATCGGACTGGCAGCGGTGATCATCGGCGAGGCGGTGTTCGGGAAGGTCTTCCGCAATTTCGGCTTTAAACTCCTGGCGGTGTCCCTGGGTTCCATCATCTACTATCTGGTGCTGCAGGTGGTGATCTGGATCGGCATCGACACGGACCTTTTGAAGCTTTTGTCTGCCCTCGTGGTAGCCGTCTTCCTGGCGATTCCCGTGTGGCAGGAGCGGTATGTCTCAAAGCCTGTTAAGAGGGGAGGGAATTCCTGATGTTGGAGATCAAGCATATTTCAAAGACCTTTCATCCGGGTACGGTAAATGAAAAGCAGGCCTTAAGGGACCTGAGCCTGGTGCTGAAGGACGGGGATTTTGTGACGGTGATCGGGGGAAACGGCGCGGGCAAGTCCACCCTGCTCAATGCCATCTCCGGGACCTGGAAGATCGATGAGGGACAGATTCTCATCGACAGGGTGGATGTGACCAGATATCCGGAGTACAAGCGGGCCGCCTTTTTGGGCCGTGTGTTTCAGGATCCCATGAACGGCACGGCGGCCACCATGGGCATCGAGGAGAACCTTGCCCTGGCTCTGAGGAGAGGGGACAGGCGGACTCTGAAAAAGGGGATCACCAAGGAGGAGCGGAAACTCTACCGGGATCTGCTGTCCAAACTGGGCTTAGGCCTGGAGAACCGTCTGACCAGCAAGGTGGGGCTGCTGTCAGGAGGACAGAGGCAGGCGCTGACGCTTCTGATGGCTACCCTGAAAAAGCCAAAGCTGCTGCTTTTGGACGAGCACACGGCAGCTCTGGATCCCAAGACAGCGGCCAAGGTGCTGGAGACCACGGAGAATCTGGTAAACCAGGATCACCTGACGACCCTGATGATCACCCACAACATGAGAGATGCCATTCAGATCGGCAACCGGCTGATCATGATGAACAACGGGCGGATCATCTTCGACGTGGAGGGGGAAGAGAAGAAAAAGCTGACGGTGGAGGACCTGCTGAAGAAATTTGCCCAGGCCAGCGGAGAAGAGTTTGCCAATGACCGCATGATGCTGACCAATTAAAAAAGGTTGAGAGTTGGAGTTATGAAAGAGACGGAGAGAAACCTGCAGGGAGAACTGGTGGAGGAAGCCGTCCGGCAGATGCAGAAAAACGGGGTATACGGATTTTCTGCCCGGGCGGTGGCTGAGGCCTGCGGGGTGTCCTGTGCGGCGCCTTTTAAATATTTTGACGGAAGGCGGGGGCTGTTTGTGGCCATGTCCGCCTATTTAGACCACATGCTTTTGAAAATCATGGAGGAGATCGAGGAGAGGCTGGGGACAGAGTACAAGAAAGCCCATCTGGAGATGAACGTGGCTTATATCCATTTTCTATGCCAGAATCCTTTCCTGATCAGCGAGTCCTTCTGGAAGACCATCGACGAGAGGCAGGCGGGGATCCGAAAGTGGAAGAGCTTTCAGAAGATGGCGGCGCAGTTTCGGATGTACTGTCAGGAGAGACAGATTCCGGAGGAGGTCTATAAGAGCTATTATTTCAATTTTCAGACCCTGGCATACGGAGCCGCGTTCGTCACGGTCAACGGACTGCTTTTAGAAGGCATCAACCTGCAGAGCGGGATTGAGGATCTCCAGGAGCGCATCTACAGGAATTTGGAACAGACGATGGGGCTGGCCTGATGGCCGGCCTTTTTGGCAGCCTCTGATGGCCGGCCCCAGACATCCTGGTCCGCGGTTAGTCAGACAAAATAGTCGCCATACTCGCAGGTCAGATATCGAATCATTTCTTCCTGGCTTTTCCCGGCCAGTGCCAGGACAAAGGAAGTGGTATGAAATCGGTGTTTTAAGGTGGTGAATCCCAGGCTTAAAAGGTGTTCGATCTCCGAGGGCGTGACGAAGAAATTAATCTTTATCACAGGAAAGTTCTTGCCATGAAGAAGATTGTAAATACGTGTGGAGAAGCAGAAAATGTAATCATAGTCCATGGACTTTAGCCGGTGAATTTCGTTGATATTTAAGGTGCCGGTCCATTTCAGATTAATTTTGTCGTGGATCTGCTCCAGAAAGAAGCTGACGCGCTCAAAGTTAATGCTGGTGACAATCACCACTTTTTTGTGTTCTCCGGTTATGGTCTGGTTGCGGAGAATATGCTTTTGGATTAAAAGGGTGAGAGTGGAAGTATGTTCTTCTGCAAAATTAAAGTTGTAGGCAGCTTTGAAAAGAACGGCATATTTTTCAATGGTCTGGTACAGACCGGGGAACTGCCCCCGTGTATTTTCCACAGTCTTGTCCACAAATGTGCAGTGAAAATGGGCCAGAGTGATTTCCCGGTAAAAATAGTTGTACAGCTCCAGAATAAAATCATCCCGGATGAAAAAGGGCTGAGGGAGGCTTGCTATGACATGTTCCACGAAATCTTCTGTGGTATACCATAAGCGGTAATCCACAGGAAAATCAAGACTCCTGGAAAAATTCATCATGCTGACCGCAACATTGCAGAACCAGTTTACCGGGGAGGAATCGGAAAAATAAAGGTTCATGGGGGCAAGGGGCAGGTGGGAAGAAAAGGTCATGTCCTTTGTCACGGGCCGTATAATCATAATACAGAAAAACAGGAGCAGGAACTTTTTGGAGGGATAGTTAATGGACAGGGAATGGTGTGCCAGAAAGCTTTCCAGATGCTCCACAGCCTGTGGGCTGACAGGCAGCAGGTAGGGCTCTGCCAGGGCATAGGTCTGGTTCTCTAACGGTGTGTTGGCAAAACGGGCTTCAATCTGGTTCTCGGCAGTAAATTCCAACAGGGGATGGAGAATATCAATGACCAGGAATCGAAGCATCAGTTCGTCTCCTACTATGGTGAGTCCCTTGGTCTTTACCGTTTGGAGAGTCAGCTTATAGTCTTTTAAAAATTGTCTGAGATGGGCCGTGTCCTGCTTCTTGGTAGTGAGGGAGAATCCCCACTGTTCATAGAGGGCGCTGGCGTTGACGCAGCCATGAAAGAATATGGCCACAATCATGACACGAATTCGCTCCAGCCAGGAGCTGGCATAGTCTTTCATGGATATATGCCTGGCAAAATCCACATAGTCACTGTAGCTTAACCGGCAGATACAGTGGCTTTTTTTGATTTCGATTAAAGGAGATTCGGAGTAGAGGTTGATCTGTTCAATGGCACGGCGGATGGAAATCTCATTTTTCCCAAACTGGAAGGCAACGGTTGAGAGCAGGGTTCGCTCCCTCTTTTGAATAAAGCGCAGCAGAATCAAGTCATTATAGCTGAGTCCCATAGAATGCTCCTTTTCCTGTTATTTTTCATAGCTATTTGAGAAATTCAAAACTTAGCTGAATATTCTGACAATATATTCCAGGAAAAGCCATTACGCCATGGAGCTGAGACCATAAAAAACAGGAGGGCCCTCTGCCCGAGTGTTTTTTGCTTTATTGGGCTCAGCGGAATGCTTGGCGTACGAAGGCTTTGTATGGAATATATTGTCAGAATATTCTCTCAGCTTCGACTTTCACAATTTCCTATATAGATTGATTATAAAATTGAGGGCAACTATATGCAATATTTTTTTAAACTTTTTTTGCCTTGAAGCACCCGGTAAAATCATGCATAATAAAATCAGTTCATGAAGCGCTTCAGGTTCAATCTAAAAACAAGAGGATGAAAAAATGAATACAAAAAAATCCAGTTGGAAAGAAAGTATCCAGACATTTGGCCGCTCTCTTTTGCTTCCCATTGCCCTTCTTGCGCCGATTGGTATGGTAATGGGAATCTGCAGCGCATTAGGACAGTCCTATATGATTGCAAAGTTTCCTGTTTTGGGAAATGAGACTCTTCGTCTGATCCTGTCCAGCCTTCAGACAATCACCAGTATTGTATTTAACAACATTCCTATTTTATTTGCCATGGGTGTGGCTCAGGGAATGGCAAAGCATGAAAAGGGAATTGCAGTGTTTGCAGCTACGGTGGGATATCTGACGCTGAACGTGGTTATGAGCGTCTATTTAAAGGCCACAGGGACTCTGGCCGATCCGGCTGTGGCAGCCCAGGTAGGCCAGGGAACGGTTCTCGGAATTCAAACCCTTAAGATTGAAGCCCTGGGAGGCCTGATTGCAGGCATAGTGGCGGCCAAGGTAGCCGACAGGTTCTACCGTCTGGAACTTCCCCTGGCCTTTGCCTTCTTTGGCGGCAAGAAATCAATCCCCATCATTACGTTTGCGGCCATGGTTCCCATCGGACTTGTGATCCCGGTTATTTGGAGTATCTTTACTTCCTTCCTCAACAGTATCTCCTTCATCTTTATGGCTCCTCACATCGGAAATGCCATTTATTACACGCTGAACCGGGCACTCATTCCTTTTGGACTTCATCACGTGTTGGCATCGCTGATTCGGTTTACGGAGGCAGGCGGTGTGTACATGATCAATGGAACAGAGTATGTGGGAATTTTGAATGCCATGAATGAGATCCAGTTTAATCTGGGACCGACCAGTGAATACTGGAGCCAACTTATGCCTATCTTGTCCAGTTACCTGGGCGGAGCTCAGATGCTGACGACACTGTTCCGGGTTCCGGCTATCGGTCTGGCTATGTATCACACTTCTTATTTAAAGAACAGAAAAATCGCCAAGGGTGTTCTTCTTACCTGCTGTCTGACAGCCTTTTTGGGAAATATTACGGAACCTTTGGAATTCTCATTTTTATTTATTTCACCGTCCCTGTTTATTCTCTACTGTATTATGTGCGGCCTTGGTGCACTGCCTTACCAGATGTTAAAGATCAGTATTGGATATATCAGAGGAACTATCTTTGATTTTGGAATTTTCGGACTGCTGTATGAAAATACCCACTGGCCGGCACTGATTCTTTTGGGAGTCATCAATTTCGTGGCATTTTATGTAGTATTCCGCTGGTATATCGAAAAATTCAACCTGGAGACCCCAGGGCGTGAATCTTTTGAGGTGGAGGAATCTGCAAGTGTTCTGCTCAAGGAAAAGAACTGGCCGGCTATTGCTGCCATTGTCATCGAGGGGCTGGGCGGAAAGGCCAATATTGTAAATGTAGAGAACTGCATTTCCAGGCTTCGTGTCGACTTAGTGGACGGAGACAAGGTGGATCAGGTTAAGATCAAGGACTCCGGGTGCGCAGGTATTTTCTTCCCTTCCGAAAAGCATATTCATGTGGTGTTTGGACCTCATGTGGAGTTTGTCCGTCATGCGGTGGATGATGAACTGAAGAAATCATAAGGAAAGAGGCGGAGTATGGGTGGATTATGTGACTCAAAAAGCAAGCTGAATGACCGGGGAATCAAGGAGTTGTTGAGCCCCAGGAATGAACTGGCCACATGGCTGAAAGTGGAGCAGGCTCTGGCCAGGGCCCAGGCTTTGGAGGGTGTGATTCCAAAAGAAGGGGCAGAGGATATCGGAAGGCGCTCTTTGGAAGAACTTGATTTGGAGGAAATGGAACGAATCAAGGAGAAGGTGGGCCATGGTTTCGTACCTTTTGTAAAGGTTTTGGTGAAGGCCTGCGGGGAAACAGGGGGACGGTATGTCCATTACGGAGTGACAACCCAGAATATTCAGCAGACATCACAGCTTTATATCGCCAAGGAGGTTACGGCTGTCTATAAGGACTTTCTGGCGGATATTCTCTCTCACCTCTCGGTTTTGGCAAAAGATCACGCAGATACGGTTATGGCCGGAAGGACCCATGGAAGGCACGCCATCCCCATTACCTATGGATATAAGGCGGCAGTGTGGCTGAGTGAGCTTTTAAGCGGTATTGAGCGGTTGGAAGAGTGCGAAAAGAGAGTGTTTGTGTGCATGATGGGGGGAGCAGCGGGAGGCTTTCACGCCATGGGGGAAGTGGGACCTAAGGTGCAGGCCCGTGTGGCGGAGGAACTTGGCATGAAGCCCATGGATGTGCCAAGCCGCAATATGAGTCAAATGAAGCTGGAATATATGATGAATCTCTGCCTTCTGTGCAATGTGCTTCACAAGATGGCGGAGGAGGTGTACTACACCGGCTTAGAGGAGTTCGGGGAGGTCAGTGAGGCATTTACTCCAGGAACCATCGGAAGTTCCACCATGCCTCAGAAGATTAATCCCAAGCTGGCAAAGGGGATTATTGCAAATTCGCAGAAGCTTTATTCTCTTCCGGGCACGGGAATGTATTCTTCCTGCCGCATGTTCGAGGGGGATTCCAGTTCGTATATGCTGTTTGATCATCTCATGAAAGAGGCTATGGAACTGACCTGTGAGGTTCTCATACGGGCGGAGGAGCTGACGAGAACCATTTATGTCAATAAAGAGCGGATGAAAGCCAATGCCAATAGGAATCATGGTCTGGATAACAGTGAGTATATTATGATGAATGTGGCGGCAAAGATCGGCAAGGACCAGGCCCATAAGCTGATGTATGAGAAGGCTATTGCCGCGGAGACGGAGGGAAGGGAGTATATCGAGGTTCTCATGGAGGATGAGACCTTAATGTCCATGTTCACGGAGGACGAGATGAGAGCCATGCTGCAGCCGGAACATTATACGGGAATCTGCAATGTTTTGGCTGTGGAAATGGCAAAAAAGGGAGAGGCGAAAGCCAGAGAGATGAAGGGAGAAAGGTCATGAGAGAATCTCATGTGATTACCATAGCCGGAGCGGGAAGCGCCAGGGTGCCTGCCCTGGTTGGGACATTGGTGAATTATAAAGAGCGTTTTCCGTTGTCCAGGATTATTTTTTATGATATTGACGAGGAACGGATGGGACTTATGGAGGCATATGACAGGCTGGTACTGAAATGTTTTTATCCGGAGTGTGAGGTTGTCTTCACCACAGATGAGGACGAGGCTTACAGGAGTACGGATTTTATCTTCTGTCAGATGCGGGTGGGAAAGACAGCCATGCGCTCTCTGGATGAGAAGATCCCCCTGAAATACGGCCTGGTGGGGCAGGAGACCTGCGGTCCCGGAGGATTTGCCTATGGAATGCGTTCTTTAGGAGCCATGAAGCGCATGGTGGAAAAGGTGCGTTCCTACTCAAAGGATACCTGGATTTTGAATTATACCAACCCGGCCGCTATTGTTGCCCTGGGACTGGATAAGATGTTTCCTGATGATAAACGGATTTTGAATCTCTGCGACCAGCCTTATTCTCTGATGAAGAGCTACTCAAAGATCCTTGGAGTTCCCCAGGAGAAACTGAGAGCCCGGTATTTTGGTTTGAATCATTTCGGATGGTTTACCCAGCTAAAGGATACGGACGGGACGGATCATTTTGATACCTTAAGGACCTATCTGAGGGACCATGACTTTAAGCCTTTTAATGCGGAGCAGCGTTCCAAGTCCTGGCTGGATACCTATGTGCGTGTCAACAAGTATATGAAGTACTTAGATGAGTATGTGCCCACCACTTATCTTCAATATTATATGTTCCCGGATGAGATTGCGGCGGAAAGCGACCCTGAGTACACAAGGGCGGATGAGTCCAGGGATTCCAGGGAGAAAGAGGTGTTTGAAGCCTGTCAAAGGGCAGTGGGGAAGGATTCTATGGACAGGGAGGATATGCTGACCAACAGCGTGTTCGGCAATCTCATGGTGGAGGTTGCAGAGTCCATTGCCTATGATTTGAACAGGGAGTTTATCGTCCTGGTTCGAAATGAAGGGATCATCAGCAATTTTGAGGAGGATGCCATCGTCGAGGTGGCGGGAACCATAGGGAAGGACGGGGCAAAGGGATATCCTTTTGGTCCCATCGGACCGTACTACAAGGGCCTTATGGAGGGGCAGTATGCCTATGAGCTTCTGACGGTGGAGGCATTTATGGAACAGGATTATCAGAAGGCGTTGATGGCGCTGATTCTGAACCGGACAGTGGTGGATCCTTCCAGGGCGAAGGCTGTTTTGGATGATCTTATGGAGGCCAATCGGGATTACTGGACACTGAGATAGGAGGCATTATGGTTCTCTATTCAAAAAATATTATTTTGGAACATGACACATTTGACGGATTTCTTAAGATTCAGGACGGGAAGATCGAGGGACTGTACAAGGATTATGAGGGGCCATATGAGGATTTCTCTGATGAGATTGTCTTTCCGGGATTTATTGATATCCATGTCCACGGATGGGCGACAGGTTCTTTCTGGTTTCAGAAGACCAGGGAATCTGTGAAGGAGATGTGCAGAACGCTTCCTTTTGGCGGAGTCACCTCTTTTTTGGCTACCTCAGGAGCCGATACCATAGGGGAGATCAAAAAATGCATCGGCGCGGCAGATGATGCATGGGAGGAGCTTGAGGAGGGAGAGATAGAGAAGAGGGGCGAGAAGGGGGCAGAGCTTTTGGGAGTCCATCTGGAGGGGCCCTTTATCAACCCTCAGTACCGGGGGATGCAGAAAGAGGAGTGCTGTATAGAGCCGGATCTTGAGGTGATGAAGGACCTGTATGGCAGCTTCCGCCACAGACAGCTGTGCCGTCATATGACCATTGCCGTAGAGCGCGGTCATGCCAGGGAGGTGCTGAATTTTTGCAGGGAACAGGGAATTCAGACCGCAATAGGCCACAGCGGAGCCACCTTTCAGGAGATTGCCTCCATAAGAGATGCGGGGGTAGGGGGAGTCACCCACATGTTCAGCGGAATGAGGGGATTCCATCACCGGGAGCCGGGAGTGGTGGGAGCTGCCCTGTATTTTGATGATCTGATGTGTGAGTTCGCCAAACAGACGGGGATGACAGTATCCCATGAAGCCTTTGACATCGCTTACCGCCTCAAGGGAAGTGAGAGAATAATCTTATCTACTGACTGCAGCGGTCTTGCCAGGACCCAAAGTCAGTTCGATCATTATGTGAGAAAAATCAGGTTTGTAAAGGATGGGGACTTGGTGCGGTTGGATCACTATGACGGCAGGCAGGAGTGGATTGATCCGGGAGATTATGAGGCAGTGAAAGAGCTGGAGATGAGTTATGGGAAGTCGGTAAAAAACATGGCGGAGCATACCAGGGTTACCTGGCATGACATCATGAGGATGACAAGTTTAAATCCGGCCAGGTATATTCATGTCAATGACAGAAAGGGGAGCATAAAGCCGGGTATGGATGCCGACCTTACGATTATGGATCAGGAATTAAACCTGGTGAGCACATTCTGCAGGGGGTGGGAGATTAGGGATTACTGTCAGTAATATTTGAAAAATTGTAAAAAGTGCTTGCAAAGACTGCCATGGAGTGATAAAATTTTGACAAGGTTAACACTGTTAACCGCATTTTTTGCAAAAAAGAAAAAAGGGAGAGATGCAAAGATGAAAAAAAGCAACAGACGTTTGGCTGCCCTCTCGATGGCAGCAGTCATGGCAGCTTCTGCGACCGCTTGTCAGAGCCAGCCTGCTGAAACCTCTGCGCCGGAGACCACTACGGCGGCACCGGAGACCACTACAGCGGCACAGGCAGAATCACTGTACACCGCAGGCACTTACTCTGCCTCCGAGCAGGGATTTGGCGGCCCTGTCACCGTGACCCTTACGGTCAGCGACAGCGAGATCACCGATGTGGCCATCGAGGGTGAGGGGGAGACACCTACCATCGGCGGGGCGGCTCTTGACACCTTAAAGCAGGCCATTCTGGATGCCCAGTCCGGAGAGATCGATGCCGTGGCAGGAGCTACCATCACCTCCGAGGCAGTGAAGAAGGCAGCCGCAGGCGCTATCGCGCAGGCCAAGGGAGAGGCTCCTGCACAGGGAGGCGATCTGGCCTTTACAGCCGGAACCTATACCGGCACAGGGGAAGGTTACAACGGACCGGTGGAGGTCAGTGTAACATTTGACGATAAGGCGGTTACCGCCATCGAGATTACCTCCAGCAAGGAGACCGAACATGTAGGTGACATCGCATTTGAAATTATGATTCCTCAGATGATCGAGGCCAACGGAACCGGAGTGGACGGCGTATCCGGAGCTACTTTCTCCAGCCGTGCCTTAAAGACTGCGGTCAACGCCGCTGCCGAGGCTGCGGGAGTCACCAATGCCTCTCAGTTTGCCGCCAATACCGTAGAGGTGCAGCCTCAGGCTCCCATCGAGGACACCTGGGATGTGGTAATCGTAGGCGCCGGCGGAGCCGGAATCAGCGCTGCGGCTCAGGCGGCCCAGGACGGCAACACGGTTCTGGTGCTGGAGAAGAATGCCGAGGTGGGAGGCAACACCCTCGTATCCGGCGGTCAGTATCAGAGCGTGATGCCCTATCTGGTATGGGATGAGAAGGATCCCGATGCCACCACAGGCACAGGCTTTGACGGCAATACATACAACAAGGTGAAATCCGTCAACGGATGTATCAACGAGTTAAAGATGATCTACGAGTGGTCCGAGGAGGAGTTTGATGCAGACTACTACAAGGATCATGAGTACGTGGCAGGAGATGCCGCAGAGCTATCTAAGCACGGTGTTCACGCGGACTATCTGCCCACGCTTCAGGCTCTGAAGAAAGAGATCAAGGCATACCTTGACTGGGCACAGCCGAAACTTGATGCAGGTACTCCGGAGTCGGAGCTGACCCTGTTCTCCACCCTGAACCTGCACATTTTCCAGACCTATTACGGAGGACTGCGTCAGAGTGCCGACGGTTCTGAGTGGATCTACGGCAATGTGGATCTGGTGAAGCAGTTCATCGAGGACGGCCAGGACATCAAGCCGTGGCTGGAGTCTATGGGAGCAACCTTTGTGGAAGACACCCAGCCCACCCTCATCGGTGCACTGTGGTACAGAGAGAACGAGTTCATCGGCGCCAATGTGGATGCAGACGGAGACGGAACGCCTGAGGAGTATAAGGGCCGCTGGGGCACCTACTTCATGGCTCCTATGACCGAGTTCCTTCAAAAGGACGAGAAGAATCAGATCATGACCAGAACCACAGCCGAGGAGCTGATCGTGGAAGACGGCCGTGTAACCGGCGTGAAGGCTACCATGTATGACGGCACAGAGGTTACCGCCAAGGCGACCAAGGGTGTCATCCTGGCGACCGGCGGATACGCAGCCAACATCGACAAGGTTGTGGAGACCAACAACTACTGGTCACCGGAGTTTGTGACCAATGCCATCAAGACGACCAACCGGAATTCTCTTACCGGCAGCGGTATTGAGATGGCTCAGGAAGTGGGAGCAGATGTGACAGGTGAAGGCTGGACTCAGATGATGCCCATCAGCTGGGTGGACAACGGAAACCTGGCATTCGGCGGCGGCAACTATGCCATCTACATCAACCCGACCACCGGCAAGAGATTCGTGGATGAAGGGTCCGAGCGTGACGTTCTCTCTCTCGGCGAATTCCAGAACGGTATCGAAGTCAACGGAACCAAGGGCGTATTCATGGAGATCTACAATGCCTCCGAGATGATCCCGGGTCCCATCCAGCTTGCTCCGGAAGGAGATTATGACGGCAGGTATTACAGAAGAAATGCCAACGAGGAAGAACTGGCTGCTCTGTTCGCCCAGATCGGCGTGACAGCAGATGCCAAGACAGTTCTCGAGACCATCGAGAAGTACGACATGGCTGTCATGGGCCAGGGCGAGTTTGAGGATGCAGGAAAGGCCATCGCCTCCAGAACCATCGGCGATGTGGAGAAGAATGCGGACGGAAGCTACAACGTAGATTCCTACAAGCTGGAGGGCACGGCTCTCACCATCCGTCTCATGGCTCCTTCCACCCACCACACCATGGGCGGCCTCGTAGTCGACACGGAGCGCCATGTACTGGATGAAAGCGGCAACGCCATCGCAGGACTCTATGCGGCAGGCGAGGTAACCGGCGGCATCCACGGCGGCAACCGGCTTGGCGGCAACGCGATCACCGAGATCATCGTATCCGGACGCACCGCGGCAAAAGCGATCACTGCTGACAATCAATAATCTGATACGAAAATGACTGACAGGGGCTGGCCCATAGAGGCCGGCCCCTGTTTTGCAGGATTTGTTTGGCTCCATGACCGGAAGGGCTTTTGGCACCTGAATCCTATAGAAAAAAGAAATAGCGCTTATAGGAAAAAGATATATTGCGAAAAGGAGAAAATAGAGTATGATATAGGATATGGCAACAGAAAGATACACTGGAAGACAAGAGAGAAGAGGATGGGGAGAGATGGAGAGAGACAGGAAGAGATCTGACGATACAGAGTCCGGTTTCAGCCGGGCCGGTAGGCTGGCGATCATGTTTTGGACCATGGCAAAGATCGGCTGCTTCACCTTCGGCGGAGGGTGGAGCATCATCGGACAGATACAGATCGAGTTTGTGGAGAAGAGGAAATGGATGACAGAGGAAGAGATCATCGACTTTATGTCCCTGGCCAAGTCATTTCCCGGGATCATGATTATCAACATGTCAGTACTGTGTGGGTATGCCATGGAGGGGGCGCCGGGGGCACTGGCCGCAGCATTTGGCCTGGCGGCTCCGGCGGTGGCGGCCATCGGCCTGGTAACCTATTTTTACGATTCTCTAAAAAGCAACCTCTATGTGGAAAAAGTCCTTAACGGAGTTCGGTGTGTGGTGATTCCCATCATCCTGCAGGCCTCCTGGAAGCTGAAGGATAAATCTTTGACCGGAACGATCTCCTGTCTTTTGCTGGCCGTCTCCTTTGGGGTGTGCGCGTTTACCGATGTGAGCAAGCCGCTGGTGATGACCGCAGGGGCGCTTTTAGGGCTTTGGGTGTGGAGAGGAGGAAAGTCTCATGGTGCTGCTTGAGCTGTTTTGGTCCTTTATGAAAATCGGGTTTTTCAGCTTCGGGGGACTGACCATGATCCCGGTGATCAATGACGAGGTTCTGCTTCACGGCTGGATGACAGCAGATGAGGTGATGGACATCGTAGCTGTGGCGGAGATGACCCCCGGTTCCTTGGGAATCAACTGCGCCACTTTCGTGGGGCTGCGGACAGCAGGGCTGATCGGCGCCTTCAGCGCTACCTTGGGAGTGATGATGCCGTCCCTTACCCTGTGTATGGCGGCAGCCCATTTTATCCTGAAACTAAAGGGAAATCAGGTGATGGAGAGTGCCATGAAGGGAGTACGCCCGGTGAGCATGGGGATGCTTTTGGCGGTGGCGGTGACATTGAGTATCAGCACCTTCTGGACAGAGGGAGGGGCGGTGACCCTGTCAGGGGTTCAGTGGAATCTGGGACTGATTGCCTTCCTGTGCGCAGTGCTGCTGTTCCGCTTTAAGGTCAGTATCCCAAAGACGATTCTCTTCGCGGCGGTCCTGGGGCTTCTCATCGGGTGAGACCACGTCCTGGACACCGCAGTATTCAGCCTTCATGCACCGGATAAAAAGCCGGCCGGCTTTGGACAAAAAGCCGTCCTCCAAGGTGGCGATGCACAGGTCCCACCAGGCCTCATAGCGGCTGTCGATGGACAGAAGCAGAGGGACCGACTCCTGGGCTACCGTCAGGCGGGAGTACTGCAGGGGAACCATGGTGATGCCCAGGCCCTGAGCTGCCAGAAGCTGGGCAGTGGTGTGGTTCTTTAAGGTCATGACCGTGGGAATCCGGAGGATCCCGGCCTTCTTTAAGACCGCATCGGTGACCTGGCGGATCCGCTGGTCGGGATAGAGGCGGATCATAGGCTCCCCCTTAAGAAGACGGATATCCAGCATCGGATATGGGCAGGTCTCTGTCCGGACGGCCTTGGAGGATAGGGGATGATCGGGGGCCATGACCAGGACAAAGGGATCCCGCTGGAGGGTCTCGTAGCGGATCTTGTCATACTGGGGTTCTGTTGGGGCGTGCATGACCACAAAGTCCAGTTCTCCTGTGACCAGCCGTTTCTCCAGGCCTGCCGAGGTGTCCTCCGTCACCGCCACCTCCACGAAGGGGCAGAGCTGACGAAAACGCTTCATGGTTCGCGGCAGAGTCAGGATTCCCAGATGATTGGTGATCCCCAGATGGATCCGGCCGGTCTTTAGGTTGTTGATATCACTGATCTCGCTCTCAAAATTTTCGTATAGCTTCAGGATCTGGGCTGCCATATGGTAGTAGCGCTCCCCAGCATAGGTGAGAGTCAGGCCGGCGGTGGTCCGGTTAAACAGAGGGGTGCCCAGCTGTTCTTCCAGCTTCTGGACGGCCTGGCTTAAGGAGGGCTGGGCCACATACAGTTTTCTGGCAGCTTTGGAGATGCTTTTTTCCTCGGCAATGGTTTTCATATAGAGAAGTTCCCGACTGGTCACGGTTTTATGCTTCCTTTCTGGTCTGATATCGCAGTATAGGAAAAACCTATATAAGTTATCAGGCAAATCGTATTTTACGATATTGTAACATGGTGGTATGATAAAGACAACAAAAATACAGGATTACGGAGGGGAAAACATGATCAAGTTATACGACGGAGGCGCTTATCTGGTCAACGGAAAGGACATTGTGCCGGAGAAAGAGGCAGAGAAGGTCAAGGCGCTGACCGGGAGAGAGGCAGACAAGGACGAGGCGAGGCAGGGGACCATAGCCTGCCAGATCATCAAGGCACACAACATCTCAGAGGATCTGGAGTCACTCAGACTGAAGTTTGATGCCCTCACGTCCCATGACATCACCTATGTGGGTATCATCCAGACGGCAAAGGCTTCGGGGATGACAGAGTTTCCCATCCCTTATGTACTGACCAACTGCCACAACTCCCTGTGCGCGGTAGGGGGAACCATCAATGAGGACGATCATCTCTTCGGACTGTCCGCCTGCAAGAAGTATGGCGGGATCTTTGTGCCGCCTCACATCGGTGTCATGCATCAGTACATGCGGGAGACCATGGCCGGAGGAGGAAGGATGATTCTGGGCTCAGACAGCCATACCCGCTACGGTGCACTGGGAACCATGGCCGTAGGAGAAGGCGGCGGGGAGTTGGTGAAGCAGCTGCTGGGAGACACCTACGATGTGGCCTATCCCCAGGTGGTGGGAATCTACCTGGACGGAAAGGTGAACCCGGGAGTAGGTCCTCAGGATATCGCCCTGTCCATTATCGGGACAGTGTTTAAAAACGGTTATGTGAAGAACAAGGTGATGGAATTTGTGGGTCCCGGTATCTCGACGATGACCACGGATTTCCGCAACGGCATCGACGTGATGACCACGGAGACCACCTGCTGGACCTCCATCTGGAGGACTGATGAGGACACCAGGGCATTTCTGGCGGCTCACGGGAGAGAGGCGGACTACAGGGAGCTGAATCCGGCAGACGTGGCCTACTACGACGGGATGGTCTATGTAGACTTGTCTGCGGTCAAGCCCATGATCGCTCTTCCCTTCCATCCCAGCAACACCTATGAAATCGACGAGCTGAACGCCAACTTGGAAGACATCTTAAGAAGTGTGGAGAAAGAGGCCCAAAAAGTGTCAGGAGGCAGAGCCCCATTCAGCCTGACGGACAAGATCGAGAACGGAAAGTTAAGAGTGCAGCAGGGAATCATCGCAGGATGTGCAGGCGGCAATTACACCAATGTCATGGAGGCCGCCCACATCCTCAGGGGAAAGAGCTGCGGAAGCGATGTGTTCAGCCTGTCTGTCTATCCGTCTTCCCAGCCGGTGTATATGGAACTGGTGAGAAACGGAGCCATCGCCGATCTGATGGCCGCCGGAGTGGCACTGAAGACTGCCTTCTGCGGCCCCTGCTTCGGCGCGGGAGACACGCCCAGCCACAATGGGTTCAGCATCCGCCATACCACCAGAAACTTCCCCAACAGAGAAGGCTCCAAGCCGGGAGCAGGACAGATGTCCGCAGTGGCCCTGATGGATGCCCGTTCCATCGCCGCTACGGCTGCAAACGGCGGGATTTTGACGGCCGCCACAGCATTGGCCGACGGATATCAGGTGCCGGAGTACCATTTTGACGGCACGGTATATGAAAACAGAATCTACCAGGGATTTGGAAAGGGAGATTTTGCCAAGGAGCTGATCTATGGCCCGAACATCAAGGACTGGCCCGAGATGGGGGCGCTGACAGACAACATCCTTCTGAGAGTCTGCTCCAAGATTATGGATCCGGTCACTACCACCGATGAGCTGATTCCGTCCGGTGAGACCTCCTCCTACCGCTCAAATCCTCTGGGGCTGGCAGAGTTTGCCCTGTCCCGGAGAGATCCGGAATACGTGGGACGGGCAAAGGAAGTGGACAAGATCGAGAAGGCCAGGAGAGAGGGGATCTGCCCCTGTGAGACGGACCCGGGGCTGAGAGAAGTGTTTGACAAGATCCGTCAGATCCCCGGCAGCGAGCAGGTGAAGGCCTTTGACACGGAGATCGGCAGCACCATCTATGCGGTGAAGCCGGGAGACGGTTCTGCGAGGGAGCAGGCCGCCAGCTGCCAGAGAGTGCTGGGAGGGCTTGCCAACATCGTTCGGGAGTACGCCACCAAGAGATACCGTTCCAATGTGATGAACTGGGGCATGCTTCCCTTCCAGATGGCAGAAGAGCCTGAGGATATCCAGGTGGGCTGCTACATCTATGTGCCGGGAATCCGGGCGGCTCTTGACGCGGATAGGAAAGAGATGAAAGCCTATGTCATCGGCGAGGAGGTAAAGGAGCTGAAGCTGTATATCGCCGAGATGACGGAGGATGAGAAAAAGATTGTCAAGGCAGGAAGCCTGATCAACTTTAACAGACAGAGACAGTGATCGCTGTCACCCTTAAAGGGCCTGCCGGCCGCAAAAGAGCCGGCTTCCTTATCTCGATAGATCCGCTCTGCGGTTATCCCTGAATATTGGCCGCGGACGAGTCTATAATAAACCACATTGTATCAGGTCCTCCGTTCCCTGCGGAGGGCAGGGAGAGCCGTCTTGTACACATGTACAGGGCGGCTTTTTCCTGCGGTCTGCGGCGGTTTGCGGGGGCTCCAAAGAGAAGCGGGTGATTGATTACTCCGGAAAACACTCCCCCGCAGCCTCCGCCACCTCCCCGTGAAGCCTCACATACCGGATCATGGACGCGTACAGGTACAGAAGGTCGTAGGAGTCCGCAAGATTTTTGCCGCACAGCTCCTGGATCCGTCTGAGACGGTAGGGGATGCTGTTGCGGTGGATGTGGAGAGATTCGCAGACGCTGCGGATGTCTCCGTTCAGATGGATGTAGGCCGCGGCGGTCTGGGCCAGCTGGGCCGCCTTTCCCTTCTGGGCCAGTTGGGCAAAGGATTCCTCCAGGCCGGGAAAATCCAGGCGGGACAGGGCGATGGCCAGCTTCATCTGTTCGTATTCATGGACGCGGCGGCCGGGGAAAAGAAGCTTTCCCATGGCCAGGCTCTCCGCGGCGGCATGGTAGGCGGTGCAGAGATGGGTCTCCCGGCGGCAGACTCCTGTGTGACAGCCGGCCGCGGCGGAGAGGACCCGGTGATACTTTCTCTCAAAATGTTCATTTTCCCGGAGGATCAGGAGAAGCTGGCTGTGGGAGAGAGGCAGCAGGATGTCACAGGAGTCCAGCAGATTCTGGATCATGGAGGGGGAGGTATAGGAGTCCTCCGGCTTCCGGTTGATGACGAGGACGGCTAGGGCGGCTGTGACGTCGATTCCCAGCAGTTCCCCCTCCTTCACAAAGTTGTCGGCGTAGCCGGACTGGAGGTGCAGCCATTTGTAGAGAAACTGGTTCCGTTCCTGGGACTGGTTTTTTTGTTTCCTGGCCAGATGGATCTCCTGGTAGAGAAGCTCGATGGTTTTGGCCAGAAGTTCTGTGAGATGAGCGTCCGGACTGGCTGCCTGCTCCACCACCACGGCGCCGATGCGGCGGCCATGGAGCGAGAGGGGCATGGCGGCTCCTCCCTTCTGAAACCGGCCGGCCGGCGAGGCGAACGCCACGGAGTTAATGTCCAGGGCCTTGATGGCCAGAAGGTTTAAGTCTCCCACGGAGGAGGCATCGGTGGACGCCGTGACCCGGCCGCTTACATCGCAGATGCTTATGGGCACGGAAAGCCCGTCTTGAAGCTTTTCTATGATCTCGTACATGATCTTATTTTCAAACATAGGGAACCTCCCAAATCTATGGAACAAACAGGGACAGAAACGCTTTTATTATAAGTATTTTTACTAAAAAATGCAAGTTTTAGATAAAAATATTGTGCAGACAACCAAAAAATGTCGGGGAATTTACAAATTTTTCACAATAGTATTTCTTAAAATAAAATGATAAAATATTCATAAACTATAGGAGGCGACAACGTGATCTGCCGTTTCCTGCAGGAATCAAGACAGATCAGATGGCGGACGGGAAGAGAGCGTCTGAGCGATGAAAAGGAAAAAGGAGGGATGGATGTAGAGAGAACGGCATCGAGATTCATGCGCTACGCAGACTGCGCCAGTGAATCTCACAGGGAAAAAGCATTTTGTGAATATATGGAGAGGGAGCTGGAGGCCATGGGGATCCCCTTCGAGAGACAGCTGCTGGGCAACGAGGTGGTGACGGACGGCTGGAACATCCTGGCCCGGGTTCCGGGAGACGAGGCGAGAAAGCCGCTTCTCTTCGTGTTTCATCTGGACACGGCCGCTCCGGGAAGTCCGGTAAAGAGCTATGTGGAGGACGGCCGGATCCAAAGCCGGGACAACTCGGTCCTGGGAGCCGACGGCAAGCTGGCCATCGCGGTGGTGCTGGAGGCCGTCAGCCGGTTGAGGGAGGCGAGAGAGACCCACCGCCCGGTGGAACTTCTCTTTACGGTGTGCCAGGAGCTGGGGCTTCACGGCTCCCGGTATGCGGATTATTCCGGAATTGAGAGCGAGGAGGCCCTGGTCATCGACCACTATGTCACGGGCGAAGTGCTGGTGCGCACTCCCTCCAGGCTGCGGATCGGGGTGGAGCTCATCGGGCGCTCGGCCCATGTGATCCGGAACGAGGAGCCGGGGATCAACGGGTTAAAGGCAGCGGTGGAGATCATCAGCCAGATTCCCACAGGCCGGATCAACGAGAATCTGACCATCAACGTCTATGATCTGGTGGCCCTGTCCCCATCGAACGTGGTTCCCAAATACGCCCGCTTCGATGTGGAGATCCGCTGCTTTGGCGGCGACGTGCAGGAGGAGATCCGCAGGAAGATACACCGAACCGTGGAGGAGACGGCCCGGAGGCTGGGGTGTAAGTACAACTGCCGGGAAGAGGAGGATGTGCCGGAGGCCGACTTTGGCGAAAACACGGATATGCTGAGACGTCTGGAGGCCGTCTATGAGAAGACGGGGATCCCCATGGTGAAGGCCCGCTCCTTCGGAGTGCTGGATGCCACCTGGACCCAGCGCCTGGGCATCCGGACCGTTCCCATAGGCTTTAATATCTATCATTCACACAGTGCGAGAGAGTATGTAGTAGCAGAAGATGTTGCAACCATGCTTCAGCTGACAGAAAATATCATCAGATACTTTTAGAGTTTTGCAAAATGAGTCTGATCTGCCATGAAAGGGGAAAGAATGAACAAGAAAGAGAAAAAAACAAGCAGTTCCATGAATCCGTTTGTACCGCTTCTTCTGATGGTGCTGGCATGTGCCGTCGTATCCTATTTTGTGTCGCCCGGCGCCTATGACCGGGAGACCATAGACGGGGTCACCCGGGTGCTGCCGGAGAGTTACCACGCGGTGGAGCGCACCCCCATTTCCTTCTTCAATCTGTTCCGCTCCATACCGGAGGGACTGACCGCCACGGCCAACATGATGTTCTGCGTCATGATCATCGGCGGAATCGTGGAGATCTACAAGAGAACGGACACCGTAGGCGCCGCCATCAACAGCGTGCTGAAAGCCTCCGAGAAGATGAGCAGCCAGGTGATCATCGCCGTGGTCATGATCGTGTTCTTTATCTTCGGCGGAATCCTGGGCTGGAGTGAACACATCATCCCCTTTGTGCCCATCATCATCTCTCTGGCCATCTCCCTGGGATATGATTCCCTGGTGGGCATGGCCATCTCCGGATTTGCCTGCCTCATCAGCTTTGCCGTGGCTCCCTTTAATGTATATACGGTGGGCATCTCCCACACCATCGCGGAGCTGCCCATGTTCTCCGGGTGGCAGCTGAGAATGGCTGCTTTAGTGACCATCTGGGCTCTGAGCCTGGCGTGGGTCATGCGCTATGCGAAAAAAATCAAGGCGGATCCCTCCAAGAGTCTGGTGAAAGATGTGGATACCTCCTCCCTGCGGATCCCTGTGGACAACAACTTAACCTTCGATCTGCCCAAGAAGCTGTCCTTCGTGGTGCTTGGCATCTCCATTCTCTGTACCATCTACGGCATCCTGAAGCTGAGCTGGTCCTACACGGAGATGGCCACCACCTTCATGATCGGCGGCGTCATCGTGGCGGTGATCAATCGGGTGAAGTTTGAAAGCGCCATCAATATGGTTCTGGACGGAGCCAAGGGCGCCTTCAACGGTGCGCTCATCATCGGCGTGGCCCGGGCGGTCCAGTGGACCATGACCAACGGCGGCCTCATCGACCCTCTGGTACACGGACTCTCCAGGCTCATGGGAAGCGCCTCCGCCTACATGAGCACCGTGGGCATGTTTATCGTCAATTTCTTCATCAACGCCCTGATCCCGTCAGGGTCCGGGCAGGCCACGGCGGTGATGCCCATTATGGTTCCCCTGGCGGATATGCTAAATATCACCCGTCAGACGGCTGTGCTGGCCTTTCAGTTCGGCGACGGAATCTCCAACACCTTCTGGTTCACCAACGGAACCCTGCTGATCTATCTGTCGCTGGGCAAGGTGCCTCTCAAGAGCTGGTATAAGTTTATTCTGCCTCTGCAGGGAATCTTCTTTCTGGTAGAATTTGTCTTCCTGTTTATCGCCGTGCAGACCGGGTATGGTCCGTTCTGATTCTGAAGAAGCCCGCTGGCGCCGTGCCAGAGAACCATAAAAACCGAAGAAGGGAAGAGCAATCATGAATGTAATGGAGGAAGTTGCAAAATATCAGGATTACGCCGTGGCCATGAGGCGGGAGTTTCACCGGCATCCCGAGCTGAGCTGGCAGGAGGAGCACACAGCCTGCCGGATTCGGGAGGAACTGAAAAAAATGGGGATTCCCTGGGAGGAGGCGGCTAAAACCGGAACGGTCGGCACCATAAAGGGGAGCAAGGACGGCCCTGTCATCGGGCTGCGCTGCGACATCGACGCTCTGCCCATAAAGGAGGTGAAAGATCTTCCTTTCAAGTCCGGGGAAAACGGAGTCATGCACGCCTGCGGCCATGACGGCCATATGAGCATGCTTTTGACTGCGGCCCGGGTGCTGGCGGACCACCGGGAAGAGCTGGAGTGTACGGTAAAGCTGATCTTCCAGCCTGCGGAGGAGAAGACGGACGGGGCCCTGAAGGTCTTGGAGTCCGGGAAGGTGGGAGCACTTGACACGGTGGCAGGCATGCACCTTCTGCCCATGCTGGAATGCGGCACCATCTCCGTGGACCCGGGGCCCCGCTATACCTCGGCCTCGTTTATGAACATTAAGATCATCGGAAAAAGCGGCCACGGGGCCATGCCCCATTTTGCGGTGGATCCCATCTATGTGGGGGCCAAGGTGGTGGATGCCTTACAGAGCATCGCCAGCCGGGAGGCCAGCCCCATGGACACGGTGGTGGTCAGCATCTGCACCTTCCACTCAGGCACTATGGCCAATATTTTTGCCGAGACGGCAGAGCTTAGCGGCACGGTGCGGACCTTTAACCCCAGGCTTCAGAAAGAGCTTCCGGGCATCATCGAGCGGATCGTGAAGAACACCTGCGAGGCCTACCGGGCGGGCTATGAGTTTGACTACTACTCGGACATTCCCGCCACCATCAACGACGAGCGCTGCAGCCGCATCGCGGCGGAATCCGTGAAAAAGATTCTGGGGGAGAAGGGCCTGGTGAAGTACGCGGGCACTCCGGGCGGGGAGGACTTCGCCTATTTCCTGGAGAAGTTTCCGGGGGTGTACGCCTTCGTGGGCTGCCGGAACGAGGCAAAGGACTGCTGCTACTCCCTTCACCACGAGCGGTTTGACCTGGATGAGGACGCTCTGGCATGCGGCGCGGCCTTCTATGTGCAGTATGTTCTGGATGCCCAGAAAGAGTTCGGATAAAGAAGTTTCAGATGCGCGTTAAGAAGCACGTCAAGACGCACTGCACGCCCACAGAATCTCATCAAAGGAGATCTTTGTATCCACGATCTGAAGAAACCGGCTGGTTTTGTCCACACGAGAAACCATGCCGGTAATTTTTATGGTTTCCCCCGCCCGGACATACACGACCTGGGCCATGCTTCCCCGGCGGAGGTTCTCCATATTCCGGTTCAGCTCCCCCGCCGCGTCCTCCGTCAGTTCCGGCCTCGGCGCCGGCACGTGCTCCTGCCGCGCCAGGGCTTCTGCCAGCTCCGGCAGGGCGGAGAAGGGGAGAAACTGCTTGGCCCTCTGGGACAGGGGCATTTTCGGTCTGGTCTTACTCTCCACGTCTGTGACCTCCTATCTGTTGGCTGCGCTGTCTCGCCGTGGCGTCTTCCAGCAAATCCACGCCTTTCATGACTGCGCCTTTCCCGTATTTATCCCTGATCTCCAGGACTGCCTGCTGGAGTTTTCTCGCCCGCTCCAGAGACTTTGGGGAATCGAAAAGGCTGTACTGGAGGCAGGTTTCGGGGACCACATGGTTGCAGGAGATGTTGATCCGGCGGATGGGGGAGCCGGGGGTTGCGATCTTCTCGTACAGCCTTAAGATGGAGGGGATCATCACGGCATCCGCGTTGGTCTCCATGGGGAGGGAGGCGGTGCCTCTGGCAGGGTCTGTGGAACAGGCCCGGGAATAGCCGATGTTGAGGGTGAGGGAATCCGTCACCAGGTTTTTGCGGACCAGGTCAAGGCAGAGCTGGTCCATCATTTCCTTTACGATCAGTTTTCCGCTCTCATAGGAATAATCCTTCATCAGCACCTGGCCGCTGGTGAGATGCCGGGATTTTGGGGCGTAGGCTTTGATGTCCGCGATGGTCACAGGCTCCCGGCCCCAGGCATGGTCCATGAGGAGCTCCCCGTCGATGCCGAACATCTGATAGAGGACGTCCTCGTCGAAATGGGCCAGCTCCCCCATGGTGGTGACTCCCACGGCCGCCAGCTTTCTGGCGGTCCCTGTTCCGATTCTCCAGAAATCCGTGAGAGGGCGGTGGTTCCACAGAATCTCCCGGTAGGTCTTCTCGTCCAGGCAGCCCAGGAAATCCCCGGAGTGCTTGGCGGTGAGGTCCAGGGCCACCTTTGCAAGGTAGAGGTTGGTCCCCATTCCGCAGGCCGCCGGAATCCCGGTGGAATCCAGGATGTCCTTCATGATGGTCCTGGCCAGCTCCCGGGAAGTCATCTGGTAGAGGGACAGGTAGGGGGAGACGTGAAGGAAGGCTTCGTCCACGGAATAGACGTGGATGTCGTCCCTGGAGAGGTATTTTAAGTAGATGCCGTAGATCCGGGCAGAGCAGTCCAGATACCGCTTCATGCGGGGTCTGGCCACAATGTAGTTTATGCTTCCCGGGATCTCCTGGAGGCGGCAGCGGCCTGGAACTCCCAGTTTCTTCATGGCCGGGGTGACGGCCAGACAGAGAGGGTTCTTTGACCGGTCCGGGTCGGCCACCACCAGGTTTGCCGTCATGGGGTCAAGGCCCCGCTCCACACATTCCACGGACGCGTAGAAGGATTTCAGGTCAATGACCAGGAATGGATAGGATTCCATCAGATGTCGGTTCCTTTCATAAATTGAGGCGGCCGGGCGGTTGCGAACGTGGAAGAAAAGAGAATAATCGGACAAGATCTTCCATGCAGAGCCTGGCCGGGTCAGGGATTAGTATGTCCGAAACCGGCGGTTGTATGACGGAAATGGGGAAGACAATTTTACAGGGAGGACGGCGCCCCGGTGGCCACCGCGGGCGGGACTTATGCCAAGGCCATGCCAAACATGGCTCCATTTGGCCCCGGTTTTCCGGGACAGAAGGGCAGCGGCCACAACCCCGATGAGTGGATGACCGTGGGGGATCTGGTGAAAATCGGAAAAATTTACGCGCTGGCACTGTACCAGATGGGAAATCTGTGATAGTCTCATAGCAGAGGATCCGAGAGGAAGAGGAAATTTCAGGAGAACGGAGGGAGAAGAGATGAGTCCTGTTGTGGAGATCTGCTGCGGAAGTTATTATGACGCCAGGCAGGCGGCGCTGGGAGGCGCGGAGCGAATCGAGTTAAATGCGGCTCTGATGCTGGGGGGACTGACCCCCACGGCGGCCACGGTCCGCATGGTGAAGGAGAATCTGGAGCTGAAGGTGGTGGCCATGGTGCGGCCAAGAGGAGCCGGGTTCTGCTATCTGGAGGAGGAGTTTGCCGTCATGGAGCGGGAGTGCCGGGAGGTCCTTGAGGCCGGGGCCGACGGGGCTGCCTTCGGCTGCCTCCTGGAGGACGGCTCCCTGGACGAGGAGAAGACCAAAAGACTTCTGGACGTCGTGAAGGGCGTGGGGCGGGAGGCGGTGTTCCACCGGGCCTTTGACTGTGTGGAGGATCCCTTTGGGACGATGGAGCGGCTTGTAGGCCTGGGGGTGGACCGGGTGCTGACCAGCGGCCTGAAGCCCACGGCCGTGGAGGGGAGGGACATGATCCGGACGCTTCAGGAGCAGTACGGTGACAGGATCCAGATTCTGGCGGGAAGCGGAGTAAACACCCAAAACGCCAGGGAACTGATGGAGTACACGGGGATCCGTCAGGTCCACAGCTCCTGCAAGGCATGGCTCAGGGACTCTACCACGGTGAGGAACGGGGTTTCCTACAGCATGGCCGGGGGAGATCGGGCCATGTGCTATGACGTGGTCTCAAGAGAGCTGGTGGAGAGTCTGGTAAGACGAGGTCAGGGATTCTGAAGAACCGATATTTGACCGTGGCCCTGAAAGCCATCGACCCGGCGGTGATCGTCAACGTGATGCCCACGGAGTCTTTTGTGGGGTCCTTTTATCAGAAGCCTCTGGACTGAAGAGGCGGCTCTCTGCGCGCAGGACCGCCCCTTAATATTGATACTGTTTTCGATATTTCACCAACATCCGCGCGGACAGGACCAGAGCCATAAGTTCCGCTGCGGGAGCAGACAGCCAGATCCCGTTCACCCCTAAAACTGCGGGGAGGATCAGCATGGCAATGAGCATGAACACGAAGGAGCGCGAGAAGGCGAGAACCGCAGAGACGACTCCGTTGGACAGTGCGGTAAACATCCCGCTGGAAAAGATGTTAAATCCGATAAAGAACAGCGCCAGGGTGCAGATTCGATTCCCGGTAACAGCCAGGTCATAGACCGGATGATCCGGCCGGGCAAAAACGGATGCCAGGGGTCTTGTTGCGGCAAAAGAAGCCGCCGACGTCACAAGAGAGATAACGGCAATGACTTTCAGGCTGATGGAAACCAGCTTTTTCAGCTTTGCGTGGTTGTTCTCGCCGTAGTAATAGCTGAGCATGGGGGCGACTCCATAGGAATACCCTGTGTAAAGGGAGCTTGCGAGCATCAGGACGTACATGATGATGGTCACGGCGGCAACGCCGTCTTCGCCGACATAATGGAGCATCGTCCAGTTGAACATCATCGTGATGATGCCTGTGACCAGAGCCGTCGCCATTTCCGAGCATCCGTTTGTGGCCGCGCTTGCGAGAATTCTGAACCGGAAAGCAGGTTTTGTAAAGTGCAGGAGGCTCTTCTTGCGGCTAAACACAGACAGACCGACGACGGCGGTCACAGAGTAGCCCAGACCCGTGGCAATGGCCGCGCCGCGGATGCCCAGATCCAAAAGGCCGATCAATGCATAGTCGAGCACAATGTTCAACACGCCGCCTGACACGGAACAAATCAGGGACAGGGCCGCTTTTTCAGAGGCGATCATATAGAGGGTGAAATTGTTCATCAGCAGGATGGGGATCGTAAAGAGAAGATAGGAGCCCAGATACGAGGTGCAGTAGCCTGCAACCTCCGGGGACAGCCCCATGTTCCCAAAGACCGTTCCCATCAGAGCGTATCCCAGCACGGTCATAGCCAGGCCGACAACTGCGTTCACCAAAATCAGGAACGTGAAATCTTCCCTGGCCTCTTTGGTTTTTTGTTCTCCTATTTTTTTCATGATGACCGCGCTCCCGCCGGTCGCCAGCATGGTGGAGATTGCAGTCACCACCTGAATCACAGGGGCCGTCAGGTTGATGGCGGACAGCGCGCTTGTTCCGATCAGATTTGACACAAACAGACCGTCGACCATGGTGTAAAAGGACATAAAGACGGACATTGCGATCGTAGGGACTGCGAATTTGAGAATGTTCCTCAATGTGACCGGCTTGTTGTAAGCATTTTGATGTTCCATGTTGGTTCTCCTTATCTACTGGTTTTTCTGGTATATGAGCTATCATAATCCGTACAGTAACTGTACGGTCAAGAGGTATTTTTAAAAATGGACAAAAAAAGAAAATTGCTCACCATCGGTCAATTTGCGGCCCTGCATGGGATCAATAAAAAAACTTTGATGTGGTATGATGAAATCGGCCTTTTCCATCCGTCGTTTATCCATCCCGAAAACGGATACCGATATTACAGCTACTATCAGAGCGCTGTTCTGGAAACGATTCTATTGCTGCGGGAGTTGGATGTGCCGATTGATGAAATTCAGACATTTATGAAAAACCGTTCCGCTGCCGGCATGAAACAGCTTTTGCAGGAAAAGATTGAAGATTTGGACCGCAATCTGGCGCACCTGAAGGCGGTACGAAAAACGCTGTCTTATCACTGCCAGAATATGCAGACATTGCTGGCAATGGACTTATCGGAAATCAGAATTGTGCAGAAGAAGGAACGCAGTCTCGTCACCGTGGACGTCAGCCGGGACGACACGTTCGATAAACAGGTAGAGATGATTACTGCCGAAACCCAAAAATATCAACTGCGCCGTCTGCACGATGCCTCCTATGGGACGATGATCGCAGTGGATCGTCTGAAACGCGGCAATTTTGAGGATTATTCCAAACTTTTTATCGAGATCCCGTTTCCCATAAAGAAAGACGGGCTGCACATACAACCTGCCGGGGACTATGTGCGGGCGTTTTACAGAGATGCGGCGGAAAGCTCTGCACCGTGCTACCAAAAGATATTTGATTATGTGGAAGAACGGGGACTTGCGTTGTCAGGATTCGCCTATGAAGTCATTATCAATGAAAATGTAATCGACCGGGCAGAGGACGCTCTCGTACAAATTGAGATACCTGTGAAATCAAAATAACAGAGCGCATAGACCGGTTTCTATACGCTCTGGTGCTGTGCTGCTCATTTTTTGTGATGGAGGCGATTGTCTGGCCCAGCCGGAAGTTACAGATCTGTTTCGACAAAATGCTCATCATACAGGTTCCAGTATTTTTGATATACCCGGTTGTTTTGTCCGTCAATGTTTAACTGATACATTCGGAATATCACCGGAAAGTTCTTGGGCTGCCACTGTTCTTTGTAAGAATAGCAATAGTTCATGCCGATTCGTCTCATAACAGCCCCGCTTCCGGGGTTGTTTTTGTCATGCGTCGCCGTGATATAAGGAATCCCTTCTTCTTTCAGAAATTCGATGACGGCCCTGCCCGCCTCACTGGCCATTCCCTGATGCCAGTATTCTCTGCGGAGCGCATACCCAAAATCATGGCTGTCATCCTCTTCTGCATGTACATACCCGATGGGGGGAATCCTGGTCTTTGAGGCAGATTGCAAAACAATACTTCTTATCTTTTAGACGCTTTTCATAAAAATTCTTAGCTTCATTCCGGTCCTTTAGGGGATGCCACGGCAAAAAAGTATTGACCTCCTTGTTCAGGTGATCCATTTTCATTTCCTCAAATTTTAATTTGTATGTTTTATAGAATCCTGCAATCCCATTGGTTTTTATGGCAGCTCCTTTAACGGGGCGGCTCTGGGCGTCGGACCGGCGGGGTCACGAAGGAAAGCCACTGTTCCTGAGTCCCATGAAACACATTGAGATCCACAAAGGGCTCTTCTCCTGAAAATCCTTCTAATCTCCCCCGGTTGGAGTACTGCCAGAAGGTCCAGCCATATTCTGTGTCCCCGCCGGTTTGGGAGTTCAGCTGCGGCTCTCTCCAGATGTCCCGGATCCACAGGGGGTAGTCGTCAAATTTCCCCCGGATATACAGTTCCCAGGCTTCCATGGTGGCGTAGATCACCGGTTTTTGGCCGAAGGCCTGTTCCGTTTGTTCCAGATAGTCTCTCAGTTCCGCCTCCACCTGCCCCGGGTCCGGCGGGTTCTCTTTTTTATCTCCGTAGAACTCCACGTCCACCACCGGGGCCATGAGGTTGGGAAAGGGATCCACCGTGGCGATAAAGTGTTGGGCCTGGGCGGCTCCTGGGCTGTCGAAGCTGAAAAAATGGTAAGCCCCGACGTTTAAGTCGGTTTCCAGAGCCTTTTCACAGTTTACGGCAAAGGTTTCGTCGATGTGGGAGCTGCCCTCGGTGGCTTTGATGTAGGCAAATTGGATCTTTTGCCGGGACAGTATCTGCCAGTCGATGTCCCCCTGGTAGTGGGACACGTCCACTCCCCGCACCGGGTAAGAGCCTGCCGCCGGTCCGTTGATGTGGACGTATCCGTGGTACAGGGCGAGGCCAAAGCCCAGGCAGAGGGCGGCGGCAAGGGAAAGGGCGGTGATGAGGGCGGTCAGAAGTCGTTTTTTCATAGGGAATCCTCCACGGAGCTCTCGTTCTCGCAGGCCGGATGGCCTGTTCTCAGCTTTATTGTAAAGAGCGCGGCTTTTTCTGTCAATGCCTGTTTTTCCCGAAAATTCTCCGGATTCTCATTGAGGAGGCGGTTCTTTTTTGATATACTTTGGGGTATGGAAGACCGGGACTGTCCCGCCTGTTCCCACATGGGAGGAGGTTGAGGATTTTGACGGTCAGAGGCAGTGACGAGGGAGGAGAGAACATGGCAGAGACGGGAAAGACAGGGGCTCTCGGGGAGTTTATGGCCCTTTTTGAGAATCCGAGACAGGCAAAGCAGAGCGACGGCTGGAGGCGGTATTTTTTGTCGGAGGCCTTTTTGGGGGAGCAGTTTTCAGAGGAGTTTGCCAGGGGGCTGTCCGATTACCTGAGAGGACAGGGGACGTGTCCGTGGGACAATCTTCCCATGGGGCTTTTGATGGAGCTGGCCATCGCCTACGGGCTGGTTCCCCGGTTTGAGCGGGCGGAGTATTTTGAGGGGCTTAAGTATCCCAAGGAGTGGTACAAGGTTTCGACGGAACGGGGGGAGCTGTTTCCGGCCATAGATTATGTGGCGGAGATTTTCAACATCCAGGGGCGGGAATGCGACTTAAAGTCCATGACAAGGCGCATGATGAATCAGCCGGGCAACAAGGTGCGCCACAACGCGTTTTCCGACTATCTGGCCCTGCGGGAGATGAGCAGACGGGGGCTTCTGGAGGGGGACGGGGAGGTCTGGCAGAGTATTCTGAACAAGTGCCGGGTCCATTATCTCTATGAGCGCAACGGCAAACGGCCGGGCCAGGGGGATTATGAGAGCCGCAGCGAGTGTGTGGTGAAGTTGTACGTCCAGTGGCTTAAGGACGAGAGACTGCCGGAGCAGGTGCTGAAGTTTTTCTACAAAAAGCTGGATTTTAAGGATCTGGACCGCAGCAGCACCAGAGGGCTCTACGGGGCCCTCAAGGAGCAGGTGGTCCGGCAGATGCCGGATGTGGAGGAGCTCCTTTTTGGGGAAGACGGAAAGGAACAGGCCATTGTGAAGGTTTACAGGGTCTGCGCCGGGATCATCAATGACCATCAGACCAATCATGACAAGTCGGTTTATGAGGAGACAAAGGAGATTGGCCGGCGGGTCGAAGAGCTGTCTGCCATGCCCCAGTGGGATCTGCTTAAGGGGGACGGGACGTTTTTCGAGAGGCTGTTTTTTGTGGCGAAGCGCCTTGTGATGCCGCCTTCTCTGGCCCGGTGGCTGATTGGCTACCTGTGGGAGGGGGATTTTCCGGAGCCTAAGAGGACGGAGCTTGTGGAGAGCCTCTTGAGATCCCTCTCCACGGAGAGGAGCTGCAGGGAGATGGACCACGTCTGTGAGGTGGATTTTGGGGACAGGGACCTGGGAGAATTGGAGCCGGGGGAGATGGAGGCCAGCGAGGATTTCTGGCAGTATTATCTCATGAGGGGCTTTGGATACCGCCACCGGAAGCTGAGAGGCCAGTGGGAGGTGGATTACATCTATGAGGCGGAAGGGTACTGCTATCTTCCCGCCTACATCAGCTACCTCTATGATCCTTCCAGGGCGTGGCAGAGACGGTTCACAAGGTTTGATGAGGAGCGGGAGCAGATCTTACGGCCTGTGAGGCGGGAGTGTCAGCTGCCTGACGGGCGGCGGCTGACCGTGGAGTTCCATTACCACTATTGCCTGTACTTTGTGGACGGAGCGCCGGTGACGGCCCCGGTCATAAGGTTTGAGGAACTGAAGGCGGCAGACGTAAGGCCCCTGGAGTTTTTCTTCCTTCTGGCCGTCACTGCCATCGCGGTCCGGGAGCGCCCGGAGGCGGAGGCGCTGATTGAGACATGGCTGCGGAGGATTCCCATTTATCCTCAGATCTGCCCTCTGATCGCCAGGCTTCTGGCCGGGGACAATGACCGGCTGCCGGAGGACGTGAGGGAAGTATATTATATGGAACAGGAACGGTTCTGTTTTCGGGCTGTTGTGGGGGAGCCGGGAATCCGGGTGTTCCGGCAGGTGGATTTCGGATGGCAGGACATTCCTTACCGGCGGTCGGAGTTCGGCTGGAAATGGGTGGACCTGCCCCCGGACCTTGCCAAAAGGGCGGAAGCGTTTTTGACCGGCACAGAGAGGACGGCCGGTGAGACCGCCCGGGAGATTCTGGAAGGGTTGAGACAGCCGCTGCCCACGTGCAGGGAGGTTCGGACGGTGGCCCACATGGATGTGGCGGAGAAGACGGCCGCCATTTTGGAGACCATGGGGTATTTTGAGAAGGAAGAGAGCTACTGTGTGCTGCGGTACGGGGAGCGGAGGGAGCGGCGCCATGACCGGCTGTTTTACGGCGCCAAGGTTCCTTTTGGCTTTTCTGTCAGGGCGCAGTCCGGGGCCCATGAGAGGTGGGTCGATTATCTCACATCCACCTGCGGCACAAAGATCAAGGAGGGCAAACGGCTGGCGGCCCGGTTTGGCTGGGGCTTTAAGTACAGCCACGAATCGGATTTCTGGCCGATCTGCGTCTATGTGGGGGACAGCGGGACTTACTACGCTTACGGGGCCGTCAAGCTTCACCGGGCGGAAAGTCTGGTGGAGCTTCTGGCGGATGTGCTTCGGACCGAGTTTCTGGGAGTGACGGAGGCGGCGGCCTACGAGGGATGCCTGACCGTATCCCGGTTCGATCACAGACTGGAGTACTGCTACGGGGAGGAGGACTGGCTCGGCTCCGTAAGAGGGGAAGAGAAGGGGCAGGCGGACCTGTTTACGGTGTTTGGAAGACATCGGCTGTGGATCGAGTTTTCCCGGTGGCTTGACGATTGTCTGGGGGAGGGGCTTCCCTTCTGGGTCAATGTGGCGGTCCTGGGGCTTGACCCGGACTTTGGAGGCTCCCTCACGTTCCGGGGAATCCACGTGGAGGAGGAACCTGTGGAACCGGAGGGAGGCCGGGAGGATTTTTGGGAGTTTTGCGATGCAGAGGACGGGGAGGCCAAAAGAGAGCGGCCCGGGGAGGACGGGACGTCGGGACGAAGCAGACGGGGGAGGGAGGAGTACGGCGTGTACTGCCCCGACGTGCCGGTGCTTGTGTGGGAAAAAGGCCTGGACCTGGAAGGCCGCATGGAGTCTCTTCGGGAGGCAGTCGGGTGGTATGAGGGACGGAGGGGGGAGAGCAGAGTGCGGATTGTGGTGGAGTGAGAAAGCCGAAAAGCCACACATCTCTTGCCTTACATCTCAAGCCATGTTATAATATGGCACAGAGAGAAATCTGCCTCTGCGGATTTCCATGATCACCCTGACCAAAACAGTAAAATGGCTTGACAATGGGACGAACTCGAGGAGTGCTTACATGGAAAAAATATTGATCGTTGATGACAGCCTTACCCAGGCTGCCCAGTTAAAATCGATTTTAGATGCCGAATATGAGATTAACCTTGCCCACACAGCGGAGGATGGTCTTAAGCTTGCCAGTACAGGCGGTTATTCTCTGATTCTGTTGGATGTGGTTATGCCGGGGATGGACGGATTTACCCTGCTGAAAAAGCTGCAGGAGGAGATTATCACCCAGAGTGTCCCGGTGATTCTGATCACAAGCCTTTCCGATATCCAGCATGAGCAGCTGGGGCTGACCTTGGGTGCGGTTGACTACATATCAAAACCGTTTCATCCCCTTATCGTGAAAGCCAGGGTCAATACTCATATTAAACTGTACAAGTACCGCAAGCAGGTGGAGCTCCAGTCCATGACCGACCAGCTGACCGGAATTGCCAACAGGCGGCAGCATGACTGCTACAGCATCATCAAGTGGAATGAAGCCACCCGCCTGCAGGTTCCGTTTTCTGTCTGTATGTTTGATATTGACCATTTTAAGGCATATAATGATACCTTTGGCCATCCGGCAGGGGATAAAGTCATCGCTTCCGTGGCAAAGACCTTGTCGTCCTATTTTCAGCGAAGTACGGATTTTTTGGCCAGATATGGGGGAGAAGAGTTTGTGGCCTTCTTTTTGGGAGACAGTGAGAAAGGGGCACTTGAGTATCTGAAGAAGATTTGCCGGGCAGTGGAGGATCTTCAGATTCCGCATGATCCCTCGACTGCCAAGTGGGTCACCGTCAGCATCGGAGGAATCACCGTGATTCCCCAGAGATCAGATTCCTACGAGGTCTATCTGAGGATCGCGGATACCATGCTGTATGATGCAAAACGGTTTGGACGGAACCGGGTGGTATGGGCCAACGAGGGGAGTGGGAAGTGACATGAAACAGGGATAAGTCGGTTGACAAATCCGTTTATATCCCTCTATAATTAGGAGGGCAGAGGAGAGAGAAAGAGTCTTAAGTATCATAAACAACAAGGGGGATGTAAGAGATGAAAAGGGGAAAGAGTATTCGGACAAAGATTACCAAATGCCTTATCCTGACAGTTCTGGGCGCGGTGTTTGTGGTGGGGGGATCCAGCATTGTACTGAATTACAGGAGCACCATGGCCACGGTGGATCAGATGATGAGCGAGAGCGCCAATCTGGCGGCGGAGCGGGTGGAGCAGGAGCTGACGGCCTACAAGAATGTGGCCATGGACACAGGCTGTATTTCTCAGCTGTCAGATGAGTCTGTGCCAGTGGAAGAGAAGCGGGCTATCATCGATGAGCGGGTGAGCATGCACGACCTGCAGAGAGGCAATCTGATCGGTCCCGACGGGATCAGCATGTTTGACGGCAAGGACTATTCTGACCGGGAGTATGTGAGGCAGGCCATGGCGGGTCATGTGTATGTGTCGGAGCCGCTGATCAGCAAGATAACAGGGGAATTGTCCATCATGGTTGCGGCGCCTCTGTACGCGGACGGGAACCACGGTTCCTCCATCGTGGGAGTCGTATATTTTGTTCCCCACGAGACGTTTCTGAATGATATCGTGTCCTCCATAAAGGTCAGTGAAAACAGCAGGGCCTACATGATCAACCGATCCGGAGACACGATTGCAGATATCACCCTTGACACCATCACGGTCCAGAATATTGAAAATGAGGCCAACAGCGATTCGTCCTTAAAGGAGCTGGCGGCGATTCACAGCAGGATGCGTCAGGGTGAGAACGGATTCGGAAGTTATAAAAACGGAGTGAAACCCATGTTTGCCGCCTATGCCTCGGTGAACGGCACAGACGGCTGGAGCGTGGCAGTGACTGCTCCTCAGTCCGATTATCTGTCCAGTACATACAGCGGCATTGTCATCAATGTGGCAGTGATCGTGGTGTCCATCTTTGTCTCCAGCGGAGTTGCCTTAAGCCTGGCGGGAAGCATCAGCAATCCCATGAAGGCCTGTGCAGAGCGCATGAGACTTTTGGCGGAGGGCGATCTGAAGTCTCCGGTTCCCAAGGTCGACAGTGAGGACGAGACCGGTATGCTGGCTAGGTCTACCGGAGAGTTGGTGGAGGGTCTGAGCACGATCATCAATGATATCAATTATCTTCTGGGGGAGATGGCCCGTCAGAATCTGGATATCCGGTCCAGGAATCGGGAGGCTTATGTGGGAAGTTTTCAGAATATTCTCTTGTCCATGCGCAATATGAAAGTGGAGTTGAGCAACACCATCCGCCAGATCAATCAATCGGCCAATCAGGTGTCCTCTGCCAGCAGCCATATCTCTGTCAGCGCCCAGACTATGAGTCAGGGGGCAGTAGAGCAGGCCAGTTCTGTGGAAGAACTGGCGGCGCGGATCGCGGAGATCTCCGACCAGGCCAAGGGTACGGCGGAGGGAGCCCTTGACGCCCGGAGCCAGACCCATCACGCAGGGGAAGAAGTTTCCGCATGCAATCATCAGATGCAGGAGCTGATGGAGGCCATGGGGAAAATCAAACACAGTTCCGACGAGATCGGAAAGATCATCAAGACCATTGAAGATATTGCCTTTCAGACCAATATCCTGGCTTTGAACGCGGCAGTGGAGGCAGCCCGGGCAGGCAGCGCAGGCAAGGGATTTGCCGTGGTGGCAGATGAGGTACGAAACCTGGCCAGCAAATCGGCGGAGGCCTCCAAGAGCACATCGGCTCTGATCGAACACTCTTCTCAGGCGGTAAACCGGGGAACAGAGATCGCAAAGCACACGGCAGACACACTGCTGGAGGTGGTAAGCAGCATGGATTCGGTGGTCAGCTCCATTGACCGGATCGCCACGGTGTCCAATGAGCAGTCCGATGCCGTGGTTCAGGTTACGGAGGGGATCAGCCAGATCTCCAGCGTGGTGCAGAGCAACAGCGCCACGGCAGAAGAAAGCGCGGCAGCCAGCCAGGAGCTTTCCGCCGAGGCAGAGGGACTTAAGAAACTGGTGGATCAGTTTATGCTGGCCCAAAATTGAGGAGTATGTATGGAGAACAGCAAAGTATTTGCCATGAAATTTTCCAAGGTCTATCCTCTCCTGGTCCAGAAGGCGGAGCGGAAGGGCAGAACAAAAGAGGAAGTGGATCAGATCATCTGCTGGCTCACAGGATATGACTCGAAGGGGCTTAAGGAGCAGATGGACCGGGATGTAGACTACGGGACTTTTTTCGACCAGGCCCCGGCCATGAACCCCGACTGTGCACGGATCAAAGGGGTGGTGTGCGGGGTACGGGTGGAGGAGATCGAGGACCCGCTGATGAAAAAGATCAGATATCTGGATAAGCTGGTGGACGAACTGGCCAGGGGGAAGGCTCTGGAGAAGATTTTCAGGAGCTGAATACGGCGCTGATGATTCATAGCAGTGACAGAAAATGAAAACGCTCAACAAGAGCAGGGAGGAAATGTGAAATGAAGTTATTCAGACAGTTATTCATGGGTAGTTTAATCGGAGGCCTGGTCCTCTTGGCAGGTTGTTCTAAGGATCCCGGAACGCCTCCGGAAGTGCTGTTAGACGGCGTCTCTGTGGTGGTGGGGGAGTCCACGCCCGGTTCCCTGAAGGAGGAAGGATTCGAGACCAACGATCTGGGAAAGATGATCTTTGAACTTCCGGACAAATCCTGGACGTCGTCCATCTTTTTGGAGAAAGACGATGTCTCCTACGCCATGCTGACCCTGGTAAATGACAGCAAGGAGAAGAAATTAGTAGGCCAATGTGTGATCGAGGAGCTGGGATTTTATGGGTTGGATGATACCAAAAAGGACTTGAACATCTCCATAAACGGCGTGAATCCCATCGGAAAGACCGAGGATGAATTGAAAGAACTTTACCCGGAGCTGGAACTGGATGACGATGAGGGTGATTTCCGGTTCCATTACCTGAGAGACGGGGATTACAGTATTTGTTTTCAATATAATAAGGGCGTGATGACGGATATTGATGTGAGGCATTCCTTCAGCAAGAGTTATCAGTCCAAATAAGCAGTCCAAACGATGTGAGGAAACCGGAGCGTGTGACTTCCGGTTTCCTCATACATATTTAGGGAGAAATTTTTGCCCTGCGATATCCCTCGATCACTTCCCTGATCGTCGTGTAATCCCGCTCAAACAGCTCCTGGCTGATCTGTTCATGGAGAAGGGGTTCCGGAACCTTGGCGAGGATCTTTTCCATGACAAACATCTTGCTCTTGTCCTGATACTTGGGCAGATGGTTGATCTTCTGGATATGGGCCAGTTCCGGACGCCAGAGAAGGCTTAGTTTAGCTCGAAGGAGCCGGCCGGGGTTGGGCAGAGCCTCCCGGAGTACGTAAAGATCAATGCGGTTTCCGTCCTGCTCCACGGTGATGATTCCCCACCACTCAGGCACATGTTCTTCCACATGGTTTCCGTGGCTGGAGCCTGCGGCCACATAATTGTAGTCAAAGTATCGGTCATAATCCTTGACCTGTCTCTCCAGACGGGCATAGGTGTCGGCGTCGCTCTTGATCTCGATTCCCGACAGGGAGGAAGGGCGCACCATCATCACGTCCGCCCTGGATTTTCCCACCTGCTTTTCTTCGATCATTCGTGTTTTCCCGTATCGCTCTTCCAGAAAGTCAAAGAGAGGCTCCCGGATGTCTCTGTCGTAGAGCATATCATTTTTCTCCTATTTGTAAGATGTGCAAAGATGGCAGCAGGCAAGGTTCCAATCCATTTTAGGACTTTTTCCGGCTGCGCCTCACTCCATGATTCCTTCGGAAATCCTCGATGGAGGCCAGTCCGGCGTCGGACACCGGCTTGATCCACTTGGCAGAGTACATGTGGTGCTGCATGATAAGGTAACGGATGGGTTCGTCGGCATAGCACAGGGCAAAGACCAGGAGGAAGGGGGCGTGGAACCCATAGTTGGCCCCGTAGACCAAGGGGAGCACCATCAGGTACATGAAGGTGATCTCCATGATGGAGCCGAAGGCCGCATCCCCGGCAGAGCGGTAAGTGTCGTTCTGAACCCAGTTGCCCATGCGGATCACTGCGGCCGCGCTGTAGATCAGAAGCATCCCCGTGCCGATCCGATAGGATTCGCCGGAGAGTCCCATGGCGTGGAGAAGAGGCTCATGGAGGCCGATGAGTACAAGGCAGGCGGTTCCGATGAGGCCGCTGCACAGATACACCAACCGCCAGGCCCTCTGGTAGGCGGTCTCGTGGTGTCCGGCTCCCACTTCTTTGCCCACCAGGACGGAGGCGGCGTTGGAGAAGCCGCTGAAAAAGGCGATAACAAGCCCTTCCAGAGTCCGGAATACGGCGACTGCGGCGATGGCCTGCTCGCTCTGATGTCCCAGGACGATGTTCACCATCATGTTGCCTATGCCGATAAGCACCTCATTGCAGAGGATGGGGAAACACTTCTGGAGATACTGGGACACAAAGGGCCGGTTCCACCGGAAATGTCTGGAAAATGCCAGGACAAAGGGGAGTCTCCTCTTTATGATAAAGGCCAGAAGGACCAACAGATTCACCACACCTGCCAGCACTGTCCCTAGAGCCGCTCCGGCAGCTCCCATCCGGGGAAGACCCAATTTGCCGAAGATCAGCAGGTAGTTGAAGACACAGTTGGCGATCACGGAGGCGATCCCCCCGTAGAGGGGGACTTTCACCTGTTCGATGGACCGGAGAAGGGCGCTCATGGCCATGGCCAGGATCTGGAGCGGGTAGGCAAATCCCACGATCCGCAGGTAAGTGATGCCGATGGCCTGGATCTCCTTCTTGTCCGTGTAGATGTTCATGACCACTTCCGGACAGGTCAGGGCCAGGCCGGCGAAGAGAAATCCCACGGTCATCATGAAAGTCAGGGTCAGACCGTAGGACCGGGTAATCCCGTCCTCGTCCCCGGCACCCCAGTACTGGGAGAAGAACAGCATGCCTCCACCCACAAATCCCCAGTACCCGGAAAACATCAGGCTGGAGAACTGGGCGCACAGTCCCACGGCTCCCACGGTCTTCTCTCCCAGGGATGCCAGCATCATGGTGTCCACCATACTTCCCGTGGTGGTCAGAAGATTCTGCAGGGCCACAGGTACGGCGATGATGGCGATGTGTTTGATAAAGTAAGGCCAGTTGAAGGCTGATCTGGTTTTCATAGGTAGATTTCCTCTCTTCTGTACGTTAACATGCATCCTGGCGGCGATTAAAGAAGAGTATAGCACACGGACGGGAGGAAATCTACCTTCATTACATGTTTTAGATTTCATTGACGCTGGTGACAAGGACAGATATACTGTAGGAAAGAAAAAATCTTATGGGAGGTGCTGTTTCGATGAAAAGGAATGTGATCTTCTGGTTAGCCGTCACCGCGGCGGTCATGGTAGGGCTGCCGTGGCTTGCGGTTTCTTTTGTAAGGGGGGACGGGGGATTTGCGGTGTGTCTCCTTCTGTTTTTTGGCATAGACCCTGTGTACTGTGTCTTTATGGGGCTGTGGGCAGGAGAGGACTGGAGGCGTCGGTGGTTTGGGCCTGTGGCTTCGCCGGTTTTATTTCTTCTGGGGGCATGGCTTTTTTTGGCTGGAGGGGAGATGGATTTTGTCTGGTATGGAGGGATCTATCTGCTGCTGGGATTGGCTGTGATGGCAGTTAAGGCGGGGGTGAAGGCGCAGGGGGAGAAACGGCGCTGACTTCTTAAATTCAATTTTCTTTTTTATGGAATTTCTTGACATTTGTATGATTTCGTACTATAATTTGTGGTACGAAATCGTACAATAATGTGTGTCACCCTAGAATCCAACATGATAACAACAGAATCAGCCGCTCTGTTAAGGCAGGGGCCGGGAACAGGAAAGGAGTCTTTATGAATCCAGGAATCTCTAAAGAGCTGAAGCGCTACAACTATCTTTTCGGCGAGACCGGCGCCGTTTACCATGAGATGTATTTCAAGCTGGGATTGTCGGACAGCGCCGCCATGATTCTCTATGTGGTCCTGGAGCATGAGGGCTGCTGCCTTTTGAGGGATATCTGCCGTTTCACCGGCATGAGCAAGCAGACTGTCAATTCTGCCCTGCGGAAGCTGGAGACGGAGCAGGTGGTCACCCTGGAGATGTGGGGGTCCAAGAACAAAAGAGTCTGTTTTACGGAGAAGGGAAGAGACCTGGCAGAGCGAACGGCGGGACGGGTCATGGAGGCAGAGGATCAGATCTTCGCCTCCTGGACAAGGGAGGACGTGGAGAAGTATCTGGAGCTGACGGAGGCATTTTCAGAGGCCCTGAAGGAGAAGGTGAAAACCCTGTAGGAGGCAGGCCAGAGCGCTGCAGGCAGCCGGGAGAGGCGGGTGACGGGAATATTTGATTTGAGAGGTGAGAGATGAGAGGAGATAGAAAAAGCAGAGGGATTCAGTTGTCGGACCATTTTACATATAAGAGGCTTCTGGAGTTTACATTCCCGTCCATAGTTATGATGGTGTTCACTTCAATCTACGGTGTGGTGGACGGGTTTTTCGTGTCCAATTTTGCGGGGAAGACTCCTTTTGCCGCCGTGAATTTCATTATGCCGCTTTTGATGATTTTAGGCTGCGCCGGGTTTATGTTTGGCACAGGAGGCAGTGCCCTCATCTCCATCACCATGGGGACGGGGCAGGCAGGAAGGGCCAATGAGCTGTTCTCTCTGATCGTCTACGGGGCGGCGGTGTGCGGTATTCTGATTATGGCTTTGGGTCTGGTGTTTTTAAGGCCTGCGGCGATTCTCATGGGAGCTGAGGGACAGCTTTTAGAGGACAGTGTCCTCTATGGGACCATCATTTTGCTGGCCATTCCTTTTTATATACTCCAGTATGAGTTCCAGTGCCTCTTTGTCACAGCGGGGAAACCTCAGCTGGGACTGTATGTGACTGTGGCCTCGGGTTTTACCAACATGATTTTGGACGGAGTGTTTGTGGCAGTATTTTCCTGGGGGCTGGCTGGCGCAGCGGCAGCCACGGCCCTCAGCCAGTTTGTAGGCGGGGTGGTGCCTCTGATCTATTTCGGGAGGAAGAACAGCAGTCAGCTGCGGCTGGGAAGGTGTAAATTTGACGGGAGAGCCCTTTGGAGGACATGTGCCAACGGCTCTTCTGAGCTGATGAGCAACATTTCCATGTCTGTCGTGAGTATGCTCTACAATATCCAGCTGATGAAGTATGCCGGAGAAAACGGGGTGGCGGCCTACGGGGTTCTCATGTATGTCAGCTTTATTTTCCAGGCGGTTTTTATCGGCTATTCGGTGGGAGGGGCGCCGGTGATCGGGTATCACTATGGGGCGAAACACGATGAGGAGCTGAAAAGCCTCCGGAGGAAGAGCATGAGGCTTGTGGGCGTGTTTTCCCTGCTCATGTTTCTCGGGGGTCAGATTTTAGCAAGGCCTCTTTCGCTTATTTTTGTCAGCTATGACAGGGAGCTTCTGGAGATGACGGTCCACGGCTTTGCCGTCTTTTCCTTCTCCTTTTTGCTGTCGGGATTTTCCATCTTCACCTCTTCCTTTTTTACGGCTCTGGGTGACGGCCTGACCTCGGCTCTGGTCTCTTTTTGCAGGACTCTGGTGTTTCAGAGCGGGGCAGTGCTTGTGTTCCCTCTCCTGTGGGGGCTGGACGGAATCTGGCTGTCTGTGGTGGCGGCGGAGGTTCTGGCAGCCGGGGTGATGGTGCTGTTTTTGGTGGGCAAGCGGAAGGTGTATCACTATTGACAGCCATTGACTCCGGAGCAAAAAGGGGGTAGAATAGTCACCAGAAAGGCAGGTGGTTCTCATGCAGATTTCAAGCAGATTTACCCTGGCTGTCCACATGTTTGCCTGTATGGACAGGTTTCAGGGACAGTACAAAGTGACCAGTGATTTTCTGGCCGGCAGCACCAACGTGAATCCGGTGGCAGTCCGCAAGATCTTGGGGCAGTTGAAGGCGGCAGGGCTGGTGGAGGTCACGAGAGGGACCGGGGGCGCTTCTGCCGCAAAGCCTTTGGACCAGATTTCGTTTCTGGACATCTACCATGCGGTGGAGTGTGTGGAACATGGAGAGCTGTTTCATTTCCATGAGAATCCCAGCACCGCCTGTCCTGTGGGCCGGAATATCCATATGATTTTAGACGACAAGCTGCAGCGGGTCCAAAAGGCCATGGAGGCGGAGCTGGCATCCATCACTCTGGAGGATGTGAAGAGGGATACAAAACTGTATCTGGAGAGGGACGGAGTCTGAGGCTTTTTCTCAACGCTTTGAGCCTGACAACGGTTGTCAGGCTTTCAAAATCTTTCTATAGACATAACCTCTGCTCCTGCCCCCTGCAAAAGAGGGATAGTGGTTTTCAGATAATCAGCATCGGGGACTCCATAAAAATCCTGCACAGGGTCATAGGGAACAACTTCATTTATCATAATTGCCTTGATCGTAAGCGGGTCAATATCAATGTCGTTCAGATATATGCCGCTTGCTATGCTGACTTTTGTTTCAAGTTCTCTCTTAATATTCATATCTCTATTCTCCTGTATGGTGTTTCCTGCAACTCATCACCTCTCCATAGCTTGACTATAGTTTGTAAGTTACTGTTGGATTGTAGGGGTTTATTATAACTCATCTGATTTACCTTTGCAACGAAATGTAAAATAATATAGGGGTGATGTGAGAATGTACCAATATGAAAAGCGCCTGGATTGCCGCGCCTGGAGCAAAGAAATCAAGTGCAGATGGAATATTGATTGCTGCAGAATAGCTGGTTGCTATTTTCGTTTTTTTGGATATAGTTATCATGAGGTGACAATAATGAAATCCGAAACATATTTCTTTTTTAAACGTTTTTTCCTATATGTGATTCCATCTGTCCTGGCATTTGCCATGTCAGGGATCTATGCCATTGTCGACGGATATTTCGTGGGGAACCGGGTGGGAGACCCGGGGATCACGGCCATCAATCTGGTCTATCCGGCGGTGGCGCTCACTCAGGCTCTGGGCACGGGGATCGGCATGGGCGGGGCTGTCCGGTACTCCATACAGAGGGCTTCTGGAAGGAACAGGGAGGCAGACCGGTACGTGGGAGTCACCACGGCCTGTCTTTTCATGGCGGCTGCGGCGGTGACAGCGGCTTTTTTGCCGTTGATTCCCTGGTTTTTAAATGTGCTGGGGGCGGCCGGTGTGGTGTGGCAGTATGGGAGAGTCTACCTTGTCATCGTCATAGGGGGAGCGGTGTGTCAAATCTTCGGGACAGGAGTCACGCCTCTGGTCCGCAACAGCGGCGAGGCCGCTTTTTCCATGGTCATCATGACGGCCGGATTTATCACCAATGTATTTCTGGATTATCTGTTTATCTGGGTCTGGGACAGCGGGGTGGCAGGCGCGGCAGTGGCCACGGTTCTGGGGCAGCTTGTAACTGCCGTGGGAGGTATGGGGTTTTTGATGAAAAGGAAATTGCCTGTGTGGCAGCTGAGGTTTTCCGGCAAGTACTTTTCTGATATTATGAGAGTCGGGCTTTCTGCTTTCGGGGTGACCCTGTGCCCCAATATCAGCCTGCTGCTGATGAATCTTTTTCTCATGAGATACGGCGGGGACCAGGCGGTGGCCTGTTACGCGGTGGTGTCCTATGCCTCCTGTATCGTGTATCTGATGCTGCAGGGAGTGGGAGACGGGTGTCAGCCTCTGTTCAGCGATTATTACGGAAAGGGGGACAAACAGTCTCTGAGGCGGGTCCAGGCTATGGCTTTTGTGACGGCGGAGGCTGTGGGGATTCTGTGTTTTGTGCTGTTATTTTTGACCCGGAGCCATGTGGGAAGGCTGTTTGGGGCCTCCTGGGAGGTGAGCGCGGCAGTGGTTGACCGGCTGCCTATTATTTTGGTGGGTTTTCTCTTTCTGGCGGCGGCAAGGGTTGTCACTGCCTGTTTTTATGCCACAGGACAATCGGGAAGGTCGGCCGTGTTAGTGTATTCGGAGGAGGTCTTTCTGCTGGTCCTTCTCTTAATCCTGCCCAGATTTTTTGGCGAGACGGCGGTGTGGTGGAGTATGAGCGGCGCCCAGATACTGGCCGGAGGATGGGCTGTTTTTATGGGGATTGCCGTGGAAGGAGCTTCTCGGAGGGAGTGAGGTTTGGATAAATGGCAAAGCAGGCGAAAACAGACAATTATTTACAAAAACAGACAATGACATCGGACAAGTGAAGATTATAATAGAAGGGTAACGATGACGGCAGAAACAGGAGGTCCTATGTCAAAAGAGATTCTTTTTATTATTTCGGATCAGCATGCCTACAAAGTTCAGGGAAATGCCGGCAATACACTGGTGGGAAATCCTAATCTTGACCGGCTGGCGGCTGCGGGGACAGTCATGAGAAACAGTTATGCAGCCTGCCCTCTGTGTGTCCCTTCCAGGCTGAGTATGCTGACCGGGCAGTTCCCGAGCCGGCTGAAGGCGCTGACCAATGACGCCTCCCTGGATTCGGAAATCCCAACCTTTGTACATTCGCTCAATGCCGGCGGATATGAGACGACTCTCTGCGGCAGAATGCATTTTGTGGGGCCGGACCAGAGGCATGGCTTTATAAAACGTCTGGTGGGAGACATTACTCCCACGACTTACGGGAGAAGACAGAAAAAGATAGACACTGAGGCTCTGCCCTGGAACAGAGGGCGGATCGAACATCTGGCTATCCGGTGTATGGGTGGCGGTGATTCTACGGTGTTGGCGTTTGACCGAGACGTGACGGACGCGGCAGTCGCTTATCTGGGGGAGGACCACCAGGCCCCGCAGTTTTTATGTGTCGGCTTGTACGCCCCTCATTTCCCCTATATCGCTCCGAAGGAGCTGTTTGACGTGGAGGCAGACCCGTGGGAGACTCAAAACCGGTTTACCGAATCCCCGGAGATTGTTTCAATGCTGTCCCACGCTGTCGCAGCTAAGATGAAAGACCCAAGACTGGTGCTGGCGGAGTTGGAGGCTAGGCGAGCCAACATGGAGATCCTTTCTCAATGCCGGCAGGATCCGAAGGAAGAGTGGCAGGCAGCGGCAGGGGCCGCCCAGGACCCTCCGGTTCCCATGGTGGCCTCGAAAATTCGGGTATCGTTTCTATGAAAAAAAGAAGGCGGGGAGAGTATGGCCGGACAGATGGTGGCCAAATATATTGATTATCTGAAGAATTTAAACGCTTTGAGCAAACTGGATATGGTTCTTATGGGAGACGACGGGACTTTGACTGCGGATTTTATCAAATATTCCAAGCATGCCATGGTTCAGAGACGCCGTAATGATTCCCGAGAGAAGTTTATCGGCTATGTGTTGTCTCTTGCCGGCAGAGATTCGGATTTTCAGGAAATCAGCTCCCCTCTGTTGGTGGGGGAGTACTATTTTTATGCGGCTGCGGTGATGTTGGAACAGGAGAAGTATCTGCTGTGCGTCGGACCTTTTTATATCGAAGAACTCATTTCCGCCATGATTGAATCGGATCTGCCCCGATACAGTTTCGGGGACATCAAAAGTGCGGTCAGGCTGTTTCGCGGGATTCCTCAGGAGACGGCTGGACCGACACGGGCCCCTGGGAGAAAGGAAGCCTCCGTCAGGCAGGAGCTGGACATGAGGGAGATCCACCGTCTAAACCCGACTGCCCAGATACGATACAACGCAAAGCACGAAAAGGTGATCCGCACTGCCATCGCCAACGGCAGCATGGAGATGATTCGGACCTACACGGATGAATACAACTATATGCCTGCGGTTCATATGATGGCCGGTGAGGAGACACTGCTGCGGGTCAAGTACGGGATCGCAAGCGCCAACAGCGTCTACTGCCGGGCGGCAGAGGATGGAGGGGCCTCCAGCGTGGTGGTGAGAAGTATCTGTGCCGATTTCGCCCAGCAGATCAAGGATGCAGGTGACGTCGAACAGCTGATCAATCTGAGGAAGAAAGCGGCTCTCATCTATTGCAGAAAAGTCAGAGAGGCCAGGCAGCAGGACTACAGTCTATATGTAAAGCGGTGTATTCGATGGGTGGAGGAGAATCTGACCGAGAAGGTTACTCTCTCCCGGGCAGCAGACCACTGCGGTATTTCCTACGACTATCTTTCCAAACTGATCAAAAAGGACTGCGGCTGTTCCTTCTCCCAGCTGGTTCACAGACTCCGCTGTCAGGCGGCTGTCTGCTATCTCCAGCACGACCTGGAATTGTGGGAGGTCGCGGAAAAATGCGGATATAAGAACAGTTCCCAGTTTTGCCGCTCCTTTCAGAACGTCTATGGAGTTTCACCGGGAAGATAGAAAAAAGAACACGGTTCCTGAGAGAGAAGCAGAGAAGCCAAGGGTGCCAGGCCGCTCCCGGGGCTTCTTTTTTTTACAAAATATGCCAAAAACAGGGCAATGATATCGGATATAGACAATGGAAATTCCACTTGGCCTTGTATAATAAATCCAGTTTCCGCAATAAGTGTTACAAGGAGGAAAACATGGGACCCAACATCATTATTTTTAATCCGGACGAGATGCGGGCGGACAGTATGGGACACCTTGGAAACCCGGCAGCCTACACCCCCTTTCTGGACGAGATGGCCGGAACGGATGCCGTGTCCTTCCGCCGGGCATTCTGCCAGAATCCGGTCTGTGTTCCAAGCCGCTGCAGTTTCACCACCGGGCTGTATCCCCATGTGAGGGGGCACAGAACGATGACTCACCTGCTGAGAGAGGGCGAGGAGTCTATATTCAGTGAGCTGAAAAGTCAGGGCTACTATGTGTGGATGAACGCCAGAAACGACCTGGTGGCTGCCCAGGAAGAGGAGGCTTTGAGCCGTCACGCCAGCGAGATCTTTTACGGGGGCAATATCCGGCCTCCCAAAGTCTCTGACAAGTCGCGGACCCGCCAAAATCCCTTGGACTTTAGGGCCATGTACAGCGGTCAGCCCACATCGGACGGGAAAGGGGAAATCTATACCAGAGACGACGAGGATGTAGATGCCGCCATCAGACGGATCCGAGACAAGCCTCAGGGCCAGCCGCTCTGCCTGTTTCTGGGTCTGATCTATCCCCACCCGCCCTACCAGGCCGAGGAGCCTTACTTCTCCATGATTCGCCGTTCCAAGATGGGGAGGCGGATTCTTCCGGAGGAGTGCCGTGGAAAGGCCGAAATTCACCGGGCCATCAGGAAAAACCAGCAACTTGACGGATATACGGAGGAGCAGTGGACAGAGCTGCGGGCCGCCTATCTGGCTATGGTGGCTAAGGTGGACCATCAATTCCGCCGTCTGTGTGATGCTCTGAAGGAGAGTGGTGAGTATGATAACTCTGCCATCTTTTTCTTCTCGGACCACGGAGATTTTGCAGGTGATTTCGGAATTGCCGAAAAGGCCCAGAACACCTTTGAGGACTGTTTGACCAATGTGCCGTTTCTCATAAAGCCTCCCAAAGGATATGAGGTGGACCCGGGGGTCAGTGACAGCCTGGTGGAGCTGGTGGATTTTTACGGCACAGCCATGGAGATGGCAGGCGCGGCGCCGAGCCATTCTCACTACGGCTTTTCCCTGACAGAAGTGCTGAAAGACAGAACCAGGAGAGTCAGGGAGTTTGTCACCTGTGAAGGAGGCCGCAATCCGGAGGAAATCCACTGTGACGAATTTCATGCAGGAGGTCCTCAGGGAACGCCGCCTTACAGCCCCTACTATCCCAGACATTTTGCTCAGACAGACCCGTCAGCCCATGCCAAAGGATTTATGGTGCGGACCATGGACTACAAGTATGTGGCAAGAGTCGATGAGGCTGATGAGCTTTATGATCTGAACCAGGATCCCGGGGAGCGGACCAATGTGATTTCTGACCCTCAATACCGTAGGGTGCGGTCAGAACTGGAGAAGAAACTGCGGCTGTGGCTTATGAGAACCGCGGATATAGTGCCTTTTGATTACGACAAGCGATTTTCCAGGGAGATGATCTGGGCGGCTGTCAGACATAACGTGCCGCCGGAGCACAGAGAGGAAATTTTGAGAGAGATCGACAACGGAGCAAACATGTTCCTGCTCGCAGCAGAGTGCAGGAGACGCTTTGGCGATTACTGGAACGCCGATGTGTGAAAATAAGAGGAGGAGAAACGTGATGAGAGAAGAGAATAAGAGTTCTGAGTGGCTGAAACTTCTGTGCCTTCCCATGATTGCCTTTACCGCCAATCTGATGACAAGCTTTACCGGTTTTTTGAGTTATTATCTCAACAATGTTGTGGGATTCAGCGTTGTCCTGGCAGGAAGCTTTGTGACGGTTTTCCGAGTCTGGGATGCGGTTACGGACCTGGCTATGGGTTCTGTGGCGGACAGGACCAACACCAGGTGGGGCAAATTTACCCCCTATATGGTGGCCGGAGGGATCGGCACCATGGCAGTGGGGCAAATTATGGTCCATGTTCCCCCTATGCTTCCGGAAGGGACGGTCCGCCAGGCTGTGTTTGTGGTGCTTTACCTGTTGTTTGTGGTCTGTACCACCATGCAGGTCTGCGGCCTCCGCTCCACCGCCCAGATCTGTATCAGAGACGGAAAAGGACGGGCCACTTACGGCATGGTAAACGGGATTTACCTTACGATTTTCTACACCGTGGTAAATGTATATGTGTATTCTCATCTGCTGCCGGCCTCCAGAGGGTTTAATCTGACCTTTTTCAAGACATTGATTACCATATACACAGTGGCAGGCTTTGCCTTCCTTTTGGTTTACCTGTTTTTCTTCTGTCCATATGACCGGCAGGCAGCAGCCCAAAGCCAGGAAAAGAGGGGGGAGAAGGTCCGTTTGGCAGATATTGTGCGCCTTTTTCGGACCAATCGGCCTTTCCGCATGCTGATCTTGTCGGCCGGAACCGATAAGCTGGCAACCACCTTACAGGGAAATGCCACGGTTGTCATCATCATGTATGCTATCGCTGTAGGAAATGCAAAACTCAACTCTGCCATAAACAGCTATACTATGATTCCCAGCATTCTCATGATCCTGGTCGGCCTGGGGGCCATCGGCCGGAAGTACGGTGCCAAAAAGGCCATGCTGATCTCCAGCTGGGGCGGGGCGGTGACCTGCGGACTTTCCATTCTGCTGTGGGTCTTCGGCGATTACAAGAGCCTGAATTTTCCGGGTTATGAGGGATTCGCCGGCTGGAGCGCCTTCACCCTTGCTTATCTGGTGCTGTTCCTTCTGATGAAGGGATTCGGCATGATCGGCACCAATGTGCTGAACCCCATGTTGGCCGATGTCATTGACTATGAGTACTATATAAGCGGCAAATACTGTCCGGGAACCATCGGCGCCTCCTTCAACCTGGCTGACAAGTTTATCTCTTCCCTGGGGCCGACGGTGATCGCTCTCCTCTGTGCGGCTATCGGATTTACCGGTACACTTCCCACTGCGGAGGATCCCTTCTCGATGCCTCTTTTTGCCATCGGTATCTTGGGATTGTATGGTTTTTCCCTGATGGGGCTGATTGTAAACATCGTCTGTATGAAATTTTATGATCTGACGCCGGAATACATGAGACAGGTGAGAGAAGAGCTGGATAGGAGAAAGCAGGAGCGGTAATCAGAGAGAGAAAGCAATTTCAGGAGGGAAGAGTGAAAAATAAAGTGTATTTTTGAACGCACTTGTATAAGGGTTCATAAAACCCCATTTTTACAAGTATAGAAAACAGAATAATGTTAGTTATCGTTGCGTTTTACTAACTTAGAACTATCATAACCAAGGCTTTCAA
>JAAWBS010000017.1 GCA_022792815.1 Hungatella sp.
GCCGCCGTCTCCCGCATCGAAAAAGAATGAATATTCATCTTTCCCCACCTTGATCTTATGGTGCATATACCCGGTAGACTCATAGAGATCCCGAGCTTTCCAGTCTATATTTTCCTTTTTGAAATCAGTAATATTCCATCTCCTATAATATTCTCCTATCTTGCCGTTGGTTGGGCTGCTTTTATATATCATTCCACTTGTTGCCAAAAAATCCGCTGCATTGTAGAAAGGATAATCGTATGCAGCGTCATTGAACAATGGTATCTCTCCAGACACCCCTATCATTCCATTCAGATACCGGTACGGTTCTTTCATCATCTCTGCAAAATCAGAGGCTTCTGAATCCTGGCAAATCGTCAAAATCACCAGGGCTTCAAAATACTGCTGCAAGGACTCTACATGATAGGAAATACTTCTTTCATAATGCCCTCCATCTGATAAAAACTGAGCTTTAAACTCTTTATCAAGTAATTTTTTCCCTGATTTATAGAATCCGGAATCTTTCAGAAATACCCCTGCTGCGAGCAAGGCCTTTCCTTCACTCAACAAATGATTCGCTGCCAAATGATATTCTAACGATACATTTAGCTCTCTTGCCTGTTCATAGATCCAGCCGGCATATAATGAGATATCCTTGTTCTGCATTACACAATATTCACTGCAGAATCCAATCCAATTCATGATGCGCTCTGCAATGACATACGGATTCCATTTATCCCCGGAGATCACGGTTCCGTTCCTTTGATGCCAGTCATCAATGAATTCAAATCCCTTTTTAATATAAGCAGAATTGCCTGTATATTTATAAGCATCTGATAAATCCAATAACCATCTAAATGAATTTATTTTAAAGCAGACAAGACGATACTCCTCCTGTGATAAATCCCAGTCTACCTGATTATCAAATTTTTTTATAAGATCAGAAACTGTATTAAATTGCAGTTTGCATATGTTGTCAGCACAAATTACAGATTCACTTCTATGAAGATCATTTCTGTAATATAGGGAGAGCGGCTGTGGGATCATATTGCTCTTTCTATGTCTTACTTTTCTTTTTATCAATCTGTTTCTGGCAGTGTAGTATAACCTGTAGCGCCATTGTCTCAGAGTCATATAGCGAACAGTATTCACTACTTTCCAAATATCGGGCATCACTTTGACCTCACTGAATCCATTACATCGATATAACGTTTTGCCAGCGCTGTTCTCAAATAGTGTTCTTCTACCGCTTTTCTGCCATTCCTTCCCATTTGATTCACTTCATCTTTCCATCCATTGTCTGCAAAAAAGTTTTTTAACTTAACCAAATCCTCTTCTGTCGAGTCAGTAAGCACAATTCCCGCATGGTATTTCCTTATAATATCAGCTGCTTCCCCATCAGGACCAATAAACAATACCGCAATTCCTCTTCCCATAATCTGAAAAAGCTTTGACGGAATCGTATGCTTAAAGTTCTCGGATTTCCGCAATGTGATCACTGACATCTGGGTATGGCAATAGTAGGGTTCCAAATTTTCTGCTGACATTCCCGGAAGCAGATGTATAAAAAAGTTCTCACTTTTCTCAGACTGCTCTTCTGCCTCTTTTCTTTGTGCCCCTTCTCCGATAATGAGATATTCAAAATCATCTGTTAAATCAGCAATCACTTTCCCATACGCAAACGTATTTACAATGTCCTGAGAGATTCCTAATGTGCCAAAGTAACTCAACACAAATTTCTCTCTTGAATTCGGTACGTTTTTCAATGGTTTCACATCCACACCATTTGTAATCACTTCTATTTTTTCTTCCTGGACACCATCTAAAATCAAACTTTTCTTGAATCCGTTTGTTACTACGACAATCTTTGATGCCTTTTTACATAGAAAAAGCTCTAACATTTTCATGCCTTTTACCGCCAAGCTGTCTTTTCTCTTTCCGGTTGCCTGCATTTGGACATATGTAATATCACGAATTTCGAAAATAAATGGTATCCGGTAAAAAAACGAATAAATTTGGGCCAGCAAAGCATTGAACACAACCCCGGAAGTTCCCAATACAACATCAAATTCTTTTCCTATTTTTCTTTTATTAAAAATAATATTAAAGAGCCCAAAAAAGAAATAGCTCAAAGCGTTTTCCAGTCTTTTTATCACAGATGTGTTTGGTACTGCCACTAATTTACTTCTGATTACATTTACACCATCTATGGACTCTTTACTCATCAGTTTAGGAATATATCCTTCAAAAATTCTCCCTGACGGATAATTGGGATAACCTGTAAATACCGTAACATCATGTCCCATTTTGGACCAAATTTTAGAATGTTCTGTCGCGCGAAAAGAGGGGGCTATAGATTCTGGTGTATAAAATTGCGAAAAATACAATATTTTCATTGTCTTGATCCTTTCATCTGAAGCTTTCATCACATTTGTGATATAAGGATGTTCACAACTACCCCCACCTCTCCATCACCAGCTCCCGGGCATATGCCTTCATAACCCCTTCTTTCAAGTCTCTGGGCGTAAACTCTTTCTCAATTCCTGCCAGCAGCCGATACTTATCAAAGATCTTCACCACCATCTCCATAGACAAGGGCCTTCCCAGCTTGGAAAGAAACATGATATCCCGGTATTGCCCCTCCCGGCAGAAATGTTCCCTTTCCTCCAGCCACAACCCCATTTTCCGGCGCAGCTCTTTGGAATACAGGTAGATGCCGCTTTCTTCTTCCCGCTTTCTGCGGATCAGAAGGTTTCCTGTTTTTGAATCATAGTCTCCGGCCCGCATTCGAAGCAATTCGCTGATTTCAATCTTGTGACAGAAAAGCAGTTCCATCATCACCATGTCCCGCAGGCAGATTCTTCTGCGGAACTCACTGTCCAGGTTCTCATATTCCCGGTTCATCGCCGCAAATAAGGCATCCGCATCTTTACGTGATAAAAGACCAGATTCTTTTTTCTTTCTGGGAACTCTCTTTCCTCTTACATATTTTAATGGAGGGCGATAACCGGAGATCACGCCTTTTCCTGACAGATAGGAGAGATAATAACTCAGTACCCGGTCCTTTCTGCATATAGTGGAATAACTTAATTTCCTCTCTACTCTCAAATAATCCAGATAAGCCTTGGTACATCTCTCCCATCCATCTGTCTTTGGTCCCTCTGCGCCTCTGTACCTGTTGTCTGTTTGGTCCAGCCAGATATAAAAATGTTCCAGATCCAGACGATATGCCTTTTCCGTCCGCCTATCCAGCCCCTGTCCGGTAACATGCTCACGGATAAAGCCTTCTATCAGGTTTTTGGAATCTGTTACAGCGTCTGTGGCCAATCCTATTACCTCCTGATATTAATAATTATTTAAAGTTATTTTCTCGAATCGATATTGTCAGTGAATTCTGTCATATCAATTTATCTGTTTATATTCCGTTTTTATATATTATTTGAAGTTAATAGCCTATCAAATTACATGCCTAATCTGCTGTTTCGGACACCCTGTCCTCCCCTTCACGGCATGAATTTAATGGATTGAACCAATAAGTATAGGTTTTGGTTAACCTTCTTTTTTATTTAAACGTCTATAAGATTACTATGAATTTCACAAAAAGTCAATACAAATCTTTCTTTTTTCTCTGGCTTTTTTGGTTATCTTTCCCAATCCCGATTTTTAACCAAAACCTATGCCTTTCGGTACACCCTCTCTTTCTGAAATTTGAATTCAACTATCTGTCGTCATGTATTAAGGTCAAACCATTTCGGTTTCCCTTCATTTCAGCCACTACAACAAGAAATCCCCGGCACCGGATTGGCCGCCAAAGCTGCCATCGCCCAAGTTCCAGGGACTGCCTCCGGGAGCATCCGGCTCATGATCATCTTTGCCTCGTACTATTGATTCCATGTCCGCCTCCCTTTTTGACAGTAATACATCACCTTGGCTCCCGCCCGGTAGTAATCTGCCGCCTCCAAGGTGTACACATATTTGCACGCTTCCCTGCTGCCTGACAGCTCTCATCGATGTCCCCATGGTGTTTTTCGGGGCTGACGGAAAGGTGACTGCCAACGTCAAAGACGTAGTCGCCAAATGGTATCCAAAAGATGCCGTCAATGCTCCCTATAAAGAGAGCTATACCTTTGAGCACGGCGGCCATGTGTTCTTCCACTGCCATGCCGAGGAATTCAACGAAAAACTGCTGCATTTTGTGGCTGCCGTAGATAATCGGAAATTCTGATTCCCGGGATTGACTGTCTGAGTCCATCGCCTGCGCTGCAGCAGCTGCCGGCCCCACAGGTATTCAAAAGGAGAAAGCCATCCCGGCTTGCACCGGGATAGCTTTCTCCTGAAACTTTCTCTATCTATTTGGCAGAAATCGGCTTTCCTTTGTCCCTTTAGAAGGGGATGATTCCCAGGATGACACCGACGATCATACAGATAAAGCTGAATCCCCACACCCACAAGAAGGAGTTCTTGATATGGTCCTTGATATCCACATCGGCCAGACCTACACCTAAGAGGGTAGCCGGCACCATAGGGCTGATGAAGGTGGCACAGTTGCGGCAGATCACCATGGCGATGGCGATGGGAACTGCGGCGATTCCAAACCCTTCACCGATTCCGATCATAACCGGAAGCATACCGTAGAAGTAGCTGTCCGTGTCAAATGCCAGAGCCAACGGCACACTCAAGATCCCGATGACGATGGGCAGGTGACGTCCCAATACCGCCGGGAGTATGCTGCTGATTAAATTGGACATGCAGGTGATGACACTGGTCACATCATCTACATTCTTTACCAGCACACCCATGAGCACGGCTGCGCCCATCAGAGTGCTGCACATCATCAGGGCCGGACCTGCATGGCTGTTGATGATCTTTTTCTGCATCTTGGCCCCCGGATAGTTTACCAGGATAGCTGTGGCCACACCGATCATAAACGGCACATAGCTGGGGAAGATATCCTTGATCAGCAGGGAGATGACACCCAGAGTCAAGAGGATGTTGAACAGGAACAGTTTGGGCCTGGCCAGTTCATTGACTGCCGCGGCTCCGCTTTCACTTAAGACTACTTCTCCCTCGATCTCAGCCAGCCTTCCCTTCAGGCCGGCCCCCCGCTTCTTCTCGATCATACCGAAAATCACCGCTACTCCCAGGCTCATGATGATTCCCACGATCTGGATCGGCAGAATGGTCTGCCACAGAGAACCGGCCTCAATCCCCAGAACCGTGGCGGCCCGCATAGTAGGACCGGCCCATGGCATGAGGTTTAACACACCCATCGCCAGGACACTGATGGACAGCAGAGTGGTGGGCCGCATATGCATCTTCTTGTACACCGGAAGCATGGCCGGTATGACGATGCAGAAGGTGGAAGCACCGCCGCCGTCCAGATGGCCGATGAGGGCGATGACACAGGTCATGACACAGACCCCCACCACATTGTCTTTTACCAGCTTCATCAGTTTCCCGATGATCACATCAAACATACCCGCGTCTGTCATGATTCCGAAATAAAGTACGCTGAATACAAACAGTGCCGCTGTGGGACCTGTACTTCCGAATCCCCCTTTGATCAGAGAACCGATGTTGTCCCAGGTGTAATATCCGCCGGCTACCAGTACAGACGCCAAAATCATCGGAAATACGATGAACGCGATGCTGGGCAGCGTCTTGCTCTTAAAAAGTGTTACCACGATGCCTGTGATACAGGCAAATCCCAAAATACCTACTACCAACTCTGACATAGTTATCCCTCCACATTGTATCACTTGTATCTTTTTTATGCCGCAGTCTGCCCATCTCCCATGATCCATGACAAAGTGTCTCCTGTGCTGACACCTTCCCTCTACTTCGGCCAGTTCCCTGTTCTGCCCAAAGTACACGACTTTCTCTCTCCGGATCCGTCATGGATTGTACATGTTCAATTTTTGCAGCTCTGTCTCGGCGTGGAACCGTGTACTGTCTCCCTCAGACAGGCCACTCCTCTCTCAGTCTTTAAATTCGTAGGGCTTGATCTCCCTCACCACATCCATGATGGTGCCGTCCCGGCCCTCGATGATTCCTACCACCCGATCGCCAAACTGCACCGGGTCAGGCTCTCCTACGATGCTGTAAGCCATATCTCTCAGCTCCTCGATGGTGCGGATCGGAAGCTTGCTGTCCTTCATGCACTCCATCAGGTCCTGCCTCTTTGGATTGATGGCGATGCCGTAATCGGTGATGATCACATCCACGGTTTCTCCCGGTGTGGTCACGGTGGTCACATTGGTACAGACCGCCGGGATCCTTCCCTGAAGAAGGGGAGCGATGACGATAGTGCACTTTGCTCCTGCCGCCGTGTCCGGGTGGCCTCCCTGAGCCCCGGTGATGACCCCGTCAGAGCCCACCACCACATTGCAGTTAAAGTTAACATCCACCTCCAGCGCCGCCAGGATCACAAAATCCAGCTTATTTACATAGGCGCCCTTGTTAAATGGGTTGGCATACTCGGATGCGGAGATCTCGATGTGCCGGTCCGGATGCTTTTGGATGGACTCCACGGCTCCCAAGTCAAAGTCCTGGGTATCCACCAGCACATCCACCAGCCCCCGCTCTAAGAGGCTGCACATGGGAGCGGTCAGTCCTCCCACGCCGAATCCCATATGGATTCCTCTCTTTTCCATCTCCTCTGCCAGAGAGATGGTGGAGGCGATGGAAGCGCCGCCCACACCGGTCTGATAGGAGAAACCGTCCTTAAAATAGGGCGTGTTGATGACAAACTGAGTACAGTAATCCGCCATCCGAAGTTTTCTCATATCCGTGGTAGGTTTGGCAGCACCGGTTGCAATCTTAGCCGGATTGCCGATCTCGTCGACCACCACCACGTAGTCCACATTGGTCATGGAGATGCTGGCCGGCACATTAGGAAACGGCACCAGCGTATCGGTGATGGCCACTACCTTATCCGCATACTGAGCATCTGCCATGGCGTAGGATAAGACGCCGCAGTTTGATTTGCCGCCGTTGGCCTTTAAGTTGCCGTACTCGTCTGCGGAGGGAGCGCCGATAAACGCGATATCGATATGTACCTCCCCGGACTCGATGGCGCGGACACGTCCTCCGTGAGAGCACATCACAGCCAGATTCTTTAACTTGCCTGTGGAGATGGCCTCTCCGATCTTTCCTCTCACGCCTGAGGAACGGATGCTGGTGACTGTCCCGTCCTCGATCATGGGAACGATGGGATCATGGGCCTTTCCGAGAGACGTGGCGCAGATGGACAGATCCTTGATCCCCATCTTGTGGATCTCCTCCATGACCATATTGACCACATAGTCCCCCTCCCTGAAATGATGGTGGAAGGAGACAGTCATGCCGTCCCGGATGCCGCATTTTGTCAAGACATCGCGGATGCTCTCCGCCAGCTTGCTTCTGCCCGGATCCACCATGGCGCGGATCTTGGCCGCTCCCCGGGTAAATTCATAATTGTCCTTCGCTTTTGCCCCCTGATACCCCTCTTTACCGGTGAGTTTCAGGATTTCCTCCGGAATTTCTCTTCCAACTGCATTGATCATCTCACAAATCCCCCTCATATACGCCTGATGCCTTGGCCAGGTCAATGGTTCTCTTTGCTCCGTCATAAAATGCGATGTCAATCATCTTGCCGTCCACGGTGAAGACGCCGATGCCCTGAGCCTTCTTCTCATCGATCTCCCGAACCACCTTCTCCGCGAAGATGATCTCCTTTTGAGTCGGCGTGAAGATCTTATGGACGATGTCGATCTGTCTGGGGTTGACAAGGGATTTCCCGTCAAAGCCCATCATCTTGATCATCTTCACTTCTTCTTCAAACACATCCATGGCATCCAGATTGGTAAATACCGTGTCCCAGCACTGTACTCCCGCTGCTCTGGCCGCGATGATCATCTGCTGTCTTGCCCCCTGCAGCTCCACCCCGGTTCCGGTGATCACGGTCTGCAGATCTTTGGTATAGTCCCCGCCGCTTAAGGCGATTCCGATGAGGCGGTCGGAGGACTCACACACCTCCAGTGCGTGGAGAACCCCTCTGCAGGACTCCAGTGCTGCCATAAGGAGTGTGGAACCTTCTTGTCTCCCGAACTCTCTCTCCGCAGCCAGCACATGCTCCTCCACCATATGTACGTCCTTGGCAGACTCTGTCTTTGCGATCCTTATGGTGTCGGCTCCGCCGGCCACGCAGACACGGATATCCTCTTTCCAGTGGGGGGTGTCCAGCCCATTGATCCTGACCACCCGCTCCACACCCCGATAGTCGATCTCCTGCAGAGCGTGATAGAGGGAATATCTGGCCGCATCCTTCTGATTCTCAGCCACCGCATCCTCCAGATCCAGCATGATGGAATCCGGCCGGTAGATGTAAGGATCCTTGATCAGCCCCGGTTTCTGGCAGTTTAAAAACATCATGGAACGTCTCAGTCTCTTCTTATTCGGGTGGCTCATCGGATCACACCTCCCCACGGCAGATTCTCGGCGACCTCGTTGGACCGGTATACCGCACACTCCACTCTGGCTTTCAGAGTACAGTCCAAAGCGCCTTTGTCCACCACCGTCACTTTTCCGTCCGTAACTCCCAGACGGTTTAAGGTCTCCAACACAGTGGCCTTAATCTGTCTTCCAAACTGATGGATCACGCTGCTCTCGATGGACAGCTCGATTCCCTTTGTCCCCGGCTCCACACTCACCTGGGCATCGCTGGACTCGAGGGTTCCCGCCATAGCGGCTTTCTTGATTTCCATGCTGCTTCCTCCTCTTTTCTCTCAGTCCCTATGGACTTATTCTGACTGTATGGTATCACTTCAGGGGGCATATGACAAATATAAAAGAAATTATTATTTCCATAAGAAAAAACTTATGGTATAATCGTCTCAAGGAGGCTTCCATGAATACCAAACACGCTCAGTATATTCTCACGGTTTTACAAGAAGGCAGCATCACTGCTGCGGCCAGGAAACTCTATGTATCCCAGCCATCTCTCAGCCAGATGATCAAGCTGGCTGAGACCAACCTCGGCGCCCCTATCTTCAACCGGAATACGGATCCCATCACCCTGACCTTCGCGGGGCAGAAATACGCGGAGGCAGCCAGACAGGTCCTGACGATCAACCAGAACCTGGCCCGGGAGATCGAGGAGATCAACCACGAGGACTACGGCAATATACGACTGGGGATCCCTGTTCAGCGGGCCATGCAGGTGCTCCCCTATGTCCTGCCCAGATTTAGGAAGCAGTTTCCTCTGGTCAATCTGGATCTGCACGAACACGGCTCTGCCACCATCGAGTCCATGATCCTGGAGGGCGCCCTGGATCTGGCCTGCCTGACCACCTACCCGAAACACGAAGAGCTTCACTATATCCTGATCGAGGATGAGGAACTGGTTCTCTTCACCAGCAAAAGCACGTCTTTGGCAAAAAGAATCCCCTCTGGCTCTGAGATCAGTATCACAGAAGCCAAAGAGGAATTCTTTGTCTGCAGCAAACCCGGCCACAGTGTCCGCACCACTCAGGACCGGCTGTTTGTCATGTATGATATTCAACCACGGATTCTCCTGGAGACCACCAGCATCGAGGTGGGCAAACGCACTGCCCTGGCCTGTGATGCCGTGTTCATCTGCCCTATCAACTACATCGAGATGTCTCCGGAGCTCTATCCCTATTGCAGTATCTACCCCATCAAGGGGATCGAAAACCGGCGCAGCTTCTACGTATGCCACCGGAAAGATCATTATCTGACCAAATATATGAATGCCTTTATCCGGATCCTCACGGAGGTGGAGAAACCATTTCTCCATTAACTCCTCTACCTCACATCCGCCAGAAGTCCTGCCGCCGTCTCGGCTACGGTCTCCGCCTCCTGGGCAGATAAATATCCGCATGCCTCCATCCGCTCCAGCACCTTAAGCTGCCTTTTAGCCGCTAAGTCCGGGTGCTTGGTGGGGGCATAGGCGGACGGCGCGTTGGGGATGCCTGCCAGGAGGGTGCTCTCGTACTGACTCATCTCCTCCGGCTCCTTCCCAAAGTAGCCCCGGCTTGCACTTGCCACGTCATAGTAGCCGTCCCCAAAATAAATCCCATTGACATACAACTCAAAGATCTCATCTTTCGTGTAGGCTCTCTCCAGGTCCATGGCCACAAAGACTTCCGCCACCTTCCTGGTTAGGTCTCTGTCGTGCTCAAAATACATATTCTTAGCCAGCTGCTGGGTGATGGTGCTGCCGCCCTCCACAAGCGCCCTGGCTCTGATATCGTTCCTTATGGCCCTGCATATGGCGATGACGTCAAATCCCATGTGCCGCTCAAACCGCTTATCCTCCACCGCGATCACCGCCTGCACATACACCTGGGGAAGCTCCTCATACTCGGTGTAGGTATCTTTGCTCCGAATCAGGGCTACCTTCTCCTCGAGGCTCATCTCCTCCACAGCCTCCCGATAAGCCGCATACCCTTTGCCTGCCACCGTAAACCCGGAGCAGATACAGACTACTGCTGCCAGAAACAACAATCTTCTCAACACTTGCCAACACTTCTTCATCCTTCTCTGCTCCTTTCTCACGGCACTGTCATTTTACTTTCCTATTATCTCTATTTTATCAGATTTTTTCCTTTAAGACCTTACCAATCCCTTATATTAACAGACTTTTTTCTGACGATATTTTACAAATTATTACAAAATTTACAAAATCAAGCACCATATCCCTCCGGATGTCACAATTTAGATGCCCATGTCAAAGACTCCTCTACTGCTCCTTAATTCCGGATTCACCTGCAAAGCTCCCAAATCATGTGGGCATAGATCCTGGTGCCCAAAACCAGCTGGGAGATACTGACATATTCATCCGGGCCATGAGTTCCGGTGCGGATCTCAGGGTCCGCAAACCCATAGGCCACTGCCCCGGGAATGCCGTGGGCATATGTATTCCCGGCTATGGATTTCACCGCTCCCGGTCTTTTGCTGCACTCCTCCCAACACCTAAGCAGGGTCCTCACAAACTCACTGTCATCCGGCACTGTATGAGGAGCCACCCAGTCTCCCTCCACCCGGATCCCCATAGCCCCCAACATCTTCCTGACAGGCGCGGCTGTCATGTCCTCTGTCATGCCCGCCGGGACTCTGCAGTCACATACTCCGACGAGCCCTGCCTTTGGATTCCAGGACAGGCGGTTCAGGCTTATGGTGAACCTTTCCTCCCCCACCGGCGAGATCCCAAAGGACGTGCCGAAATGGTCTCCATGGGGAAATACCCCAGCCATCTCTTTCAACCGCGTCTGAGTCCCCGGCAGACGGGCCAGCAGAGCGAGAAGTTTCACAAGGGCATTGTCCCCCTTTTGGGGAGAGGCGCTGTGGGCCGCCTTTCCCTTGACGGTCAATTTCAGGCCTTCCCTCTGCCTGTGCAGCTGATATGGAACCCCCGCCTGGTCCAACCGCCTTTTCACCTCTTCCTCTTCCTTCCACGGCCCCAGAACCGCCGACGCAGAGGCGGGAACCCCGTTTGCAGGGCCATCACAGTCGATGCGAAGGACATCTCCTTCCTGGTACTCCCCGGTCATGTGAGCTTCAAAACGGCCCTTTTCCCTGGTGATCACCGGAAATGCCGCATCCGGCGACACGGTCATGGGAGCCGGCCGGTATCTTCCGTAAAAGTGGGGCAAATCCTCACATCCGGTCTCCTCGGCGGTTCCCCACAGAATCCGTACCCTTCTCCTCAGAGGAATTCCCAGGCTCCTCACCGCGTCCAGGGCGTACAGCACACTGACGGCAGGCCCCTTATTATCCGCCGCCCCTCTCCCGTAGAGTTTCCCGTCGTGAAGGAGAGGGCAAAAGGGGGCGGTCACGGTCCAGCCCGTGCCGGCGGGAACCACATCCAGATGGGCCAGAATGTCGATCCCCTCCTCCAATCCTCCCGCCTCCACCACTCCCACACACCCGTCTATGGAACGGGCCGGAAACCCTTTGGCCCGGGCGATGTCCAGAGCCGTCTCAAGGGCCGCCCATGGTCCCTCCCCAAAGGGCTTTCCCGGCAGAGGCTCCTGCCGCACACTCTCTATACGAACTAACCGACAGATATCCTCTATCTGTCGGTTCAGCTGTCTGTCTATATACTCATCTATGTTCTCTTTCTGATTCACCTTTCACTCCCTCTGTAAACTCTCTCAGCTCTTGGCTGCCGTGGACATGCCTATGGTCAGCGCCGCGTCCAGCTTCTGGTTTTCTACACGCCGGCCTTCAGCCATCCTCATGAGCGCCTCCACTGCCTTTTCCCCGATGGTGTAAGGCAGCTGCCGCACGCTGGTCAGTCTCGGATGAGAGATTCTGGCCAGATCGCTGTCATCATATCCCACGATGGACACCCTCTCAGGAACCGCGATCTTCTGTTCCTTCAAAGCCTGCAGTGCCCCGGTGGCCACCAGGTCGTTGCCGCACAGCACCGAGTCAAAAGGCACCAGGGTGGACAGAAACTCGTTCATGGCTTCATAGCCGCTTTTATGGTCAAACCGGGTCATGGAGATCAGCCTCTTGTCAAATTCCATGCCCGCCTCATCCAAGGCCTTCCTGTAACCTGCCAGACGCTCCAGGGTAGAATAGGCTCCTCTGCCCTCTGCGTCCATAAGATTTAAAATACCGTCCACATCCTCTGCCGGCCTGGTCCAGAATCCGGCAAAAAAGGCGATATGTCTGTGCCCCTGCTGGATCAGATACTTGGCAGCCCGGTATTCCCCGCCGAAATCATCCATGTAGATATGGGGAACACCGGGCATGTCCCCCCGGCGCATGACGACCACCGCCGGGGTGTCCGGACTGACTGCGGACTTTACATGTTCATGATATCTGCCGTGGATAGGACAGTAGATCAGCCCCTTGGGGCCGCCGGCTGCCGCCTCCCTCAGACATTTCAGATCCTGTCTCTCATCTCCTTTGCTGGAATACACATTGACCCGAAGGCCGTTGACCTCCGCCATATCCATGATCCCCTGGAGCACACTGGCAAAAATGGCGATCTCGGCCGTGGGGATGATGACACTGAGCAGATTGCTGCTCCCTGAGCGAACGCTCCGGGCATTGGCATTGGGCACATAGCCCAGTTCCTCCACCGCCGCCATCACCTTGTCTTTCAGCATCGGATCTACCTTGTCATTGCCGTTCATCACTCTTGAGACCGTAGAAACAGAAACATCTGCCTGTCTGGCCACGTCGGAAATGGTAACTCTGCCCATATCTACACTCCATCTTCCAGTATTTCGATTCCCGCCCCCAGTCTGTTCATCACCTTGAAGAAATCCGGAAAAGATACTGCCGCACACTGAGCACCTTTCACCAGAGTGGTGCCTTTGGCCCAGAGTCCGCACACGGTCAGCGCCATGGCAACCCGATGATCGCCGTGGCTGTCCACCACGGTTCCGGTCAGCCTCTTTCCCCCGTGGACCGTCATATAATCCGGCCCTGTCTCCACATCCGCTCCCATCTTCCCAAGCTCCTGCTCCATGACTGCCACCCGGTCCGTCTCCTTCAAGCGCACATGCTCCAGCCCGGTAAACCTTGTGTCTCCCCGGGCAAAGGCGGCTGCCACACTGAGGGCGGGCAGGCTGTCCGGGATATCCCGCAGATCGATGGAAACTTCTGATTTCATCTCCCTGCCCCCTTTCACGGCAAGGGTGCCGGCTTCCAGATCTCTGGTGATATCTGCCCCCATGGCTATGAGGCAGTCCACCACGGCCTTGTCTCCCTGGCTGTCCTGAAAATCCACGGCATCGATCACAACCTCTGAATCCGTGATCACGGCCGCCACCAGGGGAAAGGCCACTCCGGACCAATCACTGGCGACTACGGTGTCAGCCTTTCGGTAAGAACGTCCTCCCCGGATGACAAAGTGACGGTAATCCTCTTTATTTTCCACAAGAATACCATACCGCAGCATCCAATCCAATGTCAACTGGAGATAGGGCTTTTCCTTTGGATTTTTTATAAAAATCTCCGTGTCCTCCTCAAGCAGGGGGGCTGCCATCATAATTCCGGACACCACCTGACTCAAGGTTCCCTCAAACCGGGCGATGCCCCCTCTCATCCTCCCCCTCACGATGGCCGGACAGGACCCGGACCCGGGACGGCTTGGAAATGCCTCTCCGCCCAGCTGGCAGATCGCGGACAGAGTCTCCCCCATGGGCCGCCGTCTGATCTGGACATCCCCTGTGATAAAAGTATACCCGTCACAGAGCGCCGCCATGGGCGCCGCAAAATATGCCACGCTTCCGGAATTTCCGCAATCCAGATAGTTATCGGGGACCTTTATCTTTCCCCCTGTTCCCGTCACCGTCCAGACCCGGTCTTCCATATTCGTCTGCGCTCCAAACAGTTCTGCCGCTTTCATGGCGCTTTTACAGTCCAGGCTGGGAAGGGGATTGTGGATCCGGGATGTTCCCTCTGCCATGGCGGCCAGCAGGATCGCCCGTATGGTGTGGCTTTTGGACCCCGGCACCATGGCGTGGCCCTTCAACATTTTTGGTGTTACTCTCGCGATCATCTGATTCTCCTTTCTCACAGGACAGACACTGCCTCCAATATCTCTTTTACCTCCAGATATGGCCGGCCCAGGATCAACTCTTTCAGGGACTCTGCCTTCCCGCGTCCGACACTGTCCTTTGCCAGACTCAAAAATTTTTCCGCCAGCGCCTCGTCGGACGGAGCCTGATCCCATCTGTTGGCAGTCACCTCGTCCTCATAGACTGTTCCGTCCTCCATCTCCACCCGGATCTTGGTCCCGCGGACCCCGAAGGGGCCGTCCTTGTAATCCTCATTTTTTGTCACGGCAATCTTTCTGCTCATGGCCAGATACCGCTCGTCGGTCAGTCCCTCCGGCAAAAAAGCATCCGGCCTCAAATCACCCTCTATGAGAGCCACGGCTGTGGTAAACGCCAAAGACAGCCTGGCAGAGGAGGCATTGAGCGGTTCCCTAACCCCCTCATTGAGGGCATAGGAATAGGGGTATGTACTGACCGTCACCTGCCGGACCCTGTGAGGCTCCACCGGAAACCGGCCCAGCAGTTCCTGGATGGCAGTGATGGCAGGATGAACCGAATGACATGCAGAAAACTGCTTGAATGACACATCATTGATATAGAAATGTTCACCCGGCCTCAGGGAGATCCCTTTGGTTCCGGCAAAAAGCCAGGAGAGACTTTTCGCTCCCTCCAGGACATGCACAGGCCCGGTCAATCCCCTCTCCGCCGCCTCCGCCGAAAAGATCCCTAAAAGGACTCCCCAGCCGCCGTACAGATCCTTGGCATCCGCCCCTTCCATAAAAGTGGTAAAGGGACACAGAGGCAGCAGAGAGGCCGTGATACACATGGCCTGGTACAGTTCCTCTGCCCTAAGTCCCATCAGGATACCGGCAGTGGCCGCCGCTGCCATACCGCCGGCCAGCCCGGGACCGTGAAGTCCCAGCTCTCTCACCTGCTCCGTGGCCAAGAGCCCCATCCTCATACAGACATCATAACCGCAGATCACGGCCCGCACAAAAGTCTCCTCCTCTGTGCTCTCCCCCGCCACAGCCAGGGCCGTTGACATCACGTAAACTCCCGGATGAACCGACGCTCCGATCCCGGAACAGTCGTCCATCTCGATGCTGGAAACTCTCACCGCGTTGGCAAACGCGGCACACATGGGGGAAAACCGTTCTTCCAAGCCCCAGATCTTCGCCTTCCCCTGTCCGAACTCCAAGGAGGTGATCAGACTCACCCACTCTCTGCAGCAGTGATGGGCGCCGGAAAAGGCCGCGCATCCCAGATAGTCCATCAGACACCGGCTTACCTGGTGTCTGGTATCTCTGTCGAAATCCTCTGTCCCGCAGTTCGCAAAATATTCTGCCAGCCTGTAAATATATGTTTCTCTGTCCATGGTTATCTTCCTCCCATTCCCCTCTGTCACACTATCGCCCCCTGGCGGGTCAGTTCTCCGCGCACCGCCGCCGTGTCATAAGCGGCAGCGCCTTTTCCCAGAGCCGCCGCCACTCCGGCTGCCTGCCCTGTCACAAACCCGGTTCCCATGACCCGCACGGATGCCAGGGTCAGATGATCCACATAGATGTTCCTCCCGGCACACCAGAGATTGTTCCGCTCCTTTGCCCTGAGACACCCCAGGGGAATCCCGTAGTAGGGCGCCTCCCCCAGGTCATAGTTTGTGGATACGGTCTCCAGCCTGTCGTGCATCTCCATCAGCCATCCGGCCCGGCCTATAGATTCTTCCCCGAAGGTCTCTCCTGCCAGGGCCTGCCGGAAGGTGAGAAGGGTTTCACATACCACCCGGCGGGATTCCCGGATGCCGATGCGGGGCCCGGTGGACAGAAGAAAGCTGTTCTCCATGCCCGGCATAAAGTCTTTTAAGGCGCGGGCGTAGACTCTGGCCAGTTCCCTGGTCTCACAGGCTGCCCGGGTCAGGCTCTCACAGTCCAGGGCATGGAGCGCGTGATTGGGCAGAGTCAGGAACACGCTGTCCCCCTTTTTGGACACCCAGACAGGAGCTCTCATCTTGGTCATAGGCCCGTATCCTGCCTTCCTGGCCTTCCACAGCGCCTCCTCCACATCCTTCTCGCTGGCTTTCAAGTCTCTCGGTACTCCTCCTAAGCGCATCTCCAGGGTAGCCATCTGCACGCTGCCGGATTCATCCCCATACTCTGTGGGGTGCCCGGCCAGATGAGCCACTGCTCCGTCTCCGGTGGCATCCACGTAAGAGGCAGCCTCTACAAAAAAGAGACCTTCATCATCTGTACACACCAGCTCTCTGATGGTGTCTTTCCTGCTCTCCGCCTTCACACACCTGGCCTCCAAAAGCAGTTTCACCCCATGGCTCAAAACCAGTCGGTCCAGGACGTATTTGAGAGCCTCTATGTCATAGTTGATAATCAGCCGCCCGGAGGCAGACGTCTCCGGCTCCACATCCTCCCCCTGGGCTCTGAGCGCCTCCAGCACCTGCTGACCCACGCCTCCCACGATGGGAACCGGGCGGGCCTCATTGCTGAAGAACCCGCAGAAGGAAGAGACGCCGCTGTGGGTTCCGATTCCTCCTAAGTATGGATTCCTCTCGATCAGCAAAGTTTTGGCTCCGGTCCTCGCAGCCCCTATGGCAGCTGCCGTGCCGGCCACACCTCCTCCGATCACTGCGACCTCATATCGATACCGACGTTCCATCCTCATCCCTCCCCGACTCCAGACCGTTGATCTCTCTGACTCTGTGACATGCCGCATAATGTCCGGGCAGAACTTCCTCTAAGGGCGGTGTCTCGGAAAAACAGATCTCCTCCCCATAGGGACATCTGGCTGCAAACCGGCAGGACGGCTTGGGGTCAATGGGACTTGTGATCTCTCCTCTCAGCAGTTCCTGCTTTCTCACCCGGCGGATATTCGGCTCCGGGATAGCCGCCAGCAGAGCCTTGGTATAGGGGTGGAGCGTCCTGTCAAACAACTCCTGCGTCTCGGCTTTTTCTACCACCATCCCCAGATACATCACCATGATCTGGTCGGAGATATGTTTCACCACGCTGAGATCGTGGGTGATGAAAAGATAGGCAAACCCTCTCTCCTCCTGCAGATCCTGCATCAGATTCAGGATCTGAGCCTGGATGGACACATCCAGGGCACTGACCGGCTCGTCGCATACGATAAACTGAGGATCCAGAGCCAGGGCTCTGGCGATGCCGATCCGCTGTCTGCGCCCTCCGTCCAGCTCGTGGGGATAGGCGTTGGCCAGACGCTCGGCCAGCCCCACAGTCTCCATCAGCTCCCTCACCTTCTCCTCCACTGCCCTGCGGCTCTTGCATACTCCATGGATCTTTAATGGCTCCGCGATGATCTCGCTGACCGACATCCGAGGATTTAAAGAGGAGAAGGGATCCTGGAAGATGATCTGCATGTGCTGACGCAGCTTCCGGGTATGCCGCTCCCCGGCGATGTCGGTTCCCTTAAAGTAGATGTGACCCTCCGTGGCGTCCAAAAGCCGGATGATCACCCTCCCCAGGGTGGATTTGCCGCAGCCCGATTCCCCCACCACTCCCAAGGTCTTTCCTTTCTCTATGGTGAAGCTGACATCATCCACGGCGTGTAGCATCCCCCTGGGAGTCTTAAAATATTTTTTCAGATTCTGCACTTCAATCAGATGATCCATGGTCTCCTCCTGTTCCCCCTTCCATCACTTCATACAAGATACAGCGAACCTTATGTCCCGGCGCGACCTCCGTCTCGGCTGGCTCTCTCATCCTGCAAAGGTCCGTGCAGCGGGAGCATCTGGGAGCAAAGGCACAGCCCTCTGGCAGGTCCGTGGGATCCGGCATAAGGCCCGGGATAGGTTTTAGCCGGTGCACCTTGCCTGAGAGACTGGGGAGAGAGTCGAAGAGTCCCTCTGTGTAGGGATGCTTGGTGTTTTCGTAAATCTCCTCTAACGACCCGCTCTCCACGATCTTTCCCGCGTACATGATGGCAACCTTGTCACACACCTGAGCCACTACCCCCAGATCGTGGGTGATCAAAAGCATGGCCATGTGATATTGTTTCTGCAGTTCTGCCATCAGATGCAGGACTTGAGCCTGAATGGTCACATCCAGGGCCGTGGTGGGCTCGTCCGCGATGAGAAGATGAGGATTACAGGCCAGAGCGATGGCGATCACCACTCTCTGCTTCATCCCTCCCGAAAACTGATGGGGGAAATCATACATCCGCTCTGCCGGGATGCCCACGGTCTCCAGCATATCCGCCGCTTTTTTCTCCGCCTCCTCCTTTCCCACCTTCTCATGGATCCGGATCACCTCCGCAATCTGCTCTCCCACTGTGATAACCGGGTTTAAGGCGGTCATAGGATCCTGAAAGATCATGGACAGATCCCGCCCCCGGTATTGGCGCTTCTCACTTTTGCTCAGAGTTAATAGCTCCTGCCCGTTAAAAGTCACATCTCCGGAGACGATCTTTCCCGGGGGATCAGGGACCAGCTGCATAAGCCCCAGTGCAGTGGTGGTCTTTCCGGCTCCGGTCTCCCCCACCAGACCCATAGTCTCCCCCTTTGCCAGCTCAAAGCTGACGCCGTTGACCGCGTATACCACACCGTCATCGGTAAAATAATGGATCGCCAGATCCTTCACAGACAACAGCGGCTCTCTTTCCTTCATCTTGTCCACCTCCTACTTTTTAAGCTTGGGATCCAGCGCATCCCGCAGGCCGTCTCCGAACAGGTTCAGCGCCAGAACCGTCAGCATAATCGCCAGTCCCGGAAAGGTAACCATATACCAGTAGTCCCGCATATAGCTTCTGGAAGCCGAAAGCATGGCTCCCCACTCCGGCACCGGCGGCTGGATGCCCAGCCCCAGAAAGCTTAAGGAGGCAGCCAGGATAATGGCAGTTCCCACCCCCAGAGTCGCCTGGACGATGATGGGGGACATCACATTGGGGAAAATATATCTGGCGATAATATGGGCGTTTGAGGCTCCGATGGCCCGTGCCGCCTCCACATACTCCTGCTCCTTCACCGTCAGAGTAGAGGCCCGCACCACCCTGGCAAAATTGGGGATGGAGCTGATGGCCACGGCGATCATGGCGTTGGTGAGCCCCGGCCCCAGAGTCGTGGCGATGGCGATGGCCAGCACGGTGCGGGGGATGGCCATGAGAATATCGGCTCCCCTCATAATCACCGTGTCCGCCGCCCCGCCGAAATACCCGGCACAGGCTCCCAGGATACTTCCCACCACCGCACTTCCCATAAGGGAGATAAAGCCGATCTGAAGAGAGATGCGGGTTCCGTAGATGATGCGGCTGAAAATATCCCGCCCGAAGTTATCGGTCCCCATAGGGTGTGCCGCGCTGGGAAACTGAAGCATCTGGGAATAATCCTGGTCATCGTATCCGTAAGGGGCGATGACGTCCGCAAAGACAGCCATCAGCACTAAAAGCACCAGAACGAAGAGACCGAACATGGCCAGTTTATTCCTGCACAGCCGGTGCCAGATGTCGCCCCACTGGCTGCGTTTTTTCTTTCCTGTTTTTGAGGTTGTCATGGTCTTTTTCATAGGGCACTCCTTATCTGCTCTTTCCCTTTTTCCTGGCATACTGACTCTTGATTCTGGGATCCACAAAGGCATACATCAGGTCTATGACCAGATTTAAGATACTGAACATGACGGCGATCAGAAGCACGCCACCCTGCACCACCGGATAGTTCCGGGCCTTGATGGCATCCACCATCATCTTCCCCAGCCCCGGGATAGCAAAAATCTGCTCATTGACCACCGCGCCGGAAAGACCGGATGCAAACTGGATGCCAATCACCGTGATGATGGGAATCAACGCGTTTTTCAGGGCATGCTTTGTGATGATCTTCTGTTCCGTCTGCCCCTTGGCCCTGGCGGTCCGGATATAGTCCTGTCGGATCACCTCCAGCATACTGGAGCGGGTCATCCTGGTAAAGGTGGCTATGGACACGGCGCTGATGCTCACCACGGGAAGGATATAGTATTTCCATCCGTAAAGACCCGAGGCCGGAAGCCAGCCCAAGTTTACGCTGAATACCATCACCAGCATCATGGCCAGCCAGAAGCTGGGGATCGTGATCCCGAGGAGGGCCATGACCATGGTGATATTGTCCAGGGCCGAATACTGCTTCACGGCCGAGATCACCCCCACCGGCACTCCGATGAGAACACTGAAGATACAGCTGAGTACTGCCAGACGGGCCGTGATCGGCAGCCTGGCCAGGATCTCCTCGGTGACAGGAAGACCTGTCACATAGGAGCTGCCCATATCCCCGTGACACAGATCCCACATGTAGTTTCCATATCTTACCAGAAAGGGGTCATTTAACCCCATCTCCTCACGCAGTTCCTCCACCTCCGCCTCTGTGGCGGTATCCCCCAGGATCATCCTGGCCGGGTCTCCCGGGGTGAAATACATCATGGTAAAGATGATGAATGTCACCCCGATCAGTACAGGAACGGTAAAGAGGATCCGCTTGACGGCATATCGAAGCATAGGTTCTCTCTCCTTTTACTCGGTAAATTGAATACGTGTCAGGTCCGGAGTCAAATCAGGGTAAAACGGCAGGTTCGCCACATTGGCCCGGGCTCCGAAAGCCCCTCTGGGATAGGCGATGGGGATGGTGTACAGATTCTCCCACAGATAATCCTGCAGCTTTTGGTATGTCTCGATTCTCTCCTCCTCGTCGTAGGTGGATTTCCCCTTTTCCAGCAGCTCATCGATATGGTCGTCCCCATGTCTCAGGGAGATGGTGCGGTATCCAGGCCAGGCGATCAGGGCCGGATCCGGATCATTTAAAGCCGCCGTGTTGGTCATCAGAGCCATGGTGATCTCCCCGGCATTGTTTTTCTCCGTAAATGTGGCCAGATCCAGAAATTCTACCGACAGCCGGATGCCGATCTTTCCCCACATGTTCTGCAGCACCTCCGCAAAGGCCTGATTGATGGCACTCTCATAGGTCATATATTTCAGATCGATGCCCTCCGGATACCCTGCCTCTGCCAGAAGCGCCTTGGCCTTCTCCGGGTCATAGGGGAAGGGCCCCTCCGCCTTGTGACCCATGATGTTCTCCGCGTAGTAGCTGGTGGCCACGTCCGCGGTACCCTGCCATGCGGCCTGCACCAGGTTGGTCATATCCAGCCCATAGGCCATGGCCTGGCGCAGCTTCAAGTTGCCTTTCACCGGCTCTAAGGAATTGTTCAGACAGAGATAGGAGATCCCTCTCGTATTCCCGCTGATCAGCTGAGTCTTCGGATTGTCGCTGATCCTCTGCCAGTCTGCCGGGGCCAGTTCAAAGGCGATGTCCACGCCGCCGGTCTCCAGCTCGATGGTGCGGGAGGACCCTTCCACGATGACCCTGGCCACAAAATTCTCAAATGCCGGCTTTTCTCCCCAGTAGTTCTCATAGGCCTCAAACTCAATCCGGTCCCCTGTCACCCACTGCTTGAATTTCATGGGGCCTGTCCCCACCGGCTGCCTGGCAAAGGCCTCCGCTCCCATGTCAGTGTAGATGGTCTCGCTGATGATTCCCGCCCTGGCCGTGGTAAAGGCCTCCAGAAGAGGTGCATAGGGATAGAGCAGCTTTACCTCCACCGTGTCATCTCCCACTGCCTTGGTATTCTCCACATCGATGCTGCCGAACAGCGCTTTGCTGAAGGAGCTCTCCGCCAGCTTGCACAGAGTAAAGCGGACATCCTCCGCACTCATGGCACTGCCGTCATGAAAAGTCACTCCTGATTTCAGCTTGATTTTCAAGGTAGTGTCATCTGTAAATTCCCAGGATTCTGCCAGCCATGGGATCAGCTCCCCGTCATCGGTCTTCTTGATCAGAGGCTCCGTGATCAGGGTGGTGCAGATAAATCCGTTCTGATTGGAGTGCTCAAAGGGGTCCAGAGTGGCAGGCTCTACAGGAAGAGCGATGGTCAGAGTATCCTTTAAACCCGTCCCCTCTTCAGAGGCCGCCCCTGTATTCTCCTCAAACTGCCGGGCCGTGGTGCCCTCCTGGGCGCCCTTTTGTCCGGTGGCAGGACTTTCCTGCTTCCCCGCGCATGCCGTCAGCCCAAGGACCATGATTCCGGCCATCATAAGACATAAACCTCTTTTTTTCATATGACATTCCTCCTCTTTTCATAGGCATTTTTTAGTTGTGACATGGCCTGTCTCAAGATTTCTCTCGGACACGCGATATTCATTCTCACAAAGCACTCCCCCTCCGGCCCGAACAGACTGCCGGGATTGACGGCAAGGGCTGCCTCCTCCACAAAAAATCCTGTCACCTCCTCCCCCTTAAGTCCCATCCCTGTGCAGTCAAGCCAGAGAAGATAAGTGGCCTGTGGTCTGACCAGCCGGATCCCCGGCATCTGTCTCAGACAGGTTTCCACATAGCTTATATTGTCCTGCAGATAGGAAATCTGCTGTTCCAGATAATCCTCACACTGACTGTAAGCCGCCCTGTAGGCCTCCATGGCGAAGGCATTGGGGACATTCATATGGATGGCGGAAAGAGCCTGCTCCATACGCTTTCTCACGCGGGGATCAGAGATGATCACGCTGGAGGCCGCCAGTCCCGGGATGTTAAAGGTCTTGCTGGGGGCGTGGCAGGTGATGATCTGATCTGCCCACTTAAAAGCCACATGGGCCAGAACCCGGTGGCTGTATCCCGGGTACACCAAGTCGGCGTGAATCTCGTCGCTGACGATCAAGACCCGATTTCGCACACAGATCCGGACCAGCCGTATCAGCTCCTCCTCAGTCCACACTCTTCCCACCGGGTTGTGGGGGTTGCACAGCAGAAACACCTTTGCCCTGGGCGAAGCCGCCCGCCTCTCAAAATCCTCAAAGTCAATGTGGTACTGCCCGTCGCGATACACCAGGGAATTAGAACTGACACGCCGGCTGCTCTCCGTCACCACATTGGTGAACGGGTGATAGACCGGGCGCTGGATGATCACCTCATCCCCGGGCTCTGTAAATACCTGCACTGCCATGGCCAGGGCGGGAACAACTCCCGGACAAAAAAGCACCCACTCCTGATCCACCTGCCAGCCATGGCGCTTCTTCAGCCAATCCGCGGTCACCTGATAAAATTCCTCCGGAACATAGGCATACCCGTAGATGGGATGGGCAGCCCTCCTCCTCACAGCCTCCACCACAGGCTCCGGACAGCGAAAATCACTGTCCGCCACCCACAGGGGCAGCGCATCGGGATTGCTGACCCGCATGGTCACATGATCCCACTTGGTACTTCCGGTGCCCTTTCTGGGAATCACGGATTCAAAATCGTACTTCATCATTTCACCTCCTGGTTATAGTCCCGCCCAGGACCAATAGGGGATATAGATCCCAAAGATCCCGGCGATGATCACAGCCATCATGGGAATTCCAAACTTTGCCACAAATTTTGCCGGAAAATACCGGTTGCTGACTCCGATCATAATCGCCACCGCATGGAAGGGCAGAAGGAAGTGGGCCGTCAGGCTGATATAGGCGATAAACAGGATCCGAGGTCCTGATACCATCCCCTCACAGATCGTCATCAGTCCCGGCAGCACCACAGACAAGGTGGTGGTATTGCTGCCTAGGATCAGATGCAGCCCCATGGTGACGAGAATCATGGCAAGCACATACCCGGCTCCGGCCTGGGGCGGAAACAGGTTTCCCGCTTTGGAAAATATGATATCCGCAATTCCCGTGTATTTCATGACACCGCCGATGCAAAATGCCGCGGTCAGGAAAAACAGTGTGGTCACATCCACCGCCGAGAGATCCTTCCCCTTTAAATCCCCCAGCAAAAACAGACACAGGGTTCCGGCCAGAGTGATCAGGGTAGGGTTAATTCCGTGAAGACCACTTGTCATCCACAGACCCACCGTGGCCAGAACAACCGCCAGAACCTTTCTCTCTCTCCCCGTAAATGCCTCCCTCTCCTCCTGCTGCCTGGGACGAAAAGATACTCTCACCATCTGTCGACGAAAAATCAGGACAAACACCCCCGCCACCAAAAGTCCGTACAGGATCGTGGGGACCAACATATACCGAAGCCACTGGAGATTACCGAGTCCAAGGCCCGCAAAGCCTATGGCAGAGGTGTTGAGGATAATATCCGCATCCAGACACGCCATGTTCACAATCACGTAAAACACAAACACCGCAAACAGCAGCACCTCCTGCACCTCCTCGGAAGCATCTGTTCTTCTTAAGTGAATTCGAACCATATTGGCTATGATAATCAGTCTTGCCAGCGGCTGCGGGATCACATACATGGCGGCACAAAAAAACAGGATGATGGCCAGCAGCATTTTAATCGAAGTATTGACATAGCGAAACAAAAAGGGGCTCATGACCTTCTCTGCGATATGGGCGTTCTCGATGCCTCTGCTGAACAGATAGCACAGGATGATCAGCCAAAAGTTATCGGACAGAGGAAAGGAGAACACGGTTCTCAACGGCGCCTGTCCGAACATGAGAAAAATCACCAGAAGCACCCAGGATGCCAGGATCTTATGTACCAAACCGGTTGACCACCAGATCAACACCAGAAAAAGTCCTGCCATCACCATACTCTGATTCCAGCTCATCCCAAAAGGCCGCAGCCACAGAATGCATATAGATGGCAGGAAACTGATTGCTGTTTTCTGAACTCTGTCCACTTTCTCTTCTCCTTAAGATATCGTTTTCTTATTCTTTCTGTAATCAGGTCTAATTTTGATTTTTATTATACGTTTTTCAGAGATTTTTGTCAATATTATTCTACAAATACGAATTTTTTTGGCGTTTTGTACGATATTTTTGATAATATATCGTTTTCTCAATATCGCTTTTTGTAAAATATATACTGACTTCTATCTATCTTTTAAGGAAAATCTCGGACAGAATATCTCCTGATTTCAAGATAATAAGAAAACGTTATTTCAAACAGACAAAAAGAGAGCTGCCGCAAAACCCGTTCATTCTCCAATATCTGGCATGCCTCCTACAACTCGGATGCCATATATTGCTGAACCCCGGGCCATGCGGCAGCCCTCCTCACAAGATTCTTCCGAAAACTTCTAAAAATCAGACAGCCTCTCTGTAAACACAAAAAGAAATTAAACATCACTGCTACTTCAGATCCCTGACCCCGCTCTCCAGCATCTCCATCTGAAGCAGGGTCTGCCATGGCTGGATCACCGGCTCTTTTCCGTTGACAATACACTCATAGACCCCGTCGTAGACCCGGCCATAATCCCCGGCCTCGCTGGGCACCTTCTCCTCGTGAAACACCCCATGGTCGTCATAGTAGGTCAGCACCCCATAGTGCTTTGGCTCGTCCAGACCGAATCCCGGCTGCCCCGGCATATAGAACAGTTTCAGATGTTCCTCCTGCCGATCGTCCGTCTCCTTCACAAACATGCCCTTTTTCCCGTAGACCACAAATCCGGGCCTGCCCTTTACCCGGAAATAGCTGGACTTTACAGACACCTTCAGGATACCGTAATACAGGTCCAGATCAAAGTAGTCATTCATTCGCCCCTCTCCCAGAAGCTGACGCACATCATAGTGAACCCGGTCCGGTTTTCCGAAATAGCTGATGACCTGATCCAGAGTATGGCACCCATGGCCATAGAGGTAAGATTCCGAAACACTGAATGAGTCCATTCCCTCCGGGACCTGAGGCCGGTAATAATCAAAATGCATCTCCAGTTCCAGCAGGTCCCCAAGCTTCTTGCTCTCGATCACCTTCTGAACCGTCAGAAAATCGCTGTCATAGCGGCGGTTCTGATAGGCCGAACAGTACAGGCCCCGCTGCTTCGCCAGATCGAAAATCTCCTGGGCCTGGGCTTTGGAGAGCATAAAAGGCTTCTCGCAGAGGCAGTGTTTCCCGCTCTCCAGAGCCAGTCTCGCATACTCGTAGTGGTAAGCCACCCCGGTATTCACCACGACCAGATCAATCTCTGAATCCCCGAATACTTCGTCTGCATTCTCCGTATAATACACCCCTTCCAGTTTTGCCCAGGTATCGTGGTGAATGCGGGGATTAAAGACAGTCTTGATCACAAATTTGTCTCTTCTCTGCAGCACATAGGGGATGTGATAGCGGTTTGCGCTCTTTCCGTTGCCGATATAGGCCAGCACCAGCTTGTTGTCAGTCATTGTCAAATACAGCTCCTCTCTGTAATAAAATTTGATAGGCAGTTGCGAAACTCAAAACTTAGCTGAATTCTCACAGGCTCAATAAGCTTTCAGCCGGAAAGGCCCCGCCGGCTTAAGGCGCAGAACCCCCATCCCCTTATCTGCAGAAGACCGCCGGCTCACCTCTCCCGTCTGTCCTTCAGCGCCTGAATCCTCATGTTCACATTGTCGGAGAATTCTTCGTCGGAGTACCTGGGATCTCTCGTGTTCATCCAGATCTCACAGGGAGCCTTGGCGCATTCTCCACAGTTTTTAAGCTTCTTGCCGTCTACGACACATTCATAGATGGGACATGCCTTTCCCTCCGGCGCATGGAATACTCTTCCTTGACAGACATTGCAGCCTGTACACATGGTCCCATAGCAGGCGCAAGTGCTGCATTCCGTGCCGCACACGCTGAAATCAGAGTTTTTCGACTCCCGGTATTTCTCAAACCATGCCTGCACCACCGGCAGGGGATGCTGTGTCCGCTTCGCGGTTTCTTCCGGGCCGGCGCCTTTCTCGAACTCCCGGCAGGCCACGGTGTACATACTCTCCGAGACCTCGATCAGATGGCCGTCCGGGTCAAAGATATGGATTCCTCTCTGAAGCCAGGGATAGATCCTGGGCTCGTGGAGCCGTTCTGCTGCCGGGTGGGCATCCAGAAGAGTTATAAACTCCTCAAAATCTTCTGTCTCAAAATAGAGTTCCATGGTATTGGAACGGTACTTCATGGTTTCGGCCGGAAATCCCGCGATTTCGTCAAAATGCTCCTGCAAGGTCAGACCGCAGGTCAAAATTTTGCACCATCCTAAGTCCACAGCCACTTCCAGACCGAACAGCTCCCTGTAAAATTTCAGAGACGCATTCATGTCTTTTACAGCGATCAAAGTATTACAATATTTCACAGCTTATTCCCTCCTCGAAAAATCTTTACAACATGATCTTATCATCAATCGCCGAGAAAGTATTGTATATTTCCGACATCATCGCCGGCTTGCGCCGTATAGGACGGCCTGCTGAATATCCATGGTGTGGTACCTCTTAAATTCCCTCATAAGATGGGATTGGTCCGCATAGCCGTATTGACTCACCCCGTCCAATATCCGGAATCCGGGAGTTCTTATCACTTCGCTCCAGAGACATTGATAGCGCACGAGGCCGCAAAGCTTCTTGGGGGTAATCCCGATGTATTCGTGGAACAGCCGTTCCAGCTGCCGGCTGCTGATGAAGCATTCACGGGCGAGCCGGTCCGTGGTCAGGACTCCTTTTTGGGAGAGAATCTGCTCTACGGCCTGGTCTACCGCCCTGTGCCGTCTCGCAGGGGGGACCTGGCCAAGAAGCAGTTTTTCTGCAAGAATACTCCGCTCTTCCAGGGAATCTGTTTCAAACAGCTGCTGCCCCAGCAGCCTGTCCAGCCGGCAAAATCTGGACCGGACATCGAAACAGCCGTTTACCGTGCCTTTCATGGAATCCTCGGAAAAAACTGCCGCCGCCCAGGCATAAAAACGGATTCCGAACACAGAGAGAACATGTCCCGGCTCTCCGCTGTCACGGGCCTTAAAGCTGGCGTCATTGACCCCGCAGAATCTGCCGGTGACAGTGTTGGCCGTGTGGTCGATCTCATAGACGATATCAACACAGGTGTCCGGGATCACCAGGGTTACGGCAGCTTCCTGCCAGGCTCTCCGATAAGGCCTGCCGCTTCCCCAGAAACAGCGAATGACTCCGGCCAGTTGAGGCGATTTCGGCAAAACCTCCCGGTATGTCTCACTCTGTCTCCACGGAGCGGCGGTGAGAGGGACATAAGATGTTTTTTTCATAAGACAGGCGCCTCTCTCAGGTTCACTTCATACGCCTCATATTCATGGTCAAAATGATAGCCCAGTTTCTCAGCCAATGCCACGGACCACAGGTTCTGCGCATCCCAGCTGGGATACCAGCCCCGCTTTAGGCATTCCAGAATCAACTTTGCCCCGCAGATACCGGCAAGTCCCTTCCTGCGATGATCCTCTCTTGTGTCAATCTCCACCTCTATGCCGCCCAGATAGGAGGAATAGGAGGAGGCTCCTGAGACGGGTTCCCCGTCCTTCAGGATCACGGCGCCCAGCCCGTATCGCTGAAATGACTGGTAATCTTCATACTGAGACACCCAGTCACGGCACCAAGCCGTCTCTCGGCAGTGCCAAAACAACCGTTGGTCTATCATAGTCAAGACATATCCCTGGGGCAGTCTTCCCGTCATAGCCTGAAGCTTTTCCCTGTCAAATACATGGGGTTCCTTTTTTATGGCGTACCGCAGGACTTTCTTTGCGTGTTTTCCGCAGCATGATTCAATGATTTCTGCCCAGCCGCGGTCTTCCGGCACCAGAATGATAAAATCCTGTCTGCATACCGTCCGAACATACATCACCATTTCTCTGTCCGGTTTTCCTGCGAAAAAACAGAAATCACCCAGCAGCGCCGCTGCCGAGGCCGGTGTCTCCCTGGAATCTGCACAGATCCTTCCCATGACCCCCTGAAGACATGACCAGATCAGCGACTCCTGCCAGTCTTCAAACAGGGCTGCCGCTTTTTGGGGCTGTGTCAACTCAAAAACCATTTTTACCTCCCTTCCTCCGTCCCTCCTGCCCACAGGAGATATGAAATGACTCTTTGGGAAACCTTATTTTCCATACTGTTCTTGCATGTTGGAAGGAATGGAATCCGGCGGCTCTTTCAGCTCTTCCAAAATTCAGCAATCACAGCGGAAAGAGCCGCCGGATTGTCGATATTCACTTCATAGGCAGCGCCGTCGACGGTACTGAACACACTCCCCTGAATCTGTCTGTTTAACTCCCGGGCACTCCCTCTGTTCGGCCTGTCCTTCACACCACACAGAATCAGCGTTCTGCACTGTATTTGGTCCAAGCCATCGGAGATCGCCAAATCCTCCATGGAATCGACAAGGGAAATGAAATCTTTCTTGGAGTTTCATTCTGTCCCAATCCGTGAAGAACAATATTTCTCACCGTTTAAACTCCTGTTCTGTTTTTCGTATCCGCGGCAGGTCTTGGGCAGACAGGAAACCTGGCAATCCCGCCAAAGCACACGTCTCTTTCCCAGAACCGACTCCCTATTTCCTGGACACAATCAGGTAACGATGAATGGTCCCTGTCACTCTGCCTCTGTCCTCCACAATCTTTTCCATGTTCAGCAGCTGTTCAAAGCAGCGGTCAACCGAAAACCCGGGAAACTCCCACTGGATAATGCGGGCAAACCACACGAAGGCCCCCACGTCGTAGAACTGGATGGGACGGTATGCCTCCTCTTTGCAGAGAATCTCAAACCCCTCCTTCTCAAATTTTTCCTGCTGTTCTCTCAGGTTCAGATGAGGGAAGGGCTTGGGAACCTCCGGGAGAACCATGTTCACCAGATCTCTGTCATTGTCCTCGCCCACCTGTTCTGTGATAAAAATTCCGTCTCTCTTTAACAGGCGGTACAGTTCTTTTGGATCAAAACTGCCATGGCGGTTGATGATCATGTCAAAGGCCTCATCCTCATAGGGGATTTGGGAGGGACAGCTGCATTCCCTGAAATCGATTCCCAGAGGCCCCAGGGTCTTCTCACACAGCCGCACATTGGGCCCGTACCCCTCCGTCGCCGCCGTCCTGTCATAGGGGTGATTCAGGGACAGAAGAAACTCTCCTCCTCCGGTGTCATAATCCAACAGACGAAAATCCGCCTTCAAATACTGCCTCACCATAGCCCTGTAGTCCCACGGCAGGTCATTCTCCTCCTCGTATCTTCCATGTATATGGGAAAAATCCCAGCCGCGAATCTGCGCCGCTTCTTCTTCTTTTTTCCAAAATGCTCTCAATTCCGTTCTGTTCATGTCCACTGCTTCCTTTCACTTGTACCGGCCAAAGGGCCGTGATGGGATTCGCTTTTTTCTCAAAAAGTCCATGATCGGCGCAGTGTCTGACAGCATATGTCCGGTTATGGAAAACGCCAAAAGGGGCACCTTTCATAACCCTGAAAACCTCGGCAGCGTCTGCTGTCAGCTCTCACCGCGCCGAGCAGTTAATTCGTTTCTTCATGGAATATACCTCCTGTTAAGATTCTCCGCCTGGGGCAGATCTCTTTCGCCTTCTCTCCGCCCCGACACGACTCTCAGCAGACCGTTTTTGTCTCACAAAGACACGTTCCTGTGAGAGGGGGAAGACCGCTGATACAGAATGTTTTTCTCAGACGACCCGGATCGCCCTGCCGGTATCCTCTGTATCATTTCTCTATTTTCCTCCACCGGCTCCCTCCGGCTGCACCTGAAAATCTTCGGACTTGAAATTGCTGTAATACCGCCCCTTCACGGCGGTAAATTTCAGGACACAGTAGTCCGGGTCCGTGACTCCCTCTTTATAGTACATCTCATCTCCCTCCCGCCAAATCCGCTCCTTGGCCTGGGCAGTCTCCAGCACCTCCACCGTGCCCACCAGACTGACGCCCCTGAAAAACCGCTTGTCTATAAAATAGACGCTGGCTTTGCTGTTTTTCTTAAAACAGGCTACTTTGTTGGAAGAGGTGTTGGTGGAAAACCAGATCTCCCTTATGCCCGCTCTCTCCCGGGGCTTTAACATCGCCTTAGTGACGGGAAAGCCCTCATGATCCACATAGGAGATAAAACTTGTGCCGGATTTATCAATCATCTTTCCGATGGTTTCCTCCGGATTTCGCATATTCCTTCTCCTCCCTCTGACATTCTCATAAAATCACGGTTTCTAAAAGCCGCAAGCGGCTTGGAGCGCGTCTGACTATTCGTCCAGGCCTCGCTGGGCCAGGTTCATCGGAGTGACTCTCCCGCAAACCCTTATCGCGAACAAACGTTCTCATATCCCATATATCGACTGATCTCCACTTTTCATTAACCTTTTTTATGATTTTTCCGTCTTATTTTCGACCCGGCAAAATCCAGGCGGAGGCTTTGGGGAATCTGTTGTGTGCGGCCGCAGTGCCAGCACGGCGAAGGCTCTCATTTTGTCTCCACATGCCCTGTCATAGGCGGGAACGGCTCGTCACTCTGCCTCCCTGACAGGGTGCCTGATCACGGTTTTCAGGCGGTCCGCACTACATCGCCGCGGGTCGCTTAAATAGATCTCGTGGTGCAGCCTCGTGTCCGTGAAATCCGGCTCATACCCCTTTTCTCTCGCGTACTCGTGCATGATCTCAACGGTTTTCGGCTCATGGTCATAGCTCCCGATGTGCATACATTGAACACAGACCCCCTCCTCACAGGTAAAAAACTCCGCTTTTGAGAAATCCTGTCTCTTTTTCTCTGCCGCCTCACAGACGGCCCAGCGGAAATCCTGTTGGGTCACAAAATCCGGCAGCCGGATGGCTGATATAAAATTCATCTGGTCCTTCCTGCTGTAATCCATGCCCTCTTTCCCGCCGTCCTGCCACCAGAATCCCTCCAGAGGCGGAACCACATACTCGAAAAACCCTTTGATTTTGTAGGCCCACTTATAACTCATTTTGATCGTAAAGGCAATCCCATACAACAACCCGATGGACTGTTTGTATTCCCCTGCCTCATCGTTGGGATCTCCTCTGCCCCGTACTGCCACATAATTCATCGGAGGCACCTTCACCATGCCCGGCTGATTTCCGGGCATATAAAATTCTCTGTACTCTTTCTTAAAATCAAAAGCCATACCAACCTCCTCTCTGTGGTCCTGCCAATTCTACAGCAGGAAATTATTTTCCTCATCAGCAACCTGTAATGCCGCCAGAATATAGGTTGCGTAACCTTCCGCCACAAGGGGCTCCAGCCTGCACAGAGCTTCGGCCTCCTCGTAGGTCTCTGTCTTAAAGATCACCATGCCGGCAACGCCGGGATACCCTTTGAAAGGGCCGCAGAGTTCTATTTTCCCCTGTGCGTGGAGATTTCTCAGATTTTCCACATGCCTTGTAATCACGGCTTTCGTAACCTTGTTGTAGGTTTTCCCCTTCTTGATGGTCATCACATACAGCCATTTTTCCATGTTCATGCCTCCTCACTCATTTTTCTGTCAAATTCCAGGCCAATTCCCTAATATCAACTGCGGCTTTCAACAAGCTCTGCCGCCTGTTCTCCCAGCGCCCAAAGGTAGGGTAGGGCCGACACCCAAAGCCGGAAAGAATCCGTGTATCATGGGGACAAAATACTTTTTGACCTTCTTGTCTAGTATAGCACATGGAATGTGACATATAGGTGTCTTATTTGGCTTACAATGAAAAAATTTTCCGAATATTACATGACATCCCGGAAGTCTCCAAAAAATCTCATATGGAAGGCTCTGTCTTACGGTGCCCCTCCGCGGCCCACGGCTGATACTGTGGACAATCCTATGGCATGTCTGGTAAAATAGAAGGCAGCACCGGGGTGTCACTCTCACGGTGATCGCCGGGAGGCGGCTGCAAAAGGCACCGCTCCCGCCCGGAAAATCAGAGGAATGAGACATGCCGATGTCATATTTCTGATGATATCATAAACAGGTACTCCCGGGATCTCTCTTACACCCCATTGGGGGCTGATTTTTCGTCATATGCGTCGAAAGGTAATCGGCGTACTTTTGCCTCATAAATGGGTACGCAGTGCAGAGCCTTTCCGCTTCCCAAGCCCATGGATTAGGGTATACCGCAGGCACATTTGACAAAAATCATCTCACACAATCAGACACAGAGGGAGTTCCAAAATGCCAAAGTATATCAATAGGCATTTGCGAAACTCAAAACTTGTCAGAATATTCTCTCAACTTTGACTTTCGCAATTACCTAAAGTATATCAACACTAGAAGGAGGAATTTCATATGCCGTTTACTGAAATCTGTATTTATCAAGTGAAACCCCAGAAGGCGGAGGAATTTGAAGCCCTCATGCTTGAGGCCAGGGATTTTCTGGAAAAACAGGAGGGACTTCTTTTGATTCGGCTGATCAAACGGGGATACCGTATAGACATGGAGCAGATTCGACAGGGACTGCCCCCTGTCAAAATCACCCGCATTGTAAAAAGCGTTAAATATATGCTCTATTGGGAATTTGACACGAAGGAGCACTACGGCGCAGCGCAGAAAAATCTGTACGACAGCTATTGGAAATCCATAGAAAAATGTCTGGTGGTCCCCCATGACAAATACTTGGGAGAGGGGGTGTTTTGATGAAACCAGCCTATTGCGGATTGAACTGTGACGAATGTCCCGTTTACCTTGCCTCTGTCAGCAGGGATACCGAAAAGCAGGCGGAGCTGGCACACCAGTATTCCACTGACACCTGCACCTTCGCAGCGGAGGACATGTTCTGTCTGGGCTGCCGTTCTGACTCCCTGTCAGAAAAAATGTGCGGGGATTGTGATATAAGAAAAAAAGAAATGGGAAACGAGTGAGGCCATGCAGATCGACCGACTGATTCAAATTGTCTTCCTCCTGTTGAGCCGTGAGACCATAACGGCAAAACAGCTGGCAGAGGAACTGGGCGTCTCCGCCCGCACCATATACCGGGACATCAACATCCTTTCCGTCGCAGGCATACCCGTCACATCGCAGAAAGGATATAGGGGAGGACTGTCTCTGCTCCAGGGCTTTTCACTGGACAAGTCCTATTTCACCCGGGAGGAACAGAGCAACCTGATACAGGCCCTCCAAATCCTCAAGTCCTCCCATTACCCTGACGCGGATAAGACCTTGAACAAGGTAGCCGGTCTGTTCAGTCACCACCTGCAGTCCCAATGGCTGGAGATTGATTTTTCCTACTGGGGCAGCCCTGAAACGGAGCGAAACCGCATTACGGCCTTAGAGCGCGCACTGGTCAACAAGTATGTGATTACCTTCACCTACTTTAACTCCGAGCTGACCATCACCCGCCAGGCCGTGGAGCCGCTGAAACTGGTGTTCAAATCACATGCCTGGTATCTTGTGGCTTATTCTCGGCTCAGACAGGATATCCGCACCTATAAAATGTCCCGCATAAGGGAGCTTCAGATCACAGACCAACTGTTTGACCGGGAGCTTCCAAAGGACTTTTCCCTCACTCCTTCCTTCCGGGAAGAATTAGACGCTCCTCTCTTTCTCCTTCATTTTTCGAAAAAAATCGCCTATAAAGTCTATGATGAATTTCCGGAAAAGGACATCAAACCCCTGGACGACGGCACGCTGGAGGTGCGGTTCCGGTATCAGCTAAGCGAGTGGACCTTCCTCTATCTCCTGTCTTTTGGGGAGTATGTGGAAATCCTGGAGCCTGCCGAGGCAAGAGCTATGCTGAAGGAAAAGGCGCATGCAATATTCTCCAAGTACTGACGAATTTTATCGAAAAATCATAAAAACTGTGGCAATCTTCCTCCTTTTGTGCTATGCTGGAATTATCAGACGGGGTTTTCTCACCCCAGAAGGTTCTATGTGGTCATTGCTGCCTCAGCAGATGTTCCATGAAGAAGTTATGACAGTACCCTACAAGGAGGAAAATTGCCTATGACATTCAGAAAACCGGCAAACCCGGAGAGAAACCGAACCATTCCCGCGGCCTTTGCGGCTGAGGCTGATCAGACAGAGCATGCGGCCGCAGCCAACCGGGAATATCAATCCACCATGTTCACCTCTTATTTTGGAGACCCTCGCAACGCCGCCCTGCTGTATGAGGGGATGAGATGGCTGGACCGCAGAGGAACACCTCGGGACGCCAGGGCCCTGGAAGAGACGGAAGAACCGATAAAACCGGAGGATATCATCTTCGAGACCCTGGATGGAGTCCTGTATCTGGCCAGGAAAAATGATCTGGCATTTACAGTCAGAAGAAAAGTTCTGGTCATCGGAGAGCACCAGTCTACAGTCAACGAAAACATGCCCTTAAGGTCAGCCATCTACTATGGGAGAACCATGGAGAAGATCATAGAACCAAGGGCAGTCTATAAGTCCAAAAGACTTCCCATCCCCACTCCGGAGTTTTATGTGTTCTACAACGGCAAGAGGCCGCAGCCTCTGGAACAGACCCTGTATCTTTCTGATTCTTATCTTGAAGAGACCGAGCACCCTATGTTACAATTGGAAGTGAAAGTGATCAACATCAACCTGTCGGAGAACCACCCGATCTTGAGGCAATGCCGCCCTCTTTACGAGTACTCCTGGTTTCTGGGAAAAGTCCGGGAATACCTGGAAAAGGGAAAGAACCGGGACATGGCCATCAAAAGGGCTATGGAGGCCAGTGTGAAGGAGGGGATCCTGACAGAGTTCATTGCCAGACATGGCTCGGAGGTGAGGAATATGCTGTTTGAGGAATTCAATCTGGAGGAGGCAAGACAGGTGTGGGAGGAAGAAGCCCGGGAAAATGGATGGGAAGAAGGACGCATGGAAGGTGCGGATTATATGCTCATCCAGCTGATCAGCAAAAAGATGAAGAAGGGCAAGCTTCCGGAAACCATCGCCCAGGAGTTGGAAACGGATGTGGAGAGAATCCGGAAACTCTGTAAAGCTGCGGAAGCCTTTGCGCCTGACTATGATCCACAGGCGATTTTCATGGCAGGACTGGACACTGCCGGCCTGGCAGATCATTAGAGCCGTGTTTTTGTTTCCCAAATCTGCATGCAGTACCTGACTCTATGACAGACCGGCGTTTTTTCTCACAGAGCACGTCCCTGTGACGCGGAGGAGGGGGGAGAGCTGAGGCTGTAAACAAAAGTCTGTAAATATCGATCTTCTGCGATAATGATGGGTGAATACCCTCAGTGGACAAAGGGTCAGACACCCTCGTTCACTGAGGGTGACAGAGCTTTTCCCGTATCTGCTTGATAATCTCCGGCGTTCCCCTCAGAATCGGCACAGGAAATTCGATGCTGCCCATGATTGCCGCCGTGTCTGCGATAATACTCAAGGGCAGGCTCTTGTCAATCACCATAACGCATCTTTCATTTTGCCTGACCATTTTGTTTTTTCCCTTTTCTCAAAAATAATTTGCTCTCCGACAGGAACAGGCCAGCCAGCGTCAGAACCGTTCCGGCAGCAGCCAGGGCGGTGATTTTCTCATGAAGGACTGCCACCGAAGTCACCACAGTAATCACAGGAACCATGTAGATATATACGCTGGTTTTGACAGCCCCCAGCGCCTTGACTGCGAAATTCCAGGTGACGAAACACAGGGCCGATGCGCCCAGTCCCAAAAACAGAACGTTGAACAAATACACTGGATTTGCGAACCTTGTCATTCCCAGCTTGAAATCAAACAGGACCAGTGTTGGGAGCATGAACAGGATGCCATAGCAGAACACCCGCCGGGTGATGAGAATGGTGTGGTAGCCATAGCCGCTGATTTTCTTTGTCAGCACAGAATAACAGGCCCAAATCAGCGCGGCCAGCAACGCCAGTAAGTCCCCGGTAGGGTTCAGCTTCAGCTTGGAGCCGTTGAAGCTGATAAGAGCAATCCCAGCCATTGCGACTGCAAAGCCAATAAAAAAGCTGGCATGAGGTTTTTCCTCTTTCAGAAACAAGTGGGACAGGATGGCCGTGAAAAACGGAGCTACAGAGATAATTACCCCGACATTTGAAGCCATCGTGTAGGTAAGGGCAATATTTTCCAGCAGATAGTAAAGGCATATTCCGCACAGGCCCGCAGCTGCAAAGGTCAACTCCTGCCGCTGGTTCGTCCCTTTCAAACGGCGGGGATAGACCAGCAGCAGGGCCAGTAAGCCCATAACGAAGCGGAAGAACAATATCTCTACCGGCTGAAAGTCTGTCAGCAAAATTTTGGTGGAGATAAAGGTCGTCCCCCAAATGATGATTGTAAGCAGGGCAGAGAAATGTCCCACTGTGCTTTTACCTTCCATGTGGCATTTCCTCCGCAGCCTTGAATGTGTCCCGATAAATTCCGGGGGCCAGACCAATAACCCGGCTGAAATAGTTAGTGAAGTGGCTTTGATCAGAGAAGCCGGTTTGCAGCGCCGCCTCAACAGGGGAAACGCCCTGTTCTAATAGCTTCTTAGCCTTGCCAATGCGAATGTTTTCCAGATAGCTGTACGGCGTGACGCCCTTTGAGCGGGCAAAAGCCCGGAGCAGTGTGGACTTGCTTAATCCGGTACAACAGCAGATTTGATCCAGATAAAACCGCTGGGCGTAATGCCGTTCCATAAAGGCACAGGCTTTTTCAATTTCCTCCCGGCACTCCGGGATGCAGCTTTCAAAAGGCTGTCCGTATTGCTTGGTCAACAGAGAAATCAGAAACCGCAGATTTTCCTCTTTCCCAAATTCATTGGAGCCTTTCATCACCAGTTCATGGAGAGGGCGCAGGTAACAGGTGACTTCTTCATCAAAAATCACGTTTGGGGAAAATCCGGGCAGTTCCCTCCTGCCAGTGACTTCCTCTGCCAAATCCAGCATGACCTCTTTGGTAATGTTAAATCCCCGGTAATCCAGCGCACCGCCATCACTCTGGACACAGGCGTGGTTATCCCCTGGGTTGAACAAGAGGACATCGCCCTTTGTGATGGTGTACTCCTGATTTTTGCAGGATAAAACCCGCTCTCCGTCCTCCATGAAGCCAATCACATAGTATTCATGGAAATGGTTTGGAAAAGGCTGCACAATGCCCTCAAAACGATAAGCCTCAACGCGAAGTTCGTCATCGTAGACCACCGTTCGCACCTCTTTTTTCATGCGGTGTACCTCCTTACTGACGCTTATTATTATAGGCATTTGCGAAACTCAAAACTTGGCTGAATATTCTGACAATATGTTCCAGGAAAAGCCATTACACCATGGAGCTGAGACCATAAAAAACAGGAGGGCCCTCTGCCCGAATGTTTTTTGTCCTACTGGGCTCAGCGGAATGCTCGGTGTACGAAGGCTTTGTATGGAATATATTGCCAGAATATTCTCTCAACTTTGAGTTTCGCAAATGTCTAGTTTATTATATCAGAAAGAATTTCTGCTGTCTTGCAAAATATCTTCATTTTCTTCCTGATGTTAAACTGATAAAAGTGCGCCAAAGGAAATACCCGGCTTCTGAATCAATCTATCTGTCCTGCGAAACAACAGAGTTCCGTCCACATCGCTGGCCAGAGCTATCCTCTTTTTCCACACTGCTCCAGCACCTCCATCACTGTCAGACTGTGCTCCAGCATCTCCCGGCACAGTTCGGGTCAAAGGCCGGGCGGACGGAGCCCGAGAGATACTCCTCATAGGCCTTCCCCGTCCGGCAGTAGCTGCACTGTACCAGCCGGATGGGCCCCAGACGGTCCAAATGCCGGCCCACTGCCGGGAACAGGGGCCCGTAGGGAAGTTTACATGCCTCCCACAGAAAAAGTCCTTTTTCCCGGGACAGAGAAGCCAGCTCTCCCGCCTCATCCGCCGTGACGGTCAGAGGCTTCTCGCAGATCACATGTCTGCCGGCTAAAAGTGCCTGTCTGGCATAGGCATAGTGCTGTGTGTTGACAATCCCTATATAAACCACATCCAGGTCCTTCTGTCCCAGGAATTCCCTGTAATCTGTGTAAACCTTCAGATTATGGGCAAAGCCCAGCTCCTCTCCTATAAGGCGGCTCTGTTCCCGCACACAGATGGCTGTCGTTCTCACGGCCTCCACTTCCCCGGTGTCAATTAAAAATCTCTTTACAATATTTCCGTTTCCCACAACCCCGATCTTCATAGCCCGCCTCCCCGGCAGTATCCTCCCCAAAATCCCGGAGACATCCTCCCGCTGTTTTCATAAAAATTCGCCGTTTGCTATCCCTCTTTGTCCCTCAAAACAGACACCCGGGCGGCCAGCTCCACGGCCAGCCGGGCCACCCGGTCCTTTCCCTCCAGATTGGCCTCATTGTCCAGGCTGCGGATATCCCAGGTCTCTCCGTCCAGATTGTCTGCGGCGTAAAAAAACTGAAACAGCTCTTTTCCCCGAAACTCTGCCATGGCTGTCATGGCGGAACACTCCATATCCACACAGATACATCCGGACTGTTTTCTGCGGTTCACCTTTTCCCTGGTCTCCCGATAAATCCCGTCAGTGGTCCAGGTCTTTCCCATGGTATAATTACAGCCCAGCTCCTCAAGCAGCCCTGTGAAAGTCTCCACATATCGGAGATTCACCTGAATCTCACTGGCCGCCGGCACATAGTGGAAACTGGTACCCTCGTCCCGGACAGCCCTGTGGGGTATGATGACGGAACAGTCTTCGATGGACCGGTCCAGCACTCCGCAGGTGCCAAAGAGAATCAGTGTCTCTGCCCCCATAGCGAAGATCTCCTCCCCGGCCGAGACGCAGGCAGGAGCTCCCACAGGAGACAGAAACATTCCGACAGACACCCCCTTGTAACAGACCTTGTAGACCGGAATCACCATATTGGCCTGGCGGGTCTCCCCGATCTTCACTCCACCAAAGCAGTCCACCATGCGCTCAAATGTCTCCTTGGCAAAGCAGGAAACCACCACGGAAGGCATGTCCAAAACCGGTGAAATCACGTCCGTAGGATTCACCACCGCCTCTCGGTTCCCGTCAAATTCCTCCGCCCACGTTGGACCGAAGAACATCCCGCCTCCATAGCTGAAGATGATTTTTTTACACCCGTCACATCGGCAGGCAGCCGCCACGGCGTCTGAGTCCAGGCCACCTGAGTCCTCCCCCATCTTTACACTATCGCCGTCTGACGGTTTGCCCGCCGACACAACCTGTTTTTTGTGACTCCAACTGACGCCGTCCTTCCATCGAACATACCCGTCGTCCATCTGACTGCCGCAATAAGGACAAAACATAATCTGTACCTCCTTCCCAATTTCAGCTTTCGCAATTACTTACACCATTTTAACCCGAAATCCGCCTTATGGCAAACACCATTTTCCGCCTTATGGCCATTTCACCGCTGCGGCTCACTCCTGACCAATCAATCCACTGTCCCCTCGTGAGCCGGCACTTTCACAAAACCGGAACCTATCCCCTGTGTGAACCTGGCTCCCCCGGCCCCGGACAAAGGCCGACGGCTCTTAAGACCGGCTCAGGCCGTCTTCTGCCAGACCGATTGGACCCCACTGCCAGATCGGACAGACATAAAAAGATTTGATGTAACTATTGACAATACAACAGATTCATGATATAACCATTGTTGTATCAATAACTATTACAACAAAAAAAATGGAGGTCCTACTATGACAAATTTCAGCAAAGCAAATACCACAGCGGACAAGAGAATCCAGCTTCACGACTTGCTTTCCCTGACCGGCGCGGAGATCAGCGTCAACAATCTCCCGGCCGGCACAGGCGTTCCTTTTGTCCACTCCCATAAACAAAACGAGGAGATCTACGGAATCCTTTCCGGAAAAGGGAAGGCTGTCATCGACGGAGAGACGGTGAAACTGACCGCCGGCGACTGGCTCCGGGTGTCTCCCTCCGCCAAGCGCCGCTTTTGTGCGGCAGAAGACAGTGAGATCAGCTTTCTCTGTATTCAGGTAAAGGAACATTCCCTGGAAGGCTATACGGAGGACGACGCAGTCATAGAACCATAATCCACAGGAATCGTCAAAAGCGGGCCGGGCCGTGAAACCGGCCTGCTTGTCGAAAATGAAACTATAATACGACTTGACAAATGAGACTATATAGAGTAGTCTATATATAAAGACTACCATTTATAGTCTCTCATTTCAAACACCAGGAGGGAACCTTATGTCAGAGATTCAATTAGGGGTCATCGAAGCCCGTTTTGCAGAAATGATCTGGGACCATGAGCCGGTAACTACTTCTGAGCTGGTAAAAATGGCGCAGACCGCATTTCAGTGGAAGAGAACCACCACCCACACAGTAGTAAAACGCCTATGTGAAAAAGGATTGTTCGTCAATACAAAGGGGACCGTCACCTCCCTGATTTCCCGCCAGGAATTTCTCTCCATGCAGAGCAGGAAATTTGTAGAAGACACCTTCCACGGCTCCCTGCCCGCATTCCTGGCCGCCTTCACCGGCAAAAGTCCCCTGACTCCAGAAGAAGCCGCCCAACTCCGCGCCATGATTGAGGCGGAGTGAGACAGAAGGAGGGATCATATTTGGATAAAATCTTTCTGCAATTGCTGAATATGAGCGCCGCCGCCGGATGGCTGGTTCTGGCCGTCATGGTGCTGCGGTTTTTTATGAAAAAAGCTCCCCGGTGGCTGACCTGCATTCTCTGGGGAATCGTGGCAGTCCGGCTTGTATGTCCCTTCTTCCTGGAAAGCCCCTTAAGCCTGATTCCCAGCCCCCAGCTGATAAGCCCCTATGAGGTCCAATATGGCGGGCACCCTGCTGTCACCAGCGGAATCCCCGCCCTCAACAGCATAGTAAACCCTGTCTTAAGCCATAGCCTCTCCCCCACTCCCGGGGCCAGCGTCAACCCTCTGCATGTCTGGATGACCCTGGCCGGAGTCCTGTGGTTTTCAGGATTCCTGGCACTCCTTTTCCATGCCCTGGCAAGTTTCCTCCGGATACGCAGAATCGTGGAAGAATCCGTCCCTCTGCAGGACAACGTCCGGCTCTGCGACCACATCGGCTCCCCCTTTATCCTGGGAATCCTGCGGCCAAAGATCTATCTTCCCTCCGGCATAGACAGACAGGAACTTCCCCTTGTGCTTGCCCACGAACACGCCCACTTAAAGCGGAGGGACCACTGGTGGAAGCCCTTGGGGTATCTGCTGCTGTCCGTCTACTGGTTCCACCCCCTGATCTGGGCGGCCTACGTCCTCTTTTGCCGGGACATTGAACTTGCCTGCGATGAAAACGTGATCAGAGACATGAAGTCGGACGAAAAAAAAGCCTACTCCCATGCCCTGGTATCCCTAAGCCTCCGCCGACGGCTAATCAGCGCCTGCCCCCTGGCCTTCGGAGAAAGCAGTATAAAAGACAGGGTGAACACGGTGCTGCACTATAAAAAGCCCGCATTCTGGGTGATCGGGGCCGCCGGGGCCGCCTGTTTGGCTGCGGCAGTGTGTTTTCTGACCAATCCTGTAGAAAAAAACCACATGGCCGGCGACGATACCATGGTCCAGTATGAAGGCCAATGGTACCCCAAAGAAGCTTTGTCGGAAGACACTCTCCGATGGCTGGAGATGTACAACCGCTTGCCGCCGGAAAAACGGCTGGCCCTCAGCTATGTCCCGTGGGACCTGTATGAACTCTCCGGTCACAGAGACGGCTCCAATATGCCGGTCACTGTCGAGACAAGCCCAGAATCCCCAAACTCCCGGACAGACCAAGACCCTCTCACAAACCAGGGATCCAAAGAACTGCAGACAGACCAAGATCCTCGGACAGATCGGGAGCCTCAGGCAAACCAGGAATCCAAAGAACCTGAGACAGGCCGGGAGCAGGAGGACGAAACACACAAGGACACAGAAGAGGCACCTCGGTCAGACCTGGACCAAGCCATCTGCCGCGCCATAATGGAACACTACAAACACTCTTACAGGCAAGTTTACGATTTTGCCTGCTGTGATTTCCTTATGCTGGAAATGGTTTCGGGCACGCCGAAAGCCGACGGCTCAGCCCATACAGTAATCTGCTACGGCTGGACCCTCTATCAGCAATATACGATATCACAAACAGGTCTGGAGAGTGCAGGCGGCTGCCATGTGCCCGCTGCACTGACTTTTGAGACAGACCAGGACCAGTACATTCTGAAAGAATACTGGACACCCGGTGACGGCAGCTACTTTGTATCAGATATTCAGAATAAGTTTCCCAGCCATCTTGCAGACGACGGAATTGACAGCCAGAAATATATTATCCGGCAGCAGCAGAGCTGTTACAGCCAGGCAGTACGGGCCGCAGGCCTGGACACAGAACCGGTGATCAGCCAGCTTTTAGAAGACCTCAGCTCCGGCCTGGGCTCTTCCTTTCACCCCCAGTCCATTGCCACTCAACAGAATTCCCAGTACAGAGAGCTGATCAAATACGGAGAATACACCCTTGCCTATTTCCTGAACCGGTTTGAACACGGCGGGGAGCCTGACCCAAAGGGGAGGATCATGGCTCTCATCTGCGAAGAACTGCTGCGGACCAGAGATACCCTTCCTCTCAATGCCTCCGACGCTGCCGACGGCCGGCTCTGGTACGACACTCTCCGTGCCCATGCCCTCAATCTGGTGACACCCTATTTAAAAGAAGAGTAACAGGCAAGAGAAACCTGATCTTTCCCAATGTCATTAACGTAAGAAAAAGAACAATGCCGGATACCTTTACTCCAATCTATAGAGTAAAGATATCCGGCATTACACAACCAGAAACAGCTGGGACCATCCGGCTGTTTCACATACGCGGCCAATCATTCTCAAATTCAACCGGGCGGATCAAACTGATATCACAACAGGGTCGTTTTTGAGAATTATTCATACAATCACCTGCCTTACGGAATACGAAAAATATCAGTTTCCTATTTCTATTTTACAGCAAAATGCAGAAAAAGGAATCCTAAGTTAATGACATTGCCTTAATGACATTGCACAAACACAGACTTTCAGCGTTTTATTTTATCTACTCAAATTCTGTAAATCCGTTAAAACACGGTTCTTTCCCGCAGACTTTTTAATCTTTTCATGGTAAAAAAAATTCACAATCACCGGCGGAGCCTCAAAATCTCTGGCCATGCTGTCATCATTGGTCACATAGTCCAGGCCGATTTCGGCGGCATAGTCTCTCAACCTTGCGTCCAGAGCCTCCCAGTAGCTCTGGTTCTTCTGGTTGTAGATTTCATGATACAGTGGCACAAGCTGAGGGTATTTCTCCCCTATGTAATCCAGGATCACCGCCTTGTAGCTGCCCCGCAGATTGAGATTTTCCAGCCAGATTACATTGCACTGCCCCTTAACCCGCCGGATGATGGCCTCCACATCCGTGATCCCCGGAAAAATAGGGGAGATAAAACAGGCCGTAAAGACCTTATCCCGGTGAAACCGCTCCATGGCGTCAAGGCGCCGCTCAATAGAAACCGCCTTGTCCATATCCCGCCCAAACTCCTCGTCCAGCGTGTTGACAGACCAGGACACACGGGCAGCCGGAAAGTCCCGGATTAAATCCAAATCCCGCAAAACCAGATCAGACTTGGTGGCAATGGTGATCTTGGCGCCGCTCTGCCTTAACTGGATCAGCAGCTGTCTCGTCCGCTCGAACACTTTCTCCTGAGGCTGATACGGGTCTGTGACAGAGCCGATAAACAGTTTCCTGCCGCCATAGCGCTCCGGGTGTTTGATCTCGGGCCAGTATTTCACATCCAGAAACTCTCCCCACGGCTCCGGGTGGTTGGAAAACCGCTTCATGAAAGAAGCATAACAGTATTTGCAGCCATGGGTACAGCCTACATAGGGATTGACCGAATAATCCGAAACCGGAAGATTGGACTTTGTCAGAATCCCTTTCACCTTAACCGACTGTATGATTGGTTCCATGCTCCCCTCCTTTCGGTCAGATTGGGATCGTCTTCAAACTCACCTGTCTTTAAATCTGTCTTGGTCCCGTGAAAAAAGAGCCGGGACTGAATGTTATTTTTTCATCCATTGAAACCCCTCTTGTTATGGATTCTGAGACACAAAGGTTCTCTTACAGGGCCCTTGACTGTCCCGTCAAGCCTCATTGTCAGACTTTTTATCAGTTTTTTTGTCGGACTTTTTCTTAAGTACATTTCTGCCGATGATAAAGGCCGCCAATGCTACAAATGCGATTGTGTTAATCTGTTTAAACAAATCATACATCTCCTGTTTCATACTTTCCCTCATCCTCTTTCTTGTACTGGATTTTACATCTGCCCGGATACTCCGGCAATCCATTTCATTATATGGAAACCTTTTGGAAAAGTCAATAGACTTTAAATCCTAATCCGACACCACGCTTCTATGCTTTGGCCCCATAACTGTACTGGCCCATGACTGATCAGCGGAGTGGTTAGCCATGGTGTGAACAGGAACCTATGCTTTACTCCTGCAGTCCGCATCATTGCGTCACCTGCCGCCTGGAAAACCAGGGACTCCGGATTAAAAACCGGGATAACTGCCGTCACAGACACAAAATAATCCCCCTAGCGCCGCAGCATCTCCCACCCAATGGTACAGGGTCCCCCGCAGGAGAGTCCTGCCATAATCGTATCCATATCCCTGTCAACGGAATGGAGTTTTCCGTCATCGGCTTTTGTCGTCC
>JAAWBS010000018.1 GCA_022792815.1 Hungatella sp.
CCGTGCGGGGAAATCCCCGGGCGCCATCCACATTTCAGGAAAGGAACGGTGAATACGTATGGAACTGTCTAAGGAAAAGCTGGAAATTTATGAAAAAAACCTCCAAAGCCTGCAGGAGGCGGCGGACGAGATCATGTGCCGCATGAAGGGCTACGACTACTCTTTTCGGCGGGACATTACAGATCAGAAAGGGGAGTTTTGTCCGGAAAAGCTCCGCGACCTGGTGGAGGAGATGCTCTCCCTTTGGGAAGAGAAGCTGCGCGCGAAGCGCTACTTTAAAAAAGGCAGGGTGAAATCCTTCCATCAGACGCGGCGGGAGCTGTATGGCTTATACCTCTATCTGGTCATGCGGTGCAGTCTGTGCCGGGAGGGCTACTTCTACGCCCGGGGCAGCGAACAAAAGGAGCGGACCGACTTCGCTTTTCTGTTGGAGCAGGCAAAGTGGTTCTCACGAAGCTGGTGTATCACAGACGGACCGGACGGAACCAGCCAGAATGAACCGCGAGAGGGCTATGACAAGTACTTTGGCTTCCACCTCTATTCTCCCATCAATCACTATCTTACTTTTATGGAACTGAACGTAGGGAGCCTGGATGACGACTGGGCCCTGACCCCTCCGCATCTGAGAGCCGAAAACCGGCTCTACAGCCAGACGGCAGAACCGGAGGAGCCGGAACGGGGGGAGGAAGCGGACGAGCCGGATATGGCAGAACAGATGGAGGAAACAGAAGAAACAGAGGAGCCGGATATGTACGACGACGATCTTTTTTATGAGGACGAAGACAGTGACGACAGCTTTGCCGATGCCTTCTCTGACCCCGAAGAAGACGATTTCTGGAGTCCCCTGGATGTGCTGGATGAGGAGAGCCGCGCCGCATGGCTGGCAGCTGAGTATGAACAGCAGGCTGAACTGGCGAACAGAAACCTGGATCTGCTGTTTCTGGTCCAGCACTTTGAGGATCGGGACGAGTATTGCTCCGCCTGCCTGCGTTTTGTGGAGCTCTTTCGGAAGGCGGGGACAGAAATCCCCCGGGATTTCTGTCAGGACTTGGAAGCAATAGTGAACCTGTATCTGGGCCAGCGTAAGATCGCCCCCCTGGCGGATACGGACAAGGCGCTGGATGTGTACAGCCGCATCTGTGAAGGCCCCCTTCGGCTGGCGAAATCTTATGGGAGGGAGTTGCAATGGAAAGCCCTGTGAATACGATCCGCGGCAATTTCTACCGCGATCTGATCCTCGAATATACCGGCAGGGGGGAACGTTCTTTCCTGTACCGTTACTTTTGGGCAGACAGCATATCGGGGCTTCTGGAGGAGCATTTCCCCGGACTTTCGATGAAACGGACCCCGCAGCTAAAGGATGAACCCCTGATCAGGAAAAAACTGGCCGAAAACCTGAAGAAAAATCCTGACCGGGTCGCAGACAAGCTGTTGAAAAAGGCGCAAAAGAGGGGGGACCGGGCCCCAGACAAGCCGTCAGAAAAAGTATCAAAGAGGGATTACCAGCCTTTTTGGGAGGCGCTTTGGCTGAATGACGCGGGATATCAGGCAGGGCTGATCGGGGAAGCAGACTATTACCTGTGGCTTCTGGAATATCTGGCAGCGCACGACATCTATTATAAGGATACCAGCATGTGGGATCAGCGCCACTGCCTGGATCTCCTGCTGCAGGAAGGCCTGCGGGATGAGGAGAGGAAGCCGGGCTGCCGGAAGCGAAAGAGCAATACAAAGAATGGCGCAGAGGGTGAGATCCTATTCACCACGGCACAGCTGAAAAAGGATCTGGCGGAGCTGGCACAAAAGCTGCGCATGGAGCATGAGGCGGGCAGGGCAGAGATTTCCGCCAGACTCCACGGCCTGAAATGCTGTGTCGGGACAGGAAGCACCAAAAAGCAGGCAGACTACCTGCCCTGGCTGACCGGCCTTCTGGAGAGGATGGCGCTTCATATCAGGATCAAGAGCTGGCTGGAGTACAGCGGATATCCCCTGGTCAAGCCGGCGGCAGAGACCGAAGAAAATAACCGCACAGAACCTTTCACCACAGGATCACGAAAGAAGCGGGATTTTTCTATGAGGCTGTTTGAGGCGTACTGCAGCAGCCCGCGGGGCTATGAGATTCATAAAAAGAATCCGGACGGCGGCGGGGTTTCAAATGGCTGGCGCATGAACTCCACCGGATTCTGCATGTTGGATACAGACCAGATCAACACACTGCAATATGCCCTCGAAAAGAGCAAAGCGACGTCTTTTAACATTCCGTTGGCGGTGGATCTGTACAGTGGCTGCGTCTTTTTCCTGGCAGGGAAAAAATTGTACGAGGCGCTGTACCGTCGGGAGGCGGAGGAGCGAAAAGAGGCGTATGAAAAAGCGAAGAAGTCCAAAAAAGAGCAGGAACAAAGGATACAGTGCGATCCCGATCACGTGGAAACGCTCAGAAAAGATCTTGCAGACGCAGAAAGAGATTGTCTCACGGCGATGAAGGAATACAGACGCGCGGCAGAAGCATGGAATAAGTTTATGAACAGGAATGAACGCTTTTGCTTCGACTATCTCCGCCTGGATGAAACGCACCTGGAGCGGTTTCCCGGAGATATGCGGGGCGCGTTCCGACTGGGCCCCCACTTTCTTGAAAACGCAGGGGAAAGAAGCCAGAGCTGCGAGCTCATCCTGAACGAGTTCCTATGGTACTGCGAACGCGGGGAAAACAGTCTCCGCGCGCGGGTCCGGATGTTCAATCGGGAACAGCCTGCCGACCTCCCGAATCCGGCCATGTTCTTCTGGGCTTTTGACAACCTGCTGTTATAGCACGTTTCTGTCAGAATAAAAACGATGCCGACATTTTATCAGAGTCAGCAATCAGCTGTTGTCCGCAAAGAATGCCGGCATTACTTTTGTTAATACGCCAGTGCTGGACATCAAGCCCTATACACCGAGTTTTGACAGAGTTGAAACGCCCGGTGTTCCCGCCTGGTGCAGTGAATGGTCGAAAAGCATAGAAGCGTCCGGCTGTTTTGATTGGGGACAGGTATTCAATTTCTAAGGAGGCGGATTATGAAATTACAGGATTATGTTCAGAATAAACCTGTTCTTGAAACGGAACTGCTTATCCTGCGCCCTCTGCTAAAAGAAGATGTTACGGATCTGCAAGAATGGCTGGGCGGCAACTCTGTTTACCGGCCTTGGGGCAAAGGCCCCGGGAAAAGTGATTTACCCCAGAATTCAAAAAGCGCATTGCGTGAAAAGCCCGGAAAGAAATAAAATGATATAATTTGATCATCAAATACAGGAGGTGCCGCAATGCACGCATATGAAGCAATCCAACAATCTTTGACTTTTATCGAGGGACACCTGACAAAAGAAATTTCAACGGAAGAACTGGCAGATACTGTCGGTCTGTCTCCTTTTTATTTTCAGCGCTTGTTCAAGCGGCTGGTAAATAAATCGGTTCAGGAATATGTGAAACTCCGCCGTTTGGCAAAGGTTATTGACAATCTGAAGAGTACCGACCAGAGGATTCTTGACATTGCCTTGAACTATGGCTTTTCAAGCCATGCGAATTTTACGCGGGCTTTCAAGGAAACGTATGGGATTACGCCTGAAAGCTACAGGATGGACTCAATACATTCGGCAAGCCGGAAGTTTCTATGAATTATGTTTTAGTAGACGAAGGGGTTCCGCTGGTGGTAGGAGATATCGTCTTAGAAATCCAGAAAAAGACATTGGCAACAACGGAAAATGAGACGCCTTATGTGCGATATGGAAATGCCTATTACGAAGATGGTGCATTTTATATCATTACCCACGCACTCTCAAATAAGATGAAACATATAAAAGATAATTCTGTTGTTGCAATCGCCGGCGAGTGGTTTACCGCGCATGGGAAAGGCGTTAGCTTGGGCTATTTCGGGAAAAAGGAGAATTGTGTGATTGCTGAAAAACTGAGAAAAGCCTTTGCTGAATGGATTGATAACGGCCACACTGATTTCGATGATGAAAATACAGTGATATTGTGGATTCAATTGACAGAAGGGATTCTTTTCTCACATGGGACAAGGTATGATATAGATTTTTTTGGTAACTAAATCATCGTAAGCACCTCGCAGTTAAATCATATTTACAGGAAGCCGGAAAGAAATGACAGCTTATGTTGATATTTATAGGGTGGGAGCATCGCGGCAGGATCAAGCCGCTGCTTCTGCCCTATTTTTTGAAAAAAGTCTTTACTTTTTACCATATTATAATATTATATATTAGGATTGGCTAATTACACATCATGTGGGATTTTAGGAACAGGCTGGACGGACAGAGAAATCATGAGGATGGCAAGGGAGCAGAGTATGAGAAAAAATAACAGAACAGGGAAAAGGCTGTGCTTGATACCTCTTATACCGGGAGTCTATGGGACATTTTTAGGATTTGGTCTGGCAGTTATAGGTCTTGCTGAGATAAAGGAAGGGATTGGGATCGTACGGCTTCTGATCGGGCTTGGCATGGCAGGCTTTGGTCTGTTGGGAATATGGGACGGAGTGCGTGACTTGGTCAAGCCGGATAAAAAACCGCAGCAGGAACCAGCCAGACAGTTTATTATCACTGATACATCTGGAACCAGGAGTTCTCTGGTTACACCGGAAGTTTTGCGGGAACAGATAAGCATTCTTGCAGAAAGTGAAGATCCCAAACAGTTTGATATCCAGATACTGCCGCCGCTTTCTGCCGGAGAATATGGCCTGTTAAAGCAGATTTTATGTTTTCATCACGGCAATATCATTATGGTGGCATTTTTTGAAATGCCAAAGGACGGATACCGGATATACCAGAAATGTGCAGAGCCGGATATGGCAGTGGGGTGGCTGAAACAGCTGTCAGCCGGCAACCCTGATTTTTCCGGATGGGAAAACACGGAAACAAAGGTCAGACGGGATGAAGGGGCTGTATGTCAAAATAAGGGTGATACCTGGCAGGACGAAGAAGATACCTGTTCAGATGAGACAGATACTCAGAAGGAAGATGCGGAGACTTTCTGGCATCAGCTTCTGGCTGAGCAGAAAGGACAAATGTTATATTGGCATAAGCTCCTGGTTATTTTTGGAGAGAGCCGGCATGACGAACATACCTATTCGGACGAAGTCCGCTCCGTTTCGCCTGAGACAGGAGTTGAGGGATATGTGAAGCAGTACAAATTTTTCTCAGCCAGGGATGTGGAACTGGCTATTGAAGGGGTCTGTGAGGGAACATACACAAAAGTAGTTCTGGAATGGGGAACAAAAGCCTTTGATCTGTTCCCCGGCGTTCAGAATGACCTGATGGTGATCTGGGGTACCGATAACACGGGGAAAGGGGACACCAGGTTTATGGCAAAAGAAGGTACTGTGACACAGGTGAAATTTTGGTTGATCAATTATCTGAATCATGGGTTTTTTGAGGAAATGGGAGGTTGGGTTGACGTGACTGCCCAGATAGAAGATATTACCATGGAAAGAGAAAAGAGAAAGGTCGAAAAGAGGCATGGAAAAGTATTTTAATGATGTGGTGGATAAGGCCATTGAGGATCTCTATTATTGCTGTGACAACGACAAGGCAAAAGCGGCAGCGGACGCATTATTACTTGCAGCAAAAGACGGAGATGGGGATGCCTGTTATTTCCTCTCCCGCTGCTTTTCAGGCTCTTGTTATAGCTGGGAATATCACCCCTTTGAAGAAAATGAGGCGGCAGCCTATGCCATGCTCCATCAGGCAATCTCTCTGGGCAGTGCGGCAGCGGTTCTGGGGGCGCTCCGTATGGATATGCTGACACCGGAGCTGCAGGAGATCATGCCCTTTGACAGTATTCAGGAGGCATGGGAGGAAATTCTTGAAAAAGCCGAAAATGGCTGTGCATTCTGCCAGTATATGATCGGGAATACCTATTATTTTCTGGATATCATAGAAATTGAAAATCGCAGGGAAAGGGAATTTGCGGATAAGAAGGCTTGGAATGCCTGGAAACGGCTGCAAATGGAGCAGAGCATTCCCTGGTTTGAGAAGGCATTTTCCGGCGGCATGATTCTGGCAGGAAGGAATTACTGCCATTATTACCAGTATGGCCGGGGAGATTACATCCAGCCGGAGCCGGAAAAGGCGGTGCCGATTATGCGCCGGGGCGCGGAACGGGGCTACCCGGAGTGGATGTACGCCTATGCCAACCACCGTGCCTATACAGAGGAAAACCACAAAGAAGCCCTCCCTTGGGCGCTGAAGGCGGCAGAGGCCGGACACCTGTGGAGCTGGCATATTATAGGGGATATTTATTGGGAGGGCAAGGTGGTAGATCGCGACCTTCCTCATGCCATCGAGTGCTACAAAAAAACCGCCGGCCATGGCAATGACAGCTACGCCTGCCGCCAGCTGGGGATCATGTATTTTCACGGCTATGGTACAGCTGTGGACTATGCGCAGGCGGTTCAATGGTTGGAGAAGGATGAGGAACCGGAATATGTCAGGTATGATTTGCTGGGGATCTGCTATCTGTTGGGGTACGGCTGCCCCCAGAACCCGGTGAGAGGAAAAGCGTTCTTGGAGAAAAGCAGAAATTCGCCCTATAAAAACTATGGACTGGGAATGATGTATGCCGAGGGGATCGGTGTGCGGGAGGACATTGGAAAAGGTGTAGAGTATCTGAAAGCGGCGGGAAATTATGGGCCGGCAGCGGAGGCCCTGAAACATTACAGGAAAAGCCTGTTTGGGGTATGGCGGCGGAGGTAAGAACGTTTAGAAAAGGGGAAATGAAAAAAATTTATAAGGAATACTTTGACAGAGATAAACCATGGTCGATGTAATAAGTATGTATTTCTTGACATAACCCTAGTTTTGTAATATTGTATTTTTATGATACCAGGAGCATAAAGTTTGGAGTAATCCCGTATTAAAGAGGTCAAAATATCGTTCGAATTAGAGATGTTTTATGTAAACTAACGAAAAACCGTCATGACAGCAGATTACGTCATAATCAGAAGGAGCAGAAAGAAAAGAATGATGGTAGATTTTGTCATTGTACTAGAGTGGTTCGGCATATGTCTGACAGCGATTGCGTTATTCCTTCTCCTGAACGGGGACGGAGCCAGGGAACAGAAATTGCTGATCATGATTTTGTGCGGTTCTCTGGTGCAGAATGTGGGCTATTTGTTGGAATTGATTGCACCTACGGTGGAGGCGGCCATGACGGCGGTGGCTGTGGAAAAGGTGGGTTCTGCTTTTACGCCTCTGTGCTATTGCTGGTTTATCTATATCTATTGTTCCGTCAATCCGCCCAAAACATTTTTAAGAATTCTCGGCGTGGTCAGTTTTTTATCCCTGCCTGCGGTAATTTTTAACTGGCATGGTCTTTTTTATCGGGAAGTTCAGTGGGTGGCCAGTGCATCCGGATTTCATTATATCAGCCTCAGTTATGGTCCGTTATATGTGTTTTTTTTGATCAGTCACATTATCATTCCCTACGCCCTGTGCATATACACATTGACCAGGGCCATCCGCGGGGACTCGGACCAGCAGCTTAAACGTCAGTATTGGACGATCCTGGCCATTTCCAGCCTGCCTGTCATTGTGATGATCGCCTATGTCCTTAAAATTGTGAACATATTTGATTTCACGCCCGTGACGCTGACCATATCCATGTCCATGGTGGTCATCATCATCTGGAGCCGCCGCAACTATGATTTCCGCTATCTGGCGGCAGAAAAGGTTCTGGAGAGCATGGGCGACGGTGTGATTGCGCTGGATGCTCATGACCATCTGGTCAGCTACAACAGAGCGGCGGCCAATATCTTTACCAGTCTGCCGGATCATAAACGGGGGGAGAACATCCGGGTAGTAGAAGGATTTCAGGAGGGGATGCTGAACAAGGACATACCCCAGAGCTTTTCCATCAACGGACAGCACTATGAAAGCCACAGCAAGCATATCGTAGACGAGAACGGCAAGATACAAGGGTGTGTGATTTTGATTCTGGATATGACCGATATGAAGTCCTATATCAATGAGATCAAGCGGGTGCGGCGTCAGGCCGAGAAGGCCAGCATCGCGAAAAGCGAATTCCTCGCAAACATGTCTCACGAGATCAGGACCCCCATGAACGCCATCATCGGGCTGAATGACATCATCATGGAGGAATGCGGAGATACGGAGATCTACGCCTATGCCAAGGATGTGCAGTCCGCGGCAAAAAATCTGCTGACCATCATCAATGACATCCTGGATCTGTCCAAGGTGGAAGCAGGCAAGATGGAATTGCTGAATGTCAATTACTACATAAAAGTGATGGCGGACGAGATTATAGGGATCATGGATATGGCGGCTTCTCAGAATGGACTGATCTTAAAGTATGAGTGTGATCAGACCATACCCTGCCGCTACTGCGGTGATGACGGGAGAATCAAACAGATCCTGCTCAATATACTCAGCAACGCCATCAAATTTACGAAGAAAGGATATGTACGGGTCTACATCACGGGAAAACCGGGAAAGAGCGAGGATGAGGAACTGCTTACCTTCTGTGTGGAGGACACCGGATGCGGCATCCGGGAGGAGGATCTTAACAAGATCTTCGAGGATTTCCGGCAGGTGGATTCCAGGCGAAACCGGAGCGTGGAGGGCACTGGCCTGGGACTTGCCATCGTAAAGCACTTGGTGGAGCTGATGAAAGGCACCATCCAGGTGGAGAGCGTTTATGAGAAGGGGACGACGGTTACCATCACCATTCCCCAGAAAATTATAGACAGACAGCCGGTTTCCCAGATGGAAGAACTTCCCCAGACAGAACACAAGGTGACGGATCTGTTTACGGCGCCTGGTATGAAAGTGCTGATTGTCGATGACAACGTGATCAACCGTAAGGTAGCCAGAGGCTTTTTGAAAAACTACGCCTTTGATCTGACCGAGGCGGAGAGCGGGCCGGAGGCGATCGAGCGGGTTCGCTCTGACCGGTATGATCTCATCTTTATGGATCATATGATGCCTGACATGGACGGCGTCGAGGCGACGGAGATTATCCGCAGAGACTGCGGCGAGAACGGGACTGCGCCGGTTGTGGTGGCGTTGACGGCCAATGCCATGGAAGGCATGCGGGAACATTTTCTGGAACACGGTTTCCAGGATTTTATTGCCAAACCCCTTGACAGGACAGAGCTGAACCAGCTGTTGCTGCGCTGGGTGCCGGAGAAATACCGGCAGTCGGAGGTGGAGGAGGAGGAATCCAAACCGCTGGACCCGACGGCGTTCCAGATCGACGGGGTGGATATGGATGCCGTAATGCAGTATTATTCCGGCGATGAAGAGGGCTTTGTCGAACTGCTGGATCTCTACTGCATAGACGGCAAACGCAAGACAGAGCTCTTGCATGAGGTGGTGGAATCAGATATTTTACGCTATCAGATAGAGGTTCATGGTCTTAAGAGCGCTTCGGCCAATATCGGAGCCATGAAGGTGTCCGAGATGGCCCGGGGACAGGAGAACGCCGCCGCGCGGGGAGACCGGGAATTTATCGACAGTCAATTCCCGCTTTTGATGGCGGAATATGAGAATCTGCTGGCTAAGATCGGACAATTTCTGGAGCGGCGCAGACAGGAGCAGGGGAGGAACGAAAAACTTCCCTGTCTGACCATACAGGAGCTCAGGGAAGAGGCAGCGACGGCTCTGGAAGAATTGAAACATTTTCGATCTCAAAAGTGTGCGGAGAGAGTGGAGGCCATGTTGACTCATGAATTGCCCGAGTATGCGGCGGAGCGCCTTTTGGAGATACAGGAACAGCTGAGGTTATATGAAGATGACAAGGCGGAGGAACAGCTGGGGCAGCTGCTCTGCATACTTGAAAAGGAGGAAGAAGAAAAATGAGTCAGATGGGGGAAATTGTTAAAAAGCGCATTTTAGCAGTGGATGACGACGCCATTGTATTGACGCGAATTTCGAGTATTCTGCGGAATGATTATGATCTGGTCACGGTCAATTCAGGGATGCGGGCGCTCAGATATCTGGATCTGGAGAAGCCGGATCTGATCCTTTTGGATATTCGGATGGTGCAGCAGGACGGCATCGAGACGCTGCGGGAGATACGTAAGAGGGAAGAATGCAGAGACATACCGGTGATCATGCTTACGGGCGTGGAGAGCAAGGATATGGTTTTGGAAAGCGCCAAGCTGGGAGTCTGCGATTATCTGCTGAAACCCTTTGCCTCCCTGGAGCTGCTTAAAAGGGTTCACCGGGTTTTTGGACAGGAAGAAATAGAACATGGGGAGTTGAGTAAAGAGGGGGAATGATCAGATGAATACTGCTTTGTCGAAAGAGGAGCTTCAGAAGATATTGGATCAGGCAGTTCAGGACGTGACGGAGCGCACCGCGGGAGTGTGCCTCCATCAGGACACGCAGTCGCCTGGGGAGGATCTCTGTACGGTTCAGATCACCTTTGACAGAGGGTTCCACACCAGCCTTACACTCTGTGCCGATACCGGACTGCTGTACCGCATGGCAAAGAATTCTTTTCACGAAGAATCTGTAAGCCCGGAGGATTTAGAGGAGTTCAGCAAAGAATATTTCAATGTACTCTGCGGCAGGATAGCCGGTGCCATGTTTCGGGCCACACAGGTTCCGGCTCATTTCAGCCCGCCGGTATTTTACCGCGGACGCTACGAGCCGGAGGGCCGCGAGATCCAATTTATGCTTACCTACTCAGATGAACACTGCCAGGGCGCGCAGCTGATTCATCATGTACCGTATTCGGATGAGGATGGAAACATTTCAGATAAAGATGAAGAGAAGGGAGTATAGGAAATGAGCAAAAGAGTTATGGTGGTAGATGATTCCCGGTTGGTGCGGGTTCAGCTGGGCGACGTTTTGGAGGGTACGGAGTATGAGATCGCCGCATATTGCCGAAGCGGGGAAGATGCCATCGCCCAGTATGACGAGATAAAGCCTGATCTGGTGACCATGGATATTATCATGCAGGGGATGGACGGACTGGATGCTTCCGAGATCATTCTGAAGCAGCATCCGGAGGCGAAGATCGTGATGATTTCCTCCCTAGCGTATGACGATACCTTTGAGAGGGCCAAATCCATCGGCGTGAAAGGCTTTATAGATAAACCTTTTCATAAGGAGCAGCTGCTCAAGATGTTTAAACAGGCCCTTGAGTGAGAACGGGAGATACTTTTGATGAAAGTTTTATTAGCCTCCGTTGATGACGTAGAATCTGTCGGAAGACTCTATGACCGGGTTAATGAGTATTTTGAGAATCATACTAATTATTGTTATCCAAACTGGCAGAAGGGTAAATATCCAACAGCAGCAGACGCTCAAAAGGCCTTTGAACAGGGGACTTTATATGTGCTGAAAAAGGAAGATATGATCTTAGGATCGATCATCATCGACCATTCTCAGCACCCGGAATATAAAAAGATACCTTGGTCTTTACAGGTACCTGATGAGTGCGTCATGACCATCCATACCGTTGTGACAGATCCGGATTTCAGAGGACAGGGAGTGGGCGAGCGATTGGTCTTATTTGGTATAGACTTCTGTAGAAATGCCGGAGCAAAAACCATAAGGCTGGATACCCATTACAAAAATATCCCGGCCAGACGGCTATATGAGAAATGCGGATTCAAGAGTTTGGGATGCCATAAGGCATTTGTAGATCATGTGATTCAGGAGTTTGATGTTTTTGAATATCTGTTTCAGCCGTAACCGTTTCGGGGCCGCCGAAACGGTTACGGCCTTTCTTTAAAAGCGTTTATTTGTCAATAATTGGAGATTGCCGACCGGCTCAATCAGTTCCGGAGGGCAGCTGCCGGCAGGAGAATTCTCTTGAACTTTCCGCCAGTTTATGCTATCCTTTCACTAAAGAAGGACGCCTGCTACAACAGTCGCCCTTCAGGAGCCCCACTCCAAAGGTGGAGTTTCCCAAGTGGACTATTTACCTCTCAGAGAGAGGCGCCCATCCTGGCTGCAACAGGGTGGGCATTTTTTTTCGCTTGTGATCCTTGTCTCTGTCGAGAAAGGCAAGCAACGCTATAACAAAACTACCGAAGGCAATCAGCAAACCGATTATCCCTATAAATATCAAAATGATATCCGCAGCTGTCATTGGCGCCACCTCCCTGGCCTATGACGATACCTTTGAGAGGGCCAAATCCATTGGCTTGAAAGGCTTTGTGGATAAGCGGTCCTCCAGATTGGTAGATACCATACAGGGGGATCTTTTTTTATTCCGTGGCAGACAGGGAAAATAATGACTGTCGGAAGTGGAGGAGGGGAATAATGGAAAATATAGTATATTGATTGTATAAAAATAATAAAAAAAATACGTATTAATCCTATTGACAGTGCAAAATGAACATGATATACTGATAAATACTTTAGTAAATATATTTTATTAAAGAAAATATGAAAGAGATTAGAAAAGTGGCTGCGGTGTTGAGGGCTGCTGACTTTTGGAAAAGTGCAGCAAAGAGAAAGGAGGTTTCTTATATGCTTGTATCAGCGAACCATGGCCTGCATGGGAACAGGAGGGGAAAGGCCAGATTTACGGCTTTCGAGGCAGTGGAGTTTCTGGGGAAGGCCGGTTTCGAGGCGGTGGACGTGAACTTCTGCTGTACCACGAGACGAGGCCTGAACCATGAGGCGCTGCTGGACGGGGACTGGAGAGAGAACATCAGGAGGCTTAAGAGGGAACTGGACAGGCGGGGCATGGAATCGGAGAGTACCCATGCACCCAGAGCGTGTTTTGACGAGCCGAGGGAGGTGTACGAAGAGCTTCTGAGACGTACCATTGAGGCCACCAGGATGCTGGGAGCAAAGTATGTGGTGGTGCATCCGTGGGTCAGTGAGGATAAGACACGCACTCTGACAGAGAAAACCATTGAGTATTTTTCCGAATTTGAGGCCTATGCGAAGACATGGGAGGTCACCCTTGCAGTGGAGAATATGGTTTCCACTTCCCCGGAGCAGCTTCTGGCCATAAGGGATGCCCTGGACTGCGGGGTATGCTGGGATACCGGCCATGCCAATATCGCCGGGAGGAAGCAGTATGAGAGCATCACGACTCTGGGGGATGCCCTGAAGGTGCTCCATGTACATGACAATTATGGTGAAAAGGATCTTCACAATCCGCCTTATTCCGGAACCGTGGACTGGGAGGGCTTTCTGGCCGGGCTGAGGGATATCGGATACCAGGGGGCACTTAATTTCGAGGTGAGCGCGGACCGGATCCCGGAGGAGGCCCGCATGGAGCATGCGGGATACCTGGTAAAGATAGGGAGATTGTTTGTCAGCGGTGAGAACCATGGGGGTGACGGCAGCTGTTAACGGAAGCAAAGAAGAGGAGAGAAGAAATGAAAAAACAGATATGCAGGTTAAGCGCACTGACACTGACAGTGATGATGGTCGGTTCTCTGACCGGATGCGCGGGGAGCTGGGGGACCAAAGAGGCGGCGAAAACCCAGGCAGCAGGGACTCAGGCGGCGGGGGATCAGGCTTCCGGGAAAGCTCCCGGGACGGAGGCGAAAACGGCGGATCCGATCACCATTACCCTGTGGCATTCCAGGGGAGCAGGTGCTCAGCTGGCGGAGATGCAGCGGGTGGTGGATGCTTTTAATGAGACCAATGATAAGGGGATCACGGTGACGGAGGAGTATGTCGGAAACAACAATGAGGTGTATTCCAAGCTTGCCACCGCCATCGCGGCAGGGGATAACTGCCAGATCGCTCTGTTGGGATTTACCACAGTCGGAGAGCTGGCAGCCGAGGGCGTCCTTGCAGATATTAAGCCCTATGCCTTAAGAGACGGATTTGACCTTGATAATCTTCTTCCCTGTTTTAATCCGGGGCTGTTCTATGAGGATCAGATGGTAGCCATGCCCTATATCCGCTCTGCCTCCGTGCTTTATTACAATAAGGATATGTTTCAGGAGGTCGGCTGTGAGGAGATTCCCGCTGATATCCAGGAGTACACAGAGATCCTTCGGGCGATCAGGGACAAGACCGGGAAGGCGGGGGTCAGTTTCTTCGCCCAGATGGACTTTATCCAGGGCGCCTGGATCAAATCCATCAACCAGATCGGGGATATCTCGGAGGATGGGCTGACACCTGTTTCTTTCGAGGACGGTTCTATGAAGGAGGTCATGGACTGGTGGCTGGCCGGTGTGAAGGAGGGGACTATCATGAAATATACCTCCACGGATGCGTCCAATAATATTCTGAGCGCGTTCTACTCGGGGGAACTCGCATCGGTTCCCAGCTCCTGCGGAAATATGGCCACTATCTTTAAGAACTGTAAGGAGACCGGAGTGAACGTAGGTGTGACCCAGATTCCGGGCTTTAGGGGAAAGGCGACCTCCTCCACAGGCGGCAGCAATATGGTAATCGTAGGCGCCAACAACTCTGAGGAGCAGATCGAAGCTTCCTGGGAATTCTTACAATTCCTTCTCTCCGACGAGCAGATGATTCAAAACAGCATCAACACCGGGTATGTGCCGGTGACCTACTCGGCAGGCGAGAACAAAGACATGCAGGCGTTCTGGGCTGAGAATGAGAATTATAAGTATGCTTATGACACCCTCGAGGTTGCCCTGGAGACCTATCCCTCTCCCTATCTGGCAGCGTGGCAGGGCACGATGAAAAATATGTACGACAACGTGATCCTGGATGAAAGTATGACTGTGGAGGAAGGTATGGAATATCTGAAAGGGATGGAGGGAACCATCTTCCCGGGAAAATAGATGACCGGTGTACAAGTGAGGTGAATCATGGCAGAAATCAGATTTGATAAGATATGCAAGAGCTTTGGAAATGTGAAAGTCATCGAGAACCTGGATTTGACCATCCAAGACGGCTCCTTTACCGTGCTGGTAGGCGCTTCCGGCTGCGGAAAGACCACCCTGCTTAGGATCATTGCAGGCATCGGCCCTCAGAGCTGCGGACGGCTTTTCATTGGCGGCACGGACGTGACGGCTCTGCCTGCCGGGAAACGCAATATCGCTCTGGTGTTCCAGAACTACGCCATTTATCCGACCATGAGCACCAGGGGAAACATTGATTTCGGCCTGAAGAACAATAAAGTCCCCAGGGCAGAGCGGGATCGGCTGGTCAGCCAGGTGGCGGAGACGGTGGGGCTTACCCCCTATCTTGACCGGAAGCCCAATGAGCTTTCCGGCGGCCAGCGCCAGAGGATCGCCCTGGCCAGGGCCCTGGTGAAGACACCGGACGTGTTTCTTCTGGATGAGCCCCTTTCAAACCTGGATGCCAAGCTCCGGGTGTCCATGCGCAGCGAGCTGATCGAACTGCACCACAAGTTAAAGACCACCTTTGTGTACGTGACCCACGATCAGTCGGAAGCCATGGCTATGGCAGATACCATAATCCTGATGGATAAGGGCAGAATCATGCAGATGGCGCCGCCGGAGGTGATCTATCTGGAGCCGGAGAATGCGTTTACGGCCCAGTTTATCGGCACACCGCCTATGAATATCCTGAAGCTGGGCGGGGATGGAAGGAGTTTCGGATTTCGTCCGGAGAAAGGCATCCTCTCTCATGAAAGGAGGGAGGGATGTGCTTACTGTGTACCGGGTAGGATCAGCACCCGGGAGATGATGGGCTCGGAGACCATCTACAAAGTGGCAGTGAACAGCGGCGTCGGGGATACGGGCTCAGTGATGATTAAATCTCAGGATTACGGGTTCCGGATCGATGATCGGATATGGATCACAGTGGAGGATGAGTTCCTGTATTTCTTTGACCGAGACGGGATCCGCCTGCGGCCCGGGGACAGGCGGGAGAAGGCGGCCCTGTTTGCCCAGGTGGAAAAGGAGGCTGCCCATGGCTGACAGATTTTTTCGCAGGAGGGAGCTGACCATCGAGGAACAGCAGATCCGGTCAGCGAATCCCAGGAAGGAATGGGGAGCCGTGTTAAAGCCCTACTTTCTGCTGGTGCCCACCTTCTGTTTTCTGATCATTTTTACCTATTATCCCCTGGCAAGGCTTGTGTGGCTCAGTTTCCGCAAGTACAACCTGCTCTCCCAGGATCAGTTTATCGGCCTTCAAAACTACAGGCAGCTGTTTTTTATCAACAAGGACTTCGGGCCATCGGTGAAGAATACGTTTGTGTATACGGCTGCCAGCGTGACCCTGCTGATCGTTCTGGCTGTGCTGTTCGGGCTTTGGATGCAGGGGGAGAGGAAGATAAATTCCCTGGCCAAGAGAGTGATCTTCTTCCCCCATATCGTGGCGGGGGTGTCCATCTCCATGATCTTTGCCTGGCTGATGAACAGCCGAAACGGTCTCTTCAACCAGCTTCTCATGGCTTGGGGGCTGTCGCCTCTGGAATGGCTGGACAGCTCGGACACGGCTCTTGGGAGTATCGTCGGCATCAATGTGTGGAAGGGGGTGGGGTATGATACCCTGATCGTCCTGGCGGCGCTGGGTGGGATCTCATCGGAGATCAATGAGGCGGCTGCCCTGGACAATACGCCGTCCCATCGGCGCCTGTTCTGTATTACACTGCCCATGATCTCCCCGCAGATCTTTTTCCTGCTGGTGACCATCACCATCAGCTCCTTTAAGGTATTTGATCTGGTACGCCTCCTGACCAACGGCGGCCCCGGATCTTCCACCTATGTGATGGTGCTGTATATCTATCGGTATGCATTCGAGTGGAACCGACAGATCGGATATGCCTGTGCTGCCGGCGTGGTGCTGCTGCTCATTCTTCTGGTGCTGACGGTGATCTACTTTAAACTGGTGGAGCGGAAAGTCCATTATCAGTAAAGGAGGCAGCATATGGAGAATCAATCAAAGACACCTGTGAGCGCCGATATGATCAAGCGGTATACCCGCATAAGAAAGGCGAGGCTGGCGGTCGATTTTGTCCTGAAGCTGGGGATGATCTTTGTGTTCCTGTTTCCCTTCTACTGGATGATCGCATCGGCCTTTAAGACCACCTATGAGCTGAACCAGTACCCGCCTACCATGTGGCCTCACAGGTTTACGCTGGACGGTTTTCGGTCCGTGTTCAGCTACTTTAATCTGTGGCCCTACATCCGCAACACCATTGTCATATCCCTGTCAGTGCTGGTGCTGCAGATGATGACCATGATCCCGGCGGCGTACGCATTTGCCAAGATGAAATTCCGGGGCAAGGCCCTGCTGTTTACGCTGGTGCTGGTGGCCCAGATGGTGCCGACCCAGCTTACCTTTATCCCCATCTATATCATGTTTTCCAAGGCAAAGATGATCAAGACCCTGTGGCCGCAGATCCTGCCCTTCGGAGCCAGCGCTTACGGTGTGTTTTTGCTGCGTCAGAGCTTTATGCAGGTAAGTGATGAACTGATCGAGTCGGCGCAGCTGGACAATGCCAGTCTGTGGCAGATCATGTACCGGGTCATGCTGCCCATGGCCAAGGCCACCCTGGTGACAGTGCTGCTGCTGTGCTTTATCAACCACTGGAACGGATATTTCTGGCCGTTAGTCATGTGCAACACAGAGGACGTGAAGCCGATCAGTCTGGTGATCGCCCGGTTAAAGCAGGTGGAGGAAGGGGTGGACTGGGCTGCAGTCATGGCGGGGAACCTGATCCTGACGCTTCCCACAGCTGCCATGTTCCTTCTCTTCAGCAAGAAGATCATCCGGTCTCTGGCCTACAAGGGGATGAAGTGATCGGTCGAGCCATGAGATGAGAAAGGAGCGGGGATATGTGGCGCAGAAGAGAGGAAAAGGGAATCGTTTCGGAGATGACGGACCACCTGGGGGCTCTTTTGCTCTTGAACCTTCTGTGGTGTCTCTGCTCCCTTCCGGTGGTGACGGCGGGAGCGGCTACGGCAGCCCTTGAACGGACAGTCTTTGATCTGTTGGAGGAGGATCGATCCCGGGTGGCAGGAAAGTTTTTAAGTTATTTTAAGGCCTTGTTCCGACCGGCCACGGTGCTCTGGCTGTTTTTCCTGTTTGCCGGCGCGGACCTGGCGATCTTAGGTTCCATGGCGGGAATCACCGGGGCAGAGACCCTTCTTAACAGTCCGGTGAAGTCTGCCGCTGTGGTGCTGATTAACATGGTGTACTGGTTTGTGATCACCTGGGGATTCCCATTGACTGCCTACCAGATGGGAGGCTCCCTTTTCAGGACTCTGGGAGAGGGGTTTTCCCTGGCAGTCAGCTTTCCGGGGAAGACCTTTGGCTGTATGGGGATCGGAGTCTTCATGGTGATTCTCAGTATTTTGTGTCCTCTGGTGTTTCTGGGGACAGCCGGCTGCACTGCCTATCTGTCCTGCCGGATCCTGCATCCGATTATCAGAGGGTATCTTAGAGGAGGGCCGGGGATCTCCCCGGAGGAACGAGAGTAAGCCGGCTGTCATCTGTATGTCAGCGGCAAATGGCATATGAGTGCTTGGGATGGGCCGGCGGGCGGGATGGCAAGATCCCGGAAGGAGGAAACATGAGAGAGAAGCCTTTCAATATCATCTGGTTCTGTACGGATCAGCAGCGCTGGGATACGATCCACAGTCTGGGGAATCCCTGTATCAGTACGCCCAGCCTGGATCGGCTGGTGGAAGAGGGGGTGGCTTTTACCAGGGCTTATGCCCAGTGTCCCATCTGTACTCCCAGCCGTGCCAGTTTTCTCACAGGACGTTATCCCAGGAGTACTAAGGCCATCTTTAACGGCAATGAGAAGTTCTCACAGGACGAGAAGCTGGTCACAAGGCTTCTGGCGGATGCAGGTTATGTCTGCGGCCTGGCGGGAAAGCTCCATCTGACCTCGGCGGAAGGCAGGGTGGAGACGCGGACCGACGACGGCTACACCTATTTTCAGTACAGCCACCATCCCCATGACGACTGGCCCGAGGGGGGAAACGCATATCAGAGCTGGCTGAAGGAAAAAGGGCTGCGCTGGGAGGAGCTTTATGGCGGTAAATATATGACCATGGCCACCTGGCCGCCTAAGACGAACCCTTCTTTCAGCGGAAAGCAGGTGGGAGTGCCGGCAGAGTATCATCAGACTACCTGGTGTGTGGAGAAAACCATAGAATTTATCGAACAAAACCGGGGAAGCGGGAAACCGTGGCTGATCAGCGTCAACCCGTTCGATCCCCATCCTCCTCTCGACCCGCCCCAGGAATACAAGGACAGACTTAGGACCCGGGACATGCCCCTTCCCCTGTGGAGGGACGGGGAGATGGACAATAAGCCTCCCCACCAGCAGAAGGACCTGATTCAGGGAGGACAGGACGGGCAGGCGGAGCCCATCGGCAGTCTGACGGAGGAGGAGAAGAGGGAACATTTCCGGGATTACTATGCTGAGATCGAACTGATCGACGACCGGCTGGGGCGGCTGATGGACTATCTGGACGAGACCGGTCAGAGGGACCGCACCATCCTGATCTTCATGAGTGACCATGGGGAGATGAGCGGGGATCACGGGTTATACTGGAAGGGAGCCTACTTCTATGAGGCATTGGTACATGTGCCTTTGATCGTCTCCTGCCCGGGACTGTTTCAGGAGGGATTAAGGTGTGACGGTCTGGTGGAGCTGGTGGATATTGCGCCCACTCTGATGGAGGCGGCGGGGCTGGAGATCCCTTATGAGATGCAGGGGAGAAGTTTTTATAAGATCCTGACGGGAGAGGCGGATCCCCATTATTTTAAGGATGCGGTCTATTCCGAGTTCTACCACTGCCTGAAAGGGACCCACGAGGATATCAATGCCACCATGTATTTTGACGGGCGGTACAAGCTGGTGTGCTACCACGGCAAAGAGTGGGGAGAGCTCTATGATCTGGAAGAGGATCCGGAGGAATTCTGTAACCTGTGGGATCAGCCGGAGGCAGCAGGCTTGAAGGCACGGCTTGTGCTAAAGAGCTACAGCAATGCGGTTTTGAGCAATATGGACGATTCCATGCACAGGGTGTACAGCTTTTAGTGGCAACGGGGAGCAATCCTTATCCGACCCATCGTCGCAGGCAAGCTTGCGGATGGGTCTTTTTTTGTCTGTCTCTTGTACTGTATTGTCTTAAAACGTCTGTTTTTTCATAAAAATCCGATCCATTTCCCCTTTTTTTCGATAGGAAATTATTGATTTTGTCTTTACGGAGGGAAGCAGAGAGCCGAGGGACTCTTCCGCGGCTGCCAACGCGGCCTGAGGAATGATAGAGAAGGCGGGAAATCTTCCTGAATCAGATCAGACAGCTGTTTTGCCATAATGATGCGCTTGTCGATTGCATAAAGACCGAATTTAGGGTAAAATTAGTTCTAGAAAGTCCTGGTTTAGTCATAGAATTTAGTTCTAGAAAACTGAAAGGCAGGAATGATAGATGCTTTATACAGATATGCAATTGAAGGAAAAAATCGTAGATATGATGGATTCTTTTGAAAATGAAGTGGTTGAATTTAAAGAAGCCAGAAGCAATTTTTCATTCAATGACATAGGAAAATACTTTTCTGCTTTGAGCAACGAGGAGAATTTACATGGACTGCCAGAGGCATAGTTGATTTTTGGAATATCGGATAGTAAAGTGTTTGTTGGAACAGAGTTTAGGAAACAAGGTGGTCTTCAAAATTTAAAACACGGACCGGTCAAAAGAAATCGTAGAGGGTGCGACGCTGGATGATTTTAGATGGTGAAGCAGTAAAACGCGCAAGAGAATTGTTTTCAAAACGGCAGAATGACCGTAAAAGGGCAAAGGAAATTATCAATAATTGTATTGCCCATCAAGATTATAGACTGAGTGGCAAGATAAATGTAGAGGAATTTGAAGAATATTAGATAAAAATTATACTCAGTTGTTGCACTCCAATGAAGAATTGGATATACAAACAGTGTTTTTGCTGGACAAGGTTCAAAAGAAGGAAACGATTTCCAGGGAAAGTTTTAAAACACTGAAAAGGCAGGGGCTTGTGGAGGGAAGATATCCCAATCTTTTGCAGGTTATGAGGAAAGACAGAATGATTGCATCCAAGGGAACAAATCGATATGCGAGATGGTACATAGTAAGATAATAATAATTTTAGGTGAAGAAGTGGTTGCAAATCTGTTTTGACAGCGATGGCCTGAATGGAAATGAAGCTCGGTCTTTGTTTACCTAATAACCGTCCCCGGTTGAAAATCCCCTCCTGGTATGCTAAAATGAATGATAGCACAGCAATAATAACAAAAATTATATAGAAAACGACTGCATAATAGGAGGATCACACATGAAGACCAGAAGGAGATATTCAAAAAAGATATATATGGCGGCGATTTTGGCAGTTACTCTGACAGGATGTGGAAAAAAGAGCCCTTTAGATCCGGGAAATCCGGTTTCTCTGACTGTATGGCATTACTATAACGGGTCACAGCAGGCGGCATTTGACACTCTGGTGGAGGACTTTAACGATACCGTGGGCAAGGAGAAAGGGATCTATGTGCAGAGCTACAGCCAGGGATCCGTCTCTGATCTGGAGGCGGCCGTGAGGGATTCCATAGGCGGAAAGGTGGGAGCGGCTGCGATGCCGGATATTTTCTCCTCCTATGCGGACACCGCCTATGAGGTGGAGCAGGCAGGAGCTCTGGCCAATCTGTCCGATTACCTTGACAAGGAAGAGCTGGGGAAGTATGTAGATTCCTATATAGAAGAAGGCTGTATCGCTGTGGACGGAAGTCTGAGAATATTTCCCACGGCAAAGTCCACGGAGATTATGATGATCAACAGGACGGACTGGGAACCCTTTGCAGAGGCCACAGGCGCATCGCTGGAGGACCTAAAGACCATGGAAGGGGTCGCTGCCACGGCGAAGGCCTATTATGAGTGGACGGACGGACAGACTCCCGATGTGGAGGGAGACGGTCAGGCCTTTTACGGCAGGGATGCCATGGCAAATTATTTTATCATCGGACTCCAGCAGCTGGGCGTGGAGATCTTTCATGTGGAGAACGGTCAGCTGACAATCAACACACCCAAGGAGGAGCTTCATCGCCTCTGGGATAACTATTACATACCCATGGTCAAGGGATACTTTGGGGCTTACGGCTCCTTCCGCTCCGATGATGTGAAGACGGGCGAGCTCCTGGCCTATACCGGTTCCACCTCATCTGCCATGTATTTTCCAAACCAGGTAGAGTTGGAGGACAAGAGCTATCCCATCGACTATATCGTGATGATGGCCCCTGTGTTCGAGGGAGGCAGACCCTATGCCGTGCAGCAGGGAGCAGGGATGGTAGTCAGCAAATCGGACGAGAAACACGAGTATGCGTCAGTAGAGTTTCTGAAATGGTTTACCGAGACAGAGAATAATCTGCAGTTTGGCTGTGTATCCGGTTATCTGCCGGTGCTCAAGGAGGCAAACAGCCGCGAGAAGCTGGATCAGGTGATCGCGGACCAGCAGCTGACCGTAGCACCTAAGACCTATGACTGTCTGACCACGATCTTTCAGGAGATGGATGGACTGACCTTATATACCAACAAGAGTTTTGAAAACGGTTCGGCGGCGAGAAAGGTGCTGGAATACCATTTGGCGGATCAGGCGGCGGCGGACCGGGCGGCAGTGGTGTCTGCCATGGAGCAGGGAAAGACCCTGGAGGAGGCCGCGGCCCCCTATGTGACAGAAGAAGCCTTTAATGAATGGTATGATTCTTTCTGCAGTGCGCTCGGTCAAGGGGCAGGCAAGTAGAGGCGAGATGAAGAAGAAAAATCAAGGAAGAAAAAAACCGACTATATTTAAAATATTTCTGTTTTCCCTGATCGGAATCATGTTGATTCAGAGCATGATCACCATCAGCACCCTGGTTGTGCGCAGAACCGGCAAGATGCTGGAGGAATATTCCAGCGGCATGCTGAACCGTCTGGTGGAAAACAGAGGGGTGATCCTGGAGAATGATATGATCCAGCGATGGGGGTCTGTCCATGAGCAGGAGATCGCCATAGGCGGAGTCCTGGAAGAATTTTTACAGGCAGAACATATGAGCCTGGACGATCTCCTGGCCTCCGGTGAGGGGAAGGACCGGCTTTTAGAAAAGATTTTCCCCCAATGTCTGGACGTTCTAAAGAATAATACGACCACAGGCGTGTTCGTCATCCTGACGGGGACGGATATGCAGGCGCCGGGGAATTTTGACGGATTTTTTATCAGGGATTCGGACCCGAATACCAACCCGGTCAATGGTACGGATCTTCTGCTGGAGAGGGGCAATAAGCATCTGTCCAGAGAGTGGAACATCCCGTTGGACACCTGTTGGACCACACGGTTTTTCATGGACGGTCAGGGAAATAATGCTGCTGACGACTATTTTTACGAGCCCTGGAGAGCCGGCAGAGAATATCCGGATGCCGATGGTGCAGATCTGGGCTACTGGTCCATGCCTTTTTTTCTGGAAAAGGAGGCCGTGGATTCCTATGAGATGATCACCTATTCCCTGCCGCTTCGCCATGAGGGGCAGGTGTACGGCGTCTTTGGAGTCGAGATATCCAGCCAAAATCTGTACGATTATTTTCCTGTGGCAGAGCTAAACGAGTCCCAGCAGTCCGGGTATATGATGGCTCTGAGACAGAAAGACGGAAGTTTTCTTCCTCTGGTGGGAAAGGGAGTGCTCTATAATCTGGTCCGCACCGCAGGAACCTCGTTTATTCTGGAAAAGACAGACTATCCCAATCTTTCCCGAGTGAAGGATGTGAGGCTGAATAAACAGGGAATCTATGTCGTAGACTACCCCTTACGGCTGTATGGCAACCATGTCCCCTATGAGAATACGGAGTGGGTGCTTCTGGCGCTGGACACGGAGGATGACCTGTTCGGCATGACCCGAAAGCTCTATGTCTGGATGGTTGCCGCTATCCTGGTAGGGCTGCTGTTCGGCGTGCTGGGCATCTATGTGCTGGTGAGACATCTCACCAGGCCGGTTCAGCATCTGATGCGGTGTATCGAGAAGGGAAGTGCAGGTCTTTCGGAGTTTAAGGCCTCCAACATCCTGGAGATCGATGCGCTGTATGAGGTGGTAAAAGACCTGACCGACCGACAAAAGGAGGCAGCCAATATCCTTTTGGAGGAAAAAGAGCGCTATCAGGTGGCCATCGAATCCACGAAAGACTTGTTCTTTTCCTATGATATTCAGAACTACATACTGGACCTGGTCAATCACAGCACGATGAGCGGACAATGGAACTGTGAGTATTTTGACAGCGGTTTCATTGATCCTGAGTACATCTATGACATGGACAGGGAGAATGTGGTCAGGGCGCTGCAGAGCAAAGAAGACACACTATATGTGGAATTTCGGATCAAGTGGCCGGAGGATGCGGATTATCTATGGGTGGCTCTGTCCGGCAATGTGGTCTATGACACGGACGGAAGACGCCGTAAAATCGTGGGAAGCATCCGGGATATTCAGGAACAGAAGGAAAAAGAGGCCAGGCAGCTCCGAAAGAACACTACAGACGGAGTGACAGGCCTGTATGTGTTCAGTGCCGGGATGGAGTATCTGAAAGAGTGTCGGAGACATCGGCCAAGCGGCGTCATGGTAAACCTGTGTCTGAGCCGGTTAAAAGAGATCAACGAAAAGAACGGCATCGTGTTTGGAGACATGATCCTGGAGGAGATCGGGCATCAGATCCGAGGTCTCGCCCGGGAAGTCACCGAGAATACAGGCCAGAAGATGGCAGCCTTGCGGCTTGACGGGGACGAGTTTGTGCTCTGGCTGGAGCATCACTCCAGAAAGCAGGCAGAGGATACGGTGAACCGGCTTCTCGGAAAGATACGGGAGCATTTTGACGAGGAGATGTTCCAGGTAGAGGTGTACGCGGGACTGGCGGTGAGCGGAAATGATCAGACTACGGAAAGACTTATCTGTATGGCAAAACAGGCCAGAAACTTTGCCGTCTCCTCTTCGGCTCAGAACGGACTCTTCTATGAAGATCTTCCGGACAGAAACCACCTGGCCCTGCCTCTCCTGCAGGGGAGAGAGATCAACAGCCTGGATTACAGTGAGGACGTGAGTCTGGTGTCTCTGGCATTAAATCTATTTGGAAGGGGTGCCAATTTCCCGGCTCAGATGAAGCTGATGATCTGTAAGATCGGCAGATTTTATCATGCCAGTGATGTGCTGGTATCCGTGCTCCGCGCTGACTTTAATTCTAATTACCTGAACTACCAGTGGCACAGCGGCGGCAGAGCCGATGCGGAGAGCGTAAAGAAATATAAGGAAGAGGAGAAGGGGAGCTTCTACGAATGGCTGCGTCAGGAAGAGGTGCGGTATGTCTCGGCCCGGGACAGTCAGGATCCGGTGATCCGGTGCTTTTTGAGCATCGATGAAGGGCAGGAAGGCGTGGTTCTGCCCATGTATGACAACGGAAATTATATGGGAAATATCTGTATCCTGGGTATCGGTTCCCGGATACTGGAGAACCAGGAAGAATATCAGAATCTGGCAGAGCTTGGAAGAGTGATACAGAGTCAGTTAAACCAGCAGCAGTATGACATAGCAAGTAAGGCCAAGTCAGAATTCCTTTCCCGCATGAGCCATGAGATTCGCACACCTATGAACGGCATCATCGGCATGACAGCCATCGCTCTGCAGCAGGGTCAGGGGCAGGAGAGAATCATGGACTGCCTGCAGAAGATTCGGGCATCTTCCGACTACCTTCTTGGCCTGATCAATGACATCTTGGATATGTCCAAGATCGAGAGCGGCAAGATGAAGCTGGAGCCGATTCATTTCAACATGGAGGAGATGCTGGATACCATAAAGGAGCTGATTACTCCTCAGGTGACGGCCAAACAGATTGATTTTATCCAGGATATCCGTCTGAGCCATCCGTTTTTCCTGGCAGACCGGATGAGGATCAGCCAGGTTTTGATCAACCTTCTGGGCAATGCGGTGAAGTTTACCCCTGTGAAAGGTAAGATCACGCTGACAGCTCACGAGATGAAAGTGGATGGGACACAGGTTCAGGTGTACTTTTCTGTGAGGGACACGGGAATCGGTATCGCCAAAGAAGACCAGGAGCGAGTGTTCCGATCTTTCGAGCAGTCTTCCGGTCCCAAGCCTGCCGGACAGCAGGGAACAGGGCTTGGGTTATCGATCAGCAGCCGCCTGGTTCAGATGATGGGGAGCAATATCCGCCTGGAAAGCCAGTTAGGAGAAGGCAGTACCTTCAGCTTTTCCCTTCCTCTGACGATCGGGGAGTGTGTCAAGGCCGAGAGGGAAGTGGAGGATATCTCCTTTGACGGGTTCCGGATTCTGGTGGTGGAGGACAATGAACTCAACGCGGAGATCGCACAGAGCCTTTTGGAGGATCGAAATTTCAAGGTGGATTGTGTGTATGACGGGGCCCAGGCTGTGGAGAGAATCCGTACAACTAAGCCCGGTACCTATGACGTGATTCTGATGGATATTATGATGCCTGTCATGGACGGTCTGGAGGCAACCCGCGCGATCCGGAGTATGGAGCGGGAGGATTGCCATACCATACCGATTGTGGCCATGTCAGCCAATGCCTTTGACGACGATTTAAAGAAATCTGTGGAGTGCGGCATGAACGGCCATCTCTCCAAACCTGTGGAGGTGGATAAATTGTACCGAACCTTAAGTGAGATTCTCCACGATTAATCGATGGTGTCGATGTCCCAGTCCAGGAAGACCCCGGTGGCTCCGTCGATCTCAAACTCGTACTCTAAGGTGCCATAGAAAAATTTTCCTTTGTAGATCAGCTGTCCGTCGTCGTGATCCCGCTCGATCTTACCCCAGGTTACATCCGAGGCCTTGAGACCGGCTTTTTTAAGGGCAGCAGCCCGGGCGCTCTCAGGGCCGGAGATGGCATCGGCCTGTTTGGAGGCCCGGGCGTTTTCTTCCTCTAAGAGACAGCCCCAGGCATCATATTCCCAGCTGATGACCGTTCCTGTGGCTCCGTCCAATTCATATTTGTATTTCTTGCTGTCCGAGGTGTAAAATTCCGTCTCATAGATCAGCAGCCCGTCGTCGATTTCCGCTTCTGCTTTGAGAAAGGTGGAATCCTCCGCTTTTTGTCCCGCATGTTTCAGAGACAATTCTTTTGCCTGGTCTAAGGAGATGGGATTTTGGGAGTCCGAGACGACAGCCACCGCTTCAAAATCGATATTCATGATGGTGCCGTCTGCCGCCAGAATCTCATAATCATATTCCCTGTAATCCTGAGTCAGAAATTTTACTTCATATACAACTCTGCTGTGTTCTACATCTGATTCGATCTGAAGGATGGTCACATCCTCCTCCTTCTGCCCGGCATGAGTGAGGGCGATGGATTTGGCCTTCTCTTCCGTGATCTGTGCACCAAATGCATTTACAGTCATCGCTGCCGCCAATACCCCGGCGGCAATTCCGGTTCGTGCCAGTGTGTGTCTTTTCATCGGACATACCTCCCTGCTTTCTTTTTTTCAATGTTTTCTTGATTTTTATGGCTCCAGCGTCTCCCCAGAGCAAATTTCTCCCGAAAGACGGATCCATCGACAGTGCCGGCCGCACCAGAAGAGGCTGTGAGGCCGAAAGAAACAGTTATTCATAGGATATTGATATTATTATACATGAAAATTCTGTTTTTCGCATTAAAAATTTCCGTTATAAAGCCCGTAAGTCGGAAAAAAAGATTGATATAGGTTACAAAATAAAGTATGATTATAAGTAAGAATATATATACTTGATTTGCAGTGTATTGGAGGAACGACAGATGTACCATTGTCATATTCATTTTTATTTGGCAGGAAGTCCCTGCAGGGTGTTTGATATCATAAAGGAGACCACCCCTTTAGAATATTTTACGCACGACTTCTCCGAAAGTGAGAAACCAGAGGATCAGCTGGCTTTGCAGGCAGATATGATTCTGGTGAATTTGCAGAATATGGATGCGAAAGAGATGACAGAAAGTCTGATTTTGGCGAAATCAGACAAGGCAGAGATGATTTTAATCGGGGAGAAGGGACAGATCGGACAGGTGACGGATGAGCTGTGCCATGTGAGAGACGTCTGGACCATGCCGATGTCCGATGAGGAGATCCGTTTCCGGATTCTTAGGTGGCAGCAGGCGTGCAAGCAGGAAAAAGACTTCTGGCAGACCAGCCAGTATCTGGAGACGGTGATCAACCATGTCCCCAACATGGTGTGGTATAAAGACAAGGACGGGGTCCATGAGAAGGTAAACGACAGTTTCTGCAAGACCGTCAACAAGACAAAAGAGCAGGTTCAGGGCCAAAGACATGCCTATATCTGGGATGTGGAGGAAGATGACCCTGCCTGTATCGAGTCGGAGAGAGAGGTCATGGAGAAGAGGGAGACCTGTATTTCCGAAGAGTGCGTATTGACCGGAGAGGGAATCCGACTGCTGACCACCTACAAATCCCCCCTGTATGATCTGGACGGAAGCGTCATGGGCACCGTGGGGGTGGCCATCGACGTGACTCAGGAGAGGGCTTATGAGCAGGAGATCGTGGAGAAGAACCGGACTCTGGAGACCATATTTACCACCATGGACTGCGGAGTGATGTGTCACAGTATCGACGGAAGGAACATCCTCAGCATCAACCGGGCGGCCCTGGAGATTTTAGGATATGAGACCATGGAAGAGATGATGGCGGACGGATTTAATATGATCGCCTCCACGGTCATCGATGAGGATAAGCCGAAACTTCGGGAATCGATCCGGGAGCTTAAAAAAGAAGGAGACAGTATCAGCGTAGAATACCGTGTCTTCAACAGAGAAGGGCAGATCCGCCATGTCATGGGCAATGTAAAGCTGCTGAGAGAGAACGGAGAACTGATCTATCAGAGATTCCTTTTGGACTGCACGGCCCAGAAGCTGCGTGAAAAAGAAAACGAGATACGGCAGACAGAGCTGATCCATGCCTTGAGTATTGATTATAATCTGGTCTGTTTCTTTGATCTGGATACAGGCCTTGGCAGTTCGCTGCGTATTGATGACAGTGGAAAAGAGATGTTCGAACCTATATTCGGCGGAGTGCTCCTGATGGAAGAGAGCATGGAGGAGTACATAGAGAAATATGTCTATGAGGAAGACAAGGATATGCTCCGAAAGACCTTCTCCCGGGACAATCTCAAAAAGGAATTGGAGGAAAAGAAGCAGTATTACGGCAATCACCGGGCATTCAGGGACGGTGAGATGAAGTATTTCCAGATGAAAGTAGTCCGTGCGGGCGCATGGGAAAAAGGCCATGGAGCCGTTCTTGGCGTGCGCAGTGTGGACGAGGAGATCCGCCACGAGATGGAGCAGAAGAGCCTTCTGGAAGATGCTCTTCTGCAGGCCAACCGGGCAAGCAAGGCGAAGAGCGTATTCCTCTCCAATATGTCCCATGACATTCGGACACCCATGAACGCCATCGTAGGTTTCACGGCCTTGGCCATCACTCATATCGATCGGAAGGAACAGGTGGAGGAGTATCTGCAGAAAATCATGACCTCCGGCAATCATCTTCTGAGCCTGATCAATGACGTTCTGGACATGAGCCGCATCGAGAGCGGTAAGATGCATCTGGAGGAGAAGCCCTGCCGGCTGCCGGATATTCTCCACGGTCTGAGAAACATCCTTCAGGCGGATATCCGGGCAAAGCAGCTGGAGCTGTACATCGATGCGGTGGATGTGATGGACGAGGACATCTTCTGTGACAAACTGAGGCTGAACCAAGTGCTTTTGAACCTGCTCAGCAACGCGGTGAAGTATACTGCGGCGGGAGGCATCGTCAGCATCCGGGTTACGGAAAAGCCGGGAGCTCCCAAAGGAAGCGCCAATTATGAGTTTCACATCAAAGACACCGGCATCGGCATGAGCAAGGAGTTCGTCACCCAAATATTTGAGCCCTTTGAGAGGGAGCGAACGTCTACTATCAGCGGGATCCAGGGAACCGGTCTCGGCATGGCTATCACTAAGAATATCGTGGATATGATGAACGGCACCATCCAGGTAAAGAGCGAACAGGGAGTGGGGACGGAGGTTACGGTCTGCTTCACCTTCCGCCTGGAGGCCGGGGAGAAGAAACCCAGGGATATCCCGGAACTGAAAAACTGCCGTGCCCTGGTGGTGGATGATGATTTCAATACCTGTGACAGTGTCTCCTACATGCTGGGGCAGATCGGCCTGCGGGCAGAGTGGACCATGTCCGGCAAGGAGGCAGTGCTGCGCACCCATCAGGCCAATATGCGCGGGGACAACTACAGCGTATATATCGTGGACTGGCTGCTGCCAGATATGAACGGCATCGAGGTTACCAGGAGAATCAGAAAAGAGATGGGGGAGGATGTGCCCATCATCGTGCTCACCGCCTATGACTGGGCCGACATCGAGGTCGAGGCCAAGGCAGCCGGTGTCACCGCTTTCTGCAGCAAACCGCTGTTTATGTCAGAGCTGCGGGAATGCCTGTACTCCATCGTCAATACGGATGAGGAGAAAGAGAAGAGGGGCATCGAGACAGAGTTTGACAAAGTTCACACGGGCCGTATCCTCCTGGCGGAGGACAATGAGCTGAACCAGGAGATCGCCACGGCGATATTAGGCGATGCGGGCTTTACCATCGATATTGCACCCAACGGGCAGATCGCTGTGGATATGCTGAAGAAGTCGGCTCCCGGATACTATCAGTTGATCCTGATGGATGTGCAGATGTCGGTGATGGACGGTTATGAAGCCACCAGACAGATTCGAAACCTGGATGACCGAAAACTGGCCTCCATCCCCATCCTGGCCATGACAGCCAATGCCTTCGAGGAAGATAAGCAGGAGGCGCTGCGTTGCGGCATGAACGGCCATATCGCCAAGCCCATCGATGTGAAAGTCCTGTTTGAGACCATGAAGAAAGTGATGAGATGAGAAAAAGGCAGGTTCTCCTCCTCGAATCAGAGGAGGGAACCTGCCTGAAGCATCGCAAGCACCTGACTCAGGGACTCTGCGATTCCATAAGTCTTTTTGGCAAATTCTTCTGCAGGATACTTCATATCCGGGACGCAGATGACCGGGATCCCGGCAGAGTGGGCAGCCTCGATCCCCGTCTCCGAGTCTTCCAGCACCAGGGCCTGGGCCGGCGGGACGTCTGCCTTTCTGCAGGCTTTCAGGAAGATATCAGGGTCCGGCTTGCCCCGTTCCACCTCATCCCCGCAGACAGAGCCGTCGAAATAATCGATCAGGCCGGTCTGGGCAAGGATCCGGTCCACCCGGTCACGGGTGCTGGAGGTTGCCACCACGGTTTTGTAATCATGTGCTTTCAGATAAGTCAATAACTCTGCAAGTCCTTCTTTCACTGGGACTCCCTCCTGTCGGAATCGATCTTCCATGTACTGGTGGACACGGACCATGACCTGTTCGATGGGAAAGCTTTGGCCATACTGATCATGGAATGACCGGAAGATCGCCGGCTTTGGGAGCCCGAGAAGTCTCTTATAAAAATCTTTGTCCATAGACGTACCCAATTTTTCACACTCCGTCACGTACCCTTCATAGGTCACCCGTTCGCTGTCAATCATCAGGCCGTCCATGTCGAAAATAACTGCTTGGATCATAGGATTCTCCCCCTTGGTTTTCTGTTGTCATCATCGTCAGTATTGTAACGTCAAAGGGGAGAAATGTCAAATAGGTCTTCCTGTTACTGAGACTGGTTGTGGTAAGCCGCCCAGGCCTCATCAGGCCCTTCAAATCCGCCGGACTGGATAGCCTTAAAGTCCACATACAGGAACTCTGTGCCCTCGTCGATCTGTCCGCCTACCACGTTGGCAAAAGTGACAGAGTGGAACAGAGGCGGGATGTCCCGGCCGGCAGGAACTGGGACCTCATAGCTGCCGCCTCCTGTGTAGATGTATTCGTACACATGGAAGCCGTTCTCATCGCCGGGAACGGGTGAGAGAAGAGCCATACCGCAGTCCGGGTTCAGTTCATAGGTGAACAGTTCGGTTTCCGTTTCCCGGCCGTTGTAGTTTAGATGGCCGTTCTCGTCGGCAGTGGCGACCATAGCCACAGGAACTTTTACGGTCATTCTCAGGTAAGCGTCATTTTTGCTGTTATTTTTGATAGCCGGGTCTTTGGGCACCTCTTTTCCGGCGTACATATCCATAGCCTGGTTTACACCGAGTGCGTTGGACGAGGTGGCGTTGGAGGCAGTGGCGTAGGTGCCGTCGGGAAGTTCTCCGTCCCAACTTGTCTCATACAGGTTGAAATCCACTTTGCCCACAGTGAATTTGTTTTTGGCTGCCTCCTGGTCTGTCATGTAGGCCAGCGTACTGCCAAGGCTCAGAAGAGCGAAGAGACAGATGACAGCCAGAATTTTAGCTCGATTTTTCATAGATGGCTTTGATTCTTTCATAAGTTACAATCCTCCTTTTGGTTGTGTTTGTGTAGATGATGTGTCCGCCTCTACTATTAATCCGATAAAACGAACATATGTACGATCAAATATCCAAGTTTTTTCTCAACTTTTTTAACAGCTTCTGATGGCGGGCCTGGAGGGTGGTCACAGGAATCTGCTGTGCTTTGGCCAGGGCGCGGAGGGAGTCACCGTAGACATAAAGGCGGCAGAGCATATCTCGTTCGCTGTCGTCTAACTTGGCTACCTCATCTCGGAGCTTTTCGAAAAACCACAGCTGCTCGGCTTTCTCCTCCACGGATTTTGCCGACAAATCCGCAAACAGGTTGCTGCCGTTTAAGTCCTCTGTGTCCAGAGCATCGTAGAAAAAGGTCCGGTTTCTGATATCGCTTTCCCGGAAATACCGTTCTTTCCGCTCACCTTGACAATAGGCTTTGTAGACCTCCTCTGTGACCGGGATAGGTGTGTCTTTGATTTTGATATAGTAATCCATATATTCTCCTTTCAATGGGGTGTAAATAGGCATTTGCGAAACTCAAAACTTGTCAGAATATTCTCCGGGCTTTGACTTTCGCAATTACCCAGGGTGTAAAAGTCAGGAGTGGAACGAGGAATCCTGCCTGGAGGGCTTTTGGCGCTATGGGGTGGAGGTTCCGGCAGAAAAAAGGAGAGACCTGCGCCCTGGGGCGAACGGTCTCTCCTGCGATTCGGTAACGATGATTGTTCCTTGGCTAGGTAGTCGGTATGAAGTTATGGGAAGCCTGGGGTGTCTCAGGCTTTCTGAAGGTGATTTTTACAATCCGGCGGCAGCGGGAGCACTTGATCTCTACGCTTCCTCTGGTTCCGGGCAGAATGTCAAAAAGGCGCTGATGACAGTACTGGCAGTATATCGTGGCAGAATTCATAAGGTTAACTCCTCCCTTTGTCAAAATCGAACATACGTTCTTATTTGTAGTTTAGCAAATGGGGGAGGAGTTGTCAAGATACTTGCAATAATTTTTTTATCTGGTATGATGAGAGCGGGCGGCATCAAAAGCTGCATGAGCGTTTAGAAAAAAGATCAGGGGAGCGAGAGATGGAGACTATTGCATATATCAGAACGGATTTTCCGGAAAAGTTTGGTATTCCCAGACAGAGCGGACTGGTTTCGTCCCTGAAAGGAACCGTCGTGTTTGAGCCGCCATACCGCCACCCTCAGGCTTTTAAAGGGTTGGAAGGATTTTCTCATATTTGGCTTTTGTGGAAGTTCTCCCACAGCAGGAAGGAACACTGGTCTGCCACCGTCAAACCTCCCAGGCTTCGAGGAAAGAAGATGGGTGTGTTTGCCACCAGGTCTCCGTTTCGTCCCAATGATATCGGGCTTTCCTGTGTCCGCCTGGAGTGTGTGGAGACGGATCCGGTCTATGGACCTGTGCTCCGGGTGTCAGGGGCAGACCTGATGGACCGGACTCCTATATACGATATCAAACCGTACATTCCGTTTGCAGACTGTCACCCGGAGGCCACGGGAGGATATACAGAGGAGACGCGGCTTTACCGCCTGCGGGTGGATTTCCCGGAAGAGCTTTTGTGCCGTTACCCGGAAGAGAAACGAAAGGCTGTCATGGAGGTGCTGTCAGAGGACCCGAGACCGGCTTATGTGCAGGATGAAAACAGGATATATGGGGTGTCTTTTGCAGGATTTGACGTGAAATTTCAGGTGGAACAGGAGGTCCTGAAAGTATGCGATGTAGTGCCGTTGTCCGGTAAGGAAAGGAGAGGCTGAAAACTGCACAAAAACAGTTTTAAAATAAATTCAGATTTGTTGAAAAACAGTGTTGATATTTTTTTAACAAGGAAGTACAATAAGACCATAAGATATGTTAAAAAAATATCAATCCCAAAACAAGACATATCAAGAATCAGCAAACAAAGTTCCGTTTAGGAGGTCCAGTATGGCAAAGATTGAGAAGAACACCGTACCAGAAATCATCGACAGTGTGGAAGCATTGACCGCTAAGATGAAGGCGATGCGTGAAGCACAGAAGGTATTTGCTACCTACACTCAGGAGCAGGTAGACAAGATCTTCTTCGAAGCTGCGAAGGCGGCCAACATGCAGCGTATTTCTCTGGCCAAGATGGCTGTGGCAGAGACAGGCATGGGCGTCGTGGAAGACAAAGTTATCAAGAACAACTATGCGGCAGAGTATATCTACAATGCCTACAAGAATACCAAGACCTGCGGCGTCATCGAGGAAGATAAGGCCTACGGCATCAAGAAAGTGGCAGAGCCCATCGGCCTCATCGCGGCAGTTATCCCCACCACCAATCCGACTTCTACCGCTATTTTCAAGACTCTGATCGCACTTAAGACCAGAAATGCTATTATCATCTCCCCACATCCGAGAGCTAAAAACTGTACCATCGCTGCGGCAAAGATCGTTCTGGAGGCAGCTGTGAAGGCCGGAGCGCCGGAAGGCATCATCGGCTGGATCGACGTGCCCTCTCTGGAGCTGACCCAGGAGGTTATGAAGAATTCCGACACCATCCTGGCAACTGGCGGCCCCGGCATGGTTATGGCGGCCTACTCTTCCGGCAAACCGGCACTGGGCGTAGGCGCAGGCAACACACCGGTTATCATCGATGACACCGCTGATATCCAGATGGCAGTCAGCTCCATCATCCACTCCAAAACCTTTGACAACGGTATGATCTGCGCTTCCGAGCAGTCCGTGACCGTCATGGAGCCTGTGTACGATCAGGTTAAGAAAGAGTTCGAGCTGAGAGGCTGCTATTTCTTAAAGGGAGACGAGCTGAATAAGGTCCGCAAGACCATCCTTATCAATGGTGCCTTAAATGCAAAGATCGTAGGCCAGAGCGCTTACAAGATCGCTCAGCTGGCAGGCGTGGAGGTTCCCCAGAGCGCCAAGATCCTCATCGGTGAGGTGGAGTCCGTGGACATCTCCGAGGAGTTCGCCCATGAGAAGCTGTCTCCGGTGCTGGCTATGTACAAGGCCAAGACCTTTGACGAGGCCATCGCTAAGGCCGAGAGACTGGTGGCAGACGGCGGCTACGGCCACACGGCTTCTCTGTACATCGACGTGAGAGAGCAGGAGAAGATGGCAAAGCATGCGGCTGCCATGAAGACCTGCCGTATCGTCATCAATACTCCTTCTTCCCATGGCGGAATCGGAGACCTGTACAACTTCAAGCTGCTCCCCTCCCTGACCCTGGGCTGCGGTAGCTGGGGCGGCAACTCCGTATCCGAGAACGTAGGTGTGAAGCACCTGCTGAATATCAAGACCGTAGCCGAGAGGAGAGAGAATATGCTGTGGTTCCGCGCACCTGAGAAGGTATACTTTAAGAAAGGCTGTATGCCTGTGGCATTGGAAGAGCTGAAATATGTACTGAACAAGAAGAGAGCATTTATCGTGACAGACTCCTTCCTGTACATGAACGGCTACACCAAGGCCATCACCGACAAACTGGACGAGATGGGCATCGTATATCAGTGCTTCTCCAATGTTCAGCCCGACCCGACCCTGGCCAACGCTCAGGAAGGCGCCAAGGCTATGACGGCGTTCCAGCCCGATGTGATCATCGCTCTGGGCGGCGGTTCCGCCATGGACGCAGGCAAGATCATGTGGGTGATGTACGAGCATCCGGAAGTAGACTTCCAGGATATGGCCATGCGCTTTATCGACATCCGCAAGAGAGTCTACACCTTCCCCAAGATGGGCGAGAAGGCTTACTTTGTGGCGATCCCCACCTCCTCCGGTACCGGCTCCGAGGTGACTCCCTTCGCCGTTATCACAGATCAGGAGACCGGTGTGAAGTATCCTCTGGCCGACTACCAGTTGCTGCCCAACATGGCGATCGTGGACACCGACAATATGATGAGCCAGCCAAAGGGCCTGACCAGCGCTTCCGGCGTGGACGTTCTGACTCATGCTCTGGAGGCCTATGCTTCCGTCATGGCTACGGACTACACAGACGGCCTTGCATTAAAGGCGATGAAAAATGTATTCGAATACCTTCCGACATGTTATAATGAAGGCAGCAATGTGGAGGCCCGCCAGAAGATGGCCGATGCTTCCTGCCTGGCCGGTATGGCATTTGCCAATGCCTTCCTGGGAGTATGCCACTCCATGGCTCACAAGCTGGGCGCGTTCCATCATCTGCCCCACGGTATCGCCAATGCCCTGCTGATCTCCCTGGTAGTGGAGTACAATGCAGCAGAGTGCCCCACCAAGATGGGCACTTTCTCCCAGTATCAGTATCCCCACACCCGCGCCAGATACGCCGAGTGCGCCCGCTTCGTAGGCATCCAGGCCAAGGACGACGAAGAGGCAGTAAAGAAGCTGATCGAGAAGATCGAGGAGCTGAAGGCGGCAGTAGGCGTGAAGAAGACCATCAAGGACTACGGCGTAGACGAGAAGTATTTCTTAGACACCCTGGACGAGATGGTAGAGCAGGCCTTCGACGATCAGTGTACCGGTGCCAACCCCAGATACCCGCTGATGAGCGAGATCAAAGAAATGTACCTGAAAGCATACTATGGTTAAACAATGAGCAGTGCGAAGCAGGAACAATAAGAAGAAGCGTTGTGCTTGCACAAAAGCGGCTTCTTATTGTGACTGATTCATAGGGCGAATGCCCGCCACTGAGATGGAGCGGAGCGAAATCGAAGTGGAGCACTGCGGGCCGGCTCGAAGCAGGAACAATAAGAAGAAGCGTTGTGCTTGCACAAAAGCGGCTTCTTATTGTGACTGATTCATAGGGCGGTGCCGGGCGCCGGTGACGCCCGTTAGGCACGGACCGAAGCGGAGCGGAGACAGTCCCGCCACTGAGATGGAGCGGAGCGAAATCGAAGTGGAGCACTGCGGGCCGGCCTCACCCAAAGTATTGCAGCGTCCCCAAAGCGCCCCGCCCCACGCTAATGTAATGTATAAGGAAGGGAGAATAATATGAAGACAGATAATATCCTGGCTACACGTACCCATAAGATCATCTATCAGGTAGGAGACACAGCCGTAAAAGTATTTGACAAGAATTTCCCCAAAGCCGACGTTCTCAATGAAGCTCTGAACCAGGCCAGAGTTGAAGAGACCGGCCTTCCGATCCCCAAGGTTCACGGAGTCAATGTAACCGAGGACGGAAACTGGTGTATCGTCTCCGACTTCATCGAGGGCAAGACCTTAGAGGAAGTGATGGCAGAGGATCCGGAGCACATCGAGAGATACATGAGAGACTTTGTGGCGCTTCAGATGGAAGTTCACAGCAAGAAATGTCCCAAGTTAAACAAGCTGAAAGACAAATGGAACGGCAAAATCTCCGAGTCTAAGGAATTAAACGCCACCACCCGCTACGAGCTGCACACCCGTCTGTCCAGTATGCCCAAGCACAACAAGGTGCTTCACGGTGACTTTAACCCCAGCAATATCATGGTAGACGCCAAGGGCCGCTACTACATTCTGGACTGGTCCCACGCCACTCAGGGCAACGCGTCCGCAGACGCGGCGACCACTTACCTTTTGTTCTCACTGAAGGACCAGAAGCTGGCAGATCTGTACCTGGATACCTTCTGCGAGATGAGCGACACAGCAAAACAGTATGTTCAGAGATGGATGCCCATCACTGCGGCTTCCAGACTGAGCAAGAAGCTTCCGGGAGAGAGAGAGCTGCTGGAGAGCTGGCTTGATGTAGTTGAGTACGAATAGTGATAAATAGTTCTATTTCAGGGGGCTGCCGCTTTGACGAATAAAAATTCGTGAAGCGGCAGCTTCATTTTTGCTGTCATTTTCCATGGCCTGAATGTTTATATAAGATGCTTAAAATTAAGTGCTCTTCATAAGAAACAAACCGCACAGAAGCATTTTCCGGAATGATCATTTCAATATTTAGCGTCAGAGCCGGGCGAACACAGGCTTTTCTTGAGGAACCGTGCAAGGCGTGGTAGAATGAAAAGCAAAGGAAACCATACCCCGCCGTCTATAAGAGAAAAGTGAGACTCCCTATGTATTTTAATACCGATAAACGAACCCCAAAGCTGCATGAGGACGATCTGAGCCGCTTTCTATCGCTTTTGACGTTCCGGATCCGCAGCGTGGGCTTCTGGCACAGCAACCGGGACACACAGGCCAATTATACGTCAGACGATATTGAGTTTGTCTATTACACCAAGGGTGGCAGCCACAGCATAATCAATAACGCCGAATACCAGTGCTCGGTGGGGGATCTGATGATTCTCCCGCCGGCCTCCCTGGTGACCTCGATCAACCGCAACTATGATCAGTACGAGTATCTGTATATCCATTTCAATGTGAAGCCGTACCATCTGGAGTCGCTTTTTGTGGAGCATTTGATCCACAAGACCCATGTGCTGTCCGTTGAGGAAGAAAAGAATCCGGAACTTGCATGGGTGTTGCATGCGATTATGAGAGAGATCCGCTCGGCAAAAAAGGGCTACCAGAGCGTCATTGACGGGTGTCTGCGCAATCTCTGCGTGTATGTTCTGCGGCTGCAGGATTTTAAGCAGACCTGGGGTCAGAGCGCCCCGGGGCTGCAGGCCAGGCGGCAGTTTGTCTCCGATGTGGTGAAGATGATCTCTCTGAATCTGGACCAGCCTCTGAAAACCAGCGAGCTGGCCAGGCAGTTCCATGTCAGCGAGAGCTATCTGTACAAAAGTTTTATGAGCCAGCTGCAGCTTTCCCCTCAGCAGTATATAAAACAGAAGCGTCTGACGTTCGCGCTTCAGGCGCTGCGCTCGGGGGACTATACCGTGGGGGAGGTGGCGCAGATGGTGGGCTTTCATTCCGTGCAGGCCTTTTGCAGTGACATCAGACAGCGTACCGGCATGACGCCCAGGCAGATTGCGAGGGAGGCGGCAGAGGAGCATTCACAGGGAAAAAAGAGAAAGGAAATCGGCTGCTCAACAGATGAGCAGCCGACTTCCTGACGAGATCACACAGCCTGGCAGCCGTTCCCGGACTTTATTTAATGTAGCCTGCCGCGCTGGCGCCTGCGATCCGGCCCCAGGTAAAGCAGTTGGACAGCGTGAAGCCCATGTAGGCCGAGTTGGCGCCGGCTTCGCCGGCTACAAACAAGCCGGGGATGGTGCTGCCGTCCGCCCGCAGAACTTCAGCGTTGACATTGCGGGCAATGCCGCCGTAGGTGATGATTTCACAGGGGACGACGGCCACGGCGACATAGGGAGCCTCAAGGGGCAGCATCGGCTGTGACTCGGCCCAGCTGCCGGCGCCGCGGTTGAATTCCGGATCGTTTCCGGAGGCGGCGTAGCCGTTGTAGGAGTCGATCGTAGCCTTCAGCGTCTCGGCATCCACCTCCATCAGCCCGGCCAGCTCTTCGACTGTGTCTGCCTTGAGGAATTCCATTTCCCGGCCGCGGGTGACACCCAGCTCAGTAAGCGTTGCCTCGTCGGAGATTGCCCAGACGTAGTCGCTGCCTGTCTTGGTCATCTCATTAAAGATGGGACGATTCAGCTCCTGGGTCATGTAGCCGCCGGATTTTTCATTGACGAAACGGACGGCGTTGGTATTTACCAGCACCAGGTTCGGGGCACCGATGAAACGGGAGACATTGGCGGAATTGGAATTTCCGTTGTGGTTGGCCATGATTTCATAGTCCTTTAACACGGCCATCAGGTGATTGGTATGGGTCAGGGCCGCGCCGACGTTGTTGGCCATGATGATGCCGTCGCCGGTAGCAGCCGGATGTCCGATGCCGAAGGTGCCCGCCATCTCAGGATCGAGCAGGCCCGTCAGCTCAGGATTGTAGGCGTAGCCGCCGGTAGCGATGATGACGGCCTTGGTGTCAATGAGGATCTCCTTCCCGCCCTGCTCGGCCACTACTCCGGCCACGCTGCCGTCTTCGTTCATAACCAGACGGGTTCCGCGGGTCTCCAGCATCAAGTTGACGCCGGCTTCTTCCAGAGCAGCCTCAAAGGGGGCTTTCAAAGCCATTCCGCCCTTTGCTTCTTCGCTGCCCATGACATGCATCATCTGCAGAGGGCCATAGCCTACCAGAATGTTATCGGTAAAGGGCACCTGCAGGCGCTCTATGAGCCAGTCGATGGTATGGCCTGCGTTCTCCACGGTGATTTTGGTCAGTTCCGGGTCCAGGCGGTAGAGAGCATTGGTCATCAGATTCTCGTACATCTGATCGTAGGTCAGCTCAATGTTCTGCTCCTTCTGAAGCGCAGTGTCATATCCGGCGATCATGCCCTGAGATATGAAGGTGGTGCCGCCGATGGACGCCATCTTCTCCAAGAGAATAATGTTTTCAATGCCGTTGTCCGCGGCTTCTACGGCAGCGGACAGTCCGGCGCCGCCTGCGCCGATGACCACCAGATCTGCGGTCATGTCTGCGGCTGTTTGTGCCGGTTCTGCGGCGGGAGCCGTTGTTTCTGCATTTGCCTCTGCGGTTGTTTCCGCCGTGGTGGTTGCAGCCGCCGTTGTCTCAGCGGGCGCCGTCGTAGTCGAGGCATTCTGCGAGCAGCCGGACAGGCAGCCGAGCGCGAGAGACAGTGTGCATAAAAACGCGGTAATTCTTTTCATTCGTTCCTCCTGTTTGTGAACATTTTGTATGTTACGCTATCAATCATAGCAGAAAAAACGCGGAAAAAGTTAATAAAAACAGTATGGTATTGAATGAAATCCGTCTATATTGAGAGAAAAATCACAAACAGGAAAGAAGGAGATTTTTACTTGAGCTTTCTCTTGAATTCTATTATAATTTAAGTAATCTTAACTGTAAAATTTCCGGTGAGACGGCGTCCTGTATCTGGAGGCTGTGACTGACAGGCCGCAGACTCGTGTACAGAGCAGGCCGCTTAAACCGTGACAAAAACGCCTGATCTTTTCCCTTCGCGGCCTGTCATTTGCCCGGCTTTTCCGATATCATAAGCTTATGAACTTCAAGGGAGGCGATCAGATGAAGGTTTGCTACAGAGTTTATCCGGTGCAGCGTGACTTCGACAGCAGAGTGGCCTGACTCTGCTGTTTTACGAGAGATTGACGGGGCCGCCCGGCTTTTAGGAGTCCGGAACCGGCCGGGGAGGACGGAGATGATTAAACAGATACGAGTGATGACGGCGGTCTATAAAAATATCCGGCTGTCCCCGTCAGAAGCCAAAAATATCCGGGGTTTTTTCGCCGATCTGGATTATACAGACAGCTGTCTCCACAACCATAAGGAGAGCGGGGAACAGATCTACCGGTATCCTCTGGTCCAGTACAAAGTGGCAGGCGGACATCCGACCATCGTTGCCGTGGAGGAGGGGATCCGGAGCATCCATCCTCATCTCATGGGGCAGACCCGGATGACTCTGGGAGAGAAGACCTACACGGATATGGCTCTGGACATCCGTCTCGCTCAGAGGCCTGTGGGGGACAGCAGAGGCCTGCGGCAGTATCGGTTTCTGACCCCGTGGCTGGCTCTGAACCAGAACAATTATGAGAGATATAAGGGAGGGAGCCAGGAAGAACAGGCAGCTCTTTTGTCAAAGATACTGGCGGGAAATATTCTGTCCATGTGCAAAGGATTTGGGGTGACCATAGAGAACCGGCTGACCGTGACCCACGAGCTGAGCCCTGTCTCTGTGTGGTACAAGGGAAAAAAGATGGAGGGCTTCAGAGGCTCTTTTCAGGTGAACTGCTGCATCCCGGATCTGTGCGGCATCGGAAAGGGGACGGCCAGAGGATTTGGAACCGTGAAAGTACGGCAGGAGATGAGGAGGGAAGAATAGATGGAGTACAGGGAAGCAATCATGGCGGCATGGCTGATGAACATCGGGCGATTCCTGGATGAGGGAGCCCAGGGCCTGGTCCGGCGCTGCGGGAAGGTTCTGGAAGCCTGTCTGGACACGGAGAAGCTGCTGGGGATCCTCTCGGGGGAGCCGGAGTATGAGGCCGAGCGGCGGCTGGCGGAGGAGGCCTTTCACCTGTCTCTGTGGGAGTCGGAAGCCAGCGAAAAGCTGGCGAAGGGGAGAAATCTTACCAGCGTATTTTCCAGGGTTACGGTGAAGGACCAGGCCAGGCCCCAAAAGATGTATTATTCCATAAAAAAGGAGTCCCCGGGGGCCGTGTTTCCCCGGGAGGAGGGCAGCGACGAAGAGCGCAAGAAGCTGGCTTTGGAGTTTATAGAGGAATTACGGTCTCTGGAGCATCACCTGCCGGAGTCGTGGGCAGACTTTATCGTGGTCTTCGACGGACTGCTGAGAAAATATGCGTGGTGCATCACGGCTTCCGACTATGAAGGCGAGGATGTCTCCCTGTACAACCAGTCCAGGATCGCAGGGGCTGCGGCCGCCTGTATGCTCCGGAGCCGGGATCCGGAGGGAAGACATTTTAAGCTGGTGGTGGGAGATTTTTCCGGGATCCAGAACTATGTCTTCTCCGTGGCCAACGTCAGCGAGAAGGGGGTGGCCAAACGGCTCCGCGCCAGATCCTTCTATGTAGATGTGGCTGTGTCGGCCATCGCCCAGGACATTATCTTCCGGTTTGACCTGACTCAGAACCATATTCTCATGCTGACGGGAGGAAAGTTCTATCTGCTGCTGCCCAACACGGAAGATTCGGACCGGCTTTTAGAGGCCATAGAGAGAGAGATCGAAGAAAGCTTCCTCTCTCTGTTTAAAGGACAGATCGCCATCCACCTGGCATGGATCACCATGGGGCCGGAGGGGCTTAAGGACTACAGCAGGTCGGTGACTGAGATTATGAGAGTGCTGGGGGACAAAAAATCCAGGGCTTTTCATCACAGTCTGACCGACGAGAAAGGCTGGACAGAGGACAAGTTCAATCTGTATGAGGAATTGGCAGGGAAACACGTCTGCCGGTCCTGCCTCAGGGAGCTCACGGACAGGGACCGGAACCATTGTGCCAACTGCGCCATGCAGACGGAGATCGGGGCCCGGCTTCCCAGGACCAGATACCTATCCTATTACCGGGGAGAGCGGGAGGGAACTTATCACATCTACGGGGACTACTGGATCGGGCTGTGGCCGGAGTTCCGGAGAGACGGGGCCTTTCTGACCGAGCAGATCAACGGGACCGGCCTTCCGGACGAGGCCAGGGGAGCGCCGGTGAAGATACGGTACATGGCCAATTATATTCCTGTAGACGACCAGGGGGAGGTGATGACCTTCCAGGACATGGCAGAAGCGGCCAGGGGAGCCAAAAGGCTGGCGGTTCTGAAAGCGGATGTGGACACTCTGGGCTATATCTTTGCAGACGGACTTCGGACGGGGAAGAGACACTTCGGAACCATCTCCAGGGTCAATACCATGTCCCGATTTCTGGAGATCTTTTTCTCCGGCTATGTCAATGAGGTCCTGACCAGGGACAGGGCCTACCGGAATGTGTACAGTGTATTTTCCGGCGGAGACGATCTTTTCCTCATCGGGCCATGGGACGTGATGCCCGGGCTGGCGGAGAAGATCAGCAGGGATTTTCGGGATTTTGCGGCAAAGAATCCGGCTCTCACGATCTCGGCAGCCGTCAGCGTGTTCCAGCCCAGGGAACACATCGCCAACATGGCGGAGCTGAGTGAGAAGAGCCTGAAATATGTAAAGAATCACACTGTAAGAGAACTGTATCCGGGGAAGACGGGGAGAGACGGAGTCCGTTTCCTGGGGCAGCTCTTTAGCTGGGAGGATCTGGGACGCCAGCTGGAAATCTGGGAACGGCTGGCCCGGCTTCTGGAGAGAAAGCTGGTGAGCACAAACACGCTGAAAAGAATCGGAACTTACAGCAGGATGTACCGGGAATTTCTCATGAGTCATGATGTGATGTCCCTCATGTTCGAGCCTCTGTTTCATTATGACAGGCAGAGAAATTATGGGGAACTGGAGAACAGGAAGGAAAGACAGAAGGATGAGGACCTTAGATGGTTTCTGGATGATTATGTCGGGGACCTGTCAGAGAACGCTGCGGATCTGAGAGTGATCAAGAAGAATCTGTTTTTCGCGGAGGCGGCAGTGGCTTGCGGGATGAATCTTACGAAGGAGGAGAGAGGGTAATGGCGTATGACGGCAGAAATTTTGGAAACAGGCAGGGCGGAGGGAGGAGCGGCCCGGGGGGCGATCCGAACTATAAGAAGGGCAAGCTGCCGGAGGGCTATCTGTCAGGCGGATATTTTGAGGTCATAGATGGGGAGAAGGCCCTGAGACCGGAGTATATTGTGAAGTACCCGAAGGAGATCGCCGAGAAACTCTCCAGCCAGAACGAGTGGGAGAAGTGGAATTCCCCTCAGAACAAGCGGAGCCAGGTGCGCAGGTTTTATGAGTATGGATTGAGGATCCAGGGGCTTTTGCGGCGGAAACATAATCATTTCGCGGCCGTCGAGGCGGAGCTGGGACGTCTTCTGCCTTTTGTGAAGTATGCGGAGAGCCGGGGCACGGTGTCTGTGTTGTTTCGGAATTTTATAGACAGAAACATCACGGCAGTCCATGACGGGGAGGACCTGAATGCATTTGTGAAACATTTTGAGGCTGTTATAGCATATCTGCCAAAGGAGAAAAATTAGGAGGGCGTACGTATGAAGCTGAAAAAAATCTGCAAATATGAAGGCAGCGTGAAAGTGGTCACAGGCCTTGCCATCAAAGGAGCCAGCAACGAGTTAAACATCGGCGGCGCAGACAGTGAGGTGGTGAAGAACCCTCTTACCGGAGAGCCCTATATACCCGGGTCAAGTCTGAAAGGAAAGATGAGGTCTCAGCTGGAGAAGGTCTACGGGATGAAGAATAAATACGGAAAGCCGGAGGAGGGAAAGCCCTGCGGATGCGGGGGAAAGACCTGTATGGTGTGCACTTTGTTTGGGGCGCACATGAATCCGGGTGCGGAGTCTGCACCTACCAGAATCATTGTCCGCGACTGCGAGCTCACGGAGGACTCCCGGACAAAGATCCAGGACATGCCTGTGGAGAGAGGCGGTTATTTGGAGGTGAAGGCAGAGAATCTCATCAAGCGAGATAAGGGTATTGTGGAAGCTCCCAGATTTATGGAGCGTGTGCCTGCAGGGCTGGAGTTTCATCTGGAGATTCTGGTGCAGGTGTTTGATGAGGATCCGGAGGAGCAATTGAGAGCAGCGGTGGAGAAGGCTCTGGAGATGGTGGAATTATCTTACCTGGGAGGCAGCGGTTCCAGAGGATACGGTCAGGTTCAGTTCCGGGGAGAATGGAAAGAGATTGGGGTGGGGTGATGATGCTGTATCGTGCGGTGATTCGGCCGGTGGCATCGTTTGCCTCCCCTCTTCAGAGCGATACCCTGTTTGGCGCGTTCTGCTGGAGCTATCGGTACGGTTATGGGGAGGAAGGGCTGACGGAGCTTCTGGAGGCAGTGAAGACGGGGACGCAGCAGGTCATTTTTTCCAATGCGTTTCCGGAAGGCGCTCTTCCGCTCCCCCTGGGAATCCGGGATACGGCTGCGGATTTTGAGCTGATCGGGGCAAAGGAAGAGCGGAAAAAGGCTTATGAGAGCCACAAAAAACTGAAATCCGCCAAATATGTGACGAGAGAATGGTTTCGGAAGATTCAGGAAGGCGACTATGCCGGTTTTTCGGCAGGGCTGTGTGACGAGAGGGTCGCGGAGCAGTCGGTGGTTCACAACATGGTATCCCGCCGGGAGGGCATCGTGAGAAAGACAGACGAAAGTGGAAGCCTGTACGAGTCAGATGAGTTTTTTCCGGCAAACGGCTGCAGATATGACGTCTACATTCTCTCCTCACTCCCGGAGGATCGGCTTCGCACCGTGGTGGACATGATGTTTCTTCTGGGGATCGGAAGGGACAAATCTACAGGCAAAGGCGGGTTTGAGGTGGAACAGTGGCATGAGGAGAGGGAACTGCTGACCTGCCGGCGGTGCAATGGTTTTGTCGCTCTGTCAAATTTTATCCCTGCACAGAATGATCCGACAGAGGGCAGGTACAAGACCTTGGTGAAGTACGGAAAGCTGGACCGGGAGTACGCCATGTCGGAAACTCCGTTTAAAAAACCTATGATATTTCTGCAGGCTGGGGCCGTCTTTGCGGACCCGCAGGTGAAACTGCACTATGGGCGGTGTGTGACGGGAGTTTCTGTGGTGGATGGGGTTGTCACAAATGCACAAACAATAGCGGCTCCTATGTGGTTGGAATTGGGATAATTGTATAGCGTGGAATGCGGGGGAAGGGAGAGGGGAGGAGATCGGGATACTGGATATAGTGGGTGGTGGAGGGGGAAAGGGGATATGTTGTGGAATTTTTGGGATTTTATTTTGGGGTTAGTAAGAAAAGATGATCCATTAAAATAAGGATTGAGACTGTTTCAATAATTTCTCCCATTCGCGGGTAATGAGAATCAGTAAGAAAAGATGATCCATTAAAATAAGGATTGAGACAGCAGTTCACCGCGCTCGCGAGCCTTGATATATTCAGCGTAAGAAAAGATGATCCATTAAAATAAGGATTGAGACTCTTAATAAATAATTGCATTATACTTCTTCTGTAAGTCAGTGTAAGAAAAAATGATCCATTAGAACAAGGATTGAGACACTACACCAAATTCATCATTTACACCATGTTGTTTAGGAAGTAAGAAAAGATGATCCAGTAAAATAAGGATTGAGAGGCTTCCTTATCACCAGAAATATATTTGAAAGAGAGTAAGAAAAGAGAATCCATCAAAAATTGAAATCAAGGAGAGCTCATTATACAAGTAACATAAAACAATATAAAAAAGGAATGTGGAGAATTTTAATCATTGCAATGATTGCCGTTTTTTCTATGCCCCTGTTTATGTACAAATAATAGACAGATTTGGCGCGATTAAGTTCGGTGTGATTGATGACCGGATACCCTTGTTGAAGAGTGCGGCATCCTTTTGAGAGTATTAATATTGGGGGATGTTCTTCTGCTCAGAAAGCAGTTCAGGAAAGCAATCATTGTTTCTGCTGTTATTTCAGATAAAGCAGGGTGGGAAATGGTATATTGACAACGAAGAATATCAAGATTTAATTCAAATCATCAATACCTTGCCAATACTTTCCGAAAATCCCTTGGATTGGAATGAAAAAAAGAAACGGACAATGGTATTAGCTTCTCATTTATATGAAAAAGTTAGAGAATAAGTATTTTGTATATGAACTATCATTCACCTATGCTTCGGGTCAACATGGCCCGAAGAGTCAGCATCGCGTTGCTCCTTATATTAGCTTGAGGTTATAAAAATAGCAGAGGCTCATTATAATCCCCTGCTATTTTTGTACTAACATAATAAATTGATTTTTTGAAAAACTCTCAACGTCATTGAGAGTTTTTATCCTAATCCACCATTTCCGTTAATTCCTCAAGTTTCTTTTGTAAGATTTCCTTGCTGATTAGTTTCGTCCTATATTCGGAAATCATGGTTGGACTCATATTCCGGCTCAGGGCATATTCAACAACGTCCTCGTCCTTACTCTTGCA
>JAAWBS010000019.1 GCA_022792815.1 Hungatella sp.
GATGTTGGAGGCAAATCCCTCGTAAAACACGTTGAACCGGCTCCGGTCAATCTCGATCCCGTAATTTTCTTCCAAGTACTGCACGGATGGCGGATACCTTCCCTCGATGGCATAGCACTGCACCGATGCCCGGGCGATGGCGCTGCGCAGCGTCTCGGCTCCCTCCCGGTCCATGCGGTCAGACATAGAGAGGACGCCGTTTAAAAACAGGCCGATAACTGCTCCGAACACAGCCACCGATACCAGATATCCTCTGACTGCCCTCCAAATCCTTTTCAATCGTCTCACTGTCTCCACCTGCTATCCTATCGCTGATAATATACCTACCAGAGGAAGCATAACCGACAAGAGCACCAGTCCCACGGACACAGCCAGAACCGCCACGATGGTAGGCTCCAGCCTGGAGATGGTATTGTCGATAGAAGCGTCAGCCTCCTCCTCATATCCCCGGGAAATATCATCCATCACGGTGTCCAGCCGCCCGCTTCGATTTCCCACTTTGATCATCTGAACCTGAAAGCCGCTAAACAGGCCGGACTCCTTCATGGACTCATCATAGCCCATGCCGATCTCCAGGCTGTCCTTACACTTGGTCAGATATTCCTGTATCTTCGAATTGCCTGCCAGCTCATTGGCAAGCTCGATGCCTTTCTCCAGCTCCAGGCCACTCTTTAAGGTGAGGGCAAGCACGGAAGTGCACCGCCTCTTGGCCACCAGGAGGGCCGTCTTGTTGGAGCGCTTAAACTTCTCGGTCATCGTCTCCACCACATGGATCTTCTTGCCGAATTTGGAGGTGATATAAATTCCGAGCACCGCCACTGCCAGGACCGCCGCCGCTGCCAGCGCCACGCCGCTGAACGCCCCGCCCAGTCGGATGGCAGTCTGAGAAACCGGAGAGATCTGGGCTCCCAGCTGTTCATAGACCTCCTCGAAGATGGGCATCACCCTGGTAAACAGCACGAACAGCACCACCAGAAGCATGAGCACCATCATGATGGGATAGGTGATGGCGTTGCGGATGTTGCGGATCATCCGATCTTCCTTGTCATAGTAGACTGACAGGGACTCCATCATCTGATCCAGTGTTCCTGTCTGGTCTCCCAGCTTCGCCATCTTCACCACGTAGTCCGGAAAACTCTCCGACTTCTCAAGCGCCTCAAAGACCGGCGCTCCCAGCTCGATTTCGTCCGCCAGAAACAACAGGCGCTTCTTCTCTTCCTCACTGGCCCCGTCTTCCGCCATGATCCGCAGCCCCTCATCCAGAGGGACCGCAGCCTTGAGGAGAAGGGACACCTGGAGACAGAAAGCAGAAAGTTCCTGATATGTATACTTCTGCTCTGTTTTCTTACTCATGAACGTCTCTCCTTAATAACAGTATTTTTGCTGATAGTTGGAACCGTTGCCGATGTACTCCTTGATGGACTCACTCTGTCCTCCGGTGGAGGCGAAAGTCGGGTCTGCTAAGGACCAGTTGGTCCCGTCAAAATAGATGTAATTGTCGATCCAGCCCACACCGTCGATGTAGACATTGACCCATGCGTGATAGGCGCTTCCCGTATAACCCACCACCAGTTTTGCCGGGATGTCCTGGGAGCGGAGCATGGACACCATGAGGGCCGCATAGTCAAAACAGATTCCTGTCCTGGCCGCCAGCACCTGGTCCACATTGGGCAGATAACCGCTCTGCACCGTGGCCGCCTTATTGGTGTCATAAGTCGTATTGTTGACCACATAGTTGTAGACACTGTTCACCACTCCCAGAGCATCCGGTGCACTGGCGGCAATCTCCGCCCCTTTTTGTACCGCTGCGCTTCCGGAAGAGAAGTTGATGTACTGATTGGGATATAAAAAGGGTTCAAACTGATTGACCAGAGCGACCGATACGTCCTGGCTGAATGCCTGGGAGTACTGGTTGCCGCTTACATTTTCAAACACCTTGATGGAATAGGTTCCGTCTCCCTCTGACATGGGGAACACCTCATAGGCATTCCGTGCGTTTAAGTCATAGGTGTAAGTGAGTCCGCCTTTGGATATCTGCACCTTGATCTTGTTGACGCTGCCCATGTATTTGATCATCACATAGCCGCTCTGAACATTGGAAGCATCCACGGCCACCGTGCTGTTGCCGTAGGTGACAGACCCGGAGGCCGTAGGAACCCGCACCAGGCTTCCCTGGGGCTTGGAATAAAGAGGGACGATACCGTCATCGATGGTTACCAGGGACTGTTCGGCCCCCTTCTGCCGAAAGACCAGGTTATCTGCCTCCTTCTCCTTAACGCCTGCTCCCCCTGCCGTCTGGCTGTCCGTCTCCTCCTTCTGGCTGTCCGGAAGGATGGTCCGTACATAGATCTCCTCATCGGAGGTGGTCTGTCCCCGGTTCCCGCATGCTCCGAGAACCAGGACCACCGCCGCTCCGCTTAACACCACTGCCCATTTTTTCTTTTTCATTTTCATACCTCTGTCTTATTCTTATTTATTTCGAAAGAGCCAACCTCTGTCTGACAATCTCATATGCCAGAACACCGGCGGCCACCGACGCGTTCAGCGAATCGATGTCCCCCCTCATAGGGATAGCCGCGGTCATATCGCAGGTCTCTTTGACCAGGCGGCTGACCCCGGTTCCCTCATTGCCGATCACCAGGCCTATGGGACCTGTCAGATCCAATCGGTACATGGATTCTCCGCCCATGTCTGCACAGACAAACCACAGCCCTTCCTGTTTCAGCTTTTCCATGGTCGTCTTTAAATTGGATGTCTTGGCCACAGGGGTGTAGTTCAACGCCCCCGCGGACGTCCTGGCCACCACCGCCGTCAGTCCCACCGCCCTGCGCTTGGGGATGATCACCCCGTGAGCTCCGGCTAAGTTGGCGGTACGAATGATAGCTCCCAGGTTATGGGGATCCTCAATGCCGTCCAGCAGGATCAAAAAGGGCGGTTCCCCTTTCTCTCTCGCCCGGCGAAGGATCTCATCCACCTCCACATAGCCGTAGGCCGCGGCCTGGGCTATGACACCCTGGTGGTTCTTTGTCTGAGTCATCTGGTCCAGCCGCTCCCTCGGCAGGAACGTGACGACCGTGTCCCGTCTCCTGGCCTCTCTCAGGATCGTCTGCACCGGACCGTCTCTGCATCCGTCCAGAATATACAGCTTATCAATGGTTTTTCCCGAGCGAAATGCCTCAAGAACCGCATTGCGCCCCTCGATCAGAAGATTCTCTTCGTTCATCCTGTTCCCGACTCCTCTATCTTCTCCAATCCGCGGCCCACAAGCACAATCAGCCGCTCAAACTGCCCCGACAGATACAGATATCCCACCAGCGCCTCGAAACCGGTAGCCAGGCGGTAATCCGCCATCGTGGCATTCTTGGCCATCGTGGCGGACTTGGCGTTTCTGCCCCGCCGAACTACTGTCTTCTCCTCTTCGGAAAGCTCCGGCTCCAGAAACCGGATCATGGCCGCCTGGGTCTGAGCTTTCACGAGAGAGGCGCTCTTTTTATGCATCTTATTGACCTGCATATTGCCCATGTTGACTACCTTGGAGCGGATGATCAGCTCATACACCCCGTCCCCCAAATATGCCAGCACCAGCGGCGAATACATCCCAGGCTCCTTCTCCTTAAGTCCCAGTATCTCTTTACAGCAGTCTGTAAACGCCGGCTCTGCCTTTATGCCCTCTTCCATTTCACTCCTTCTCTTGTGTCCTCCAGGATGATGCCCATGTCAAGCAGCTTCTGGCGGATCTCATCGGCAAGAGCGAAATTCTTTTCCTTCCTCGCCTGCCCTCTGGCGGCGATCAGCGCCTCCACGTCCTCGTCCAGAACCTCCGCCTTTTTCTCCGTCTCGATGCCGAGAACCCTGCACAGCTTCTCCATGGTTTCCAGCAGACAGGTGATGTAGGGCGCAGTGCTGGTTTCATCTGCCGTGGAGTTGCCAAGCTTCACCAGCTCAAACACGGCAGACACGGCGTCAGCGGTGTTGAAATCGTCTTCCATGGCTGCCTCGTATTTGGCCGTCAGGGCCCGGGCCTCCTTGAGCCACTCCTCCTCCTTCTCTTTCAGAGAAGTCTGAGGCGCCGATTCTCTCAATCCCCGCAGCTTATCGATGCCGTTTAAGATCCGCTCCAAGCCGTTTTTGGAGGCTTCCATCAGATCGGCGCTGAAATTTAAGGGGCTGCGGTAATGGGCGCTGAGCATGAAGAAGCGAAGCACCTGCAGGTCAAACTTCTCGCCGATCTCCCTCACCGTAAAGAAATTCCCCAGAGATTTGGACATCTTCTTGTTGTCAATATTTAAAAACCCGTTGTGCATCCAGTATCTGGCAAACTCCTTGCCGCTGGCTGCCTCGCTCTGGGCAATCTCGTTCTCATGGTGGGGGAAGATCAGATCCTCGCCTCCTCCGTGGATGTCGATCTGCTCTCCCAGATACTCTCTGGACATCGCTGAACATTCGATATGCCATCCAGGCCTTCCCTCACACCAGGGCGACTGCCAGAAAGGCTCTCCTTCCTTCTTAGGTTTCCAGAGCACGAAGTCCGACGCCTCCTCCTTACCCTCCTCGCCGGTGACCTTGATCTCCCGGAAACCGGACTGCAGCTCGTCTAAGTTCTTGTGAGACAGCTTGCCGTAACCCGGAAAAGATTTGGTCCGAAAATAGACGGTACCGTCCTCTGCCCGGTAAGCATGGCCCTTATCCATCAGCGTCCCGATCAGATCAATCATCTTGTCGATCTCCTGTGTCGCCTTGGGGTGGACGGTGGCAGGCCTTACATTCATGGCCTCCATGTCCTTTTTGCACTCCTGGATGTACCGCTCGGAGACGACGGAGGAATCCACTCCCTCCTCCACGGCCTTCCTTATAATTTTGTCGTCCACATCGGTAAAGTTGGAGACGAAATCCACCTCATAACCTTTATATTCCAGATAACGCCGGACTGTGTCAAAGACGATCATAGGCCTGGCATTGCCGATGTGAATCAAATTATAGACTGTCGGTCCGCAGACATACATCTTCACCTTTCCGGGCTCTAAGGTCTCAAACTCTTCCTTTCTCCCTGTCAGGGTGTTAAAGATCTTCATAAGTTTCCTCCTCCATCTTCCAAGCTGTCTTTCTGCCGGTTACATCCAGCACAGGCGCCGCAGCCATTTCTATCCATTCTGTCATCATAACAATAATCGGCGGCAGATGTCAATAAGGTAATAGCCTGACAGGAAATTCCTTCTCCTCTTCCCGTAAATCCAAGGCCCTCCTCCGTGGTAGCCTTTACACTCACCCGCTCCGTGGGAAGCTTCAGAACCTCTGCCATGTTCTCTGCCATCTTAGGCCGCCAGGCCGCCAGCTTCGGCCTCTGGGCGATCAGGGTAGCATCGATATTTTCGATCACATACCCTTTTCTCTCCAGCAGTTCTCCCACATGCCGCAGCAGTTTTATACTGGAAATCCCTTCATAAGCCGGATCCGTATCAGGAAAATGTTCCCCGATATCTCCCAGACCCGCCGCTCCCAAAAGGGCATCCATCACCGCGTGAACCAGCACATCCGCGTCTGAATGTCCCTTGAGCCCTTTCTCATAGGGGATCTCCACTCCGCCCAGAATCAGCTTTCTTCCCTCCACCAGGCGGTGGACATCATATCCCTGTCCTACTCTCATCGATTCTCTCCTTTTCTATACGATCATCCGCACCTTTCCCTGGATACATCTCAAGTGTATCTCTTTCTGGCACATACAGTCTTCTCCGTCCGCATGGACCGGCATGGGGCGATCCGTGTGAATCTCCACCTCTCTGCAGCTGTAGCTGCGGACTCCCCGATATTTCTTCTGATAACCCAGAAGGGAATTGACAAGGAAGACCATCAGCTTTACCTTGGCGCTGTGATGAACCACACACAGGGTCAGCCGGCCGTCACAGGGGTCTGCCCCGGGTGCAAAGCGAAAGCCGCCTCCCTCAAAGGGATGGATGTGGGCGGAGATAAAGTAGATATGATTCAACTCCACTTTCTGTTCGCCATCCAGCAGAAGATATCCTTTCACCGGATATGCCCGGATCAGCTGTCCCAGTCCCACGGCCCCGTAACTTAATCTCCCCAGACTCAGCCGATTGAATACCTTCTTTATCCCGGAACAGGACAGACAGCTGCAGACCGCCCCGTCCAGTCCGATGCCGGCACTGACGAGAAAACGCCGATGCTCCAGTCTGTCCCCGTAAGTAATCACCCCGTAGTCCATAAGCTTATAGTACTTAGGGTTGAGAATCTTCTTTAAACACCTTGCGGGCCGTCTGGACAGCTTTAAGCTTCTGGCCAGATCATTGCCGGAACCGGCCGGGATATAGCCCAGAGTGATGGGGCCCGCAAATGCCAAGCCGTCCAAAATCTCGTTCATGGTCCCGTCGCCGCCAACTCCGATAATCACTCGGGGATCCTTATGGCCTTCTGTTAACTCGGCTGCATACTTCATGGCGTCTCCCTGCTTTTCCGTCAAGAACGCTTCGTATGCCGCACCCCAGTTTCTCAGCAGCCTCTCCACTTTCTTCCAGATCCTGCCGCTGCCGCCGCCGTTTGCATGAGGATTAACAATAAAATAGTACATGACAGCCGGCCCCTCCCTTCCATTGACATACAGTATAGCATAATTTTTCAAAAAAGAAAATGGTACTTCCGTATCTCCGCAAAACTGACACAGAAATGTAAGAAAGCCGTCTGTTTTTTTGAAGAAAAAATTTTGAAAAAATGTCAAAAAAAGTGTTGACAAGAACCCCAATATCAATTATACTAACAAAGCAGTCGCGAGAGCGGCAAGGTTACGGGGTCTTAGCTCAGCTGGGAGAGCATCTGCCTTACAAGCAGAGGGTCATAGGTTCGAGCCCTATAGGCCCCATACCACAACATTATATGGCGGAATAGCTCAGTTGGCTAGAGCATACGGTTCATACCCGTAGTGTCGAGAGTTCAAATCTCCCTTCCGCTACTAAAAAAGGAACATCTGCTGGTTGGCGGATGTTTTTTTGTTGGGAAATGCCGAAAAAGCCGTTTAAATTTTTCTTGACTTTGTTTTTTTACCATGCTATGATGAATTTGTAAAAAGGGTGGCGGTGTTGTTGCCCCCCTTGGATGATTAACGATTGCTTATGCAATCGTCTTTCGACCCATCAGATGCCGGTAAGCTTGCTGATGGGTCTTTTTCTGTCCGTCCCTTTTGGTGCTGTATGTAAGCTTTACACTTTTCGGCTAATGTAGCAATGCCTACCAAGATACTCACAATACGGCTAAGGATTTCAAGGAAAATCATGACCTCATCTTCCAAATAAGGAGTGCTCACTCGTCTGCCCCTGACTCTCATATTATATCGGATTTTGTTGGAATTAAAAAGGGAAACTTTATCAGAATCCGACTTATGTAAAATTTAGTCTCAGAATGTTCTGCCTCATATCTGTAATGCTATGGTGTTTTTCTTTTGAATGAAACCAGGCGCACTAAGCCCTGCCAAAAACTGCTGCGAAGACGGCACCAGAGAAATCTCTGACGCCGTCTTCGCAGCAGTTCGATTCAAAAGCTCCGTGTCTCTTGGACACATGACTTTATTTCATAAACTTTAGCAGAAGCTTAGACACCTCCCTGACATCGATGGGCTTAGCCAGATGGGCATTCATCCCGCAGTCCAGACATTTTTGGATATCCTCCACAAAAGCGTCCGCCGTCATGGCGATGATCGGGATGTCCTTATCATCCCGGTCCAGTGCCCGGATGGCTCTTGCCGCCTCGTAGCCTGTCATCACAGGCATACGCAGATCCATCAGGATGGCATCGTAGCTTCCCGGTTCTGACTGAATGAACTTGTCCACACAGAGCTGGCCGTTCTCCGCCCAATCCAGTTCAAGCCCCAGCTCCGACAGAAGTTCATAGGCGATCTCCCAGTTAAGCTCGTTGTCCTCAGCCAAAAGGATACGACGGCCCTGGAGATTTTCTTCCCCGCCTCCCACAGAAGTTTTTCTTATCACATCCTCCCGAACTCCCATGTGCTGCTTCAGACCGTAGAACAAGGTTGATTTAAACAGAGGCTTGGATATAAATCCGCTGATTCCCGCGGCTCTGGCCTCCTTCTCGATATCATTCCAGTCATAGGCAGAGATGAGAATAATGGGAATCTCTTCCTTTAAAATCCGGTTGATCTGCCTGGCAGTCTCAATCCCGTCAATCCCCGGCAGCTTCCAGTCCAGCAGAACGATCTGATAATCCTTGTGCTCTCTGTGACGTTTCTCCACCATCTGAATCGCGTTCTCCCCATCCAGAGTCCATTCTGCGTTGACTCCGATGGCCTTTAGCGACTGCACCGTACTCTCGCACAGCATGTGATCATCATCTACCACAAGCATATTCCAGTTGGGGAGAACCATGTCCTCCTCCTCAATCAGAGCCTTCTCTAAGTCCAAAATCAGATGAAACTGTGTTCCTTTTCCCTCTTCGCTATGAACCCGGATACTTCCTTCCATGGCATCCACGATATATTTCGTGATAGCCATACCCAGTCCGGTTCCTTCCGTCTTGCGGACCCGGGTTCTGTCCTCCCTGACAAAGGAATCAAAGATCTTCTTCTGGAATTCTTCGGACATCCCGATTCCCGTATCCTCCACCAAAATATGGTTTTGCACAAAATCCTCCCCCTTTGGGGAAGCCTCCTGGTATACGGTAATCCGGATGGAACCTCCATCCGGGGTAAACTTGATGGCATTTGACAGAAGGTTCAAAAGCACCTGATTCATGCGCACGCTGTCACAGCATAGATTCTCCGCCAGAATATCCCGAATCAACACCTCAAATTCCTGTTTCTTCGCCTTGATCTGAGGCTGGACAATATTGACAATATTCTCCATCACCTCCCTCAGAGATACCCGGTCCACATTGAGAGTCATCTTTCCGCTTTCAATCTTGGACATATCCAGCACGTCATTGATCAGACCTAACAGATGCCTGCTGGACATGGTAATCTTTTTCAGACAGCTCTGAACCTGATCCGTGTTGCTTATATTGGCCGTGGCAATGGCAGTCATGCCTACGATGGCATTCATGGGAGTCCTGATGTCATGGCTCATGTTGGACAGGAATTCGCTCTTGGCCTGGTTGGCTTCCACCGCCTCTCTTCTGGCCTCATCCAACTCGATAAGCTGCTGTCTTGTCAGATGGAAATATCTGGCAAAGACCAGCAGTAGAGCCGCCAATACGATGCCGCAGCTGCCTGCCACCATATATCCCCACTGATGATTCAGCTGACCTACAGTGGCGTTTAAGGTGTTATAAGGCATGACCGTCACCAGGTACCACTCCGAATAAGGCATCTTGGTACAGTACATATGCCGCCTCTCCTGGTCGATCTGGATGACACAGGAATAATCCCGGTTCTCCTCCATCGCCTGGGACAGCTCCTCCACGTACCATTCTGCATTTTTTCCGCCTAAATCCTCGAAAAGCTCCCGAATCCGCTGGAAATATGTCTCCCGAAAAGCTCCCGCACTGCGGATGACAAAGGTGCCGTCTCGGCGGATAATATGGGAGTAAACCAGAGCCCCGTCGTTATCCAGAGCCAAAATATCCTTGATATAATCTACGGGGACTCCTGCCACCACCGCGACAGACTCTCCCTCCGACATGTCATAAACTCCGGGGATCCCCATGAGAATCAACCGGTTTCCCCCTGTATCCTCCCCTACAGCCACCTTTTTCTCTCCCTGCCTCAAGGAATTCAAAAAAGGCTCTGCATCGATGACATGTACCGTATCTCCAAAAAGCATCTCGAACTGTCCTCCGTTCGAACAGAGAGCCAGGTAATCAAAGCCTCTGGCCTCCGCACTGTAGGACAGCTTCTCTCTCATATCTCCTCTGGTATCGCCCTGATGGGGATAATCCCTCAAAAGAGCTTCCACCTGAGACAGCCTCAATTCAATTGTCGTCTGAAAGTGTATGGAAATCCTCTCATTCATTCCTGTCATATAGACCGTGCCCACTTCACTGATGGTGTCCATGGTCTTTTTGTTCATATAATATGCCAGAAACGAAAACACAGCTACACACAGAACCAATACCGCAGCGAGACTGACAGCCAAAAAATGAGTTGTCTTATTCTTCATAGCTTTCTCCCAAGCCAGTCTCTCAGGCTCCCATCTCTGCTTCAAAACTGCGGATCGCCGCAACAGTCTGCTCATAATCCTGCTTCACCTGTTCCATGAGAGAGGCGGCTTCCGGACTCCACCCGTTCCGAAGAGCCTCTGTCAGCTGGTTGCTGGATTTGTACAGTTTCGTAAAGCTGAGATTCTGACACACGCCTTTTATGGTATGGGCAGCCCGGAAAGCCTCACCGTAGTCTTCTGACTGCAGCGAATTGCAGAGAAGGTCATAGCTCCCGTCGCTTAAAAATTTCAGCACAAATTTCTGAACCAGCCTTTCACTGCGAAGGCGGCCGAGCACCTCTTCATATTCCCCCTCCAGGGATTTATAGCATTCTTTTAAACTCATAAGTCGTTTCCCTCCATCGTATCCTTCTATTTTTACTCAGATTCCTGTCCCATAGACTGGTCATAACTTTGATACCGTCCTGCTCCCTGTCTCTTTGCCGCCAAAAGAGCTTTATCTGCCTTTTTAAACAATCCGTCATAATCAGACTCTCCGCTGTCCGTGTCCACTCCTCCCACACACACGGAAAGTTTAAAGCCCTGATATTCTCCCTCGATGGCAGACATCAGACGGTTCACCACCTCTTTTGGGGACTCGCAGCGGTCAAAAAATAAAAACTCATCTCCGCTGACTCTGGCCGCGATGGAATACTCACCTAAGTTGGCCCGCAGGGCCTCTGCCACATGAACCAATATCTGGTCTCCGAATATACGGCCCCGGCTGTCGTTGGCCTCTTTAATGTGATCCACATCTATCAGAAGCAGAACACAGCGGCCGCTGACCCTGTTTTTCAGCCGTTCATTGATCCGGCGTCTCGCGTACTCTACATTGAGAAGCTTTGTCAGAGTGTCGTGGGAAGCCATCTTCTCCAGAGCATCCATGCGGAGTCTGGACTCATGGATATCCACTGCCTTCCCGATAAAACCGGTAAACTTCGGTGTATCGTCGGAGGACCACATGGCCTGAGCTACAATCCTCATCCATCTTGGCTCACCGCCCAGATTTACTTTACAGTCATATTTGACAACCGGATCCGGCTGAGATGTCCCGCACAGGATGGTGCCCAGCTGAACCAGCTCCTCCCTGGCAATCATGGAAGTAATCCTCTCGTCTTCCAGGGGATCCATAATCACCTCCGGCAGCTGCAGCTTTTCGGCTCCCCAGGTTGACAGGGTCAGCATGGCCGGCAGTGACGTGTACTCAAACTGAATCTCCTCGGACATGGAAGCATAGAAACTGTATTTCATCCTCTCGTGCTCCAGAAGCTGCAGGGTCCGCTCCGAGGCGGTGGCATCCTTTGGATGGAGCTTTTCCTCGAGAATATTCTGCAGTTCCTGCTCGTCGGTCTTCACCGCGTTTGTATTGTTTAAGTTTTCCAACAGGCTCTCGGCAATATCATTGAGACATTTGAGAAGGAGGGGATTAAAGGTTCCGCACTCCCCGTTACAGATCATGCGGATGGCCTCCTCGTGAGGAAATGCCTTCTTGTACACACGTTCGCTGGTCAGAGCATCATAGACATCAGCCAAGGCTACAATCTGGGCCTCAATGGGGATCTCATCTCCCTTGAGACCGTCAGGGTATCCCCGTCCGTCATACCGCTCATGATGCCAACGGCAGATGGAATAAGCCATCTTCACAAGAGGCTCCTCCTGATGAAAGGCCAGCTTTTCCAGCATCTCTGCGCCGATGGTGGTGTGGGTCTTCATGGTCTCAAACTCTTCCTTCGTCAGACGTCCCGGCTTATTTAAGATCTCGCCCGGGATGGAAATCTTTCCGATATCATGAAGAGCCGAGGCCATGCACACCATGGAGATCTCTTCTCTCGTAAACTGATATTGGTCCGTAATCTGAATCAGATGCTTAAGCAAAAGCTCTGTCAGAACCCGGATGTGTAGCACATGGAGACCGCTTTCTCCGTTTCTGAATTCCACAATATGGCTGAGGATATCCACCATCAGGCCGCTCTGTTTCTCTTTCTCTTCGATCTGCTCCATCACCAGGGAAGCCAGCTTCTTCTGCTTGGCATAGAGAACAATGGTGTTCACCACCCTCCGGTGAACAATCAGCGCATCAAAAGGCCTGCTGATGTAGTCGGTGATCCCCAGCTGGTACGCCCGCTCCACATGAAAAGAACCGCTTTCTGAGGAGATCATGATGACAGGGATGTCCTCAATCCACTGACGTCTGTTCATCACATCCAACACACCAAATCCATCCATCTCCGGCATCACGATATCCAACAGAATAAGCGAAAGCTCCACTCCGTATTTTTGAATGGCGGCGACTGCCTCTACTCCATTCTCTGCTTCGATAATATCGTATTCACTTTCAAGCATATCTGTCAGGATCGATCGATTCATCTCAGAATCGTCAGCAATCAGTATTTTCTGCCTTTGTTCCTGTTCCTTACCCATATTGGTTCCTTTCTGAATTCAATGCTATCTTTTATTTCCTATGTATTTCTGGATATATATTTCATATTATAAAGAAAAGTAAGAAAAATTACAAGAGTATTCTATGGTTTTTGTCGTGGCAACCTTCAAACAGAACGAAAAAGAGACACTTCTTCCAAAAGAGTGCCTCTTTTTCGTACATTTTTCTTATTAGCTGTTCAAAAAGCCTTTGCCGATAATTTCACTGGAATTGGTCACCATCATAAATGCCGTGGGCTCTACACTGCGGATATAATTGCGCAGCCTCACTGCCTGCCCCCGCTTCATGGTTGTCATCACCACAGCCTTTTTGTGATGGGTAAATGCACCCTGAGCCTCATAGATCGTGGCGCTCCTGTCCAGACGGTTGATGATGTAGTCACAGATAGGGGCCGGGTCGTCACAGACGATGTTAAAGCACTTACACAGGTTGATGTTCTCGATGACGCCGTCCACCATCAGGGACTTGGCCATCAGTCCCAAACTGGAGAACAATCCTGTGGTGGGGCCGAAGATGAAAAAGGAACAGGCCACCGCAAACAGATCTACTAAAAACAGGGCCGTCCCGATGTTAAAACTGGTATACTTCTTAAGCACCATGGCGATGATATCGGTTCCCCCGCTGGAAGCTCCGATGTTAAACAAAATGGCCGAGCCCACCGCCGGCAGAAAGATGGCAAAGACCAGTTCCAGGACGGGTTCTGATGTAAACGGCACTTCCATGGGATACACTTTCTCCAAAAGCGCCAGGGCCACAGACATCAAAATACTGGCATACACCGTCTTCACACCAAACTGACGCCCCACAAACACAAATCCCACCAGCAGAAGAATCATATTGGCCGCAAAAGTGAACCCTCCTGCCGACCACCTGGTCACCGCGCTGACCACCGTGGAAAATCCGGTCACTCCTCCGAAAGCAAAGTGATTGGGGAATTTGAAAAAGTAAACCCCTATGACCATAACCCAGATACTGACAGTGATCAGGCCATACTCCCACAAAAGCTTCATCCACGGATTCTTAAACTCTCTTGTCATGACTTTTTGGCAAAGGATCCCAACTGTCAGCCGGCCCCTTTGCCGCCTCCTGATTTTTCAATTTTCATACTCAGGCGTGCCGCCTTTCGCACCCCTGGTTTTGAGTCCAATATAACTCAGGAAAGCGGCAAATGCAAACACAATTCCCCCTTACACCCCCACAACGGTTTTATTGTGGGATGCAGGAGCACATGTCAGTTGAATCCGAAAAACTTCTGGCTGATCTTATAGCCTGCCGTAGACACCTTTCGTCCTCCTCTGCCCGGCAGGTTCACCCCCTGTCCCAGAAAACCGAACCTCAGCCTTAAAAACAGCAGCAAGTCCTTCTTTCGGGCATATTTCCACAGTTCTTTTTTCTTCTCCATATTCTCCTCCGTGCCGGACCGGATAGCCAGGATGGAGGAGATCACCATCATAATCTCCAGATACCTTACCATATAGTACCGCAGTTTCCAGTGGGAGATCTTCGACTCCACATAATAGTCCAGCATCAGCTTGTTTACCCGAATCTGCTGATCGATTCTCCCGATCATCACCGCCTCGTTGACAGACTGGTCTTCCCGTCCGATAAAATACCGATAAAAATTCACATCCAGGTAATACATGGTCTTCACGTAGGGCAGCGGCTGATAGACAAAAATGTTGTCCACATAGAAGGTGTGTTTCGGCAGCTTCAGACCGCACTGGCGCAGCAGCTCGGTCCGATAGATTACCGAGTGCATCAGGATATACTGGCCCAGCACAAACATCTTCACGTCTTTCCAGGAAAATACCCGTTCCTTGGGCAGAGCACTCCTGTAATTCATGACTTTCTTTCTATTGACCCCCTGCTTCTCGTAGACAAAGTTGGAGATCAGCATATCCAGAGTCTCCGTCCCATACACGAATCCTCTCAGCGTCTTTAACACCTGCCCATAGGCCTCCGGGTCCACCCAGTCATCGCTGTCCACCACTTTAAAGTAGATTCCCGAGGCATGTCTAAGCCCTGTATTTACCGCCTCCCCGTGTCCTCCGTTCTCCTGATGAAGGGCCCTGCAGATCCCCGGGTGCTGCCTCTCATACTCATCCGCAATCCGCGCCGTATCATCTTTTGCGGAACCGTCGTCCACGATCAGTATCTCCACCTCTTCTCCGCCTGCCAAAAGAGAGTCGATACAGCGCCTCATATAATCTTCCGAATTATAACACGGAACCGTCACCGACAACAGTTTCATGTCCTCTCCTCCTTTATGCTCTTTTCTTCTTCTCGTCCTTCCATACTCTTTATCCCAGAAATCCGGCCGCCGTCACTGCCACCGAAGTCAGATTGGCCGCCGCATGCAGAAACGTCGGAGCCAGAAGAGTCCTCTCCTTCTCCATCACCCAGGAAAGCAGCAGACCCATGACAAACCCGTAGACTCCTTGGGGTACATTGCCGTGATATACGGCAAAAAGAGCTGCCGACCACCACGCCGCCTGACCGAAACCCAGAGCTTTTTTCAGTCTCCCGAAGACCAGTCCCCGAAAGACCAGCTCCTCGGCCGCGGGAATCACCGCTCCCACTGCCAGGACACACAGACCCGGAGAGGTATTCCAGAGCATCCCCACATTCCCCGTGGTTTCCTGATATGCCTGAAATATCCCGCTGACTCTGATCACAGTATTTACCGCAAGACAGCCGCTTATTCCCGCGCCCGCACACCAGAGAAGTCTTGTCGGATCCATCCTGCCCTCGTATTCGGTCTCTCTCCTGTATGACTGCCAGAGAAAGGGAATAACAGCCAAAGCGCCTGCAAACGTACATAAAAAAGGCTCCTGCCGTCCAAAAAACAGCGAAAAAAAATCTATGGCCAGTCCGTAAAAAATCACCGGACAGCATACGCTCCAAATCAATCCCGCCAATTCCGTCTCATCCCCTTTCCGGCAGAATGGCAATCCCTCCCAAGTATACCACACCTGTCCTGTAAATGTTGTTTTTTTACAGAAAATAATAAACAGGCATAAAAAGTAGCTTTTTGTCAGACTTAATGGTAGAATGAGGAGGAACATCACAAAACACTCTCACATTTAAAGGAGAAAAATCTATGAATTTGGAAAAACTGTTTCATCTCAAGGAGAAGCGCACCGATGTGAAGACCGAGGTAATGGCCGGAATCACCACCTTTATGACCATGGCCTACATCCTGGCTGTCAATCCCGGCATCCTGGGCGACGCCGGCATGGACTCGGGAGCCGTGTTCACGGCCACGGCCTTAGCCTCCATGATCGCCACCCTTCTCATGGCTGTCTTTGCCAACTATCCCTTCGTCCTGGCTCCCGGCATGGGGCTCAACGCCTACTTTGCCTACACCGTGGTTCTGCAGATGGGATATACCTGGCAGACCGCCCTGGCCGCCGTGTTTATTGAGGGACTGATCTTCATCGTCCTGTCCTTAACCAACGTGCGGGAAGCCATCTTCAATGCCATCCCCATGAACTTAAAACATGCGGTGTCCGTGGGTATCGGCCTCTTCATCGCCTTCATCGGCATGCAGAACGCCAAGATCGTGGTGGACAGCTCCACCTTGGTCTCCCTCTACTCGTTTAAGGGGTCCGTGGAAGCCGGCACCTTCTTCAGCCAGGGGATCACTGTCGTCCTGGCCATCGCAGGGATCCTGGTAACGGGAATCCTTCTGATCAAAAATGTGAGAGGCAACATTCTCTGGGGAATCCTGATCACCTGGGGGCTTGGCATCCTCTGCCAGCTGACAGGTCTCTACAAGGTCAACCCGGATCTGGGCTGCTTTAGCCTGCTGCCCGACTTCTCCGGCGGCATCTCGGTGCCGAGTCTGGCCCCCACCCTCATGCAGCTGGATTTTAAGGGGATTCTGACACTGGACTTTTTCGTGGTGATGTTCGCATTTTTATTTGTAGATCTCTTTGACACTCTGGGAACTCTCATCGGTGTGGCCTCTAAGGCAGACATGCTGGACAAGGACGGAAAGCTTCCCAACATCAAGGGCGCTCTCATGGCGGATGCGGTGGGAACCTCCCTTGGCGCCGTGCTGGGAACCTCCACTACCACCACCTTTGTAGAAAGCGCCTCCGGCGTGGCGGAAGGCGGACGGACCGGACTGACCGCAGTGGTGGCCGCAGCCCTCTTCGGACTGTCTCTGTTTTTATCCCCCATCTTCCTCGCCATCCCCTCCTTCGCCACGGCTCCTGCCCTGGTGATCGTGGGATTCCTGATGATGACCTCCATCACCAAGATTGATTTCGCCGATTACACCGAGGCCATCCCCGCCTACATCGCGATCACAGCCATGCCGTTTATGTACAGCATCTCTGAGGGCATCGCCATGGGAGTCATCTCCTACGTGGTCTTAAACCTGGTGACCGGCAAAGCCGCCGGGAAAAAGATCAGCGCGCTGATGTACGTGCTGGCGGGACTGTTTGTGGTGAAATATATCATGCTGTAGCAAGCGTGATGTGGTACGTTAAGACCCTGTGCTGTCTGCAGAGCTGTCCGGCCTCTTCATGGCCGGACAGTTTTTTATGCCTGACCCGCCCCTTTTCCCCTGAGTGCAGTGGACAGTTCCCTCCCTGGCCTGGCCCCCTGTATGCCGGCACACCCTGGCCCGCGACCGCCGCAGGAGCCCCCTGTCTCTTAAAAAGGCCATACTCATGTCCTCCTGCGGTGCTTCTCCGACAGATACCAGGTGACTGCCTCCATCTGAGGAGACACCCACTTGTCGCGGTGATAGAGGAGCTGTCTCCAAATATCGATGTCAAACCCGTCGATGGCCAGATACCGGATCCGTCCCTCCTTTACAGCCTTTCTGGTGACATAATCCGGCAGGAACGAGACCCCCATCCCCTGCTCCACCAGCCGACAGATCAGATCCGCGTTGCCTGTCTCCAAAACCGGCTGAATCTCCAGGGAGAAAGAGGCCAGCTTCTCATCCATCAGCCTCCGGTAGCTCATGCCCTTTTCCGTGAGAAGAAACGGAAGCCTTACCAATTCCTCCAAAGGCACCTTCTCCTCCCCCAGAGATCCTGTCCCCGCCACAAAATGGGAGGTCACCTTCTCCTCTCCTGCGATGCGGTAGGTCCTGTCATAAATGTGGTTGTCCAGCGTGTAGACCATGTCCACCTCATTCTGATTCAGCAACCGGAACATCTCCTCGGTGCTGGCGGAGATAATCTTTAAGGTAATCCCCGGAAACCGCTCCCGAAAAGCCCCGAAATCATCTCTCAGCAGCCAGCTGCACAGAGAATCTGCCATGGCGATACGGATATGGCCGTCAAGGGGCTGCTCCCGGTTCAGCTGTCTCTCCAACTCCTGAGTCAGCCTCCGGACCCGGTGGGCATATTCCAGCACCTCTCTCCCCATCCCTGTCAGAGACACCGTATGGTTCACCCGCTCGAAAAGAGGGAATCCCAGACTTTTCTCCATCTGCCTGATCTGAAACGACACTGTGGACTGAGAATATCCGGTCCTCTCTGCCGCCTTCGTAAAGCTGGAAAGCTCCGCCACCTGTATAAATGTCTCCAGATTCTTGATATCCATCATGATCTCCCTGTCTGTAAATGTATTCTAATCGAATAAATCGATCTTATCTATTAATATTATCACTTTTACAAATATATGGGTATATTATATAGTAGAGAAAGAACATTTACAACCTGTGTGTCCGCGGAGTTCAGTCTTTCGCTGAAGCTTTGGCTTGCGCCATCCTTCCCGGTCATGCAGCCCCATGAAAGGAATACACTCCATGAATCACTCACAGACTCATCACCAAAACGGCAGCTTCCAGAATTCCCTCGGCTTTGTCCTGGCCTGCGTCGGCTCGGCCGTAGGCATGGGAAACATCTGGCTCTTTCCCTACCGATTAGGCCAGTACGGCGGTGCCGCGTTCCTCATCCCCTATTTTCTCTTTGTGGCCCTCTTCGGCCTGGTAGGATTGTCGGCGGAGTTTGCCGTCGGGCGCCGCGCCGGGACCGGAACCCTGGGATCCTATGAATACTGCTGGAAATCCAAAGGCATGGGAAAGATCGGATATCTCCTGGGCTGGATCCCTCTCATGGGCTCCCTGGGGATCGCCATCGGCTACTCCATCATCTTGGGCTGGGTCCTGCGCACCCTGGCCGCCGGGCTCACAGGGAGCCTGTTTACCGTGGATTCGGGAGCCTTTTTCGCGGAAATGTCCTCCGCCTTCGGCAATATTCCCTGCCATGCCGCCGTGGTGATCATCGCCTGCGCCCTTCTGATCCTGGGGGCCACCAAAGGAATCGAGAAGATCAACAAGGTGCTGATGCCCTCCTTTTTCTTGCTGTTCGTGATCCTGGCAGTCAGAGTCCTGTTTCTGGAAGGCTCCGGAGCAGGATATCGGTTCCTGTTTATCCCCAAGTGGGAGTACCTTCTGAAGGCGGACACCTGGGTCATGGCCATGGGACAGGCCTTTTTCTCCCTGTCCATCACCGGTTCCGGCATGATCGTCTACGGCTCCTACCTGGGAAAGGATGAGGACATCCCCAGGGCCTCCGTCAACACGGCGGCGTTCGACACCCTGGCCGCCATGCTGGCAGGGCTGGCCATCATGCCCGCCGTGTTCGCCTTCGGCATCGAGCCGGCCAGCGGACCGCCGCTGATGTTCATCACCCTGCCCAAAGTATTTGCCCGGATGCCTCTGGGCAATGTGTTCGCCGTGTTCTTCTTCATCTCCGTGGCCTTTGCCGGCATCACCAGCCTGATCAACATGTTCGAGGCTGTCTGTGAGTCCTGGCAGACCCGGTTCCACATGTCCCACTCCGTCATGGCCGCCCTGTGCGGCGCCGTGGCTCTGGGCGTGGGGATCTTTATGGAGGACGGGGATCTGGTAGGTTCCTGGATGGACTTTATCACCATCCTGGTGGTGCCCTTCGGCGCTCTTTTAGGCGCATTTTCCATCTACTATGTGCTTGGCTGGAAGGAGATCGGCAGAGAGCTTTCCGCCGGGCGGAAGGAGCCGCTGGGAGACTGGTTCGGAAAGCTCGGAAAATATGTGTACGTGCCCCTGGCCGTGTTTGTGTTTGTGCTGGGGATTCTCTACGGAGGCATCGGGTGATCTCCTGATCAGCCATACCGGAAAAGAGGCTGCCGCAAAATTCAGCATTTCCACAATTTATGGTTGTCATGGCTGCAATCTCCATTCCATAAATCGGGTAAATCTGTCATTTTGCGACAGCCTCTTTCTCTCTGTCTTCTTTCTCTTTACTCTCTCATTGCATTGGAGCCCGATGCGATGGGGGCGTCTTCTTCTCTGGCGGGCATCGTGTCGGCTGCCGCGTTTTTTTCTGTCTTATTAAATCTTGCATTTCCCCGCGCGATCCAACCGTCATCGCACTCTCTGAACACCTTGTCCAGATAAAATACGCTGCCGGTCAAATCCTTCTGTATCGCCTCCAGTTGTCCCTCTAATTCCTCTTTTGTGTCTCCACTCATATATAAGTAAACCAACCCCACGGTTTCGCTTTGCCATATATGAGGATCCTGAGCTTCCACTCTGGTTCGGATGTAATCCTCTGCCTCCGCCTTTTGGGACATGTCGAAAAGGTTTGCGCGGTCTTCATCCAGATATTTGGCAAAATTGTTGTCAGACAGGGATTCTTCTATGGTGGGGATCCATTCGATGTCATAGCGGTCAATCCCGTAATTGACGCCCTGGATGTACATCTCCTTCACAGCAGTGTAAATCACATCTTTGATTTTTATACCGTTTTGCTTTGCCGTCTCCCTGATCTGCTCGGAATAGTCATAGTGCTTTCCGTCCGAGTAGACCATAAAGTTGATCTCGGCCCTGTCGTTTAACATGGTTTTCAGATAGGGAAGAGACGAGGGACCGTCTGCAAACAGGTTGGACTGATCTTTCTTTAAGTAAGGCGATATGGTCTGATCAAGCGTCTGATAGCCCAGCGTATAATGTGCTGCTTCATAGATCTTGTCCTTTGTCCAGATCAGATCATACTCTATGCCCTTAACCGCATTCAGCGCACTGGTCTCCGGCCGATCGGCAAACTTCATGACGTCGTCCGCAGTGTACTGATTATTGGGACCGGTGAATACCAGCGTAAAGTTCTCCGTCCCCTCCATGATCAGACTCTTCACATACTCATCCATGTTGTTGCCGGAGCACAGGTTGACGTTGTCCGGTTCCAGGACGGACTTCAGGTACTGGTCGGCTTCTGCGTCATAATACGTCTTTCCCAGAGTATACTCAATTCTTTTTGTATCATAATCGGTTCCATCATTATCTGTATAGACATTATCTTCATAGACCGTCCAATGTCCACCCTTGTTTTTAAATATCCATCCCCGGTCAAGCCAGGTTCCCGTCCCTTTTGGAAAACGCACTAAAGTTTGTCTAAGGCAGCTGTATTGATTTATATACTCCAGCACGGCTTCCTTTTGATTGTCTGTAAAGCGGTTATTCCCGGCATTGACGTCAATGATGCCTGTGTGCATATAATATTCTACCACAGGAGCCGAATATTTTTCTGCAGTGCAGGCAGGGGCTTTATCCGCCCACCTGTGATCCTTCTCAAGCTGGATGTCCGTGACATTGATGTATTCGTTCCTCATCTCTTCATAACCGTCATAGGGCATATGCTCTCCATCGGAATCCTCCCAGGTCACGTCTACATTGTACCACTCCCCGTCCAGCTTCACTTTGTTCCAGGCATGTCCTTCCCAGTCTTCATACCAAAAGCCTTCTGCTTCTCCACTTACATACCTGCTCTCAAGCCCGCAGGCCTCTGCCAAGGTCTGAAAAGCTTTTGCATAACCGGAACAGACAGAGACTCCCAGGACGAGAGCTCCATAGGCTGTGTAGGATTCTGATGGAACGGTGCCGGTTCCATTCTTCTCTGCTATATAATTTTCCATGTCATATTCAATATTGGACGTCATATATCGAACGATTTCCATCTCTTTTTCAAAATCGCTCATGCCCTCTCGAATATAAGCGTCCTTAAACGCTTTTACTTTCTGATTCACCAAAATCTTTTGAGACAAAGAACTGTTTCCGCCTCCTGAGCCGCCGCTGGAAGAACCCCCGCCTCCCCCTGAGCCGCCGCTGGAGGAACCTCCGCCTCCCCCTGAGCCGCCGCTGGAAGAACCTCCGCCGCCTCCTGAACCGCCGCTGGAGGAACCGCCTCCCGGTCCGCCGCCGGAAGAGCCGCTGCCCTTGGGCACGGAAGTATTCCAGCTTCCGTCCGCATTTAAGGTGTATCCGTCCGGGGTCTGCCCGGATTTCTGCATGGCTCCGCTGCTGCCAAGATAATACCACTTCTGGGAAACGGGATCCTGATACCAGCGATCCGCCAGCATGGCCCCGTCCTCCGCCAGGAAATACCGGTTTCCGTCAAAACACTGCAGCCATCCGGTCTGCATCGTTCCGTTGCCGTCATAATGGCGCCACACCCCGTTTTCCAGTCTCCAACCGGCCGCTTCCGGCATAACCGTATCCCAGCTTCCGTCCGCTGCCAGATTGTAGCCGTCCGGAGTCTTTCCACTGGTCTGCATGGCTCCGCCTGAGCCCAAATAGTACCACTTCTGAGTCGTGCTATCCTGATACCAGCTA
>JAAWBS010000020.1 GCA_022792815.1 Hungatella sp.
CAGCGTAATCCCCCGGATATCAATATCACTTCCTTCATAATTGGTTCCATAAGCATAACTCCCCCCAGGCCCCAGAACCATAATCCTCTTTCCAAGGCGCCTGTTGGTCCGCAAAAAATGATACTCCTCAGATTGAATCAAGCTCCGAAAATCCATAATCCTCCTCTGCGATCCGAATCGGCACGCGCCGCTTCGCGGCACCTGCCATGTCGGCGGAACCCATTTTAATTGGGAAACTTCGTTTCCCAAGGGTTCCTTCTCTAAAAAATTCCGGTTTGCCACCAGATTCGGGCTTGGAGGAGGAGCATGACTAACAGACTCATGACAATCAACGTGTTGGCCGCATAGCGGAGTACGCTCAGAAAACGCATATTATAAATATGCTGCCTGGAAGCCATAAGATCTGCCTCCATGTCCCCCTTGATATTGTATCGGTCCGTATCTGTATCCGCGTCCAGCTGCCGGATCCCTGCCTCCACCGTATAATAAATCTCCAGCTCCTCCTGGCAGTCCTCACAGCTGTCAATATGCTCCAAAAATTCCTCCATAGTCTGAACATCCATGTCATGATGGATATAATCCATAACCAGGCTTTCTGCCTCTTTACAAGTCACTTAGTCTCCCCTCCTCCCAGAGCGAACCTGAAGATTCATTCCCGCCATCTGCACGCCCCACTTTGCGGAAACTTTGGTTCTTTTCAGACACGCTCCAGGCCATTTATCGTTTCTCTATCATACAACGAATCACTCTCACATGCAAGCAGGCCGTCAGAACGGCCTGAAAACGCCGGCGGCCGGATCCCATATCCCCACTCGCCAAAAGCCTCACATCACCTTATAACCAGAAAAAGCCAGAATCTCCAGCGCCCTTTCAAAATCCGCTTCCTTAGTCAAAATATAATCCGTGTTAAACGTAGATATGGCAAAGATTCCAATGCCTTGGTCTGCCAGCACTGTGGTGATCCTGGAGAGAACGCCGATTAAAGAAAAATCCAAAATTCCCTGAATCCGAAAACCCCTCCAGCCGTCATCGCGCTCCACTGTGTTTTGGGGGACGCGGTCTGTCAGACAGACCAGCGAAGATTCCTCATCGGTTTTTCCGATAAAACAAAACTCCGCCTGAAGATCGATCTGAGAATAATCCCTTACTTTGCATACAGAAAATCTGCCGTCCAACTTTTTGATTTCCATGGCCCCTCCCGGTTTGGCTCATCCGTCCACCTCAAAAGAAAACATCTCATATCCTGCCCTCAAATTATAGTCCACATTCCGAAACCGAATCTTTCTGGGACACCCCGGCTCCATAATCAGTTCATGGTGATTCTTTCCGTTCGTAAAGATCACCTCCCCCGCATAATCTCTGTCCCCACAGGTCAGGCGAAACCTTAAGACCGTGTTAAAATCATCCCACATTCTGGTCTCTGACACCCGCTTGACCTCCTGGTTAAACTCCTCCAGATTCAATAATACAAGACAGGTATTCTCGTCTATCTTCATCTCCTCAGAACGAAACGCATCCAGACAATGGACGATTTTGTCAGGAATCTCAACTGTAAAAATCGTCTCAAAAGGAACTTGATCCCCATACTCTCTGCTCCACCCCACCACCGCCTTTCCGCTCCATCTGACGGTCAGCTTTCTGGTATCCGCCTCCAGGATCTCAATAGTCCCCTCCTCCACACTTTCATGCTCCTGGACATAGAAAAATCCCGCTTCTTCCCCATCCTCATTATATTCCTCAGTCCAGACAAATTTCTTTCCCTTTAATTCCGGAAAACTGCCGGTATGGGTGCAAAACCCGTTGTTGTGATACAGACGGACATACCTCATCTCATACTCCACAGACTCCTCCTCTGTCTTCGCCTCCACCTCCGGAAACAGAACAAGCTCCATATTCTCATAATGGGCCCCGAGACAGCTTTCTGTGACTGTATAAAGAATATCCTTTAACCGAAATTCCCCCTCTGAAACCTCTGAGCGAAACAAATCCATAAATGCTCCTCCATAAATGAAAACCGCGAAGCGACTTTAGGCTCCACTACTGCAGCATCCCATAACTGCCCAGCTTCTCAAACCCTATCCCGCTGTATAGTTTCCCGGCCACAGGATTGCTGTAAAACAGGCACAGATATTTCTTCCCTCTCTCAAAACAGTCCCGACATAAGGTCCTGACCACCCCGGAAGCATAACCTTTTCCCCTGTATCCCAAGGCCGTGGCAACGCCTACAATCATGGCACTCTCCGAATTTTCCGCACTGGTAGAAGCCACTGACACCATGTGTCCGTCCAGAAAACCGCCTACAGACACCTTGCTGCCCTTTGCCATCTCCTTTTCCATCTCCCGGATTTTTTCCATCCGCTCCTCTTTCTTATAAGTTTTGGCGAACTCTTCAATATTCGTCAGCAAGTCGATGGCCTCTGCCACGTCCTCCTTTTCCAGCCTGCGGATTACAAGACCTTCCGGCTGCTCTGTGCTGCCCTTCATCCGATCGCAGCGGCTCAGATCGGTAAACTCCAGATTCCACTGTGGAAATGCCGGGGCAATTTTTCTTAGCAGCACCGTCTTTCCGCTGATACAGTCGATCTCTCTCCCTCTGAAAAACCCGGCTGCCTCCGCCGCGTTATAATCTTCATACTGACTGTACAGAATAAAAAACCGATTGAACCTCAAAATCAGAAAATCCCACCGGTTTCTCTCCTCGTGGAGATAAAAATTAATGGTCTCATTCTCCACTCCGAAATTCTCCAGATCCCCTATTAAAAACAAGTTCATCTCCGGTTCCTTTCTCACATAGCGAAGAATCGCCTCCCTGTCCTGTTCGTGCAGCATACGCATACAATCACTTCCCTTCCACGCGAAACCTATGTCTCCCACTTGTACCTCCATACTACCATAATCCCACCCTTTTTACAAGTGAGAGGGTTCTGAACGACAAGCCCGCACAGTTCAATGCCAATTTCGATTTCTCACAGGCCCTCCATGGCCAAAATAGACCATCCTCTCCCCAAGAGCCCAGATTTTCTCCCCGCTCTCCCTCGATTTTCTCTCTTCCCCATAGATACAGGCTATTCCCGGAACCACCATGTTCATCAGCGCATCCCCCACAAGAACCGCCTCACCGTCTACGTCAAGGCCAATAGACCCATTGGTGTGTCCCGGCAGCTCCAGGACCCGGGCATTCACCCCAAACTCCTCCAGACTGTCTCCCTCCCTCAGCCATACCTCCGGCACAAATGCCTCCAGCCTTTTCCTTTTCATTTTCGCCTTGGAAGCCGCCGCCAGCACCCTGCCAAACAATCCCCTGCCTGCCAAAGGCTGGGCAAACTGATTCCCTACAAGTTCCAAATCCCGCTCATTCATACCCACAGGAACTCCCAGCTGCCGCGACAGCCATGCCCCGTTCTGAATATGGTCAATATGCCCGTGAGTCAGCACAAGAAGCCTGACCTCCTGGCCCTGACAAGCCCTCAAGACCGTTTCCCTGTCACTCTCCTCCCCCGTATCCACCAGCACGGCGCCATGGTCCCCTGTCAAAAGATAACAATTCACCATGCCGCACACAATCCTCTTTACCCCTGTCACTCTCACCTGTCCTCCTTGTCCCTGACAAAATCTTTCCCCCAGCTCCCGACGCCGACATATCTTCCCCTCACTTGAAATCCTTCATTTCCCTCCAAGCTCCTTTTGCAGAATAATCTCCAGCGGTTCTCCCGGCAGCAGCAGAGAACCGCAATCCACATACCCCATGTTCCTGTAAAAATGCTGGGCTTCCTCACTGGACAGCGTAGAAGTCAGCACCATATCATGCTTCCTCCCTCTCATCTCCCCCTCCCAAAACTCAACCAGACGTCTCCCATACCCCTTTCTTCTCTCCCCCTCCAGAAAATAAACCATACTCAGGAAAGGAATCTGATCCCAGAACAGATGATACCGCAGCCAGCCCACAAACCTTTGCCCCACATACATGACCAGGACCCGTTTCTGAACAACGGCATTCCTAAGCTCCTCCTCTGAAATATGAGTGTCATACCTCCCCAGCAGCTCCAAATCCTCCCTCTGCCCATAGCGAATCACTCCATCAGCCACCGTTCACCCTCCATTTCTCTTCCGTTTCTCCTGCTCTCCCTCATAAAACCCATTCAGGTAATTGCGGGGCTAAAGTCGTCTGCCTTGGCAAATCCCTCAACAGCCCTGTCCCAATTCCACATCCACCTTATACTTTTTGTCAATCAAAATATAATTAACTCCGTATCTCCGGCACTGTTCCAGAATCCTCCCGTTCTCCCTCACTGCCAGTTCCATGGTACACCACTCATCATCAATCCGTTTTTCTATGACGCAGGCAAATTTCTTAATGTCCCGAAAATGATTCCTGATGTAATCCTCACTCATGACGAGACAATAATACCTGATTTCCCTTCTGTATTCCTCCTCAAACTCCCTGTCCCAGTCAAAAGGAATATAACATCCCTCCACAACGAGATTCTGCCTGTTCTCGACAGCCGTTTTAATCATCTCCCTCACGACCGGCCACAGATAACCGGTCAGCGCCTCATCATCACTTTCAGGGGTAAGGTCTGTATAATGACTCCGAATCAGGCCCATCTTCAAATGGTCAATGGACAGATAGGGATAACCATACCTTTCAAGAAGCCTTTGAGCCAAGGCCGTCTTTCCGGTATGAGACGCGCCTCCAATCAGAACAACCATTCCTCTTGCCTCCAGACATATTTCATAATTAAACAGCTCCAAAAGGACACCGTTTTCCGATACACTGCTGATTCTGCCCCGCCCGGCTGCACACAACCTGAGACCATTCCATCTCAATTCCAAAATGATCCCTCACAAAATCAACCGCCGCCAAAACCGACAGATAGGAATCTCTCTTACAGCACCGCGGCCCTCCGATCCTTCCGATCTCCCCCAGGGCCTTGGAGGTCATCAAATTAGAAAGACCGAAAGGCTCCTCTGTCAAAGGGGTGGACTTGGAAATAATGGACACAAAAATACCTGTACTGATTCCTGCCCCACAGGCGCCCCAAAATCCACACACTCCTCCGGGAACCTCCCGTCCCCTGCTCATCATTTCCGTCAGGGCCGGATACAGCTCCACCTCTCCCCCTGCGTTCCCGTAAGCCGTCAGAAGCGCCGCTCCCACCATAACATGATGTTCCGGCCCGTGCATGTGACAAAACTCCTCATTCATCATCTTCTCAAGCAAAAAGACAGGGTCCCTGGAACTCTCCTTCAAGCACAAGCCCATGATCCCGTCCATGCCCTTCCTGTGGCACTCATCACACACGTAATGACCTTTCACACATCTGGCCCTGGTCATCTCCCTTTTATGGCACAAACAGCACTCCATAACCTCCCCGGTCTCAAGATACTCTAAAGGCTCCTTACAAATAATACACTCCTCACTCACTCTGAATCCCTCCTCTCAATCCTCATGCTTATAAAGCCCATAATAATCTGACTCCACATTCTCCATAGCCTGACCAAACCACCGTTTCGCGTCATCAAGAGCCCGGTTGTAAACAATAGGCGCCATTCTCTCCTCAAACAGCTCCAATAATTGAATCTGTTCAATCATCCCCAGCTCCTCCCCCCGCACGTCCAGATAAAATGCCGCCATCTCCTCCTTCAGCTTCTCCCTCTGAGACTCCGACAGCTTAATCTGAGAGAGACTTTCCCGTTTCCCCATAACCATTTCCTCCTTAACTATCATCTGAATCAACGCGGACCCCTTTGCGGTTCCTGCCAGGTCGGCAAAACCCATTCCAATTGGGAAACTGGGTTGCCGGGGGGGCCTTCTATAAAATGAGGTAGCTGCCATTGTAGACAGCTACCCTTTCACTCTAAAGCAAACAATCTCATTCCATTTCCCGTCAAAGCTCTACTTAATCGTCCCTACAATCCTCACAGTCCCGCCCTCTTTAAACATTCCGGAACAATTATACTGCCAAGTTCCCTTTTCCAGATGAATCTCCTTTGTCATGTCAGACGAACCGATTGTGATGCGCTGCTCCTTCCCGGTGGGGTCAAACAAAAACAGGTCAACCGCCCCGCCCTTGATATCTGAAGTCACACTTATAACTAAAATCTGATCACTCTCCGCCTGAAACGAACCGGATTCCGCGATATTCAGCTGATTCTCATGATTCGTCAAATCCATAACCACGTTCCCCTGAACAGTGCCGCCGTTCACGGCCTGGGAACCACCGCCCGGAATCAAATCCAAAATATTCTTCTCCCCATCATAAGAAACCCCATACCCCAGCTTCTCAAACACCTCATCTGCAGGCACGTACAAACCGGCAGTCTGCTCTCCTTCCATGGTAACGGAAACCAGAGGCCTCTCAAGTGACAGGGAAGTCCCCCTGAGAGTAATGGCCGTATTACTCAAAACCGCAGACCGAATTCCTGTCGCGGCAAATGCCGTTGATATTCCCAAGGTTCCAACTATAACTCCCGCCACAAAACTCTTTCCATCAAATTTTTTCATCTCTTCATCCCTCCACATTCAGATCCAAGATGTATGCCATTTCCAATAATTTACTCTTTTATTGTATCACAAGTAATGGTAGGGTTCAATTCCTTTTTCCTCAATGACCTGACAGCCGTGAAATGACAATATTTTCTTCTTATCCTCCCCCAGCCACTCCGCACGCTGTTTTGGAGGCAGACAGGGCACCTCCGCATGTTCTGAAATAACCTCGCCGCTGTCAGTCAGCATCTTTTCCAGTCACATAGACGGCTGCCAACCTCTCACTCCGCCCTGCTTCCCTTCCTGGCTCTCACCAACAGCATCATAGGCCGACGCATTTCCTGTTCCATTCCCGGAATCTGTCTCATCTCCTCCGGCGGCTGGGCCTCCTCCACGGCCTCCAGAATAAATCCCTGCCTCAATAACCCTCCAAGAATCTGAGTCAGGGTGTGGTGATACTTTTCCACCTGACAGCCTAAAAATAAGGTGCTCCGCTTCCCAGGCACAAAATAATCATCAACAGGCCAGAACTTAGGCTCCCCATCCTCCGCGTAAATCCAGTCCTGTCCCACTCCCGCCGTAAAAACAGGGTGCTCCACATTAAAAAGGAAGATTCCGCCTTCCCTCAACGTATTCCATACCCGTTCAAACACAGAATCCAGGTCCTGGATATAGTGGAGCACCAGATTAGAAACCACCAAATCCCAGGCCTTCTCAGGAAATTCATACTCCTCCACCCCGCAGACCCGGTACGAAACACCATTTCCTCCGCCCCGTCTCCTGGCCTCCTCGATCATTCTCCTGCTGGAATCAATGCCTAGAATCCGCGCCGCACCATGCTCCTCACAAAACCTGCAGTGCCAGCCATAGCCGCACCCCAGATCCAGAACACATTTCCCCTCAAGAGCAGGAAACAAGGGCTTTAACTGGTGCCATTCCCCTGCTGCCTTCAATCCTTCCCTGCTCCGCGGCATCCGGGCATATTGGCTGAAAAATATCTCATTGTCATATGTCTGATTCATGATCTGTCTCCCTCCGATCGCTCTCTATCACAGAAAAGAAGCTGCCCACTAACCCATAGTGCGGCAGCTCCCTTCCTCAATCCCTCACTGACTAATGAGCGGAATCAACCATAGTCTTTTTCGCAAGGTTCATGATGATCTGAGCGGCTTGCGCACGGCTGACCTGACCTTGTGAGTTCAAGGTCCCCTCTCCAAAACCGTTAGAAAGGCCGTTTTTCATGGCCCAGTCCATAGCTTTTTGAGTGTCACTGATCTGACCTGCAGCCCCAGAATCGGAGACAGGACCAGTCGCCGCAGGCGAACCCTGATACTTCCAGAGCATCGTCACCAGTTGTTCACAAGTAACATTGCTGTCCGCACCGGCCCCGTCCCTCATGCCACGCACAACAGCCCACTCCATACTCTTCTCATACCATGTGATGCCGCCATCGGTCTGTGCTCCGTCAAAACGAGCCAGGGCCGTCACCGCCACGGCATAAGTCATGGGTGCAGCAGGGGCAAATGCGGTTTCGGTTGTGCCGTAGAACAGATCTCTGGCAGAGATAAACGACACTGCATTTTCGAACCAGGCCCCAGGGGGAACATCCGAAAAGCTCTTGCTGTTATCCACGACTTTCACTGTGGCCCCATTGGGCAAAAATGCCTCGACACTATTTCCTGTCGGAACGGAATCTTTTATTACACTGGTGGAACCATCCTCATTGACGATAACCACCACAGTGCCTGCGGTAGGCCAAAACGCGGGAATCGCCACTTTCACCGGCCGGTCTTTTTCGGTATACACTGTAATCTCCGGCGCCGTGGATGCGCCTCTGGTCACCTGGACCGGTGAAATCGGCAGGGCAACGGCTCTGCCATTTTTCTCAGCAGTGTCAATGGCCAGACTGGATAATTGGGCTTTCGTCTCCACCTTACCTGCAGGATTTGTAGTAGTAGTAACGACAGTTCCGTCTCTCTGCGTTTGGGTAACGATACGGGAACCGTCCGCCTCCCAGCTGACCACGGTGGAAATTGTAGAGTTGTCAGATTCATTAAAGTCACCGGATTCATCAGAACTGTCGCTGCTGTCGTCGGAATCGTCAGAACTATCTGTTGTGGAGTTGTCATTATCACCAGAACCCGGCGGATTCTTATCGTCGTCGTCCGGATCTGTCTTGTCGTCCCCGTCATCCTGGTCAGTCGTGTCATCCCCGTCATCATCATCCGGATCCGTCATCTCGTCCCCGTCATCAGTTCCGGGATTGTCAATGGACAACAGCTCACCGCAATTATCACATATTCCGTCCTTGTCTGCGTCGACATGATTCGTGCATGGCTTATCTTCTCCAGGCTGAAAATCTCCCGGATCGTCTGGATCGTCGGCGAAAGGATCGTCGAAAACAGCATTACATACTATTTTCTTGTTTTTCAATATGGCTTCCAAAGTTTTGGTCAACATAGCCTTCCATTCTGCTTCGCTGCCGCCAAAGTATATGACTCCTAAGCTGTAACACTCGGTAAACGCAAATTCACTGATACTCTGGACACTTGCCGGAATATACAGTTCAGTAAGAGAATTACAGGATTGGAACATGCCATCGCTAATGCGGTCTGCCATCTGGGGCAGCGTTAGAATTGTTAACTTCTGACACCTCCTGAACAATCCGTCTCCCAGCGTCACCTTGCCGCTGCCAGGCATAAACCTCACACTGACCATATCCGTACAACTCTCGAACGCGCTTGTACCCACCGAAGTAATACTGGCAGGAAAGTCAATATATGCCAAAGACTTACAGCCTCGGAAAGCTTTGTCTCCAATTGTTTCCACGCCTTCTGAAACAGTGGCGGAAGTCAGGTTCACACACTCGTCAAAAGCGCTGTTCCCAATGGTCTTGACAGTGCCAGGAATCGTCACCGCTACCAGCGCTGATTTACTGAACGCGTTCTTGCCAATCACCTCCACGCTGTCAGGAATATACACGCTGAGAGCTTTGCTCTGATAAAAAGCATAATCCCCTATGCCGGTAACACCCTCCTCAATAACGACTGTATAAAAGTCATATTTGCTCCAAGGTGAACTACCCTGTGAGTAATTTGGAATCTCTCCACTGCCGGAGATGGTCAGAACCTTTCCATTGGTCAGTGACCAATCCAATTCACCTGCTGTTCCTTTTTCAATCACTTTGTCAGCCTCAGGGTCATCCGCCGGAATATTATAGTCCTCTGGATAACGGGTAATGATGAAGTCCGCGTCCTCAACATCTGCTACACTCATTGCACGGCCCCAGTGGACAGTCTTTTTATAGTTCGCCTCAGCCACTGTCACACCGCCTGCACTCTTTTGGAGTACGATGACACTATGGCTGTTGCCTTGCACACGGAGAATGTCGCCGACCTTTACATCCTCAAATGTAAAATCGCCGTTTTCGATTGGCCTTGCAGGCAAATGATCAAAGACTGCGTCACTAAGGAGGAAAGCAAAGGCCATACATCCGACAGCGCTTCTTGCTCCATAAATGGCTCCGCCGTTCCAGGTATAGGCACTGCCAAGCTTGCCGTTACTCCCATAGGGCTCAAAATTCGTCCACGTCATCCCCTCAGGATACTTTTCCTGTAAGGCGATCATGGTATCATAGGCTTTCTGATAGGTCGGGATATCCACCTGTGCTACTGCAGCGATACCGTCCATTGCATTGTATCCGCAGCCAGTACATATGTCATAATCGTCATAGCTGTGCTCCGCATAACCATCCTTCTCACTGTCGTCAGCCACAGGGCAGTCTTCAGCGCCGCACTCATGCCAGTGATAGATTCCATCATAGCTCCAGTCCACAGACCAGTTATGCTCGTGAATGTTGGGTGTCGGATCTATTGGCGGTTTCGTGTCAGGATTCTCGGGAACCGCAGATGATTCGTCCTTTACATCTGAATCCTCAAGCAAATCATCTTCTTTCGTCTCTTCCTCAGCTCCCTCTTCGGTTTCCCCTTCAGTCTCCTCTTTGGTTCCTTCCTCGGTTTCCTCTTCAGTTCCCGCCTCAGTCTCCTCTTCAGTCTCCTCCTCGGTTCCTTCCTCGGTTCCTTCCTCGGTTTCCTCTTCAGTTCCCGCCTCAGTCTCCTCCTCGGTTTCCCCTTCGGTGTCCTCCTCAGTTCCCTCTTCGGATTCTTCCCTGGTCTCCTCTTCGGTTTTTTCCTCAGTTCCCTCTTCGGTCTCTCCCTCCGCTTCTGACTCGGTTTCCGACCCTGTTTCCGATTCCGTCTCAGCCTTGTTCTCTTCCAAAGTCACGACGAGAGTTGGGTCTGACTCGGCATCCACCGTTATGGCGGGCTGGGAATCCCCCTCGATTGGTCCGGCTGCTGCCATTCCCACATTGGAGAACAACATGGCAGAAGTCACCATCAATGAGATTACCCGTTTCTGTTTCCGTCTCAAATTCACTTAACCTCCTTTTTTAATACACGCCAGCTCGCCCGATTACAGAGCTATCTGGGTATACCTCATTCCAGGGCATGTTTTAAACATTCCCACCATCTGCACACCCCGATTTACGGTAAATTTGGCCTAGATTCATTTAACACAACCCGCTATGGCACGTTCATTTGGGCCAAATCTCCCACAAACTGCGATGCACAGCGACGGAAACTAATCTTCAAACACACTCCAAGGCAATTATATTATACATGAATCATCCTGTTTTTAACAAACTTTATTTACATTTCAGCCTTATTTCAAACTGCCCTTTTTCAACATCCGTGTGTTATATGCCTGTTTTTAAAATTCCTTGTCGAAATGGCGAAACCGCCGCTCATCCCCAGCAGATCGCTGACCGATAGACCATCGACTCGGGCAATAAGATGTGCCATACAAAATAAAACCTTTTCAAATGTCTGTCTGCTGTTTTAATATTCAGGAAAAGAGAACTTATTTCCGATATTTCCTCTCAATCACAAGAGAATAAACCACCATGGCGCCAATACTCTCCGCCATGACCCCCACAACCGAAAGCAAAATCCATACCTGGCTTCCACTCTCAAGAAGAGGAATCCCAAGCCCGAGAAACACCAGTCCAAAACAGCCGAACAGCTTCGCCATTGCCCGGTTGTAACCTTTCACATCCCTAACCTCAAACAGTCTGGCATTGGCCCAAAATCCCACCGGCCTTTTAGAAAACCAGGAATACAGGGCCAGGCACAAAAATCCCCCGCCCACAGCACACCAAATCACAAATCCCAGCATTCTTCCTTCCATCTCTCCACCTCCATGCTCAATCAATCCCGGTCTTTTGCTCCTCCCGCCGTCGGCCTACCCCTCGCCGAATCTCAATCAGCTGGATCACGTCCTCATACACCGAATCCTGATCCTCTATGGGAATCATCATCCACCGCTGTCCATTCCCCTCCCTGGTCTGTTCATAAATCTCCCTCACCTGGGGGCTTAGCCGGGCAAGCATGGCCTCCACAGCCTCTTTCTCCTTCTTTCCCACCACCACCATCACCGTAAAACAGGACTCCTTAGGGTAAATCGTGCACAGTGCCCTTCCTGACTTCTTAAACTTTACATTCCATCCCCTCTCCAAGCTGCAGGAACTGAAATCCACACGCCCCTCTGCCTGAAACCGTCCCTTGACTGCGGCACAAAACCTCTCAAACACTCCGTTTCTCACATACTCCCCTATCTCCTCCAAAGTGGGACAGTACCCAGGATCCTGCAAATCGATCATAACCATATCCTCCTGAAAAAATCATGTTCTTCTCCCATCCGCCAAACCATGCCACTCTCCCGGCGTCCCACGCCCTGCCTCCCCTTCCCCATCCCTTTGAATCACTCCACTCAGACAGATACCATCTCTACTTTATTGCCGTGCCCCTCGATCACGGCGGCCAAATCCTCTGTCCTCATCCAAACCGTGGCAGTATTATCATTGGGGTGAACACCAATCATGCCAGGATCATCAAAAAATTCTCTGTCCAGAAATACTTCCACCCTTCTCCCCTGATCATTCAAAACACCAAAAGGAGAGACCGACCCTGCCGTCAGACCCAGCAGACTCATCAACTCACTCTCAGAACAAAAACTCAGCGGCCGAGTCCCCTTAACCCTCCGAAATGCCTTCAGATCCACCCGCTTTTCCCCTTTCACGGTAATCAGATAAAAATTTCTCCGCTTATCGTCCCGGACAAACAGATTCTTGGCACTCCCCTCCGGATAAGGAAACTCTGCCTCACAAAGCTCCCCCATATGATAAACCGCCCTGTGCTCTGTGAGCTCAAACCAGACTCCCCTCTCCCTTAAAAGGTTCAAGATCTCCTCTCTCCCCGCCGTTTCCCTTTCACTCATCAGGCTGCCTCCTTCACCAGGAATCCCATCCTTCACTTTATAAAACGGTGTCATCTCCACGCTAAACAGACAACCTCCAAACTCCCCTATCCGTTCTCCCTCCTCACGCGGCAGGGATTTCCCCAAGCAACGCAATGGTCCGGAATATCCCTCGTAACCACACTCCCCGCTCCGATGACCACATTGTTCCCGATCGTCACCCCAGGCAGGATAATCGCCCCGCCTCCAATCCACACACAATCCCCGATGATTACTGGAGCCGTCTGAGTCCTGCAAAACTCAAATGAACCGTCCTCCCTTGGACTTCCGAACCGGTCCGCCCCATTGGTGGGATGAAAAGCCGTATAAATCTGAACATTAGGCGCAATCAGAGCATTGTCCCCGATGACAATCCGATTGTCATCTAAAAACGTACAATTCATATTCACTTCACAATTATTTCCAAAATAAATGTTGTCGCCATAGTCCACAAAAAAAGGCGGCGTAATCCATAAATTCTTCCCCTGTCCACCCAAAAGCTCCCGCAGAATCCGCCCCTTCTCCTCCAAATCTCCCGAATCCACCCGGTTGTAATCCCTCATCAAATCCTTGGCCCTGTGCCACCTCTCCAGCAGCTCCCTGTCGCCGCAGTCATAAATCTGCCCTGCCAGCATTTTCTCTCTCTCCGTCATAGCCTGTCCTCCAATCACTTCTCTCCCCTCCTCGCCCCTTTCCCTCTCATCTCTTTCCTCGTCTCCCCGACCCTTTCCCGCTCTCAGACCGCTCTCCTCCCTCCAAGCCTTTCTCTCAGCCCTTTCTTCCTCTCCCCTTGGCAAGGTGGTCCGTCCGAATCCCTCTTGTCCGCTGGAAAACCATTTTCCCCAGATAAATCCCATAAAAAATCACAAGAATCCCAATCCCCAGTCCTCTCATACCGGCCTCCGGCTTCCGTCCTCAAAAAAGGCCCGCTTCAAAGCTCTCTCCACAAGAAAAACAGACCCAAGCAAAAACACAAACTGGACCATACAGATCACTCCCTCCACCATGCCAAGAACTCTCTCACTGCTGTCCCGGAAAAAAATCTGCCCAGGCACGGACACAAAACACATCCACCAGCCAATCTTCCACCAGAGCCGGCCGCAGCAGTCATGGGCAAACCTCCAGGTGTCCTGATTCCTCATGGACCTTTTTGTCCGATACCCCACCGTCTTGTTGATCTCCTTGGGACAATGTTTCCACATCATTCTTCCCCCCGCGATCATACTCACAGGTATCACCAGATTACACACAAACAAAAACCACCAGAACCACACGATTTCCCCGCCTCCCACTCTATAAATCTACGATGATCATTCCACTCAAAACAACGGCCGAATTACACAAACCATTATATCATACTCCATTTAAAAATTGTAAATTAGTTAAAATGATTCCATACCCTCCGCAGACAAGGGAACTGCAGTGTCAACCTTTCCACAGATTAAAAAAGTGTGCGTCAAGACGCACACCACCACCCTCCACCGAAGCCCAGCTATGACAGCCGCTAGTTTCTCCGCCCCATTCTAAGATGACGGCTGCGGAAACTTGATTCTCGATCCCTGCCCAAACAGACTCCGCACACTCACCCTCTGTGGACATACATCCTCGACTCCTTCTCCTCTCCGTCCCCCAAAACCATACCCAAAAACTCCCACCCATACCGCTCATAAAAAGACGTGTGATCTGTCAGAAGATACAAGGTATCAATCCCTCTCCCTCTCATATCCTGACACACATAAGCAAGAAGGGCTCCCCCGATCCCCTGCCTCCGCCAGGTCTCTTCCACATAGACCCCGCACACATTGGGCGTCAAATCCTTCCTGTCATGAAAATCATTGTCAATCACTCCCAGTCCCCCCACAATCTCCCGGCCCTCCGCAGCCACAGCCAGATACCACTGGGGAACCGCCCCCTTGCCCTTCACACACTCCTCCATACTCTCCCTATACGCCTTGAGAGGAATCCCCCATTTTTCGTGAAACCACCGGGCGGCCCGCTCCTTCCACTCCGGCCAGTCCCCCAGAGAGACAATCTCATACTCCCCGTACTCGCGAACCACTTGAATCCTCCCTAAAATATGCCTGTTAAACTCCTCCAGCTCCTCAGCCGGAACCCACAATTCCTCATGATAAGACTTCCCCACCCGGTGAACCTCAAACCGCCCTCCATACTCATCGTCAACCTCAAATCTGGTCACATACCCTCTGTGATCCCCGTTGTATCTCACATTCCATTTCCCGGCGATCTCTCCGGCATACTCCTCAGAAAGCACCGGATAAAAAATGGGCTGTTCCCTGAGCCTGGGCGGAAACCCGGCAAACCCCATCTCCTCAATCAATTCCAACTCCTCTGTTCCCACGGGTCTGTACAAAATCATCTCCCCATCTCCTCCTCACAGAGACGTTCATACCGTTCCTGCCCCCACCATTCCGGCAGCAGCTCCCCCAGTGTCACCGTCTCACGCTTCTCATAATCCACCATAATCTCAAGATTCCTGTTTTCCCAGGACAGCTGTAAAAGAAACTCCCGGCAGGCCCCGCAGGGCATTCCGCTGCTGCCCCCATAAGGCGGTCTGTCCCGGAACACCATCAGCCGTCTGATGACCCGCTGCCCGCTGTTCACATACATGTTCAGAGCCGCAACCCGCTCCGCACACAAGTCCATGACTCCACAACAGCTCTCAATGCAAAATCCCGTAAAAATCCGTCTATCTTCACTCTCCAGAGCACACACCACATGATGCCCATACACAAAAGGAGTCACCTGCTCCGGGTGATACTCCCCTCTCCCTCTCTCGTACAGCTGTTCCCAGATATCCATATCCGCCTGTTCCTCCCTCGATGACCTTTCCCGCGTTTCCATGCCTCTGCCGCACTCAGCCCCTGCAGACTCTCCCCATATCTGTGGAAATCCCGCTCTTAATCCAGCAAAGTGACCCAGTCCTCCCTCCCGCAGGCCTCAAAACACATGCGCATCTGCTCCTCATTGTTCTTCTCCTCCGCCAAAACCGGCAGCTCCCCGATCCCAAAATACCTGCTTTCCACAGTCTCCAAATTCTCCTCAAAAGAGCCTCCCACCACTGAACAGAGAATAAACAGCTTGCACACCTTGTAGGCATAGATTGGCAGGTTGTGTTTCTCCCTGTCCTGGACCGCAATGACTCTCTCCGCCCTCACCTCAAGGCCCGCCTCCTCCCTCACCTCCTTAACTATATTCTCACTGACCGACAGCCCCACATCCACCCAGCCTCCGGGCAGCGACCATGTGCCATTTCTCTCCTTCACCAGAAGGATCTTGTCCCCCTCAAAAATCGCCGCCCTGGTGTCGATCTTGGGAGTCTGATATCCCGTGTCACTGCAGAACAAATCCTTCACTTTTTCCGGCGGAATCTCCCCCTTATAACAGATCATCTCCGCCGCAATCTCACGGACCCGCTCATACCGCTCCCGGTCAAAAGAGTCCCTTCCATAAAACAAACCGGCCTGGGCGATACTCTGCAGCTCCACTGCCCACTTGAGCCAAATCTCGTTTTTCTCCATAATATCCCCTTCACTCATTTCTGCCCGTCGGGTTATGGTATCCGGGCAGTACCTGAAAAAAGCTGCCTCCTCCCTGCCTGCCGCTCCAGAATCCCCTCGCCGGATTCTCTCCATCAAAAAATCTCCTTACCAAAACCATCGCCTCCTGCTGCCTCCTGCCGTAAACTTCCCCGCGTTCCTGTCATTTCCCCGCCAAACCGCCGCTCCAGCTCCTCCTTAAGAAACCGATACCGCTGCCTCTTCTCCTCCTTGGCAAAATGCACCTCCCGCAGCTGTTCCGGGTTGTTCTCGTAATCCAGCACCTCATCGCCAAACTGTTCACTGGTCAGGTCAAACACACAGTCTCCCACCACATTATAACAGTGATAATTCCCGCCGGGGAGAAGAATCCCGTAAACCTTGCCCCCGAAAATGTCCTGGGCCAGAAATGCGGTCACAGAACACTGCCCCACCGTCCGGTTCTCCTCACTCCACAGCTCACGCAGCCTGGGCGCGCAAGTGTACTCACACCAAATATCCCTGAGAGCATCATACAGCCCGCAGGGAGTCCATGTCCTCCCGTGCTCGTCCGTAACCGCCGGGACATCACCCCCGTCCCATCCATAAAAACCATATCCCATAAATCTATCCGATCCTTTCCTCTGATTAACAGTAGGTAATTGCGAAAGTCAGAATTGAGAGAATATTCTGACAAGTTTTGAGTTTCGCAAACGCCTAGATTAACAGCAATCCGCTCCCATGCCCCAAGATCCCTATCCCCCAAGACGGGGCGTGAAGACGGCGAACATAAATGTTCAGATACACTCCAGTGTGTGATACAGGCCCCCTGTCAGAACACTCCCACCGGCGACCTGACCTCAATGAGATTCCCGTCCAGATCATAAAACCGAATCATCTTCTGTCCCTGGAAATCCTCTCTGAGCCGATTCACAAACTCCACAGGCTCCCTGTATCCCTCAAGCCTTCCCACAAACCCTTCCAGGTCCGGCTCCTCAAAATACAGCTCCCCTCCAAGACTTCTGGCAGTCACTTTCCCGCCTACCGCCTCCTCCCACACCCTTTTCTCCTGAAGCACCAGCCCCTCTGTCAAAATCACCCGCTCCTCCCCGTCCAAAATCACAGAAAGCCCGAACAATTCCCTGTAAAAAGCCTTGGCCCGCTCCATGTCATCCACCACAATCAACACATTTTTCAGTTTCATAACTTTTCCCTCCTCCATCTTCTAAGGTAACGCTCCCTCGCCTCCGTCTCATTCACGGATGATGGAATGGCTGTAGATGTAGAATTCCTCCTGGCTGGGTTTTATCCTCTTCTCCATCGGCTCAAATCCTCTGTCAAAATCCTGGGCGGCTTTCTCGTCTATTTGATAAACCGGGCTTTCCCGGTAGCGCCAGATTCTTCCGTCGAAAAACCCCTCTCTCAGCTCCTTCACCAGCATTGCACAGGGGTAAATCTGATTTTCCAGACAAACATGAAACCGTTTACAGCTCTTAAACCCCCGAGAAACAAAATTGCCCGGACTTCCAAAGATGACAATGGCCTCATACCCCAGCTCCATTGCCCTCCCGAAGGAATACTCCAAAAGTGCCTTCCCGATCCCCCGACGCTGAAATTCCGGAAGGACACTGAACGGTCCGAAGGTAAGAATCTCTTTTTCCACCCCCGCCTCGTCCACAAGCCTGGACTTCGTATACATCACACTTCCCACAATCCGGCCGTCCATCTCAGCCACCAGATCCAACTCCCCTATAAAATCCTCATGGTCCCTCATCACATGAGCCAAAAAATGCTCCATACATCCGGGCACGTACTGGTTCCAAAAGGCCTCCCGAATCAGAACCTCAACCTCCCGGTAATCCTCCCAAGTCTCTCTTCGGATCGTCAAGCCCTCCGTCCTGTCCATAGAAAATACTCCTTTCCCTGAAACACCCCACCCTAATCCAGCAGTCCTCTCTCATGCAGATCCGCAAAAATCAGTTTGTCCACCGGAGAGACCGACTCCATGTCCCGGCATGTGAGCCAGACTACCCGGGCAATCTCCGAATCCGCCTTCGGCTGTCCCTCAAACTCCGCCATATAACAGGTCATTTTCACCAGAACCCCATCCTCCTTGCCGTGGGCCTGGGCTTGAAAGGTTCCGTAAAATCTGGCCGTGGACTCCACAATCTCCACACTCAGCTCCTCCTTCACTTCCCTGACCAGTGTCTCCAGATCCGACTCATCATTCTCCCGCTTACCCCCGGGGAGATAATACTTGTCCTTCCCCTTAGAGAGGGTGCTGAGGATCTTCCCGTCCCTCACATACAAAAGCGCGACCTTGTCAATCAATTTCATATTCATTCAGCCTCCTCTCCCTTCCGTCTTCTCCGCAGAGTCTATATCCCCTGCGGACTCTATATTCCCTGCAGATTCTATATTTTCCGTAAACTCTATATCCCCGTAGATTCCATATTCCCCTGTAAACCCCTGTTTTTTATCCCCGGACAGAGCCCCAGCTCCTCTTCAAACCTGTCCCGGATCTCTGAAAAACCCCTGGGAACCGCAGGCTCCGTCACATGGTCTCCGATATGCTTTTCCAGCCAGGCCATGTTGAACCAGCGGCCAAACTTGTACCCGCACTGTACAAACTCCCCCACCAGTCGGTAGCCCAGATATCTGTGAAATTCCAGGCTGTTCCTGGTGACATACTCATCATCCCCCTGCCGGGGGCAGGCCACGCAGGCGTTCATATTTAAAATCCCCTGCGCCTTAAGAGCCGCCTCCAGCACGTCGTGGAGCCTTCTGCCCACCCCTGTCTTTCTCTGGTCCCAGGCCACATAGATGGAAGTCTCCGCCGCCCAGCCGTAGGCCGCCCGCCGGTGAAAAGGGCCGCCGTAGGCATATCCCACGATCCTCCCCTCCCTCTCCGCCGCCACATAAGGATATCCCTTCAAAGTCTCCTCAATCCGCCGGGCAAACTCCTCCGGGGAGGGTACCCGATACTCAAAGGTAATGGCAGTCCTCTCCACATAGGGCCTGTAGATCTCCAGCAGCTCTCTTGCGTCCTTTGCCCCGGCAATCCGGATTGTCGTATCCTGGCTCTTCATGACATCGTCCTCTCTCGTTCCGATTTCAAATCCGGCAGCTTCTACCGGACCGGTTCCCTGGTTCAGCCCGTCCCCTTGCACAGCTCCCACACAATAGCCGAGAAGGTCTCAATCGCCTCCACCAGCACCTTCTCGTCAAAATCAAAAGTTGTGGTGTGCTGGGCCGAGGCCACAGGGGTCATGGAGCGCATGTAAGTGGCCTTCCCTCCATGGTCCTGAACCCGGTTCATCATCAGAGAGATGTCCTCGCTGCCCCAGTTCTGGGCATTTTTACAGCTGCTGACCCGCAGGTGAGGAAGATCCCGCTCCACAATCCCGGCGATCTGCTCCAGAAAATCCACGTCGCTGTGCTGAGACTCGGCGCCTCCCTGAAGCACCAGCCGACAGCTGCAGCCGCTCATCTGAGCCGCGCCCTCGCAGATCCGCACAGCCTCCCGGTCCATAAAACGGTTCACCTCCGTGGTCTCCCCGCGGACTTCAAACCGGATAAGAGCCTGATCCGGAACCACATTCCGTCCGGTTCCTCCCTGAATGGTGCCCACATTAACCCGGGAAATGCCGCCGCTATGCCTGGGAATGGCTGTCAAATTCAAAACCGCGTTGCAGGCTGCCACAACGGCATTTCTCCCGTTCTCCGGAAATCCCCCCGCATGGGCCGCTTTCCCGAAAAAATAAGCGTCATATTTGCTGGTGGCAAGAGACCCCCAGGTTCCTGGAGTCACGTCCCCGTCATCAGGCCCGTCTGTAGGCGCGATGTGAGTCCCCACAAAATAGTCCACGTCGTCCAAATGACCGTGAGCCACGATGGCCCTGGCCCCCTTGGCGCCCTCCTCCCCCGGCTGAAAGATCAGCTTTATGGTGCCTGCCAGCTCCTCCCTCAGCCTCATGAGAACCTCCGCCACACCCAGCCCGATGGCCCCGTGGCCGTCATGGCCGCAGGCGTGCATGGCGCCTCTGTTTACCGAAGCGAATCCCTCCCGGAAAGGCCGGTGGGACTCTGCCTCCTCCTCCAGAATTCCCAGAGCGTCGATGTCAAACCGCAGAGCCACAACCGGCCCCGGGCCGCACCGCAGAACCCCCATGACCCCCGTAAACCCTTCCCTCATGTCCTCCGTCAGGTAGTCCGCCGGAGCCCCCTGGTCCAGAGCCAGCTGCCAGCGGGCCTCCAGCTCCTCCGGCGACGGAACTCCCATCCGGGCCTCCTCCAGACACAGCTCCCGCCCTGTCACCACCTCATACCCCAATTCTGTCAATACCTTGCTGACGACGGCCGAAGTCCTCATCTCCAGCCATGCAGTCTCCGCAAACCGATGAAAATCCCGCCGTCTCTCCCTGCTTACCCGGTCCAGTTCCCTGGCATACTCCACAATTCTGCTGTTCATGTCCTTTCCTCTCCTTCTCTCTTCTCCACAGGGCAGCTGCCGCCTGTTCCATGACAGTCACTGCGGCAAACGCCCATCCAGCCCATATTGTCAAACGATTCTTTCAACTTCGGCTTTCCCAATCCCCTATTTCATACCATTTTTATTTCGATAATATCCGAAACAAATCATGGTCCATATACCAGGAACAACTGCATATCCTGCGTTTACTTGTCCACGGTTTATCATAACAGATCCGCCGCCTATGAATGTTAAAGTGAGAAAAACGATTCCTAAAATCAATGGAATCTTTTTCGTCATCCTTTCCTCTCTAAAAATGACTTTTACTATCATGCAAAGTGCCGCCAATACAAGGGTAAATAACCCCTGTATCAGAATACTGGTATACCAAGGAGCCGATTGTATGAAATACAAATCCGGATATTTCCGAAAATGCCAGTATCTATATACCCCTGAGCCAACAAACACGCCGATCATAGAACCCATAATAACATTTAAAATTTGATTGATCCTCTTTTTCATAACAAGTCTCTCCTCATAACCAGGCCCTCTGTCTGTCAACCAACTTTGCTTTCACCTGTATTTTATCTAAAAAAACACCTGCTCTCCACTTCTTTTCCTATATCTTACCATACAACCACCCTCTTTTCCATAAAAATATAGGCAATTTAAAAGAGATGAAAGGCCCCTTGATAACTTCTCAAAAGGCCCTACATCTCTCAATCTTAATAGCTTAGCTGCTGTTCTTTTTTCCCTGACCTGCGCAGAATTTGCGTCCTACACCACGCTCTTAAGCCCCAGAGTCTTCTCAATCACCAGCATGACCCCCAGGGTGATCACCATAAGAAGGGTGGCCAGAGCCGCGATCGTCGGGTCAAAATGATACTCCACATAAGCCATCATCTCGATGGGCAGCATGGAGACCCCGGCGCTGGTAAGGAAGGCGGAGAGGGACACATTGTTAAAGGAATTGATGATAGCCATAATGCAGGCCGACACAATCCCGGACTTGATGTTGGGCAGCAGGATATGGAAAAAGGTATACACATTTCCCGCCCCCAGAATCCTGGCCGCCTCCTCCATGGAGAAATCGAAGTTGGCAAGGCTGGAGGTCACCACCCTCATAACGTAGGGAATGGACAAAATGGTGTGGCCGATCAGAAGACTGGGCATGGCCGGAAGCTTAAACCGGTTGACCACGTACCGGAGCATGACAAAGCCCAGGACGATAACCGGGATCAGCACCGGAGACAAAAACAGACTCTTGATCAATTCCTTGCCCTTAAACCGATACCGGTTCAGAGCATAAGCGGCCGGCAGTCCCAGAAGCAGCGCCGCGAAGGTGCCGGCGAAAGCAATGATGATACTGTTCTTTGCCGCGCTGCCGAAGCTCTTCACCTGTAAGATCTGCTGATACCACCGCAGGGTAAAGCCCTCCCCGGGAAATTTCAGATAGGTGGTGTCGCTGAAAGAGGCGGCCATGATCACCAGAAGAGGCCCGATCAGAAACACGTATACCAGCAGCGTAACGACAAACAGAGATTTGCTCTTTTTCATGGATAACTCCTTCCCGGCAAGCCTGCCATAAAGTCAGCCTCTGTGGCAGCCGGCTTTCTTTCAAGTAATGGGCAGCGCCAGGACCCTTCTCTCCAAAAGGCCCTGGCAGCCTGAAAACAGTGGGACGATTTTCTGCAAAAATGGAAATTCTTACCTCAGGACCGTCTACCGGCCGTGCCTGTCCGTGACAACGCCGCGAAACGCGAAGCAAAAAGTTTACTGCACAGAGAACAGCTCATTCCATCTGGCAGTCCAGTCGGCCTTGTTGGCATTGATGGCAGTCCAGTCAGGAATCAGCAGGTTGTCGATCATCTCCTTGCCGTAAGTAAAGTTCGCCGCCTGTTCTGGAGTCAGCTCCACATCGGTTCTCACGGGAGAATCCACGCCGTCCAAAGCCTCGGCCAGCTGTACTTCCTTGGAAATGTAGAAGTCAATAAATGCCTCGGCCAGCTCCTTGTTGGGGCTGCCCTTGATGATATTCAGGGTGTTGAATCCGCTGTACACTCCCTCCGACGGGTCAACCCACACATAATCCTCAGAGGCGGATTTGGCGGCAGTGTAGGAGTAGTCCAGAAGCACGGCCACAGAGATCTCGCCCTGGTTCAGCATGGTGATGGTGTCATTGGCGCTGGTGTAAGTCTTCATAATATTGGGCTTTAACTCCTCAAACTTGGCGAAGATCCCGTCGTCGTCCGCTCCCGGCGTGAGGCCTGTCATCCTGGCCACAGAGTAGTAGAAAAGAGGGCCGGAGGTTGTGGTGATGTCGGGGATGGCAATGCTGTCCTCCAACTCCGGATTCCAAAGATCCGCCCAGGAAGTAATCTCGATGGGGCAGGTGGACTTGTCATAGACAATCCCCAGCCGGTTGAAGGTGTAAGCCGGACCGTACTCCTCACCCAGAGGAGCCTTGGCGTTGTCATAGATGGAGCCTAAATTGGTCAGCTTGCTGGAATCTATGGTCTCGATGAGACCTGCGTCGATCAAGTCCGCCACAAAGGCATCGCCGATGATGACCACGTCGTAGTTCTCCGGAGTCTCCCTGATCTTGGTGACGCGCTCCGCGTTCTTGCCGCCTTCCACGATCAGCTCGCAGCCCGTGGCCGCCATGAAGGGGTCATATACATTCTTCTGAAGCAGCTCCGCATTGAACGAAAAAGTGGAAATTCTCAGCTGCTGTCCCTCAAAAGAGGGAAGATCCCCGCCCGGAGCCTGGGTCTCTGCTGCCTGAGTCTCTCCTCCCGCCCCTGCCGTGGTCTCTGTCTTAGACTCGGCGGCTGTGGTGGGAGCTGCCGTGGTACCCTCTGCCTGGCCGGAAGAGCCGCAGGCTGTCAGTGACACGGTCATGGCCGCTGCCATGACAACACTTAACCATCTTTTTTTCATAATCCTGTTTCTCCTTTTCTAGAGCAAAATAATTTTCCCCGGAGCCAGGGACAGTGTCACCTGGTCTCCTATTTTGTAAACACTCTCCTGGTCCGTGCTGACCTCGAACTCACCGATGGCGGTGCGCACGTTGTACTGGTTGCGCTTTCCAAGAAATGTACTTACCATAACTTCACCTGCAAGAGGATTGGGGGCCGAGCCGCCCGGGGGGACGATGGCGATGTCCTCCGGGCGGATACAGGCCTTCCGGCCCTCCCCCTCTTCGCCTCCCTCCACCGCAATCCGGCTGTCGTCCGGCAAAAGGTAGACCCCCTTGGTGTCGGTCTTTCGGATATCCATAAAATTCTCAAAGCCCACGAAGCGGGCGATAAACTCGGTCTTGGGGTGATTGTAGATCACCGACGGGCTGTCCATCTGCTCGATGACCCCGTGATTCATGATAGCCACCTTGTCGGAGATGGCAAAGCACTCCTCCTGGTCGTGGGTCACGTAGATGGCCGTAAATCCGAACTTCTGCTGAAGGCGACGGATCTCCACGCGCATTTTCACACGCAGCTTGGCATCCAGATTGCTCAGGGGCTCGTCCAAAAGAAGCAGGTCCGGCTTGATCACCAGAGCCCTGGCCAGGGCCACCCTCTGGCGCTGGCCGCCGGACATCTCCTTGGGGAACCGGTTCTCGAAGCCGTCCAAGTCCACAGTGGCCAGCATATCCATGACCTCTTTCTTCATCTGGTCCTGGGGAACCTTCCTCATCTTCAGTCCAAAGGCCACATTGTCAAAAACGGTCATGTGGGGAAACAGGGCATAGCTCTGGAATACAAAGCCGAAGTTCCGCTTGTTCAGGGGAACCTGGGTGTAGTCCTTGCCATCAAAGATAAATTTCCCCGCCATGGGAGTGGAGAACCCTGCGATCAGACGCAGCGTGGTGGTCTTCCCGCAGCCGCTGGAACCCAAAAGGGACACCAATTCCCCCTTCTCCACCTGAAAATCCAGATCCTTCAGGATCACATTTTTGTCGTATCCGGCAGTGATGTTCTGCAATTCCAAAAGCGCCATATCCTTCTCCTTTATCCCTCCCCCGGCAGCCGGTATCTGGCTTGTGCCAAAAATCCGGTTTCCGCCCCCGGTCCAAATTCCGAAAGCTCACAGCGGGGAGCCATTTACAGTATCTGCGGCAAATTTCCGACATCACCTCCGGACAGGGGCGATGTCTTCTCTATGTTCTGCGGGTGTCAGAGCCACGTATCGACATAGAGACATGTCCTCCACGGCCTTTTGACCCGGTATCATCATATGGTTGGGTTCAGCTTTCTGCTGACACCGTTGATCACACTGGACACAGCCACCGTGACCACAATCATCACCACCGCCACCACAGAAGCCTGAGTCCAGTCCCCCAGAGACATGGCCTGCTGATAGATCATGGTGGCCAGCACTCTGGTGTCGGTTCCTCCCAGAAGCTGAGGGGTGGTGTAAGCCGTCAGGCAGCCGGTAAATACCAGGACGCTGCCCGTCACCAGGCCCGGGATACTGAGAGGCAGCACCACATGACGGAAGGCGCCCAGCCTGGAAGCGCCCAGACTTCCCGCCGCCAGGTTCAAATCCTCGGAGATGTTGTCCATGATCCCGATGAGGGACAGGATCATCAGAGGGAGAAACAGCTGGATAAATCCTACCACCATGGAAAATTCGTTGTACAGAAGGCTTATGGGCTTGGCGATGAGGCCGGACTTCACCAGAAGATCGTTGACGATCCCCTTCTTTCCCAGGATCACCATCCAGCTAAAAGAACGGATCACCGGGCTGGTGAACATGGGGAACACGGCAAGAGCCATGAGCACTCCTTTATTTCTGGAATATTTGGAAATGTAATAGGCCGTGGGGAAACCGAGAACGGCGCACACGGCGGTGCTGGTCAGGCTTAAACGGATACTCCTCCAGAATACCTGCTTAAAATAGGTACTCTCCAGCAGCGCAAAATAATTGGCCATGGAAAAACCGCCGCCTTCGTCGAAAAAGGTTTTAAACAGCAGAGAAAACAGGGGTATCAGCATGAAGAATGCCAGAAACAGACAGCCCGGCAGTATGAACAGCCAGTATATGTTGGTTTTCTTTTCAAGCAAGGGGGATCCCACCTTTCTTTTGTCGCTTTTCTACTTTGCTCCGCAAAGCATGTATGCCCGCCGGGCACCATAGAGAGCCTGGGCGGGTAATGGTAAGTCTGACTAAATTAACATATCATTCCTGTCATAAAATGTCAATAGCATAGAAAGAAAAAACAATCCCCTGTTTTCGGCGATTGTTTTCCCGGCAGATCACAGAAATTTCCGTATATCCGCAGTAAGTTTCTCCTCCAGATCAATGATCTTTCTGGCAGCATTTTTCGACTTATAGTCGGCCTCCCTGTACTGGTTCAGATACATATTCAGAGTCTTCACCCCCATGTTGCACCCGTCCGTCATCAGGCCGGCGATGGTCTGGTCCGAATCGTCCATGACCAGCTTCATGTTGGTCTTCACCCAGGACATGCCTTTGGCCATGGGGCTGGGTTCTTTCCCTTCATGGTGATGGTCAGAGAGCAGGGTCTCGATCTCCGCCTTCAGCTTCTCGTGCTGGTCTTTGCACCGGATCAGAGAATCTCTCAGCTCCCTGTTGTTTACAAACCCGAGAACCTCATCAATGGAGGTCACCCCCATCTTGATTCCCGCGTCACATTCCCGCAGCAGTTCTATGGTATCCTGTTCTGTCATGATTGTTCAATGGTCTCCTTCCGTGACGGTTTCTGTGATGTGTCTATGGGGACAGTATAAACGATTTGAAGGTGGTTTATGCGCCAACCCAAGACACTCCGTCCAGATCACTCCGATATCCTGTCAATGTCAATGAGGCTGGTTCCCAAACTGGTAAGTAAATCCTTTATTAAGATAAAAAAATCTTGTTCTTTTAAAATTTCCTCTTGACAAAACGAACAAATGTTCTTATAATTAAAACAGAACATATATTCGATAATATACAGGAGGATATCTCTTATGATGATCACGAAACAAAATCTAAACCAGGTAACATTTGAGAATGAAGACGCCAGACTTCTCATCTTAGACATTGTAAGTCATACCAGTGCCTGCCTATATTACTATGACACAGACATTGAGATTACCGTGTTTATGGCCCTTAAAATGCGGGAGAGAGCATATAAAGCCGATAGAGGAGAAAGATTTTACAGCGTATCTTTACTGGATTCAGCCAGGATTCCATTCCGGGCACCCCGGCGCCGTACTGAGCTGCTAAAAACCATATTGGCATAACAATCACACCGATCATGTCTCGAAATGACCCATGACTCTCTACCTGTTTTTCCGGATCAAATATTTTCAAAATTCCATTATAAAAAGCGGGATTACTGAAAGAAGGAGTACAGAAAGAAATCAAGACAATCAAAATACCGAAAAGAAAAACCGCCAAAATATCGAAATCTTTCGATCTTTCAACGGTTTCTGCCCCTGCCAAGGAGTGCCGGCCGCGGGACTTGAACCCGCACGGTATTGCTACCAATGGATTTTGAGTCCACCTCGTCTGCCATTCCGACAGGCCGGCATGATTTCCTACAACGCTCCTTATTCTAGCACACTTTCCAAGATTTTGCAAGCAGAATTTTTAGCCGGTTCCTATCAGCTTTATGACTTGGTCCCTGTTCACAGGAACCTCACTGCCTCATACCCTCTGTTAAACCTCTCTCTCATCTTGCAGTACACTTCCACATGCCCTGACACCGGTGCCGCCGGTTCCTCCTCCCGTCTCACCACATGACGGGCAGCCTCCCTGGCCGACGGATACCATCCCAGAGCCACCGCCGCCATAAAGGCTGCCCCCGTACAGGCCTCTTCTCTCACTGTGGTCCTGTACACCGGAAGGTTGAACACATCTGCCAGAATCTGCCTCCAAGTCCCGCTTCTGGCCCCGCCGCCGGAGACCACCATGGATTGATGGCCCTCAAGGCCCATGGCCGGAAACAATTCATAGCACTGCCTCAGATTCATGGCCACTCCCTCCATCACCGACCGCACCATGTGGGTCTGTCCCTGGGTCAGGGAGAGTCCTAGAAAGGCGCCTCTGGCATGAGGAGCCTGGTACGGCGTCCGCTCCCCGGCTAAGTAGGGAAGAAACAGAAGACCGCCGCTCCCCGGCTCCACAGTCCCTGCAAGCTGCGACAGTTTCTCATAGCTGTCCTCTGTCTTCAACACATCCTTTTTCAGCCACCTGAGACCATTGCCGCCGTTTAAGCTGCCGCACTGCGTATACCACAGGCCCGGGACGCTGTGACAGAAGGTCTGAGTCCGCAGCTCTCTGTCATAAAGGGGAACCCGGGAAGCCGCAAGAATCTGAGAGGCAGTGCCGATGTTGCAGCACAGCGTCCCCTCCTCCACAATGCCGTTTCCCGTCAGCTGCATGGCGGAATCCGCCCCTCCTGCCGCCAGCGGCGTCCCTTCCGTCAAGCCCGTCTCTTCCGCCGCCTTTGCCGTCATCTGCCCCACTATGTCATATGGTTTTCTCACTTCGGGGAAGAGGTCCTCCCTTATATCCAGGGCCTCCAAAAGCCGCCCGCACCACCTTCTATCCCTGACAGAAAAGGCCAGGCTCCCTCCGGCATCCGTCTCGTCGGTGTCAAAGCCGCCTCCTAAGCGATACCGGATATAGTCTTTCGGAAGAAGCACATGGGCAATGTTCCGGTAGATGTCCGGCAGGTTCTTTTTGACCCACAGAAGAGAGCAGATCATCATTCCCGCCACAGGGCGGTTCATCAGCTCCTTCTCCAGACCATTTCTCCTGACAAGCTCCAGGATCTCCTGCCCCTCCTTTTCGCTTCTCTGATCCTCCCAGATCATGGCAGGCATTACAGGCCTCCCCCGGCCGTCCAAAGCTGTCAGACCGTGCATTTGGCCGGAAAAACCTATGGCCTTGATCTGCCCAGGCAGGATTCCCCCCAGGTCCACGGCCCGGCGGATCACCTCCTTGGTCCCGGCCCACCACTCCAGCGGGTCCTGGATCCCATAACCTTCCCTTGGTCTGAGCACCGGGTACTCCCGTCCGGCTGCCGCCGTCACCTGCCCGTCCCGGCCCATGACCACCGCCTTCACCGACGACGTGCCCAGATCAATTCCCATCACATATTCCATATCCTGCCTCCCCGTCAGCCGTCTTCAAAGACGGCGGATCCTGTCCCGAGGCAAATTTCGCCTCCTTCCGGCTCTCCTGTCCCCATTATATTCCCTCTCTCACCACATGTAAAGAGGGTGGTTGGCCTGTTGTCGGATCACCGCCCTCGCCCCGTCACTGGTATTCTCAATCGACAGGACAAGGCTGTGGATCTCAAAGATCTTCCTTGCCAGAAACAATCCCATGCCCATATGCTTCTTTTCTCTGGTTCGGCTTTTGTCTCCGGTGTAAAACAACTCGAAGGCATGGACCAGTTCCTCCTCCGTCATGGGGCAGCCGGTATTTTCCACTGCCCAAAACTCCTTCTCTGACCGAATCCTTACCCTGCCTCCCGGCAGATTATAGTCCACTGCGTTAGACAGCAGATTCCACACTGCCAGCCCCAAATACTCCCGGTCCCCCTGTACCACAAACTCCGCTTTCTCCTCAAACTCTACCCGAATCTCCTTTTCCCTCACAGCCGGTTCCAGCCTTGCTAACTGTTCTCCGGCCAGCTCCGAAAAGGAAACCGGCTCCTTCTTGAAAGTCAACTCCTCCGAATCCAGCCTGGATATCTGGATCATCTTCACCACCAGCAAGTCCATCTCCTCTGTCTGAGCGATGATCTGAGTCAGATAGTAATCCCGCTTCTCCTCCATGTTGTGTTCCAATAGATTTTCTGCCAGATTTCGGATAACTCCCAGAGGAGTCTTCAGCTCATGGGCCATGGCGTTAGTAAAGTCCCGCCGCCTCTCCTCCAGCATTGCCTGCCTGTCATAGACCCGTCCGAATCCGGCCGTGACGGCAGCCATACACCCGAATGTCAGCACAAGCCCGGCTCCATAGACGTATTTCATATAATCCATTGCTCTTTGCCACGGCCTGCTCTCCATGCGGATCTCCATATAGGAAAAGGGGTCTCCCGCCATGCCGATCTGAAGCCGATATCCGGCCTGGTAGATAAAACCATCCCTGGCCTCCATCAAAGGCGGCTCTTCAATGCCTGGTTCCCAGGCAAACTCCCCTGTCTCCGGAAAGCCCTGAAGATAAGGACTCTGACTCCACCTTTTCCATCTCTCATAGGAACCCTTCTCGTAAACTCCCATGTAGGGAAAGGTAAGGTTGGTTTCAAAGATTTTTGCTGTCTTCCTCCCAGATTCCTCTGCCGACGAATTGATCCACTGCCACACAACCTGACTCCCTGTCTCGTAGAAAACTTTCCCCCCTCCTACTTCCTCCCCCGTGCTGTAATCTATAACTCCACCGATTTCCAGGATAAACCTTCCTCCGGTCAGAGGGTCCTCATACCACTGTCCGCCCCAGTCCTCTTCTTCCTGCCAGGTCAGCTCCTGAACATAAAGCCCCCACAGTTCCCGGCTGTCAGGCGAGGTCTGAATACTGAACCGAAACCTTGGAGGACTGTCCATGTCGACGGATTGAAGAGACTCCCACTCGTACCGTGCCAGTTGTTCCTTCTCTTCCTTAGTGAGGAAATCGTCCAACCCAAAGGACATGTATTTTCTGGTGACTCCCACCCCGGTCCTGACCGTGTTTCCTGCTGCCTGTTCCCGATTTTTAGCCATTATCCTCCCGTCACAGTCATAAAATGCCACAGAGAGCTCAAAATCTCCTGTGGATACAGCCCAGTGGCTCCTGTCAGCCAGGGACTGATAAAAATCCAGCCTCTCCTCCTGGTTCCAATCCTCATCCTCCATGTCAAGTTCCTTATTGCCGGCTTCCCTGCCCAGGGCCCCTGCCGCCTCCCGAAACTGCCGCCCATAATCCCTTATGAACTGCTCCTTCACCAGAAAGGTTGCCAGTCCCATGATGAGCATATACATGGCCCCAAAACCTGCTGCCGCCGTTTTCCAGAATATCTTCTTGCTCTTTCTCACAGATCCACCTCCAGCCTGTAACCGGAGCCCCGCACGGTCTTCACAGAGCCGCCCCATGATCCGAGAGCTTTTCTCAGCTTCTTCATGTGGTTGTCCACCACCCGCTCATTTCCCTCAAAATCATAGCCCCAGAACCGAATGAGAATCTGATCCCTGCTGAAGATCCTTCCGGGATTCTCCAGAAAAAACACAAGCATCTCATATTCCTTGGGGGGCAGAGACAAAAGTCGTCCCTGATTCCACACCCGATGCCCTGCCAGGTCCACCTTAAGACTCCCCGCCTCCAGAAAATCCCGTCTTCCCCCAACTCTCCCCGTCAGCGCCGCGGCCTTGGCGTAAAGCACCGGGAGAGAGAAGGGCTTTGTCACGTAGTCATCGGCCCCCAGAGAATATCCGTGCAGCATATCCTCCTCCAGCACCCTGGCTGTGATAAAGATGACAGGCACATCGCTGTCCCTCCGGATCCGGCGGCACAGGGCAAACCCGTCCATCCCGGGCAGCATCACATCCAGAAGGATCAGATGGAAGCTCTTTCTCTCCAGGATCTCCAGAGCCGCCTCTCCCTGTCCGCACCGATCCACCCTCCAGCCTTTTCCTGTAAAATAATCGGCCGCAGCCTCCGCCATCAGGCGGTCATCCTCCACGATCAGCAGTCTCTGTTCCATCGGCGTTCTCCGTTACAGTTTTTTGATGGATTTACTTTACCATTCTAATATATCCTTTTTGTATCCTTCCAAGCCGCCTTTACTGAATCTTCACCAACTCGATCGCTCTCTCCTGCCCCCATTCTCCGCCGCCTCCTGGCGACGATGCAGCTGCCTGATCATGCTGTCCGCATTATATTTCAAGATCTCTCCAAACCGGTCCACATATTCTCTCGGAATCTCGTCCAGCATCTCAAACGTTTTCTGAAAACGCAGCTCTAACAGGGAGTTCACATATTCCCCATAGATCTTTCTTCCCAGCGGAGAAACCTTGATGATAATGTCTTTATGGTTGGTAGTGCTCTGATATTTCTCCAGAAACCCCTTCTCGGTCATCTTCTTCACGTTTTTCGAGAAGGCGCTGGGGGAGATTCCCAGGCGCTTGGCGACTTCGGCCATCTTCTGATTCTTTTCCTCATTTTCCAAAATATATTCCAGGACCTGGATCTGAGCCAGGGAACAGGGAACCGATGTATGATGAAAGCCCTGAAGGGTATATACCTGTCCGTAGATGTTCGTGTATAAAAAAGGTTCTCAAAAAAGCTGCGGTATCTTTCAAGCCACTGAAGCTGCATTCCTGTCCCTCCCTGGTATCATGTTATCTGTAAGTATATCATGAATTCATAGAAATCACCACCGAAAAACATGATTTCAGGTAAAATATACTAAAAAATTCCACGAAAATTCATCACCGAACACTCCCGCTTCTTCGGAACCATCGTTTTCGAAAAACCCCAGATCACTCCCATCGACGGAAAGCAGGATAAGATCTGGCATTGGTGCAGTGTCGCCACAGGGATCCTCTTTACCATATTTATCATCTGGGACATCAATAAGCTGAAGCTCATAATCTCTCCGAAAGACATATCCATTCGGTCTGCCCGAATCTCTTTCCTCGACGCTTCAACCTGATCGTACAGCCTTTTTCTTTTTTCTTCTAAATTCATAACTTACATCCTTTCATCAATGATCTAATATTTTTGCTTTACTTGGCCTAAACAAAATGCGAGACAACTCCATACCGGCTCCTTCTGCCGGTACAGTTCCACTCGATTGCTGTTTGAATCGTATTTCAGCACATATGGCCTTTTGCATTAACAGTTCATTTTAGAGGGCGATGTCCGCCATAGTCCTGATAAATTTTCCTCCTGTCCGGGCACCAGACAGGAGTCTGATTGGCAACTGCCTTCCAAAATGCTTCTTTATATTGGTAATCTATCTGCCGAAAACCCCCAGAATATTTTCTCAACTCCCACGTTCACAGTTACCTGATGATCTAACTGCGGTTTATCACACGGTCGGAGTAATCTGCCAGAGGGGGACTTAAGAAAAATCTTCCATGATACGCTCCAGTAAGCGTAAGAAACAAAGCCGCAAAGATTATGTTTTATTTTAACATAGGAAATGGGCGTATGTCTACCCGTTTCCCTAGCTTTTTCAAACTCCCTCTCAATTTCTGCCATCCCTAACCATCTGCATGGCACTGATTGGCACACTTTTTGCTTTTAAATTTAGTAAATACGAGAGAGGAGCCATAGATATGATCACAAAAGCAGAATTATTAACCTTACTCCGCCAGGAGGTCGTCCCTGCCCTGGGATGTACAGAGCCTGTGTGCGTCGCCCTCGCGGCGGCTGACGCTTACCACGCTATCGGCGGGGACATCGTCTCCATCAAGGTGGAGGTGAACCCGGGCATCTACAAAAACGGCATGAGCGTAGGCATCCCGGGATTTGACCGGGTAGGCCTGAAATACGCGGCTGCCCTGGGTGCCTGCCTGGGAAATCCCCACAAAAGTCTTGAACTTTTAGAAGATATCAGCGAGGAGACAGCGAAAAAATCGGTGGAGCTGGCTGAGGCCCACCATGTAATCGTCATGATCAACCACAGCGAGACACAGCTTTACGCCAGGGCGGAGATCATCACTACCGCCGGAATCGGAATCAGTGAGATCCGAAACACCCACGCCAATATTATTTTGACAAAGAGGAATCATGAGGTTCTTTTCCAGAAGGAGTATGAGACCAGCTCCAACGACCAGATCCATCAGAGGCTTATGGACATGACCGTGGCACAGATCAGGGAGGTGGTGGACCAGTGCACCGAAGAAGAACTGGCTTACATGACAGAAGGGGTGGAGATGGCCGCCTACGTCCACGCCTCCAACGAGAAACTGGTCAAGGCTCTGGCCTTCTCCCATGCCCTCAACGTCTACATCAAGTCCTTCACAGGAAAGCTTGTCTGCCACCTGTGGATGCGGAGTGTCCGCGGCCACCGCAGCCTCGGCCGCCATGGTCTGGCTTCTGGGCGGCAGCGACTCTCAGATGGGCCATGCCATTATCAACATGAGCGGAAATCTGATTGGAATGGTCTGTGACGGCGGCAAGATCGGCTGTGCCTTAAAGCTGGCCACTGCCGCCAACGCGGCTCTGATGTGTGCCTACCTGGCCGTGTCCGACGTGGTCTTACAGGGCACTGACGGAATCTGCGGATTTACCCCAAAGGAGGCTATCCGCAACGTGGGCAGGGTCAGCAATCCGGGAATGATTCAGACCGACCACACCATTCTGGACATTATGATGGAAAAAAACTGTTAACTGACAAAAGGTGCTGCGGGTTCCTGCAAAGACGCTGCACCTTTATCCTATCTCTTCCCACCCTGACGACCGCCTTCTAAAGGGCGTCACCGCCTCTTTACAGACCCATGCCCCTCTGGCGGGAATCCGGTATATTCATCTGAATCCTGTACTTGGCCACCGCTCTTCTGGAAACCGACAGCCCCTCCTCTGCCAGGCAGTCGGCCAGCTTTTGATCGCTCAGAGGCTTCCTCCCCTCGGCGGCGATCATGGCGCGGATTCTCTCCTTGATCTTCTCCGGAGAAATGCCCTGATTCTCCTCATTTTTTGACAGAGCCGACGTAAACAGGGCCTTCATGGGGTCGGTCTTTTTGTACTGAATGTACTTTCCCTTCACCGCCCGGCTGACGGTGGACACATGGACTCCCAGATCTCCCGCCACATCCTCCATTCCCATGGGCTTTAAGGAATCCTGCAGCTCAAAATAGGCCTCCTGCCGTTTCAGTATGGCCTCCGTGACCCGGATGATGGTGTTTCTCCTCTGTTCCACACAGTTCATGACAAATCTGGCCCGGTCCAGGCGCTCTTTAAAATAAGCCGTCAGCTCTGGATCCGTGGCCTCCTTCATCATACGGATATAATAATCGCTGTACTGATACTCTCCCAGCCACTGATCGTTGATCTCCACTCTCCAGGCGCCGCCGGGGCGGGTCACGATGACATCCGGCACCACGTAGGTGGATTCTTCTGCCTGAATATCCATAATGGGACGGGGATTTAGGCTTCCGATGAGATGGATATACTCCTTCACCCGGACCGTGGAGATCCCCAGGCTTCGGGAGATGACTCCGATCTGGCCGCTGACCAGCTGGGGCAGGTAATTTCTCAGAATCCGGCACAGAGTCTCGTCCTGAAGCTCTTTGGCCTCCAGCTGTTTTAAAAGGCATTCCTCCAGATTGGAGGAAAAGATCCCCACCGGCTCCAGCTCCCGCAGAACCATGAGGCACCGGTTCAGCTCTTCCTTTTCATAGCCCGAGGCGGCGGACAGCTCCTCCAGATCCTGGGTAAAAAATCCTTTCTCGTCCAGGCAGTCCACCAGATAGCTCATGATCTTCCACTGGTCTTTCGAATAGTCCTTCCAGTTCAGCTGCCCCAGAAGATTTTCCTTCAGCCTGTTTCCGTTTTTGGCAGACAGCTCTCTCCGGTAAGGGTCCTCCTCCTCCGGGTTTCCGGGGTGCTGGGATCCGTAGACGATCTGACTGTCAAAGAATTTCTCCATACTTGTCATGATCTCGTTTTCCTTCCGGTCACTGTGCTCCAACATGGGATTTTCCAGGTATTCATTGACCATAAAATCTTCCAACTCCTGGTTGGTAAAGGCAAGAATATTCAGAGCCTGTACCTGACTGGCGGACAATGCCTGTTTTTGCTGTACTTCTACATAACTGTTTAACTCCATAAAGGTCTTCTCCTTTGCTTTTCTTGTACGTTATCATTCCGTCAGTATCTTTACGGCGATCTCTCTGGCTATGGCACTGGACACTTGCTGGCCTTGTGTTTCTCCCAGATACACACAGAAATACAAGGTTCTGTCCTCGGTCTCGGCCATCCCCGCAAACCAGGCGTCCACTGTCACACCGTGGGCTTTGCCCATCCCGGTCTTTCCGTAGATGGCAGGCGCGCTCTGGCCTGTCACCGCCATGACCTGTTTCAGCTGATTCCGGGTGTCCTCCGAATACACCGAACCCGTTCCGAAAATCCGCTCCATCACTTCGGTCTGTTCTCTGGGGGAGATGGCCAGGGAAGATTCGATCCAGAACCCGGTTAGAGCCCGGTTAGAATTGTTGGATTTCTGACTCCCGTCCCAGTCGGAGCTATCCTGGTTGCCGTAGGAAAGCCGCTCCAGCTCCTCCTTCATCAAATCCTGCCCGATCTCGTCGATGATATCTCTGAAATACCAGACACAGGACTCGCGAAACGCACCGGGAAAATCCATGTCCTGATTCCACGCCTCGTTCCAAAACACCTCTCCGCTCCATAGGCGGGTGGAGTCTTCCGGGTCTATGATCCCATGCTCTAAGGCGATGAGGGAGGAGATGATCTTAAAAGTGGAGCAGGGGGAACGCCTGGTCATAGCCAGCTCCCTGTTGTAGATTCGATATTGCCCCCCAGCCGGGTCGTAGACCACAGCCGCGCCGTTGAGGCCATGAAAATATGAGGACCAGCTTTCCTCTGCAAGCTCTGTAAGAGGCTGCTTTTGGGAGGTTATTTCTGCAGAAAAAGGCTCCTGAACGCCAGCCTTTGATTCCACGGCCTCTGTCTCCATGACGCCGCTCTCCGACTCTGCGGCCTCAGCCTCCATGACGCCGCTCTCCGATTTCGCAGCCTCTGTCTCCCTGTTTTCCTGTGTCTCTGTCTGCTGGTACCGTCCGTCCCTCTCAATGACTAAATCTCTGTCCAAGACACCGGACTCGGCACAGCCTGACAAGATCCCTATGTAGAAAAACGCCATGATCATGTGTATTTTGTGCTTTCTCATAAAGCCTCCTGATGATTTTATGCTTCACGGATCATCTTTCTCCGCCCGCTCCCGTGATCCGAGCAGTGCATGGCAGCACCGGAGATGAGATGCTGGCTTCTTTCGTAGACTTGTCCCGATTTCCAAAGATACTGCCCCTTTTCAAACCTTCTACTCATATGAGGCCGGGGCAGAAAAATAGTCGGAAAACTGCCGGAAATCGTCTGCAAAATAACACCGAGGCGCCAGCATGTCTCACCTCCTGCCAGAAAATCGGTTTTCTGTCAAAATTATAACATTGCAGGAGAATTTTTTCAATTACTTTGGCACCCTCCGCGGATAAGGGTTACTGTCCGCAGACAGAACACGTCCTCACCGGCTCGGAAAGTTATGGAGAACCCCTCTGATATCTGAGGCGACATGACACAGGAAGGCTGCCGGCTTATAACTGTTACACAGGAAAAGACCGAATTTGGTGAGACAAGAAAAAATCAGAAAAACACAGGGACCCAGAGTCCCAAAAGAAGGGAGAATCCATATGAAACACAAATGTAAAATCACGGTAATTCAAAAGGAATGGAGAGATGCTTTCCGGCACATGCCGGAGGGGAAATTCTGCTCCCAGACGTGGGACACTGTCATCCTCTATGGCTATAGGGCATCACAGGGGGGGCTCCATCATGAAGGGCCGAACCATCGACGAAACGATGATGATCGCCAGCTCCAGTGACGGAACCCGCCCGGTGATTTTTAAGATTGAACGGATTGATGTGGAGTAGGATTTACTCCGGTTCCTGTCCCAGATTGTCCAGGAACCGGAGAAGGACCTGTGCCCCATAACTGTCATAGTCTTCCTGTCTGAATCGGTTCAGGGCAGTGGTCTTAAATTCTCTCCAGCTCTTCCTCTCCTCCTTCACCAAAATAGGATAAAAATATACACCGTTTTGAGCTGCAGCCCTCTGGTCTCCCGGAGCATCGCCTACCATCAGAATGTGCTTCGGGTCATAGCCCTGTGCCCGAAGCACCCCAATACAGTGAGCCTTGGTTCCTGCGTCCTGACAGCACAGCACATCCACATAGTCCAGCAGGCCGCAGTGCTCCCACTCCTGGACAACTGCCTCCGGATTGGCACTGGAGACGAGAGCCACATCGGCAAATTCCCGGGCCGCCTCCAGCCCCTGGGCCACGCCTTCAAAAGGCTTTCGATCCTCCTGGGACAGATCATTGATCAAACTGTTTACCTGGTTTGACCAGGAAAGAGCTTTAAAAAAGCAGGGGTTGGCTGTCGCGGAAGCTGCCTCCCTTAAAGCGGGGCCGGAAAGCGTTGCCGCCTGTCTGGTCCATGCCTCAAATTCCCGGATTCCGTCAATGGGACAATACGTCTCATGGATCTCTCTCAGGGCCATGGCAAGGCCGCAAAAACGATTGATCCCCCGGGTCATGGTGTAGAGATTGATCTCGTTCCATCGGTCCAATATGAGAGCCTGCCATCTCTCCAGGCCCCACTCCCGGACCATACAGGGGCCGAAGCAGCGGATATGCTTGATATCCATGGTGTCCATGGCACAGCCGTCGCTGTCCACACAGATCAGAAACTCTTTTTTGCGTGAAAATTCCTTTAATCTCTCAGCCATCATTTTCCTCCTGTCACAGACGAGTCTCCCAGCGGCCGCACCACACCAGGTCGTTGGCCTTTCCCTGAAACGGGCTGCGGCCGGTTATCTTTTCTACCAGGGCATGCAGATATTCCCGGGTGGGAGCATAGGCGTTGATAAAGGTCTTCATCATAGGCAGGTCGAAGAGATGATTGGTATAATTCAGGGACACGCAGAGGGTGGGCACCTCATGAACAGACCAGGGAATCTCATAGGAGTGACCTACAGAATAATTTACCCGTACATTGTTTGTCTGAGCATAGCCTTTCATGTGTACGGCCAGGATCACAAGGTCGCACCGGGCTTTAAATGTCTCTCTGGAAAATCCCCTCATCATCAAGCCTTTGTTGGCAGGACTGTGCCCCTTTCGCTCCAGGTCATAATAATTCTCAGGGGCAGTCACTTCAAAACCGGCGGCCTCCAGCTCTTCTATAAGAATCTGTCTGGCCGGATCCGGCTCTCCGGTCAGAGTCTCCGGTGTACTCTCAATAAAAAACAAGGTCACCCGTTTCCTCAAGGCAGGGTCAACAGGCAGAAGGTTCTGAGTGTCCTTCACCAGAGTGATGGACTCCTGGGCAGCCTTCCGGGCAGCCTTTCGGTGTGCCTCTTGTCCCACAACTTTCAGTCCCTCCTTCTCGGGGAAAGAGAGGCGGTGAAGCCCTGCCATGGCTTTCAACCCCAGAATCCGGCGCAGAGCGTCATCCAAGCGCTCCGGGGAGATGGTGCCGTCGGCGATCCCCTGCTTCATGTACGCCATGTCCTCCTCCGGGTCATTAAAAAACAGCACCATATCACAGCCTGCGGCGATGACTCCCGGCACCATCTCCCGGCGGGAAACCGCATTGGAAAGGCCGGCCATATGGGTGGCATCCGTAAGGATCAGACCGTTAAAGCCCAGCCGGTCCCGCAGCAACCCCGTTACAAGCTCCGGGGCAAGGGTGGCCGGCATGATCTCCTCGTCCTTCATTCCAGGGCGAAGCCTTCGGCTGTAGGCCGGCTGACAGATATGCCCCACCATCACACTGGGGAGGCCGGCCTCAATCAGCCCTCTGTAGACCCTTCCGAAGCTGGCATCCCACTCCTCACAAGAAAGATCATTACAGCCCATGAGAAGGTGCTGGTCCCGCTCCTCACTGCCGTCACCGGGAAAATGTTTGGCGGCACAGAGCAGGCCTGCCTTTTTCATCTCCTCCATATAGACCTTGGAGAGCCTGAGGACCTGGTCCGGGTCACTTCCAAAGGCCCTGGTATTGACAATCGTATTTCTCCAGTTGGAGACTACGTCACATACGGGCCCAAAAGTCCAGTTACAGCCCACGGCAGCGGCCTCCGTCCCGCCTGCACGGGCCATATCCCTTACCGTATCCGTAGTCTGGCTGGCACCACAGGCAGCACCTGAGGCCACAAAGGTCCCCTCCCCCACAGCGCCATTTCCGCCGGACTCGCAGTTGGCAGCGATAAGCACCGGAATCCGGCTTTTCTCCTGAAACATGCGATTTTGCTCATACACTTCCTCCAGGGTCCCACCCTGCCAGCGCACACCTCCGATATGATACTTCTCACACAACTGGGTAATAGCGGCCTCATCTCTCCGAAGGGTGAGATGAATAAACAATTGTCCCACTTTTTCATCCTCCGTCATAGAGGTCAAAGTATCCTCCACCCACTGAAGCTGCTCCTCGTCTAAGTAAAAAGGCTTTGCTCTTAAATCGACCATAGTTTTTATCATTCCTTTCGCTTCGCTCAAGGCACAAACAAGACATGAAAAAGCTTGTTGTGTCACCCCTCCATTTTGTTTATAATAGCCTTAGGAATAGCAATACACTACAGAGCACGGAAGGAGGAGTGGCGAATTTATTTCGACCCCGTATAGTTATATGTGCCGTCATCCTTTCAAGCACAAACAAGTGGGACTTTGAGCC
>JAAWBS010000002.1 GCA_022792815.1 Hungatella sp.
ATTCGTTCTGAATTTTCTCAAATTCAAGGCATTCCAAACTTCTCTTTCATGCCTTTTTATTTGGAATTTTCAGGGTCTTGCATACTGTTCGATCTTTGATTTTCAAGGTTCTCTTTGTTGTTGGCTTTTCAGCGGCAACTCATTTACTATATCACATCTGTTTCGCTTTGTCAACAACTTTTTATCGGTTCATCTAAAAGATGGAAACACCGCACTCTCACGGTGGGTATAACTATAGCATTTCATTTTTAAATTGTCAAGGGATTTGTGTCATCTTTTTAAACAATTTTTTTAAGGATTTCCCAAACCACAAAATATGCCCTGTTTTCTTTGTTTTCTCTATATTTTGTGGTTCTGCAAAAAGGCTGCCAAAACCGGAAGAACGGAGTTTGGCAGCCTTTTTGTTCTAATTGTGTGTACATTATATTTAATTTAATGTTTTTCTCCGTCCCAGATCTACTGTCCGGCTAATGGAACACGACCTTCGTGAGGCCCAGCACAAGTTTCGATATCGGATTATAGTGATACAGAAACGGAAGCCATCTGCTGTCCTCAATCTGCACGATCAGACTCCCGGCCCAATCGCTTTGGGAAAATGCGGTGATCAGCGCAAATAGAAGCCAGACAAACAGGATTCCCTGCACACACCCCAGCACCGCTCCCGCCAGTCGGTTGATTCCTGACAGGATCGGCAGCTTTGCCATGATGTCCAGACACTTCATAATAAGGTGGATGCCCACGTAAACCAGCGCAAACAGCACCGCAAATCCTACTGCATTGATGATCAGTTCCGTCAGACACCTGCTGATGTATCCTCCCAGGGTGTCATACAGGCCAAAGCCATCACCGGAAAGCAACAGTTCCTGAATCTCTTTAGGGAGATTCAATTGCTGAATTGCAGCCTGATACTCTGCGGAATCAGCAAAATCCCCCTCGGAAAGCAGAGTCTGCTCAATGCCCTCCTCCAGCCGGCTGACTACCGAAGTCTCATTTTTTATGAATGTTATCGCCGGCGGCAGCGCTATATGGACAATCACAAAGGACAGGACCAGCGCCGCCATGGAAACCGCCATCCGGAGGAATCCCCGATAATGGCCATACAGAACCATGGCCAATAAATACAATCCTACCCCTATTTCAAACCAATTTTTCATAGATGCCTCACATGAGAGGCGAGAGTACCAGCTTCTCTATCATTTGGGCAACCCCCGCCTCGTCATTACATGGTGCCGTGTAGTCTGCCTGCTGCTTCAATTTCTCGTCGCCGTTTTCCATCGCCACGCTGATTCCCACTTTGCCGATAATGGAAAGGTCATTTTCTCCGTCTCCAAATGCCATGGTCTCCTCCTTTTTCAGGCCCAGGATCTCAGCCAGACGGCGAATCCCCTCTCCCTTCGAGGCTCCCAATGCATTGATCTCCAAATTATTGGGAAATGAGGAACTCACCAACACATCCCCTCGTTCTTTCAGCTCGCTGCGCAGCTTAGCCCTCTCTTCCTGATCCGCAAAAAACAGATTTAGTTTGTCGACCTTACAGTTGTGGCTGACAATGTAGTCTCTCACGCTGTCAACAGGAGTCCTTGTCTTTCGAATCAGCTCCTGAACCACCGGAGGAAGTCTATATTTGTCCATATTCTCATAGCAGCGGCGATTGGAATAACCGGCACCTTTGATATATGCATCGCACATGACTTGATATGCATCTGTCATCTGATAGATCTCGGCCGCTGTCTGTGGGGAAAGCAGCCTTTCATCCAAAATCTTGTCTTCTTTTAAATCTGTCAGGGTGCCTCCGTTGACCGTAATCGCGTAGCGAATTCCCGGCAGCCCGAGAATCTCTTCAGGGATTCCCAGGACGATCCGCCCGGTACAGGGGACTATGAGAATCCCCCGAGCGATGCAGGCCTCAAGAGCCTTTTTGTTCCTCTCAGGAAGCCTTTTTTGACTGTCCAGAAGGGTATCATCCAAATCCAATGCTATCAGCCTTATACTCATATAGCCTCTCTCTCTTTAAATAAAATGCTCTTCTTTCAGAATCAGCAGACCGTCTTTGTCGTATTTGGAAGAAAACACTCCTTTGATCAACCCTCCAAGAGATGGTTTCTCCGCTCTGTCTGCGGCCTCCTCTATCAATTCTTCCGCGTTGGTTCTGGTCAGGGGAATCCCGTCCTCCTCCATGATCTCGATGCGCTCATACAAAGCCAGCATACTTTTTCCGGTAATACTGCAGTCGATTTCCTTAGCGTAGTCGACGGCATAATCAGCAAATTCCTTGAGTTCCAATTCTTCGTCATCTACGTAATCATCTTCATAGGGCTCTTCATATTCACCGTCTTCATATTCCTCATCACGATAGCCGCTGTCCTCGTATTCGTCATTTTCGTAATCATCTGCTTCATATTCGTCGGACTCATCCTTCGGATACTCCTCTTCAGCCCCGTCTTCCGGATGCTCCTCCTCGTAATCATCTTCCTCTTCAGACTCGTCTTCCGGATACTCCTCTTCGTAATCGTTTTCCTCGTCGGACTCGTCTTCCGGGTACTCCTCCTCATAGTCGGTTTCTTCGTCGGACTCGTCCTCCATATACTCTTCCTGGTCTTCTTCCGAATACTCTTCACTTTCCGGCTCTTCCTCCGCCTCGCTCTCTCCTTCGCCCTTTCGCGACTCCTGCCCCTCGTCTTCCGCTTCCGTCTCTGACTGAACCTCTGACTCCACTTCCGATTCCTGTACACCCTCCTGAATGGTCTCCCGAGATAACTCTTCCGGCCAGGACTCGGTCACTTCCGCCTCATCCTCTCCGGCGTTGATGCATCGGAAGAGATTGACAAAGCCCGGATTCTGCTGATGCAGTTCCTCCATCTGGTATGGATTGTCGATCAGTACGACGATCATTCCCGTCTCGTCCCGCTCTAACAGCATCTGAAGTTCTTCCAGGTCTTTCTGAGTCAGATCCCCGGCTTCCTCGATAATCAGATCTTTCCCGGCCAGCTTATCGGAGACATTAAAAATCCCCCGCAGGCTCAGTTTACTTCCTGCGATCTTGATCACCTGATTGTTGACCCCATTTTCCTGATGGATCTGTTTTAAAATCTCTATGGCAAGCTGAAAACCTTCTTCGGGAGTTTTGGACTCTATCATCAGATGGTGCGGGACATAGCTGCGCTCGTGATATACCTTCTCCCGCTCCATGTCCTCTGCCGTCTGCTTCCTCACATAGTGCATAGGCCGGACAGCATTTCTTTCCCCGAAAATCTTCGTATGACCGGACGGATATTCCGGCTCCCGATAACCTGAGGCGGAAATTCGTGACATCTCTGCTGCCAGTTCCTGCTCCGCTGCTTCCTGGTGCAGATTCGCCATCATCTCTTCGTCTACTCCTCGATTCCGGCCCATGGGCAATGAAGCGTTCCATGTGCCGGACGGTTTCTGCATCCGAACAGACTCCTGTTGCGCCATCCTCCGTCCGTACATCTCCTCTTCGGCCCATCCCTGTTCCGCCTCATAGGCTCCTTCCGGCTCATAATCTCTGTCTTCGACAAGATAAGTTCCGTCTTCATCAGAGCCATAGGCACTGTTTTCTTCTATATATCGCGAGTCGGTCTGATAACCGCGCTCAGTTTCATAAGCCGGTTCCCGGCCATAATTTTCCTCTCCGATGTAAATCTGCCTTGGGTCATCACTTCCTCTGAAACTATAATTCCCCTGGCCCTCATATGCAGCTTCCACTCCGTCATCTCGATAATTCCCATAAGAAGGATCGGCTCCTCCCGGCCTGTAAGCTTCTCCGGCTCCGTAATCCCCGGTGCCATAATTCTCTTGCGCTCCGTAAGCCTTCGCAGCTTCGTAATTCCCCGATACTCCGTAGACTCCTTCAGTTCCATAACCCCCCTGGGCCCTATAGGTCTCCCCGGCTCCGTAATTCCCCTGGGCACCATAAGCCTCTCCGGCTCCGTAATTTCCCTCTGTCCCGTATACTTCTCCGGCACCATAATTCCTTTCTGTTTGGTAATTTCCCCGAATGCCATAAGTTCCTTCGGCTCCGTAATTGGCCTCCGTTCCGTAAACTCCTCCGGCTTCATAATCACGCTCTGCCCCGTAAGACCCTCCGGCTCCATAATCTCCCTCTGTCCCGTAAGACCCTCCGGCTCCATAATTTCCCTCTGTCCCGTAGGCTCCTCCGGCTCCATAATTTCCCTCTGTCTCGTAGGCCCCTCCGGCTCCGTAATTTCCCTCTGCTCCGTAGGCCCCTCCGGCTCCGTAATTTCCCTCTGCTCCGTAGGCCCCTCCGGCTCCGTAATTTCCCTCTGCTCCGTAGGCTCCTCCGGTCCCATAGTTTTGTCCGGTGCCGTAGGTCCCTTCGGTTTCATAATTCCCCTGAGTGCCGTAAGCCCCGTTTACTCCATAGGCTGCCTGGGGCTGATAGGTTCCTCCCTGTTGATAGACTCCTTCGGCATGATACGCCCCGTCTGCAGTGGGAACATCCTGAGACTGTTCCATGCCGCCGCCAAAGTTTGTCGGACTCACATATCCCTGCATCCCGCCCAGGATTCCGTTTTCGTATTCTTGTTCTACAGCCCGAAGCCGCTCTTCATATACCTCTTTGTTTTCTGCCAGATTCCTCTGGTAGTGATTCAGCGGCGCATACCTCTGTTTTAGATCCATGGCCCGCTCCACATAGGTTCCGACACCGAAGAGAAGGATCATCTTATCACACAGCTGAACACATTCTGCACTTCGTCCGGCACGGGCGTACAAGTCTGCCAGCTCATACAGCCACTTCTCATCCAGCTCTGCGGCTGTATAGCGCTCAAGCGCACGAATCAGCTGATCGATAGGAGCTTTTTTCTCTTTCAGTATCAGATATCGGAGAATATGCTGTCTTGAATCCTCCGGCGCCAGGTCACAGAATTCTCTGTAATAATCTTCTGCCTCTGAGATGCTCCCTTCCCTCAGCGCCAGTTCTGTCAGCTTATACAGAAGGCGTTTGCCGATGGGCGCCCTCTCATAGGCCAGAAGCAGTACTTCCTTTGCTTCCTGGTATTCTCTGTTCTTTTCGTATACCTGTGAGATCATCGACAGAAGATTGGCATTGCGCACTCTCCTCCAGTCAATGGTATCAGCAATTTTCATGGCTGTGGCGAAGTCATTTTTATTTACCAGCTTTTTTATCTGCTCAACTTTAATGTTAAACTCGTACTTATCCATCGTTTCCTCCATTAGCGCCAGAAACGCGCCCTGAGTTAAAAGGGAAAACTGCCGTTACAGCAGCACTCTTCCTTCCAGTGCGCGGAGCAAGGTCACTTCGTCTATATACTCTAAATCTCCTCCTACCGGAACACCGCTGGCAATCCGGCTGACTGTAATCCCCGTAGGTTTTATCAGCTTGCTGATATACATGGCCGTGGTCTCGCCTTCCAGGCTGGAGTTAGTAGCGATGATCACCTCTTTTACATCGCCCTGGAGGCGCTGCATCAGCTCTTTCAGTTTGATCTCTCCCGGTCCGATGCCAAGCATAGGGGAGATAGCTCCGTGGAGCACATGGTAAACGCCGTCGTATTTGCCGGTCTTCTCATAGGCTGCAAGGTCTCTGGGATTCTCTACTACCATTATCGTCTGATGATCCCGCTTGTCGCTGCTGCAAATAGGGCACAGCTCCTGATCCGTCAGGGTATAGCACTCCCGACAGTAGCGCACCTGCTTTTTGGCCTCCAGCATGATGCCGGACAGGCGCTCCACCTGCTCCTGGGGCATGTTGATAATATGAAACGCGAGTCTCTGAGCCGATTTCGTGCCTATGCCGGGAAGCTTGGACAGTTCTTCGATCAACGTGGTGATCTGGTTGCTGTAATAGTTCATAATCAGAAGGGAAAGCCTCCGCCTAAACCGCCTGTCAGTTTTGCCATGGCGCTGCTGGACTCCTCCTCCATCTGACGAAAAGCCTCGTTGACAGCTGCCATGATCATATCTTCCAGCATCTCCACATCGTCCGGATCCACTGCCTCCGGGGCAAGTTTGACCGCTGTAACCTCTTTTTTGCCCGATACGGTCACAGTCACTGCGCCGCCGCCGGAAGAAGCCGTATACTCCTTGGCCTCCAGCTCTTTTGTGGTCTCCTCCATCTGTCTCTGCATCTTCTGCGCCTGTTTCATCAGATTGTTCATGTTGCCGGGCATCCCGCCCGGAAATCCGCCTCTTTTTGCCATGATATCTCCTCCTCTTTCAACTCCGCTAATCTTCTATCGTAATATCCATATGGATATGGTCTTTCAATTCTTCATCACTCACATAGATGGTGTCCGCCCGCTCCCCTTTTCCCAGAAGCCGGGTCTTAAAGTAGATGTCCTTGCCGTAGGTCTGTTTCACGTAAGTTTCCAGCTCTCCCATGACCGTAGGCCTGCGGCCGATCTCATAGTGATCCACGTCGGCAAATGCCACACACAGACAGCTGTCGCCGCTGGGCTCCACCACGGTATTCCGGAAGCTGGAACGGATCACGCCGCCTAAACTGCGGATAATCTTTCCCCACTCATTGCGGATCAGCCGCAGATCTTCCAGCTGAGCCTTGGGCAGGACTACCTGGGCAGGAGGCTCTGCCGCCTCCTGCGGTCGGGCCAGAGCCTCACCTGTCTGCGGACTCCCGCTGCCTGCCGTCCCACTGTCCGGAAAGGAAACTGCCGAAACAGGCAGGCCGGGATTCACAGGAATCCCCTCTTCCAACTGTTCCTCAATTCTGTTAAGCCGTTCCACGATGGAATCATAGTTGTGTTCCATCTGGGGCTTCGTCAGTTTTATCAGTGCCAGTTCTACCAGAACCCGCTTCTGACTGGCGTAGCGGATCTGGTTAGACAGCTCGGAGAACACCCGGATATAGCGCATCAGGGTCCCCTGGTCTGTCAGCCTCGCGTCTTCTTCTAATGTTTTCTTATTATCCGCAGACATGTCCACGATCCCTTCCGTATCGTCTGCGGCCTGTATCAAAAGCAGATTTCTCAGATACCAGATAAAATCCGTGACAAACTGTCCCAGCTCCCGCCCCTGGATGATCAGCTCCTCCAGCTGCCGGATACAGTCTGTGGTCCTCTGCCGGTTCACCGCCTTGAACAAACTGCTGAATATCCCCGTGTCCACGGCTCCCAAGATGTCCAGCACATGGTCGTAGGTGAGCCGCTCTCCAAAGTGGAAGGCCACGCACTGGTCCAGCAGGCTCAATGCATCTCTCATGGAACCGTCCGCCGCTTTGGCGATATAGGCGAGAGCCTTCTCCTCCACATCGATGTGCTCCGCCTCGGACAACTCCTTCAGGCGGTCGGTCAGAGTCTTTACGGTAATCCGCTTAAAGTCATACCGCTGACACCGGGACAGCACCGTGATCGGAATCCTCTGGACCTCTGTGGTGGCCAGGATAAAGATCACATAGGACGGCGGTTCCTCCAGTGTCTTTAACAGTGCGTTAAATGCCCCCGTAGAAAGCATATGCACCTCGTCTATAATATAAACCCGATATCTGCCCTCCGTGGGCGGGTACTGGACCTGATCCCGGATATCCCGGATATTCTCCACGCCGTTGTTGGAGGCGGCGTCGATCTCCACCACGTTTAAGGAGGTGCCGGAAGCGATCTGACGGCAGCTGGCGCACTCTGCGCAGGGGCTGCCGTCCTTAGGATGCTCACAGTTTACGGCGCGGGCAAATATCTTGGCGATGCTGGTCTTTCCGGTGCCCCTTGTCCCGCAGAATAAATAGGCATGGCCGATTCGGCCGGATGTAATCTGATTTTTTAAAGTCTGTACGATGTGGTCCTGGCCCTTGACATCCTCAAATCCGGCCGGACGCCATTTGCGGTATAGCGCCGTATAAGACATGTTTTTTATCTCCTACTCGTCTCCGAAACAGATTCCTACCAGTTTTGCCTCTTTGATCATGGAGCAGCTCGGATCCACGGTCTTAAGCCGGCCGGCTACCTCCTCCAAAGGCACCTTGTCCACTTCACCATTCTTCATACAGACCATATAGCCATAGGTCTTCTCCTTGATCAGCCTGGCAGCTGCGGCTCCCACTCTTGTGGACAGAACTCTGTCATATGGACAGGGCTCCCCTCCTCTCTGCATATGGCCCGGAACCGTGACACGGACTTCCTGTCCTGTCATCTCCTCGATCTTGGCCCCCAGCTCATAGGCAACGGACGGGTAGACTACCTGATTCTTCTTTTTCTCTTTTAATTCTTTCTTGGACAGTTTTGCGTCCTCCTTGGAAATGGCGCCCTCGGCCACTGCCAGAATAGAAAATCTCTTTCCCTTTCGGTTTCTCTCCCGAAGAGCTTCTACCACCACATTAATGTCATAGGGAATCTCCGGGATCAGGATAATATCCGCGCCTCCGGCAATCCCCGCATAAAGGGTCAGGGCTCCCACCTTATGTCCCATGACTTCTACGATAAACACCCTCCCGTGGGAAGCGGCAGTGGTGTGGATGCAGTCGATGGCATTGGTAGCCACATTCACGGCACTGTAAAATCCGAATGTCATATCGGTGCCCCAAAGATCATTGTCAATGGTCTTCGGAAGGGATACGATGTTCAGTCCTTCTTCTCTCAGCAGGTTGGCAGTCTTCTGGCTGCCGTTGCCCCCCAAGACCACCAGGCATTCCAGCTTCAGCTTCTTGTACGTGTGCTTCATGGCCGCTACCTTGTCCAGCCCGTTCTCATCCGGATTCCTCATCTGCTTAAAAGGCTGGCGGGATGTTCCTAAGATCGTTCCCCCTTCTGTCAGAATCCCGGAAAAATCCGATGGCTTCATGGGATGATAATCTGCATAGATCAATCCCCTGTACCCGTCCTCGAAGCCGATGATCTCCACGTCTTCACCGTACATCCTGTACAGCGACTTGGCGACTCCCCGCATGGTAGCGTTCAGGCTCTGGCAGTCTCCCCCACTGGTCAACATTCCTACTCTCATCTCTTTATCATTCCTTTCCTCCATTTGAAGTGCACAAATCCCATTCTGTAATTATAATACAAAGGTTTTCTGCGGGCAAGGGAAAAGTATTACAATATCCTTTAAAAAGACAGGTTTTTTTCTGATAGACAGATGAGAAAAAGCATGGTACAGTGGGGTATTGGGACTCTGGCATCCTGACACAGCAAAAACTGCAGGGAGAAATTCCTCTCTTCCTGCAGCTGTAGATTCTGAAATATCCTGTTTTATATTTGTTTATAAATGAATTCCGTGCGTCTCACTTTGTGCTGCTGCCACAGACGTTACCTGTGCAGTTAACTCAGCCCAGGCTGCCTCGCGGCACACAGAAGATTCCGCTTAGTGCTGCTGCATTCCTGCCCTGACACGGTTCACAGAGTTCTGTTGCGCAAGACCCAGACGTCATCGCCACTTACACAGGGCAGCTCTGCAGCACACAGCCCGAGGTGAGACATCACCCCTGCTGGAGCGGATTGCAGGTACAGGGCACCGCTATCTCCCCGGCTGCACGGAAGCTTTCTGACTTGATCTTTGCCGCCAGACTTTCTATAGGCGGCCTTTGCATGTTAAAGTATACCTGCCGGGACAGGGTTTGTCAAGGTGAAATCGTGTTTTCCCGGTCCGCTGCCTTCCCTGCCGCCCTGGCCAGACGCAGGGCTTTGAAAAAATCCTTCAGCAGTGCAGAGCACTCCTCCCCCAAGAGCCCGGTCTCTGTCTCCACCTGATGGTTGAACCCGGGTTCATGGAGCATATCCAGCACGGAGCCGGCGCAGCCGGCCTTGGGATTCATGCAGCCCATGACCACCTTAGGGATCCGCGCCTGGACGATGGCTCCGGCACACATGGGGCAGGGCTCCAGCGTCACGTACATGGTACAGTCCTCCAGCCTCCAGTCTCCCATCTTTTTGCATGCTTTTTTGATGGCGATCAACTCTGCGTGGGCCAGCACGTTCTTGTCCGTGATCCGCCGGTTATATCCGCGGCCGATGATCTGCCCTTCGCAGACGATGACGCAGCCGATGGGGACCTCGTTCAGGGCTTTTGCCTTCTTCGCCTGGCGGATGGCGGCTTTCATGTATCGTTCTTCTTCGGTCATGGGGGCTCCTCTTTGTTAACATTCCATATTCTGCTGTCAATTATAACTCATGTTTTCAGAAAAGGAAAACTTTTTTTATCTCTGATAACCGCATAAATGTTAAAAGCTACCGATACCACTCCGCCTGAGCACGATAAAGCCGGGCATAGATGCCTTCCTTTGGCTCATACATCCCACACAGCAGATTGACAAATATAGACTTGCCGGAGCCGCTGGCCCCTACAATGGCAATTTTCTCCCCCTGTTTAATGGTCAGGGAAATATCTTTCAGCGCCATTGTTATAGTCTCCATCATTCTACATGCGATTGATAACTTTGTCCTCCAACTGTTCAAAAAAAGGAGAGGATAGTATGAAAATTTCCCTCTGTTGGTCTCTGTCTCCACACCCCCGCCATACCTCTCGGCAACCACCAGCGTTCTGCATGCTTCTATGGCATTATCCAGTACATTTCAAAAAAATCGTGACTTCCGCGTCATTTAGAAAAAGGCGGATCTGTTCCGATGTGATCTCTATCCGAATGCCTGCAACGGATGCCATAATCATCTTTTTCATCGGAAGTTTCATCTTTCCAGCCATCTTCCTAAAAAAGAAATACCATATGGTAAACAGCATGGCTCTGCAAAAGATAGTATAGATAAGGCGATAAACAGAATATCCGGAAATGATACGAGTGACAGGCTGACTGTCTGCCAAGATCATTCCCCAAACTATTCAACCAGTCAAGGCCATTGTTAAGCATTTTGGCCGTCTCCTCAATGGGATTCCCGACGGTATACAAGAGCGTCAAAAAGGGAGGCGCCTCAGGCGCCTCCCTGCTTACAGTAAAAATCTCATTTTAGTTTCCCAGCCGCACATCCGTGTACCAATATCCAAATCTTCCGTCCCCTTCAGGCTGAATCTTCGACAGCACGAAATTGGGAAATCCGAACATGGATGCCATGTACTTCTCATTGCTGTAGTAATGGCCCGGCACTCCCAGAAGGTATCGGGACCGCCCTTTTTGACCGCCCAGCCGGGCAAATATGATGTAGCGATGACTGTAATATCCGTGAAGAAGAAAACTGTTGTTTCCGTATCCCCATATCTCTCTTGGAAGCAGGCCGATATCCTGGGGCTTGATCGTCAAAATCTCACAGCCTCCGTTGTAGTCAAAAGCCTGGATTTTCGGGTATCTTTTGTAGAATTCCTGCCATATGGCCTCGATTCGGGGCTCCTCTTCCATAGGCCCCATCTTAGGTCCGGACGGCTGCTGCACTCCATGCTGCATGGTTGGGTCGGCGGGCTGCGGGATCTCCGGCTGTACTGCCGGACCGGCGGGCTGCGGATTCTCTGGCTGCACCGACGGACCGGCGGGCTGTGGAATCTCCGGCTGTACCGACGGACCGGCGGGCTGCGGGATCTCCGGCTGTACCGACGGACCGGCGGGCTGTGGAATCTCCGGCTGTACCGACGGACCGGCGGGCTGCGGGATCTCTGGCTGAGTCAGCGGGCTGAGTGGCTGCCCAATCTCCGGCCGCGAATCTCCGCGATTACCGGATTCTCCCCTTGTCCTTGTCCGAATCTGCCCCCCAAAGGGAGACTGCTGGGCGGACCGACGCTGCAGGTCAGGCTGCCCCTGCTGAGTAAACTGCCCCTGATGGCCAAATTGAGTTTGCTGGTTCCACAGAGACTGCCTGCTCTGCTGGCTCCACCATCCTGGCAGCCCAAACAGATTCATCCGGTCAGAGCGGCTGTGTTGAGACTGGGGCTGTGATTCCGGACAGCCGGAAGCCATGTTGGCATTTGGAAATGTCTGTTTCGGTGTGAAAACCTTCAGTTCCGATGATTCGGGATCGCTCTGTATTCTGGTATCCGGAATCAGCTCTGTACTCTCCTCGACGGTGGCCGCAGCTCCTGACTCCGCCTCGGTCCCGTCAGCCTCCTGCATCATAGACCTTTTGGAAAACATAAGCGAATCTTCGGCAGCTCCGGTGTCACCTGCCCCTGACTTTCTGCTCTGTGCCGTGTTCTCCCCCCACGCCGGCCCCGGATTTTGCTCCGGTCCCTCGTCTGTCATAGAGCCCAGGCTCTGCACCTGCTTTACCCCCTGTACTATCCCGCCAGCCCTCCTTCCCGTTTCCTCCTCCCTGACCTTGCCCGAATCCGCCTCCGGCTCTTTAGCGGAATCCATATCGCTGTCAGATTCTTTTCCCGTATTGTCCTCGCGCTTTCCCACGATGGGCAGCACCTCCATGGGCCTGATCTCCATGGCCCCCACCTCTGCAGGTTCCGTTCCCAATTCCGGGAGGCAATCCGTTTCCTTCGCAGGCACTGCAGACGGCGGCAACGGCTCTTCCTTCCTCCGACGTGCCTGTTCCTCCATGCGGCTCTGAGCCTCGATCTCTGCCTCCACGGCATCCGCAACCAAGCCTTCTTTAAGCTCTGGTTTGGGGTCTCTCTGCTCTATTTTCTCCGAAGTGGCTTCCTCTAAAGCCACCTCCGCCGCGTGGGCCACAGCATCCTCCCAGATGGTGGTATAACTCTGCCAGGAGTCGGACAGGTTATGGACCGTCAGGCCGTAGCACTGATCGATATTCTGTCCGGAACCTGCGATGTTTGTCACCGGCACGATAGCCCGGAATTCCCCGGCTCCGTTTCGGATGAAGACTTTCCCCACCAGAAGCTCTTTGCTTTCACTCAGCAGAAACACACCTGTATCCTGGCTACCGATGAACACATTCCTCACATTGACCTGAATCTTGCACTGGCCGTTTCGCACCTCTAATTTTGCAAAACCCACATTTTTTCCTTTTATTCCGCCTTCATAGGCATATATGTATGAAATTAATCTGCGATAATTGGACATATCATCACTCCTTTGCTTAATATTTTATGTAATTGCCCATTGAAAGTATGACAAAAAAATGCTATCCTAGTTAAAAGAAGTTAAAAAAATTATTTTTATTTTGTGGAGGTGTCTGTATGAAACTGTATCGCGCAAAAGATTACAAAGACATGAGCAGAAAAGCTGCCAACATTATTTCCGCTCAGGTGATCATGAAGCCGGACTGCGTCCTGGGACTGGCAACCGGTTCCACGCCTATCGGGATCTATCAGCAGCTGATTGACTGGTATAACAAGGGGGATCTGGATTTCTCAGAGACGAAATCCGTCAATTTAGATGAATACAAGGGGCTTCCCAGAGACAATGATCAGAGCTACTACTATTTTATGTACAACAATCTGTTTAAGCATGTAAACATCAATCTGGACAATACCAATGTGCCCAACGGCATGGAGCCGGATTCCGACAAGGAATGCCAACGCTACGAGAAGGTTATCGCAGATCTGGGCGGGGTCGATCTGCAGCTGCTGGGCCTGGGCCATAACGGCCACATCGGCTTCAATGAGCCTGATGAGGCCTTCGGCACCATCACCCACTGTGTAGACTTAACCCAGAGCACCATTGAAGCCAACAAGAGGTTCTTCGCCTCCATCGACGATGTGCCCAAGCAGGCCTACACCATGGGAATCAAGACCATCATGCAGGCTAAGAAGATCCTTCTGGTAGTCAGCGGAGCGGATAAGGCAGAGGCTCTTTACAAGACGGTGTGCGGCCCTGTCACCCCGCAGGTTCCCGGATCTATCCTCCAGCTCCACAACAACGTGGTGGTGGTTGCGGATGAGGCCGCACTGTCCAAGATCACTCTGTAAGTCCGTCTGCCAGCATGGCAAACTGTTCCAGTGTCAGGGTCTCTCCCCGAACCGTCGGGGAAAGGCCCTGTTTTTCTATGGCCGCCGCGATAACTTCCTTGGAGAAGTCAAGCTCCGGAGAATTGCTCAGGCCGTTGAGAAGGGTCTTTCGCCTCTGATTAAAGGAGGCACGGATCAACCGGAACATCAGCATTGGATCTCTCACAGATACAGGCGGCTTCTCGTGCCGGGTCAGGCAAATCACCGCGGAACCTACCTTGGGACGGGGGATAAAGCAGTTGGGCGGCACATTGGCGGCAATATAGGGACTTGCATAGTACTGCACGGACAGGGACAGGGCGCCGTAGTCTTTGCTTCCCGGCCGGGCCTGCATCCGCTCTGCCACTTCCTTCTGTACCATCACCGTGATATTGTCCACCGGCGCATTACTTTCAAAGAGCCCCATGATAATAGGGGTAGTGATGTAATAGGGCAGATTCGCCACCACCTTTAAGGGGCGGGACTGATGATACGTGCAGGCCAGAGCCCTGATATCCACCTTCAGGATATCATCGTTGATCACTGTGATATTGTCGTAGCCCTCCAGCGTCTCCGAGAGAATGGGGATCAGATTTTTATCGATCTCCACTGCCACCACATGGCGGGCCCGCTCTGCCAGACACTGAGTCATGACACCGATGCCAGGACCGATCTCCAAGACGCAGTCTTCCTCGGCTATACCGGCTGCCCGGATGATCTTCTCCAGGACATGGGAATCGATGAGGAAATTCTGCCCGAATTTCTTCTGAAAGGTAAAATTATATTTTTGAATGATTTCTATGGTCTTCTGGGGAGTCTCCAATCTAAATCTCGAGGTCTGCTCCATAAATCCGGTCTCCTCTCTCACTGGTCCAGGCGGTACAGGGCTCTCCCATTGTCCCATGTCACCCGAATCACTTCTTCTTCCGATACGCCCTTGATCTCACTGACTGCCTTTACCACATGAGGGAGATATAGGGAGGAGTTTCGCTTTCCCCGGAAAGGGACCGGGGAGAGGTATGGGCAGTCAGTCTCCAGAACCATGCGGTCCATGGGCATGTACTCTGCCACCTCCTTCAGCTTCTTTGCATTCTTAAATGTCAGGACTCCGCCGATGCCCAGGTAAAATCCCATGTTCAGATATTCCCTGGCCAACTCCACTCCATAGGAAAAGCAGTGAATCACTCCGCCGATCTCATCGGCTTTCTGTTCTTTCATGACAGTAAGGGTATCCTTGGCCGCATCACGACTGTGAATTACCACCGGAAGCCCGGCCTCCCGGGCCAGCTGCAGCTGTCGGACAAACCAGTGCTTCTGGGTCTCCCGGTCCGGCTCATCCCAATAATAGTCCAATCCGATCTCTCCGACAGCCACCACCTTGGGCTGTCTGGTCATCTCACCCAACCAGTCCATGAGGTGATCATTCAGCTCCCCGGTCTCATTGGGATGAACTCCTATGGCCCCGTAGACGAAAGGATAACGTCTGGTCAATTCCAGGGTGTTTTTGGTAGTCTGAACGCTGGCTCCGATATTTACCACTGCTCCGATTCCCCGAGCGGGAAGACCTGCCAAAAGCATGTCTCGGTCCTCATCAAATGCTTCGTCGTCATAGTGAGCGTGAGTGTCAAAAATCATGGTGTGGCTCCTTTTCCTGTCCTCTCTCCTTCCGGCTCGTCCATTGCTTTTCTGAATTCACTGAACGCCGCTGCTTTGGCCGCAAGCTTCAGCCAGCTGCTCAATATACTGTCTTCCTTCTGCTCTCGGACTTTTACTGTAATATCTTCAGGTATATCTCCCAATTCTCCAAGCAATTCAAGGATACTGTCTGCTCTTCCCTCTGCTTTGCCTTCCATCTTACCTTCTGCTCTTCCTTCTGCTCTTCCTTCTGCTCTTCCTTCTGCCCTTCCTTCTGCTCTTCCTTCTGCCCTTGCCTCTTCCCTTTCCAGAGTCATTTCTTCCCACATCTGCATAATCTTCACTCCTGTCTTCTCTGACTGCTTTACTTCTTTTACTCTCTTATGTATGATCTTCATTCTCTCGCTTGTGGTTGCCTGAGCCAATGCATCAGAAGATTCTGTAATGTACTCCATAAAATCCAGAAATTCCTCAGTGAATTCGCCCCGATTCTTTCCTTTTGTATTGATGAACACCCTCCATACCCCATCTCCGATCTCCAGGTCGGGACACTCTGCACATACTCCCCTAAAGGTATATCGGTACAGTCCTCTGCCAAAGACATCAAACGGTGTCACCATAATCTGACGCAGATCCCGCAAACTATTAAAGTCCACGGTTCCCGGCACCATTAAGGACACATCTACATGGCCCTGATAAATCCTGCTTCTCTTCTCCAGATTCTTTGTGTTCCGCTTTTGCATCTCGACCATATAGACCCTGTATCTTTCGTCTACAGCCACAGAATCCATCCTGGCCTGCCGCAGCTCCGGAGACAGACGGAACTCATTCTCTGTCTCTGCCTTGCCCAGAAGCCTGATCTCTTCGCCCAACAATATGCTGACCGTCGCCTCGAACGCATCCTGATACTCCATGACTTCATTGAAAAGAAATTGATCAACAAGATTCATCTTGTCCAATCTGGTTTTTACTTCCTGACTTGTCACCTTTTGTGTCATATGTTCTCCTTTCGGCAGGTAAATCACCCGGGTTCCTCTGTACCCCTGATGTTCCTGCCTTTTCCTAGTATTGTGAATTTCAAAGCAGGATTTCCTGACAGAAAGATAAGAACTTTCACAGACACAGCCTATGGCTGCCAAATGGTCTTAGCCCCCTCGGCGGGGGCTAAGCCTAAGAAATCATTTGCTTTACAGGCATTTTATCATACGATTTCCCTGTTGGCAATCCTAAATATTTCCCCCTGTCAGCGGACTGCGAGGAGATACAAAATCAGCAGGTGGGACGGATAGAATGCATAGAAAAACCATTTCCAATTCCTCTTTCCCCTTGTCCCGTCATACATGCGGATGGGGATCATAGCCAGAGGAGCCGTCACTTCCCACGCCAGGGCGATGGCTCCCAGGATCGTCTGCTGCCGGACCTGGCCGTGAAGCAGATACAAAAGCACTACAAAAAACACTCCGAATGCTCCGTAGTCACTTTTCAGCAAAACAGCCCCGCAGCAGCAGACCGCTACCGTGAGAGCCTGTTTCCACAGGCTTCCCTCCAGCTGAAATTTTTTAAGCCCGATCAGAGCCAAAAGTCCCAGAAAAAGGGTGACATAGACGTTCTGATAGTTCGGATAAAACCACCGGTCAAAGACTGCCAGGTCAAAGGGAATCTCCGACAAAAAAGCAAAGGCCAGAAGCCTTGCGCCGTACCTTCTTACATCTCTTGTGTGAAGAAAGCCCTCCACGATCAGATAGCAGAAGATCGGGAAAGCCAGACGTCCGATGCAGCGCATCACCATGTCGATCTGCCGCCATCCGGCAAAATAGGCCATCGCTTCCGCCGTGCCGGTCTGGTAGGGAGAACTGCCTCTCAGAATCCGGTTCTCGATGAAAACCACTGCCGTATGGTCTATGAGCATGGAGATAACGGCAATCATCTTTAACTGATTGCCGCTTAGACATTTTATGGATTTCACGAAAAGTCCCCCTGTCTTTGCAGATGTTTTTGTCTGACCTTATCTAAAGCTTATTTTATACTATATCATCTTTGTCGTCACAAAAAAAGGGGGTCTCTTTTATTTTCATCAAAAGATCCGGTCTGTTGGTTATGATCCCATGACACCCCAGATCCCACAGTTGTTTCAACTCCTTCGGGTCATCAGGAGTGTAGGGATTCACCAGGATTCCTTTGTCCGCCAGCCGGGAGATCATGGATTGATCCTGCAGCACCATCTGATAGTTTGGATGAAGGAAGTCCATTTTAAAATCCAGGTGCCCGATATAGCTGTCAAGATCCTGCTGTCTTCCCCATAGATCTTCCACCTGTCCTAAATCCAGGTTCGGGTAAATGGCACTTAAGCTGTGGGCCAGCTCCACCGCCACATCCTCCGGCTCACGCGCCACGATGTCTGCCTGTCCGAGAATATGTCTCTCTTCTTCTGTGAGAAGGATATCCTCCCTGCATATGGCGGAGAGAGGCTTGTGGACCGGAAGGGCGCTTCGAACAATCTCCATGATGGGAGAGCCGGAAGCAGAGGGGGGCAGCACAAGAGCCCCTACCCGAATCTCAGGACACAGCTTCTTCGCCCGGGCAAGGAGGCTGTGGTCAAAGGCAGACAGGATCACATTTGACTCCATATGAAATCGCCGGACGGTTTCCACTACCGCTTCTACATAGGGAAAATCCCGGTCCATCGGAGCCTTCAGTTCCAGGTTCACGATGGCGAGTGGACGGACCGTCTCCAGACATTCCTCTAACGTGGCGATCCGAAGTCCTCTGTAGCGTTCCCCCCGATAACTGCCAAAGTCCAGAGTCTTTAGCTCTTTCAAGGTCATCTCCGAGATTTTTCCCGTTCCGTCAGCAGTCCCGTCGACGGAATAATTGTGGTGGATCACCAGCTGACCGTCCAGAGTAAGCTGAATATCCGTCTCGATTCCGTCAATCTTCATTTCTACCGCATCCTGAAAAGCAGGAAGTGTATTTTCCGGGGCCTGAAGCCAGACACCCCGATGGGCAATCACATAACTCATAGACACTCACCTCTTAATCTTCCACGGCTTTTACGGCTTCCGACAGCGCCTCTTCCTCTTCTGTACTCATATTCTCCCCGTGTTTTACCCTGCGGATACAGATTACCGCCAGGATGGAGGCCAGCATACAGAAGACCTGGAGCGTGTTGTAGGTGCCGGTAATACCGATGAGAAAGCCGATCACTGTAGGGCAGATCACAGCAGCTGTAAATGTGGCAGTATAGTAGTAACCGGTAAAGGCGCCGAAACGGCTTTTTCCTCCGATTGCCAGCATGATAGGCAGTGTATTGATATTGATCAGTATAAATGCCCCTGCATAGATAAAATACAGGACAGTGAGCAGAGTCCCCACAGCCGCTCCGCCTACATAGGGCAGCATAAACATCAGCACATGACAGGTGATTACAATGGACAGTCCTGCTGTGATGGTTTTTTTCCTACCCAGCTTTCTTCCGAGAATTCCGGCCGGAAGGGCGAGGAGGATGGCTCCTAATGTCCCGGCAGTTTTAACCAATGTAGCCTTTGCGGCATTCATCTGCAGAAGTTTGACAGCGTAGAGAGTAAAATAGGTGCCAAAGCCATCACTTGAACCAGAGATACAAAGCAGGGCAAACATCATAAAGAACATGCTCATCTTTACATCTGCCGGAAGATTCAGATTGCGGATGGATTCTTTTCCTGTCTGCTTTCCATCAGCCTTCTCGACGGCATCCTTTCGGTTGTCCGGCCATTTTACGGCAAACAAAATAATGAGGAGAAACAGAACCGTCAAAAGGGCCCCAAACACAAAAACGGAGGTGTAGTCCCCGGAGGCGATGGCCTCTTTAAATCCCAGAAGTCCCATAAGGGTGGCAGACAGAGTCCCCATAATCGTGGCCACCGCGGCGACCATGTTGACAACCGCGTTGCCGTCACTTTGATATTCCGGCGGTACCAGATCCGGCATAATGGCCACGCAGGGCGCACGCCAGGTTGACATAATGAAATTAAAGGTAATCACGACCACCATCAGACAGAGGATCCCGGCAGTACCCTGGATCTTTGCCGCCAGCGGCATCAGGATGAACAGCAGGGCACAGGATGGGATTCCGGCAAGCAGATAGGGCATGCGCTTTCCGAAACGAGAACGCATATGATCCGATCTGCGGCCGAACACCGGCTGAAATATGAGGCCGAAAAAGTTATCGATGGTCATGATAAAACCGGTCAAAGTCGATATGGTGGTGGCAGATAGCATGATGCTTCCAAGGTTGTGAAGTTTTGCGTCTAAGATTAGCGGAATAAATGAGTTATAAATAGACCAGAAAACACATACAGAACCAAATCCCAGGCTGGCGATGGCCAGCTGAAGATTGCTGTAGCCCCGTTTTTTCTTTTCTTTGCTTGACATTTGCGGCTTGTCTCCTTTATTCTTTTTGTGTTTTTGCGAAAAATCATGATTTAATTCGACATATTTATAGTGTATAATAGCTATAAACGGAAAACAAGAAACAGATTGGACGAAATGTTTCACAAAATGTCTTGGGGGGCACATGAGAAAGCAAAGTGAAGTGAAACGGAAAGCATATACAGCTTTAAAAGAATTGGTGGCAGTAAAATCTTTTGAAAAGATCAATGTCAATGACATCCTGGCTCAGGCAGGCATATCCAGGGCTACCTTTTACCGGCACTTTATGGATAAATATGACTTGCTGGACCAGGCGGTGATCGACCAGGTGGACTTAATCTACACAGATGACTGCGATTTAGACCTGTGGAGAGAGCGGTTTGCAGATATGTTTGAGCTGATAAAAAAGAAGGAGATGCTCTTGGCTATGGGGCACAAATATGAGGCGGAACATCTCTACACCATGCATTACCAGATGGTACGGCGGCTGTGTCTGAAAAGAATGAACCGAGTCAAGGGCGGAGTCGTGACCGATCAGGAGATGCGCGCCATCAAATTTTTCAGTGCCGGTGTTGCGAAAATCCTTGTGGACTGGACACAGAATGGGTATGTGGTTCCGGCAAGGATTCTGGCCGGAGAGTGCAGCGACTTCTTTCCGCCTGTTCTGAAAAAGGCCATGTCATCACCAAAAGAAGGGTGACCGCAGCAGGGCCACCCTCTCAGATCTTTTGTCCGCCGTCACTTTTCCCGGAGCGTGTCTGAACATTGGATTCTGACACGCGCTAGCAGATCTCTGCCCCCGACGGCATGGATTTCTCCGGAATCATCAGGGCCAGACTGCCGTCTGCATCCTCGGCGCACAAAAGCATCCCCTCCGACAGCTTCCCCGCTATCTCTCTGGGCGCTAGGTTCACCAGGACCATGACCTTCTTCCCCACCATCTCTTCCGGTGTGTAGCAGGCTTTGATGCCGCTGACGATCTGCCTCACCCGGCTTCCGATCTTCACCTGGCTGCACAGCAGTTTCTTGGACTTCTTCACGACCTCGCAGGCGATGATTTCACCTACCTGAAACTGCAGCTTCACAAAATCGTCATAGGTGATCTCCGCCTTGGGCTCTATATCCATGTCCGCGGTTTCCTGCCCGCCTTCTGTTTTTGTCTCCTCTGTCTTTGCGCCTTGGCCGGCTTCTTCCTTCGCCGCCTCTGCCGCTTCCATCTCCTCCACCTTAGCCATCACTTCTTTGATATCCCCGCGGGCAAAGAGGATCTCCGGCTTGTCCGTCACCTTAGTTCCGTCCGGATACAGACCAAAGGTATCCATCTTGTCCAACTCTCTCTTCTCCGTGTTCAGCTGCTTTAAAATCTTGGCGGAAGTGTCCGGCATAAAGGACTCCAGCAGAGAAGCGCCTATGGTGATGGCCTCTGCCAGATTATAGAGTACCTCTGCCAGCCGTCCGTGCTGTGCCTCGTCCTTGGCCAGAGCCCATGGCATGGTCTCGTCGATATATTTGTTGCTTCTGCGGAAAATACTGAAGATCTCACTGATCGCATCAGCCACTCTCAGCTGTTCCATCTTCTCGTCGGTTTTTTTCACTGCCTCCAGCACCACGGCCTTCAGATCCTCATCTACCGCTTCCGCCGCTCCTGTATGTTTCACGGTTCCTCCGAAATATTTGTTGGACATGGAGACAGTACGGTTTACCAGGTTGCCAAGGATATTGGCCAGGTCGGAGTTTAACCGCTCCACCAAAAGCTCCCAGGAGATGCTTCCGTCATTGTCAAAGGGCATCTCGTGAAGCACAAAATACCGAACCGCATCCACACCGAAGAAATCCACCAGAGTGTCCGCGTAGAGCACATTCCCCTTGGACTTGCTCATCTTGCCCTCACCCTGCAAAAGCCAGGGATGTCCGAATACCTGCTTGGGCAGCGGGAGATCCAGAGCCATCAAAAAGATAGGCCAGTAGATGGTGTGGAACCGGATGATGTCTTTCCCGATCAGGTGCAGATCGGCCGGCCAGAATTTCCGAAACTGTTCTGTGCCGTCTCCGCCGCAGTCATAACCGATACCGGTGATGTAGTTGGTCAGAGCGTCCAGCCACACATAAGTCACATGCTTGGGATCAAAATCTACCGGAATACCCCACTTGAACGAGGTTCGGGACACACACAGGTCCTGGAGCCCCGGAAGCAGGAAGTTGTTCATCATCTCATTTTTCCTGGAAACGGGCTGAATAAACTCCGGGTGGTCGTTGATATGCTTGATCAGGCGGTCCGCATATTTACTCATCTTAAAGAAATATGCCTCCTCCTTGGCGGGCTGCACCGCACCGCCGCAGTCGGGGCACTTGCCGTCCGCCAACTGAGACTCGGTAAAAAAAGACTCGCAGGGAGTGCAGTAGAGGCCCTCATAATACCCCTTATAGATATCTCCCTGGTCATACAGCTTCTTAAAGATCTTCTGTACCTGCCGCTCGTGGTCCGCATCCGTGGTGCGGATAAACTTATCGTAGGATGTGTTCATCAGATCCCAGATCCCCCTTACCTGACCGGCGACCTTGTCCACATACTCTTTTGGAGACATTCCCGCCGCCGCCGCTTTCAGCTCGATCTTCTGGCCGTGCTCATCGGTTCCGGTCTGGAAAAACACATCATACCCCTGAGCTCTCTTATATCTGGCAATACTGTCTGCCAGGACGATCTCGTAGGTGTTGCCGATGTGAGGTTTTCCCGACGTGTAGGCGATGGCTGTGGTCATATAATAAGGCTTATTTCTGCAGTCTCTGCACATATCTGGTTTCCTCCTGATTATTTATTTTAAAAATTCATTGTTCTTAGTGTACCTTTTTAAATACCTTTCGTCAATCTTTTTTCATGAGTTGTATTTCCGGGAAATATAAATTATACTGATACCAGGGGCAAACGGTCATGGATGACGTGCCTGTATGCCGATCTATGACTTTGTGACCCTAGAATACTTGATATAAGGAGGCCTGTCGCTATGAACCGATATCCGTCACCCGTGTTTCGTTTTTTCCTCCCTCTGTCTCTCGCCTTCTCCCTGATCTTAGGCTGCGGGCGGGGCGCCTCTCCCGGCGGGACGGACTATGAAACCTACACTGCCTCTTCCTCCCAGGAGGAGACTTTCTCCGAATCCGGTGCAGACCCTGCGGAAATTCAGAAGGCTCAGGCCGATTTTGAACGGTTCTGTGACCAACTTTTCCGCGATCAATTGTCTGACAGCTACTTAAATCTTCATTATACCCTGGCGGACCCTGCCGCATACGGCATCACCGACTGCCCTAAGGAGTTGGGGGAATTCTCTCTCGACCTGTTGAAGGAAGCCAGTGAGACCGAGAAAGAGGAAAAGGCCCTCCTCGACACCATCCCTATGGAGCTTTTAACGGAAGACCAGCAGCTGACCTACCGGATCCTCCAGGCATCCTATGAGGCGGAGGAGGAATTTGAGGGTTTGGAGCTGTACTATCAGCCTCTGGCTCCTACTGTAGGGATCCAGGCCCAGCTTCCGGTGCTTCTGGCCGAGTATATTTTTTATGGAAAACAGGATGTGGAGGACTATCTGGCCATCTTGTCCTCCATAGATGACTATTACCGGCAGATTCTGGAATTTGAACAGGAGAAGGCGAAAGCCGGCCTCTTTATGACCGACGACTGTGTGGATACCATCGTGTCGGACTGCAGTGCCTATGTTCTGGCTCCGGAAGAGCATTTTCTCGCCAGTACTTTTGACGAGCGGGTGGAGGCCCTCAAAGATCTGACCGAGGAGGAGAAGGCCGGCTACAAGGCGCAGAACCTGAAAGTTCTCACCGAACATTTCATCCCGGCTTATGAACTTCTTCTCAACGGTCTCACAGAGCTTAAGGGAACCTGTACCAACGAGCAGGGGCTGTGCTACTATCCGGAGGGGAAACGGTATTACGAATACCTGGTCAAGTCCTCCACCGGTACCACCTACAGCACCATCGACAAGCTGAGGGATGCTGTTGACCTTCAGATCAATTATGACATGGCAGCCATGTATAAGCTGATGACAGACCATGAAGAGCTGATGGAAGGCCTCGATGACTATGAGTTTGCCTACACGGAACCGGATGAGATTCTGGAGCACTTAAAGGACGTGATCCAGGCGGACTTTCCGGCGCTGGAATCAGCCAACTACGCCACCAAGTATGTGCCGGAATCCTTAGAGGAGGCTTTGAGTCCCGCCTTCTTCCTGGTTCCCCCCATGGACCGCTATCAGGACTGTGTCATCTACATCAACCGGGGTTCTGTGAACACCTCCGGCGACCTTTACACCACCCTGGCCCATGAGGGATATCCGGGCCATCTCTATCAGAATGTGTATTTCCTGTCCAACTGCAGTTCCCCTGTCCGGAATGTCCTAAGCTTTGGCAGCTACACAGAAGGGTGGGCCACCTATGTGGAAAATTATGCCTACACCACGGACAACGGCCTCTCCCCCGAGTTGGGGCAGCTGCTGGCCCACAACGCCTCTGCTACCTTGGGGATCCACGCTTTGTTGGATCTAAACATCAACTATTACGGCTGGAGTAAGGAGGAAGTGGCTGATTATCTGTCCCAAATCTTCGGTATCTCGGATGAAGATACGGTCAATGACATCTATCAGCATATGCTCAGCGCTCCTGTCAATTATCTGGAGTACTATGTAGGGTATCTGGAGCTGCGCCATATGAAGGAACAGGCCCAAAAGGCTCTGGGAACCAAGTTTCACTTAAAAGAATTTCATCAGTTTATCCTGGATCTGGGGCCTGCGCCGTTTACAGTGATCAAGCCGTATTTCAATGAGTGGGTGAACGGGCAAAAGGCGGGGAAATAGAAGTGTAATAGAACGGACTGCTAAAAACAGAGGTCATTCTCTCCGTTTTCCGCAGTCCGTTTTGTCTCAGGTCTCAGAAACCTGTCTTCTTATATCTAAGCCTGTCACTCTTCCAACACCAGATAATCCTCGTCGCCCTGACTCACATTGTCGCTGGTGTAGTTGGCACCTTCGATCAGCAGCTTGATCTTGTCCAGTTCATAGTTCTCGATAAAGGTATTGGCCACCGCCTGAAGGAGCAGCTTCTCCTTGGCCGCGTCAGCCTTGGGAAATCCGGTCAGATCCAGGGTTCCGATCCGCTCGCCGTCACCTGCCGCTTCTGCTGTCACTCCGGGGCCTGCCTTCGCTCCGCCGTCGATATCAAAGCCGTTGACCTCCGTACCTTCCTCCAGCACACCTCTCTCGATCAGACAGGCAACCAGCGCCTCCTCTGTCAGCTCCTCCAGATCCACCAGCTCTCTGGTAAGCTTGGCACCGCTGGCATCTATGGAATAGACAAACGCCATCTCGAGAATGGGAGCGTTGGGATCCGGAAGCTTCTCCTCGGCTCCGTTGCTCTCCCGCACCATCTCCGGGGTGATGCCCGCCGGATGTGCGCCTCCCACCGGCTGGGGGATCGTCTCATCCACTTGAGTAGGCGTACACGCTACCAGCGATAACGCCGTCAAAATTCCTGTCAATAACATCATCCATTTTTTCATAATCTAAGATATCCTCCTTTAAACGTTCATGCAGCTTCTGATGTTGCACCGGCCTGCTCTCATCAAGGCTTCCGGTCAGCCCCTTCATGGCAATGATCCTGCCAGCCTCGAAACCATCGGTTCAGCTTCGTCAGAGTTCTGACCAGCATCTCCATCTCTTCCTCGTCCAGCTCTTCTGAGACACTGTCAATCATAGCCTTATGAAATCTGGCATGGTGCTCATAGGCCCCTCTCCCTTTCTCTGACAGGGAGATATAGACCTCCCGGCGGTCTGCGGTTCCCCGCTCCCGGATCACATATCCCTTCTTCACCAAACTGTTCATAGCGATGGTGAGCGTCCCTACGGTAACAGATAAAAGACGTGCTATGGAAGACATATTCCTGGCCTCACCGATTCCGATGGCCTCGATCACATGCATATCATTATTCGTCAGGTCTTTATATTCCTCGGTGATAATCGCTTTCTGTTCAATGTCCATGACATCGCGAAACAGATTCACCAGTACTTCATTCAACGTTTGGTACGTGTCCACAGTCTGTCCTTTCATCTGATGACTTCATTTTGGCGTGATTTTTATTATACATGATTTCCCCGGACACGGCAACCACCTAAACCTTATAGATTTCTTATATTTTCTTAACAAACTCTAAACATTTTTCCCTACATCAGCCTTCCAAGGACCACGCTCATACCGATCCCTGTCAGGGTCGCCAGCAGTGCGCCGGGCAGCGTATATCTGGTCTTTTTGATTCCCACCGTGAGAAAATAGACACTCATGGTATAGAATACGGTCTCCGTACAGCTGAGCATCAGCGAAGCCATCAGTCCCAGTTCTGAGTCCGGTCCATACTGCTTAAAAAGATCCAGAGCCAGCCCTGTGGCTGCACCGGAAGAAAACAGCTTCACCAGAGCCACGGGAAAGAGCTGTGACGGAAAGCCCAGTTTTTGGAAAAAAGGGCTCAGAACGATTCCCAGAGCATCCAGAAATCCGGAGGACCGCAGCACTCCTACCCCCACCATCAGTCCTACCAGGGTGGGCATGATCCCCGCCACGGTTTTGACTCCCTCTTTGGCCCCATTCACAAAATCGTCATACACCGGGCGCCTCATCAAAAGGCCGAATCCCACGATATAAAACATGGTCAGAGGGATGATGTAATCCGACAGATACAAGATGATTTTCATAAATAATTTCTCCGGTCTCAACGGATCTCTCTACTAAAATATAGAAAACTTCTCCGTTTTATTACGTTTTCCCCCCTTTTCAAAGGAATCTCTTTTGTGTAAAATAGGGCTGGATTGACAAAGGAGGATATGAAAGATGAACTTATTATTTGTTCAATATCCGGCCTGTTCCACCTGTAAAAAGGCTAGGACGTGGCTGGATCACAATCATCAGACCTACACGGACCGTCATATCAAGGAAGCAAACCCGTCTGCCGATGAGCTGAAAGCCTGGCACAAGAAAAGCGGGCTGCCCTTAAAGAAATTTTTCAACACCAGCGGACTGCTCTACAAAGAGATGAAGCTGAAAGATAAACTGCCGTCCATGAGTGAGGAGGAACAGTTTCAGCTGCTGGCCACAGACGGGATGCTGGTAAAGCGGCCTCTGCTGGTGGGAGATGACTTCGTTCTGGTCGGATTTAAGGAAAATGAGTGGAAAGAGAGGTTACATGTATGACATGGATTGACCCGCAGATTTTCAAGGCGGATTTTGAAGAATTCCGGGAGAAAACCAAGGCTTTTTATGCCGGAGAGCTGGACAAAGGGGCTTACAAGAAATTTTCCGGATACTTCGGGAGCTATGCCCAGAAAGGCGGCAAAGCAAACATGCTGCGGCTGCGTATGCCTGCCGGGGTGGTGACGAAAGAGCGGCTCGCGTTTACTGCCAGGATGGTGGAGACCTATGGAATACCAAGAGTTCATTTTACTACCTGCCAGACCATCCAGCTCCACGATCTGGGAGCGGATGCCGCGTGTGAGATCATGGAGGAAGCCCTGAAAGCGGGCATCGTCACCCTGGGCGGCGGCGGAGATTACCCCCGCAATGTCATGTGCTCCCCTCTGTCCGGTGTGGAACAGGACGAATATTTCGACGTGCTCCCCTGGGCCCTGGCGGCGGGAGATTACCTGCTGACCTTTCTGAAAGCAGAAAAGCTTCCCCGGAAGCTGAAGGTGGGATTCTCCAATTCCCTGAGAAATCAGACTCATGCCACCTATCGGGACCTGGGATTCACCGCGCGGTGTGACGGCAGATTTGACGTGTACAGCGCCGGGGGCCTGGGCAATCAGCCGCGGTTCGGTGTAAAAGTGGCCGAGGCCGTGGAGCCGGAGAAGATCCTTTTCTATATCAAGGCCATGTGGCTTACCTTCCGTGCCTACGGCAATTACCAGAATCGGGGCAAAGCCAGAACCCGATACATGCAGGAATCTCTGGGCGGACCGGAGGCCTACAAGACGGCCTATCTGGAAAAACTGGAGGAGGTGTTCTCCTCCGGCGAGGACTTGACCGTCCACCCGGATCTTTCCTCCGTGACAAAGCAGGGAGACGGAAAATCAGTGAAAAATCACCGGGCTCTGCCTCAGAAACAGGCCGGGCTCTACACGGTGGTGTGGCACCCCATCGGCGGACAGGCTGACCCGAGGGTCTTGTGCGCCCTCAGCGAGGCTCTCTCCTCCGTCCCGGATGCACAGCTGCGCCTGGCTCCCGATGAGACGGCCTATGTCATCAATCTGACCGGAGCCGAGGCCGAAACCGTATTAAAAATCACCGAGGACAGCGCCGGTACCCTGTTTGAATCCTCTGTAAGCTGCATCGGCGCCGGTACCTGTCAGCAGGGCATCCGGGACTCCCAGGCTCTTCTCGCCGCCTGTGTGGAGGCAGTCCGCCGGGCCCAAATTCCGGACGGGGCTCTTCCTCAGATCCACATCTCCGGATGCCCCTCCTCCTGCGGTACCCATCAGACCGGGTCCATCGGCTTCCGCGGCGGCGCCAAGAAGGTGGACGGCGTGCTCTCCCCTGCCTTCTCCGTCTATGCAGGCGGCGACGACCGACAGGGCAGCGAAGTCATGGGGCAGGAAGTGGGTGTGATGACGGAGTCTTCCATCCCGGATTTCCTGGTAAAGCTGGGATGCGCCGTGGCAGAAAGCGGTCAGGATTATGAGGCCTGGAACCGGGCCAACCCGAAAGCCTTCCGGGAGATCGCCGAGGAGTTTCTGGTTTAGGGAAGACTGTAACACAGCGAGTCCGGTGCTCCGGACTCGCTGACTCAATCTTCCCTCTTGTACATCTTCAATCTCTTCATACAGCTCCAATAATTTCTGTCACTAACATATTTCTCCCCGTTCTTCCTCTCCTCCAGATCAGCCGTATCCCGAAGCCAGTCCGAGCGGACGCATCCCAGCCGCAGACAGCGCATGGCCTCTCTGATCTTCTCCCCGGACGCTCCGGAGTCTCCCATATCCCTTAAAAGCGCTTTCGCCGCCTCATCGTAGGCAGGGTTTAAAAACCGCCCGGCTCCCGGCAGATATTCCAACTCAAATATGGCATGCCCGCTTCCGCCCGGAAGGTAACAGTCATCCTCCGAGGTCTCCACGATGTGCAGATAGTAGAGAGAGGCGCTTTTTCCCTTCCTCTGCCGGATGATCCGCCCAAGCCTCTGGATCCTCTGCCTCCTGGCAGCCGTCCCCGAAAGGACGATTCCCACCGCAGCATCCGGCACGTCCACCCCCTCATCGATGGACTTGCAGGCGATCAGGATCCGCAGCTCCCCGTCCCGAAACCGCTCCAGCACATTTCGGTTGGCCTGCTGCCCCATACCGGAGTGGCAGCGCCCCACTCTCCCCGGATACCTCCCGGCCAGAAGCCGGTATATCTCCTCTGCCTGGCTGATCCGCTCCCCGAACAGAAGTATCTTCTCTCTTTCGTCCAGTCTCTGTACCAGATCACAGGCACAGGAAATCCTGGCAGAAGCCAGACAGACCAGACTTTTCCTCTTATAGGAGAGGGACAGATATTGTTTTGCTGTCTCGGCGATCCTTCGGTTTTTATCGCCGCAGAGGCTCTTTAACAGCTCAAAACACTCCCCCTGGCTCATCGTTCTCAGAGACGGGTAACTCTGACACAGGCAGTTGTAGAGTCTGATCATCCGTTCGCTCAGCTCGTCATATTCAACCCGCTCCCCCTTCTCAAAGGAGAGCCCGATGTGATAGATCTCATACCGGCACACAGTGGCCATCGCCATGGCCTTCTCCATGCCATAGGTGTAGATCCCCGGCCCCAGGACGGAGGCAAGATACTGTCTCGCCTCGCCGCCCGGCAGGGTGGCCGACAGCCCCATGGAAAAAAAACGCTCCTCGTACTCCCCGATATGGGGCAGGAACTCAAAGATCAGCTGGTTTTGGCCGCTTACATAGTGGTGGCACTCGTCCGCAATCAAAAACACCGTATCTCCCTGCCGCAGCTCCGCCAGAATCTGCCTGGCCAGCTCATAGCGTGCGGAATTGACCACATAGATCAGATACTTTCGGTCTGCGGGGGCCGTGTGCCCGCTGCCTCTCATGCCGATATCCCGGCGCCTTTCTTCCCCTCCCAGGCTGTCTCTCGGAAACTCTCTTAGAGCCTGTGCCCACTGCCGCATCAGAGCTCCGGTGGGGACTACGATCCGGACTTTCAGCTTCTCCCCGGCCAGCTCTTCCAGCCGGGCCGCCGCCGTCAGCGCCATCCGTGTCTTTCCGGAACCGGTCACTGCCTGCACCATCCCTCTGCCGCCTGCTGCCTGCCATCGCTTTAAGCAGTCCTCCTGCCATGAATAAAGGTCACGATTCATCTGCTGCCCACCTGTCCTGACTTTTTGTCGTTTTCCTAGATAGTTGGATTATATCACAGGAAGGCTTGGTTTGTATTTTTTATGAAGAAAAATTTTATTTTTGTGACAGCCCCCATCTATTTCCGAAAAAATCTTGAAAACACCGCATATTTCATATATACTTTTTATAGTTTTGACACTCAAAAAATAAATAAAAAGGATGAAACCATGAATTACGAAAATCTGTATCAGACGTTGCAGCCTGAGGAAAAGTCGGTAAAGGACGCTTTGGCCTCTCTTCAGAAGCTCTCCAAATCCGTAGGACGCGAGACGGAGAGCGGAGACTTAAAAAATCTTGTAAAAGACATCAATGCCATGGCAGACACCGCTGCCGTCCTCTCAGCCGCTTTGGAACGGATCCGATCTGCCATCGGAGATTTTGACGCCAAGGCTTATTTTGAAAGCGGTGATTTCGCGGCTCAGATGCTGGAAGAATGCCGGGAAAAGGGAGTAGACGTCCGCGGCGCCTCTCCCGTCTACGAGATGTTTCCCTACAAAGTGCGTCTGGACATGGAGAATCAGGATATTTACCTTGACCGCAAAAAAGTGCAGTGTGTGCGCCCCTTAAGCTTCGTGGAAACGGTCCGCAGCGGCCAGGAGAAGTTAAACAAGGCTCCCTTCAACGCTGCCTCCTTTGCCGGCGAGCTGTCGGATGCCTATGATCTGGCCGTCTTAAAGCTGAACCGTCAGCCTGAGTCGGATATCTATCTGACCAGTCTGTACAAACTGCTGGCTCCCATGAGCCGCTTCCGAAAAGATTATGACCTGCAAAGCTATGCATTTGATCTGGCCCGGCTGTATATCTCTTATATCTCAGGAACCGATACCGCCAAGAACGGAAGGAAATTCCAGTTCGGCCCCAACAGGGAGAGCAAGAAATCCATCCGTATTCTGGACCAGAACGGCAATGAGCAGCATCTGTCCACCATCCGTTTCTACCGTGAATAAGAGGTGAGATTATGATGTCCGAATTCAGAGAACAATTAGACATCACCCGGACCGGCGGTTTATCCGGTGCCGTGGAGCTGACCTGCGGAATCCGGTTTCTCACCGATTTCTGGCGCGAAAAATATCTTCAGGAGTATATCAAAGACGGCGGCAGCAAGATTAAGTTCGTCACAGGCCGACAGGGAAGCGGCAAGACTCACTTTCTGCGCCTGATGATCGCTATCGCCCGCAAAGAACACTACAAGACCGTGTCATTTTCCGCAAAAGATGTGTGGATGCATGATTTCAAGGAGATCTATGTGGAGATCCTCCGTCAGTGCGGGCTTATGGAGTGCTTAGAGGCTCTTGGATGCCGTCTGATTCAGGAGATGGGTTTTGACCCGGATGAGATCCCGGAAGGCATGAAATTTATCGACTATCTCTCCCACAACGGCATGGGGGATGCCATAAACAAGCGGGAGATCCGCGCACTGCTGAAACAGACCTTTCTGGACAATCCCATGCTGGACAATAATTTTGCCTTGGCGTGCAGTATGCTGACCGGAAGTGTCCTGGGCTACCCTGTGCTGGAGGACCAGAGCCGTGACATGCTTCTGGCGTGGCTGGAGGGAGACCGGACCGTCAAACTGGCACAGCTGCGGGCGCTGGGCTTTTATCCCAGCCGCATCACCAAGTTTAATGCCCGGCATATGCTCCGCTCCTTAGCGGAGGTGGTCCGCCTCGGCGGATATTCGGGCCTGTTCATCACCATCGACGACCTGGAGATCCTGGTCAGCCGCTCCAGCTTAGAACCGGTACATTACACCAAGATGAAGCGGGAGGATACCTATGAGAGCATCCGCCAGCTGATCGACGACATCGATACCATGAAAAACATCATGTTCGTCTACGCCTTTGACCGGGAGCTGGTGGATCACGAAAACGCAGGGATCAAGTCCTATCAGGCCCTGTGGATGCGGATACAAAATGAGATCATCGGAGAGCGGTTCAACCGTTTTTCTGATATGATCGATCTGGATCTGCTTGCCATGCAGGAATATACGCCGGAGGTGATCATCTCCATATCAGAGAGTCTTGCCGGCTTACAGAAAAACACTCCCCTGGCTCCCCTGGATCTGGAAACTGCCAGGACCGTCGCGTCCCAGGCCCGCACCGGAGCCATGGGAATCCCCAGACTGATTCAGATCGCTATGGAGGAGGTGAAGACCGATGTATGACATGGAAGCCAGGCACATCATAGAAGCCCTGCGCTCCGGCGTCCCGTCCCGGGCTGTGGGCCAGTACTTCTCCGAGGCTCGTCCCAAGATTATGAAGGAATTGTCGGGACGCCTGGATCTGGTGTGCGACAAGAACAAATCAAGCGGAATGATCATCAGCGGCAAGTATGGGGAGGGGAAGACCCACCTGCTGAACACGGTCTTTAATCTGGCCCATCTGAACAATATGGTGGTCTCCTACCTTTCCTTGAGCAAAGAGACTCCTATGGACAAGCTTTATCTCGTCTACCAGAAGACCCTCCAGAACACCTATCTTCCGGGGCGGCAGCAGCCGGGAATCATGCAGGAGCTGGAGAAAATATCGGCCAACAGTCCCCTGGCCGGGGAGATGCTTCCCTTTGCCCTCAAATCCTTAGAGACGGATAAGCTGTACTATCTGTTCCGCTCCTACTTAAACACCGAGGATTCGGACGAAAAGTTCCTCCTCCAGGCTGACCTGGAAGGCGATTTTGTGGCTAACGGCTCGTTAAAGAAGATCTATCGCCGCATCTTCGGCCAGCCTGTGAAATATAACGAAAATTTCTCCAAGACCCGCCACTGCGGCGACTATTTTGCTTTCATGAGCCATCTGTTTACCCATATGGGATACCACGGGTGGGTGATCCTCATGGACGAGACGGAACTGATGGGCCGCCTGAGCAAAAAGGCCCGGCTCAATGCCTATCGCAATATGGCCAGGTTTCTCCTTCCGGAGCTCTGCCCTGAATCCACCTTCACTCTGTTCGCTCTCAGCTCTTCCTACGTGGAGGATGTCATCGAGGGCAAACACGATTACGAGAACCTGGAACAGATCTACCCCATCAGCCTGCAGCCTGCCAGAACCGTCCTGGATATGCTGGTGAAGGCTCCCCAGCTGGTACCTTTAACCAGGGAGGAGGTCAGCAGCGCTCTGGCCAAGATCCAGGATTTCCACGGTCGGGCCTACGGCTGGACCCCTAACGTGTCTGCCGAATCCCTGACAGAGGCCACTCAGTCCGGCGGCTATCTGCTCCGCACCAAGATCCGGGCTGCCATCGAGTTTCTAGATCAGCTGTATCAGTACGGCAAGGCCGGGAAGACGGTGATCAATGAACTGGGGGAGGAGAGCCTGGCCCAAGAGGACGTGCCTTTGCTGGAGGAGGATTGGTAGAGCAGGGATTGTCCGGATTGCAGGTACAGCTAAGGGCGTCCGTGTCGGTGAACCGACACGGACGCCCTTAATAAGACCCGTACTTTAAACTCAATCTCCCATCGCTTCACTCCAATAATGCTGATGATAAAGATCCGTAAACCGATTTATACTCTTTCTCCTGAATCAGACAGCTGGCCGACTGGGAAAAGGCGGCAAACGGCTCGGGAGCCGTACACTCCAGCTCCGCCAAGTCCACCAGGGACAAAGTAGTGCTGCTTCCCTGGCCTTTCTGAGCGCAGAAGCGCACGAAGTCATCGGCGATCTGCCTGCCGATCTCCAGGGTAGGCATAGACGGATCTTCCGAAAGCTTAGTCAGCCAGTCCATATAGTACCAGCCATACCCGGATTCCGTCTCCTCCGAGGCGATCATGTAATCTCCGTACTGCCCCAGCATCAGGGCATTCTCCATCGTCGCCATCAGACATGCGTCAAAGCCGATGAAATCAAAGGTGGTTCCCCCGTCCTCCAGAGCCTTGTCGATGCCCGCCAGCGTCATAGAGCCCGACTTGGGGTATTTCTGGTCATACCCATACCCGCTGACAGAACCGTCTCCGTGATCCCAGAAGATCAGCTGTCTCCTGTTGGCCGGATAGCGTTCGCTGCACCATCGGATAAACTCCGAGAGAGTCTCCGGCTTTGTCATGGACACATCTCCCATATCCGGTTCCAGGCACACCAGGCCGCCCCCTTTACCTGATAGATCTGGTTCACCCTGCTGCTGACCACCTGGTTTTTCCATCCGGTACAGCCGCCGGTGTAGACCAACACATTGACCCGGTCGCTCAATGTCGCTGCTGCCATCTCCTTAAGGTCCGAGGTGGCCATGCCGCTTCTCGACTCCAGGTCCGTTCCGCACATATAGATCATGACCGTGACCGTATCCTGGCCGCCGCCATTGATAACCGTCCGCTTCTCTCTGGCCCCCGGCGCCACGGAAGTCTCCAGCACGCCGGTGTTGGAGCCCCCCTCCAAACCAGTTCGCCCCACTCTCAGTACATGTAATAACCCGATGACTTTAATAGTTCTCTGCGCTCACCTCAAAATAGCTCTGAGGATGGCTGCAGGTAGGACATACCTCAGGGGCATTGGTCCCTACTATGATGTGTCCGCAGTTCCGGCACTCCCAGACCTTGACCTCGCTCTTGGCAAATACCTGAGCTGTCTCCACATTATTCAGAAGTGCACGGTATCTCTCTTCATGGTGCTTCTCGATGGCACCCACCAGGCGAAACTTGGCTGCCAGCTCCGGAAATCCCTCTTCCTCGGCGGTCTTGGCAAACCCTTCGTACATATCGGTCCACTCGAAGTTCTCACCGTCTGCCGCTGCCGCTAAGTTCTGGCTGGTATTGCCGATGCCGCTCAGCTCCTTAAACCACATCTTAGCGTGCTCCTTCTCGTTGTCAGCGGTCTTTAAGAACAGGGAAGAGATCTGCTCATATCCCTCTTTCTTGGCCACAGAGGCGAAATAGGTGTACTTGTTCCTGGCCTGGGACTCTCCGGCAAATGCCGCCTCAAGGTTCTTCTCTGTCTGGGTTCCTGCATACTTGTTCATGTTTCTCATTCTCCTTTTTTGTATTGAATCTATAGGCACTTGCGAAACTCAAAACTTGGCTGAATATTCTCTCAACCTTGACTTTCGCAATTACCTATTGTATGGAATCGAATCGGGGAGTGTTTTCCCGATCCGCCGCGCAGGCCGCTGCTCTGACAGCACATCCTTCCGCGGGCCTGTGCACCTTGCAGACAGTCCGGCGCAAACCAGCGCCCTACTGCTTTAAGCGTGCTCAATATTGGTATATTCTGATATCTCCCGGCTGATGGTACACAAATCATCCACCGACAGCTGGTGGATATCCTCATGACCGGTGATCCTGGCAAAGGTCTCTAACTCTTTTGCAGAACAGCCGAGATAGTTGGCCACCCGTTTGGCTGCCGCCTCCACATGAAGCCGTTTTCTCAGATCCGGGTCCTGGGTCGCCACTCCCACGGGGCACATGCCCGTTCCGCAGATCCGGTACTGCTGACATGCCGCAGCCACCATGGCCGCCGAGGCAACTGCAACCGCTGTGGCTCCCATGGCGATGGCCTTCGCGAAGTCGGAAGACACCCGAAGACCACCTGTGATCACCAGATCGATATCCGCTCCCACTTTGTCCAGATATTTCCTGGCGCGATAGAGGGCATAGACGGTGGGAACACTGGTGGAATCCCGTATGATCGACGGAGATGCGCCCGTCGCGCCTCCCCTTCCGTCGATGGTAATGAAATCGGGGCCCGCAAATACACAGTACTCCAGATCCCTCTCGATCCGCCCTGCCGCAATCTTGATGCCCACAGGCCTTCCCTGGCTGCGGGAGCGAAGCTGATCTACAAGCCGTTTTAAGTCCTCCTTGGTGTCAATCCCCGGAAATCTGGAAGGGCTGATGACATCCTGTCCCAGAGGCTTATTCCGAATAGCCGCGATGTCGGGAGTCACCTTGCTTCCCGGAAGGTGTCCCCCCATCCCCGGCTTGGTCCCCTGACCGATCTTGATCTCGATGGCATCCGATGTCCTCAGATTCTCATCCGTCACACTGTACAAGTTGGGCACATACTCAAATATGTACTTATATGCGCTTTCCTTTTCCTCCGGCAAGATCCCGCCTTCGCCGCTGCACATAGCCGTCTTTGCCGCCGCGCTTCCCCTCGCTAGGGCAATCTTGGTCTCCTTGGAGAGAGCCCCGAAGGACATGTGGGAAATGTACACCGGCATGTCAAGGGCCATAGGCTTTTCGGCGTGTTTTCCGATGATGGTCTTTAAAGATACCGGGGCATGCTCGTCCAGAGGAAGAGGGTTGAGCTGAGCCCCCAGAACCAGGATATCATCCCAGTCCGGCATCTTCATCCGGGTTCCCATGGCCTCGATAGCCGGCTTGCCAGTCACAGCCATCTCGTGTATCTCTTTCATATACCGATAGCAGCTGTCCGTCTTCCTCGTGTCCGCCGGATAGTCCAACTCCGGCTCTTCCCGCGGGACTGTCTCCTCCTTAGGTTCCGGCTGTACCTGCTCAAACTTCGAGACCGGCTGCTTACACAGAGGACACTGGGTCAATTCCGAAAATGGTTTTCCCTGCTGCTCCTCGTCAAACACATATCCACAGACCGTGCATCTGTACACCATACCGCTGCCTCCTATTCTTCTTTCTCTCTGCACTCCGGGCAGAGGTAAAAAACTTTCAGGTCGTAGGAGAGGATCCCCTCTCCCAGTTGTCTCTCCAGTTTCCCTGTCAGGTCCTCAAAGCAGATATCAGAGATCCTTTTGCACCGTCTGCAGACCAGATGATCATGCTTTTGTGCCTTGTCGTACCGATCCGGAGAGCCCTCCACGGAAATCTTTCGGATCAGACCTTCGCTGCAAAGCCCGTTTAAATTATTATATACCGTGGCCAGAACGATCTTGGGTTCTGTCTTCTTCAGTTCCAGAAAGATTTGCTCTGCCGTCATGTGAGCCTGGGATTCCCTGACCATGTTCCATATCAGCTCTGCATATCGGGTCACGCTATCACCCTCTTTTTATAATTATTCTAATTATAGAACAAATGGCAAAAAGTGTCAATTCTTTTTGAGGAAAAGCGCCTCTTTTATCATGTGACCTACTATAACTGCTCACAGGTGCCCTGTGAACATAACCCCATATGGGGCGGCCTGTGACTGTACACGGGAATTTCCACAAAAATGCTCCCCTCTGCACCCCGGCCATACCTCAGCCGGTTTACAGAGGAGAGCTTCAAGAACCTTTACTCCTCAAACGTCACATCATTTTCCAGATCCGCCCCATTGGAGGCGATCAGTTTCTTATAGTAATAGAACGATTTCTTCTTACTCCGTTTCTTGCTTCCGCGGCCGTAATCATCCTGATCCACATAGATCATGCCGTAGCGCTTGGTCATCTCAGAGGTGCCGGAGGACACCAGGTCGATGGGGCCCCACCAGGCATAGCCGAACACGTCCACTCCGTCGGCGATGGCCTCCCTCATCTGCTCCACATGAGCCCTCATGTAGTCGATGCGGTAGTCATCCTGGATCCGTCCGTTCTCGTCAAAGTGATCCACCGCCCCCAGACCGTTTTCCGAGATAAAGATGGGTTTGTGATACCGGTCATAGATCCGGTTTAAGGTGACCCGAAAGCCGATGGGATCAATGGTCCAGCCCCACTCGGACTTGGGCAGATGAGGATTCTTGATGTCAGACACCAGCCGCCCCGTGGGCTGGGGAACCGGGGAACCCTTGTACCGCATAATGTAGGTCATATAATAGCTGATGGTGATAAAGTCCACAGCCCCCTCCCGGAGAATCTTCTCGTCATCCGGCCCCATGTCGATGTGGATGTCATTCTCGTCAAAGAACCGCTGCATATAGTAGGGATATGCTCCGTTGGCCTGGACGTCGGTGAAGAACCAGTTGAAATGATCCTCAAACATCACCTGAAGCTGATCCTCCGGCCTGGAACTCTCGGCATAGTTTTCCAGACGGCACAGCATATTGCCCATCTTGGCCTCCGGGTCGATCTCGTGAAGTTTTTTCACCGCCAGGGCGCTGGCGATAAACTGGTTGTGGACTGCCTGGAATTTCAGCTGCCAGTTCCCCAGGTAGGGGTTGCAGCTGCCTGGCTGCGGCGCCCCGTCCATGATGACGCCGCTGCTGGTGAAGGGGTTGGACAGCACGTTGTTGATCTCGTTGAAGGTCAGCCAGTATTTCACTTTCCCCTTGTACCGCCTCATGACAGTCTCCGCATAGCGGACAAATGCGTCTGTGGTGTGACGGCTTGCGAATCCGTTGTAAACCTCCGCCAGGTGAAGAGGCGTGTCAAAGTGGGAGAGCGTCACCAACGGCTCGATGCCATATTTATGGAGTTCATCGAACACCGCGTCATAAAACTTCAGGCCCTCCTCGTTGGGCTGGGCGTCGTCGCCGTTTGGAAAGATTCTGGACCAGGAAATGCTCATCCGGAACACCTTGAATCCCATCTCCGCAAACAGCTTGACGTCCTCTTTGTATGTATGATAAAAATCAATTCCCCTTCTCTTTGGAAGCTCCCAGTTCTCCGGGTGCAGCTTCATGTCCTCCACCATCTCCCTGGAGGCCGCATTGTGAGGGACGTGGACGTCAAAGGTCCCCTCTGTGTCCCGGATCTCCCTGGTGATCAGTCTGGCGAAATCCGACGTCGCCGGACCCCTCCCGCCCTCGTCCCAGGCGCCCTCAATCTGGTTGGCGGCAGTGGAGCCGCCCCAGAGAAACTGTTCAGGAAATGTCTTTGCCATATGATTTGTCCTCCTTATTTCTGCCTCTCCATCAGCATCTTTACGATGGGAAGAAGCTTTTTCGTCATCCGAAGTTCCGTGTTGATAGTCATGATCGTGTCCTGAGCGTGGATAAACAACAGGGAATACTCCATGCTCTCCCCGGCTACCTGGCTCTGGATCACCTCGGTCTGAGCATTGTGGGCCTTGACGATCAGCTCCTCCGCCTCTTTCAAAAGCTCCTCGGCCCTTTCCAGATCCCCGGCCGCCATGGCCGCCAGAGCCTCGTCAATCCTCATCCGTCCGTCCCCGGCATTCATCACAACCTGTATTGCGACAGCATTGATATCTTTCATATTGTTCCCTTTCTTATAATTAATGACATTTATGCGTTGGCCTTCGCCGCTGCCTTAGCCGCCTTGGCCGCAGACCGCTCTTCCTCTTTCTTAAGCTCTGCCTTGTCCGCTGCCTTGAAGAACGGATACCAGATCAGGGCGGCGATGACAAAGTTAATGCAGACCAGAAGTACGTTGCGGACGTCTCCGCCGGACATGAAGAATGCGGAAACCGCGTTGGGCGCAAAATTCATATCAAAATTCACATAGTTGATAGTGCCCCAGCCCATGACGAACCACAGATAGGAGAAACCCGGCAGGATGACGGCGATGAGAACCGTGGGAATCAGCATAAAGGGATTGCCCACCACCGCACCGTACTGCAAAGGCTCATTGATGTTGAACACCGACGGAACCAAAGTAGCTTTGCCCAGAAGGCGGAACTTTTTCGACTTGGCCTTGAGCATGAACAGGGCGAGAGGAAGCGTGGCGCCCTGGCCTCCGATGTGGTGGTAACGGCTGAAACCGTAGGCATAAATATTCTTGGGAGCCATGCCTGCCGCCACCAGGGAGGCGTTCTCCGCGATGGCCGCCTGGGTGATGCTGCGCGTCACGGGAGTGAACACCCAGCCGGACACGCCGAAGAAATAGAAAATGTTCTGCAGAAATACGATGAGCACCACGCCGGGAGCGCTCTGTGCAAATCCGGTGACAGGCTTCATGATGATCTGCACCATGGTGAACACGTCGATCTTCAGCGCGTAGGTGAAGATATACCCTGCTGTCAGGCTCAAAATGATGGCGATAATATTGTCAAACCAGTTCTTGATAAAATCAGGAAGCACGCTGTCCTCGCTGAAGAAGGAGAACTTGTTCATGGCTTTGTACACGGCGGACACCAGAATGCCGACCACTATGGCGGTGAACATGCCGCCTGCGCCGAACTTGGACATGGCTACCAGGGAGCCTCCCTCCACGGTCTCGAAGTTCATACACATCATAAACGTGCCGATCCCCGTAAATCCGGCGATCATGGCCCGGTCTTTCTTACCGATCTTGTTCATACAGTTATACGGGATCACATAGGCCACAAACAGACCGATCAGACCGAAGGAAAAGGTACTGAGCGGGGAGATGTCCGGCAGAGCCGGGACAAACCGCCTCAAAATCGCCCACAGGGATGGTATCGTACTGACCATGGAAAACGGAACGATGTAGAGGATGGCATCAGCCACGATGCTGAACCAGAAATTCTTCGTGATCTTGTTGACGACGGGGACCAGATTTTTCTCAATCCACGCCTGTATCTTATTCATCATAACATTTTTCTCCTTGTTTCATAAAGTTGCCGTCCCGCGGGACGGAATTGCCGATGACAGCCGCCCTTTACGCTTCGTTGTAAAAATCAATGGCAGACTCCAGGATGCTCTCTCCGTCCAGAGCTCCGTAATCGTCCGGGTCGATGGAAGTCACCTTCACGTTGTGGCTCTTCAGCATCTCCCGGTACTCCGGCACCTCGGCCGAAAAATGAGGTCCCAAAAGCAGCACGTCAATCTTGTCCGCGTACTCCGACACCTGGGATTTGCTGACCGCGTGGATGGTCACATCCAGTTTCTTGGCCTTCGCCGCCTTCCTCATGTTGGCAGCCATAAATCCGGTGGAAGCCCCGATGCCGCATGCAAGTAAAATTCTGATCATAAACCGATTCCCCTTTCTGCTTTTTACATAGTTTTCTGTTCCTTGTGAACCTATTTTAGGATATAATCCACAATTAATAAAATATAATTCTTTCCGGCAAGGCGGCAATATAGGCAGATTGCCGCCTTGCCGGAAAAATGCTTATACTGACAGCAGCCACTCTCTCATCCCGGCACTCCATCCGGGCGACAGAACATACCGTCCACGTCATAAAAATAATAAAAGGATCCACAGCGCCGGCCTCTCATGTGCCGAAATGACGCTGTAGATCCCAAATCCCAGATGCAGAGTCCGACAAAACCGTCTCCACATCCCCCGCAGTCAGATGATCCGCCTGCAGAATTCTTCAAATGTACCTGTCTTTAAAAGCTCGATGGTCCGGTTGGTGGAGTTAAACAGATCCACCACCAGGTCAAAAGCCGGGGTGAAATATTTCATCTCCTGCCTGGCGATTCCCACCAGGAGGATAAAGTGGACCGTCTTCCTGCCCCACCGGATAGGCATATTGTTGTGGACCACACAGATAAAGGACCGCTCCGCATTCTGGCTGATGGCGTGGGGCATGGCAAGGACGTCGGTAAAGGCCGTGCTGGAGACCGACTCCCGCAGCACCACATCCTGGATAAAGGCCTCCTTAATATACCCCTGCTCCAGGCACCGCTGCCCCATAAACCGGATGTAGGCCTCCTCGTCCTCCAGGACAAGATTCCTGAAATAGAGCTCTTTGTGAAACAGACTCTGGAAAAAAGTCCTGGTGTGCTCCAGCTTTTTCTCCTCCTCGATCTGATCCAGCTTCCCCCGGATGTCATCTATATTTTTTCTGGTCAGAATCGGACTCACCTGAACGATGCGCCGCCCCTCACTCTCCACCGGCAGGGTGGTGATCACCAGGTCACTGACCGTGGCGTGCTGGAGAAAACAGCTGATGGACAGCACATTCCGGATCAGAAGACGGTCTTTAAAGGTCTCGCTGATGTGGCTGACCAGTTTTTTGGAATAGGAATGGTAGGACTCCACCACGATGGTACAGGTGACAAGTTCCTTGTGCTGTCTGCTGTTTTCCAGATACGCGCCGAAATGAAAGGCGATAAAGGCGATCTCGTCCTCATTGAAGCTCACCTGATAAATGTGATCAAAATTGTGGGCGAAAAACACCGCCATGTCGTAGACCGGCGCATAGTCTTTCTTCAGCTGAGGGCCCACCGGGTTGGGAATCCCCATCTGATAGGCGCACCGCTGGTAGGCATAGTATACGTGAAGGACAAACTGCATAATAAAATCATTGTCAAACTCCGGGATGCAGTAGCGCTCGGACACCAGGGAGAGGACGGAGGTCACATTGCTGATAAACTCATGGCTGATGACGCTGCGGATATTCACCGTCTCGTGCTCCGCCGAAAGAGCAATGAGAATCAGGATCTGCTGATAGTCCCTCTCCGGGATCTGGATCCCGTGGTTCTCCATAAAATTGGCGGAGATCATGTCCGCCAGAGCCTTGATCTCCTCCCTGTCGTAGAGAGACTCCAAAAGGCCGTCTGTGGAGACCCGGGCTTCCTGCTCCTCCAGGCCGTCTCCCGACTGAAGCCGGATCAGGATCACCAGGATGTGGACCATCAGGTTGTTCAGGGAGTAATCGTTGAGGTAAATCTGAGCCTTCTGAAAAACCGGATACAGCTCCTGCATGATCCCGTCCACGTCCTGATGGGGAAACAATTGGAGAAGGGACTCGTCTGTGTTCCAGAAGCTGTAGGAATCGCTGGTGGCGATATACCCGATGAGCCTCCTCTTATTCCACTCGCTCCCCTTAAGATAAAACTGATAATTGCTGGACTCTATGCAAAGGCCGTACTCTTTCACCATGCTTTTTATCCGGGGAATGATCACATTGACCACTGTGCTGGCACTGACGAAGAGCCTCTCCGCCTCATCGAAGGCATTGATCCCCTCCTTGCTGGTGAGCAGGTCGGAAAGCACCTGCCAGGAACGGGCCTCATTCTCAGAAAGGCCGTTATCCTGGGCGGCGGCCCCCTTCTCCAGACGATATCCCTCCCGGGAGGAAACGATGGAGACGTCGCCGCTCTCATTCAGTACCTTTATGTAATTGCGGACCGTCCTCTCGCTGGCTCCCAGCATCCCTGCCAGGATCGCCGCCGGGATGCTCTTGTCCGCCTCTGAAAGAATCCTGAGCAGCTCATTCTGCCTGTTATTTTTCATATGGTAGGGCTCCTTGTCTTGTACTGGCTGTCGTGGGCCTGGCCGTCAGAGATTCTTCTCGGCAAACTCTCTCAGGGCTTCCATGGCCTCCTCCTCCCGGTCTCCGTCCGTCTCCAGGGTGATCTCCTGGCCGCACTTGACGCCGAGGCCCATGACCCCGAAAATCTTCTTGGCATCCGCCCTGCGGCTCCCCTGTATGACGGTGACCCGGCAGGGAAAGGACAGGGCCAGCTTGGTCAGAAAACCTGCCGGCTGGGCGTGAAGGCCCATCTTGTCGGTGACAGTGTAGTGGAATGATTTCATTGGTGAACCTCCCCGTATCATATTACTTCGGCCTCTTGATGCCGCCTTTTCTCTTTAATCCAAGCCCGTGAAGATAGATCTCAGGCACGTTGATCCTGCCATCCGTCGTCAGTCTGTGTATATCATATTGCCATGTCCATCTTTCATCACCCTATGACTAAATCAGGACTTCCCGGGACTCATTTAAAACTATTTTATCCTATATTCAGTTATTAAGCAATCGTCAATCATCAAAAGAGCCACTCATTCTGTATGGCCCCTGTCTCTGCTGTCTAAAATATCTTCCTTTATTAACAATTGTAAACAACTCCTTTTTCGTGTAAAATGACAGCATAAAGACGCCAAATCCCATTTAAAATACCTGCAGAACCGGAGGCAAACGCCATGAGATTTTTTCATCTGTCCGATCTCCATATCGGCCTGAAACTGATGAACCGCGATCTCCTCGAAGATCAGAAATACATCTTAAACCAGATCACCGACTTAGCCCGGCAGGAGAAGCCGGACGCGGTGGTCATCGCAGGGGATCTCTACGACAAGGCGGTTCCATCCGCCGAGGCGGTGGAGGTGCTCAGCCATTTTGTCACGGACTTAACCCGGGCGCTTCCGGATGCGGCCGTCATGATGATCAGCGGAAACCACGACAGCGGTCCCAGAGTGGACTGTTTCCGGAGCGTGCTCTGCCGGCAGAACCTCCACATGATCGGGCTGCCTCCCCAGACAGAGGCGGAGCACATCGAGAAGGTGGTCCTGGAGGATGCCTTCGGGAAGGTCAATTTCTACCTTCTCCCCTTCGTAAAGCCGTCCATGGTCAAATCCGTCGTGGGTGCGGACAGCCACGGAAACAACCGCTCCTACGACGAGACCATACGCCGGCTCATCGACAGGGAACATCTGGACGACAGCGAGAGAAACGTCCTGGTAAGCCACCAGTTCTACCTCCCTGCCGGGACCCGGGCGGAAGACGTGGAGCGGATGGACTCGGAGATCCGGACCGTGGGCAACATCGACGAAGTGGGCTCCGATGTGCTGGAGAGGTTTGACTACGCCGCCCTGGGCCACATCCACAAGCCCATGAAAGCGGGCAGCGGCTCTCACCGCTACTGCGGCACTCCTCTGGCCTGTTCCGTCAGCGAGGCAGGGCAGGAAAAAGGGGTGATCCTGGTGGACTTACAGGAAAAAGGCCGGGCTCCTCAGATCACGGTTCTTCCCCTAACTCCCCTCCGTCAGGTCCGGGTCATCCGGGGAGAGCTGAAAGACCTGCTGTCTCAGGCCTGCGGCGACTACGTGACGGTGATCCTGACAGACAAGGCGGACCTGGACGTCATCGACATGCAGGACCGGATACGCACGGCCTTTCCCTTCCTGTTGGAGATTCGCCGGGAGGGAGTGAGGAAAGCAGACTACACCGGGGACGTGAAGGCCGAAGCGCTGCTGAATCCTTTTGAGCTGTGCTGCGCCTTCCTGAAGGATCTGGATCAGGGAGAAAAAGACATATTGAAAGACGTGATTCACACGGTTCAGGGGGTGAAATGAGATGAGACCGCTTACATTGACTATGGAGGCGTTCGGCTCCTACGGGAGAAGGACGGTTATCGACTTCCAAAAGCCGGATCAGAACCTGTTTCTCATCACCGGGGATACAGGGGCCGGGAAGACCACGATTTTTGACGCCATCGTGTTTGCCCTCTACGGGGAAGCCAGCTCCACCTCCAACAAAAAGGACGGCGCGGAGCTGCAGAGCCAGTTTGTGGGCCTCCATGTGAAGCCATTTGTGGAGCTTACCTTTTCCGAGGGAAACGGCCCCGAGACTCTGGTCTACAAAGTGCGCCGGGAGCCCAGACATCTGCGGCCTCTGAAAAGGGGAGCGGGAGCCAAAGAGGAGAGCGAGACCGTGTCCCTCACCATGCCTGACGGCTCTGAATACCCTCAGAAGGAGACGGACCAGAAGCTGGAAGAGATCGTGGGGCTGACCAAAGGACAATTTATGCAGGTGGCCATGATCGCCCAGGGCGAATTTATGGACCTGCTGCGGGCCAAATCCGACGACAAAAAGAAGATCTTTCGGAAGCTCTTCAAGACTGAGCTGTTTCAGATGATCTCGGACGAACTGGGCCGAAGAAAAAAAGAGAAGGAGAAGGAGATCGCCACCATCCGCACCGTGTATCAGACGGAAGCCGCCCATGTGGTGATCCCCGATGGATATGAACGGCGGGATGAACTGCAGGCACAAAAGGATAAGGTCAGCAGACCGGACCGGCTGACTGCCGCAGATATGGAAACGTTTTTAGAGGAGCTGAGACTGGTCCGGGACTGGCTGAGAGAAGTGCGGGACCAGAAAGCGCAGGAGCGGCAGGCCGCCGGAGAGCTTCGGGACGAGAAGCGGGCGGAATTTACCAGGGCCGAAGGCCTGCTGAAATCTTATGAGCAGCTGGACAAGGCTCTCGCAGAATCAGAGCGGTATCGGGAGATGGAAGAAGAGATGAAGGAGACCGAGACCCGGATCACCCGGCTGCGGGATTCCTATGAGATCAAAGACCGGTACGATCAATATGGCGGAGCTCTCTTACGGCAGGAAGCCACCGCGTTTTCCCTAAAACAAGAGGAAGCACTGCTGCCGGGCCTGAAAAAGGAGGCCGAGGAGGCTGCCGCCATGGAAGCTGCGGCTAAGGAGCTGTATGAAACAGAACTGGAGTATTTCACCCAGACAGCCGAGAGAGTGAGAAAGGCCCTGGAATTTTTTGATAAGATCAAACTGGCCGAGGAGGAGGTCTCACAGGATCAGAAGAAGGCCGAAACGGCCCGGGAAAGCGCCAGAAAAGCCCGGAACGAGCTGGCGGCGCTGGAGAAGCAGGAAACGGACTGGAGAAAGCAGGCGGAAGAACTGGGAGACGTAGAAGGACAATTAAGCCTCTGGAATAAAAAAAATCAGGAGACAGCCGGCCTGAAAGCGGACCTGTCAGCACTCATCGGCCAGAGACAGGAAGCAGACAACCAGAAAAATCTGGCAGTCCGATCCAGGAAAGCCTACGCCCTGGCCGCCCGGACGTACGAAGAGAAAAACAGCGGGTACGAATCCAAAAGAAAAGCATTTCTGGATGCCCAGGCCGGTTTTCTGGCCCGGGAACTTTGCCCCGGAATCCCCTGCCCGGTCTGCGGTTCCCGGGAGCACCCCAGCCCCTGCCCCCAGACAAACGATCACGAAGAGCTTTCCAGAGAGGCGCTGGAAGCGCTGGCTGAAGAGGTGGGCCGACTGAGGACGGCCCAGGAAAAACAGGCGGCCAAAGCCCAGGCTGATCAGGCTCTGGCAGACGAGAAAGAGGAGTCGTGGGCCACGGCCATGAAACGATTTTGCCGGCGCCTGGCCGGAGCTATGTCCAAAGACACAGCCGAACCTGCAGCAGAACTCTCGGAATCCGTCACTCTGACGCAAGCCGAAGAACGGACGGCGGCATTGGAAAAAACCGTCCTGGAAGAAGGGATTCGGCTGAAGGAAAAATCCGGCATCCTGGAGAAAGTTCTGGATTCTCTGAGCAAAGTTGACCAGAAGAAAGGGAAACTGAGAGAAGCGGCGGAAAAAGCCCAGGAGGTGGTGGTGACAGCCACGGCTGCCCTGTCGGGAAGTCAGGCTCAGTTAGAGACGCTCCGAAAAGAAGCGTCGAAGGATTACGCCACCGCCCAGGAGGCCCTCCTGGCCAGAAAAACCGCTGAGGAGAAAAAGGATCAGCAAAATACGGTCTACAAAACAGCTGCCGAAAAAGCCCGGAAGGCAAAGGCGGCAAAGGAGCAGTCCGAGACGCTGATCGGAAAATACAGGAGGGACCTTCCCGCTCAGAAGCAGGAGACCATGGAGCAAGAAGCCTCCTACGAGACTCTGAGAGAGCAGAAACACTTAAGCGAATCCCAGTGGAAATCTCTCGTGGCCGCCTATGACAGAGAGACGGCCAACAGGATGCAGGTCATGGTAGAGGAGTACAACCAGGAAAAATCTGCCGCCCTCGGCATGGCGGAAGCCGCAAACGGAGCCATCGACGGCAGAAAGCGCCCGGATCTGGCAGCGCTCACCCTGGAAAAACAGGAGGCGGAACGTCGGTACGAACTGGCAGACGAGAGCTGGAATCAGTGTCAGGCCTGCTGGCAGACAGAAGAGACCATCCTGTCGTCTCTGGCCCCTAAGATGGAGGAGCGGGGCCGGGTGGTGGAGGAGTACGCCCGCCTGGACGTTCTGTACCGCCTGGTCTCCGGCAATGTAACCGGCGCCAGGATGGACCTGGAAACCTATGTCCAGCGGTATTATCTTGAAAAAATCCTCCGCAGCGCAAACCGGCGGTTCTATGAAATGTCGGCAGGACAGTTTGAGCTTCGGATGTGCGGGCTTGCGAAAGCCGGGGAGGGGAAAAACCGAGGCCTGGATCTCATGGCCTACTCCACGGTCACCGGAAAGGAACGGGAGATCCGCACCCTGTCCGGCGGAGAGTCCTTCATGGCCGCTCTCTCCCTGGCCCTGGGCATGGCAGACCAGATTCAGGAGTCCTCCGCCGGCCTGAATCTTGACATGATGTTTATCGACGAAGGCTTCGGCTCCTTAGACGAGCACTCCAGAAACCAGGCTGTAAAAGTGCTTCAGAGGATGGCCGGCGGCTCCAAGCTCATCGGCATCATCTCCCATGTGTCCGAGCTGAAACAGGAGATCGAGGACCAGCTGATCGTCAGCAAAGACGACGACGGGAGCTGCGTCAGGTGGCAGATCAGCTGACACGGCGTCTACAGAGAACGGCAGGGCCGGGAATCTGTCTTTCGATTCCCGGCCCATGATTCATCGGCATTGCTGCTCCTTGAGATACAGCCGTATATTGTCCAGAACCTTTTTGCTGAGAAGTTCAAAAGCCTGTCTGGTTCTGCCCACGGAAGTCCTCACACAGATCACATTGTCCCTCTCGATCAGTTTCCCCGACGGGTCGCCGATGGCTGCCTCCGTATCACAGCAGTACAGATTGTCCTCCGACTCCAGCCAGGCTGCCAGGGCCTCCGTGTCCGAGGCCGGCCCGATGGAAGTGTTCATGAGGATCTTCTTGGCTCCGAGGCTTTGAAACTGCTCGTCGTGAAGCAGGATCACATTCTTGTTGAGACAGGTGATCACCACCTGATTTTGTGACAGCAGCCGGTCAAGGGGAAGGTACGCGATGCCTGCCGCCTCTTTTTCCGGCTTTCTGGTCCTGCTGTAGTAGGACACACAGGAGCCCATCATCAGAAGGGCATCGGCAATCATTCCGCCTGACACTCCCAGTCCCACGATCCCCACCTTCAGCCCGGTCAGCTCCAGAGGTTCTTCCTGCCACATGGGGAAGTCAAAGCCATGCAGAATCCGGACCAACTGGTACAGCACATACTCCACCACTCCCCGGTCTCCATAATCCCGGATCCCCAGAACCCGGATGCCCCGTTCCCTGGCATATGCGATGTCCACATTGGCACTGGCCTCCGAGTACAGGCTGCAGCACATGCCGATATACCTCACGTCGGGACATCTCTCCAGGACAGAGCGGCCAATCTGGGAGGTATAACTGACCAGCACTCCGTCGGCATCTCCGATCCTTCTTACCATCTCGTCCTCATTTTCCGGGACATCGTCATACAGGATCACCTGTTCGGCATATTGCTTTAACTCCTCCTGGGCCGCCGGAATCAGGCTTACCGGCTCTATCGCCACAATTTTTTTGAACATGTTTAAATCTCTCCTCTCCTAAAACATAATGGGGGATGCCAGGTTCTGCAGAAGCGCCACCACGCTCCACCCTGCGATCGCGCTGGTGCCGGAGTAGACATCTACCACAGCCTTCACCCCGTCGATCTGAGCCGTGATCCTGTGATCGTCTCCCACCATCCCCGGCACGCTGACAATGGAAAATTTCGTCTTCTCCGTCCCTGCCGTGGCGAGGGAGGCTGCCACCGCCACATTGACTTTGGTCGGAAGAAGTCTTATAGCCTCCTTGGCATTCCCTCCAAAGACCTCGGTCTCCTCCTCATCCTCCATCATCCCCTCCCGAAACACCGGTGTGTTCCGCAAAGATCCCGGCCCTTTGTGGGTGACCATCTTCGTCTCAACCTGCCCCATAAGCGATATGGTCCGAAACACGTCAAAACCGCCGATAGCGCCGGAGGCAATGTGAACTCTGGTCCCATACTCTTCTGCCGCAGACCTGATGTGCTCATAAAATTCCTGGTCTGCAAATGCTCCGACAGACAGAACCACCAAGCTGGCCCCTGACTTTAACACCGGCTCCGCTATATCCTTCACCAGCTGTACAGAAGCCATCTCCGCCACATAGTCCGGTTTGGTCTCCAGCAGCTCCCGGAGGTCCCGGCACGCCGGGCACCCGGCCTTCTTTGCCATGGCATTTGCCCGGCCAGGGTCTCTCCCCAGAACTCCCACCACCTCATACTCCGGCAAAAGCCCGTCTCTCCAGGCATCCATCACGATATTTCCCAGAAATCCGCAGCCTGCTATGGCAAGCCTTTTTTTCTCCTTAATCATGTCTCTCAAACCTCCTTGTCTCTTTGTTCTTCTATATCCCGAAACAGGAAACATTCCTGCTCGATGACCTTTTTCTCAGCCACGATTTTTTCAATCAGAGGCTGCAGCAAGGGTTCCTCCATCTCTTTTAACTCCTCCCAGGACGATGTCTCCATATCCACCGCATATTCCCGATATCGCTCATACTGCTGGGCATCCATCTGCCAGGGCCTGAGCTCGGGAAACAGGTTTGTCCTGATATAGCGGAAGATCCGGACTCCGCCGTAATCCAGATCCCCTGTGTGGTAATACCGGATTTCGGCTCCTGCCCGCCTCTGTTCCTCCAGAACCTGTTCCAGCTTCGTCAGAAATTCCAGCTCTCTGGGGGAGAAAAATCCGTGACAGAACAGGATCAGCGTCCCTTTCTCAGAGGGCATGGACATGTAATTGGCCTTATTCTCCACGGTCACGATCTTCCGGATCTCCTGCTGCCGGGGGATCTCTGCATTTTTCAAGGTCTCCGTATTCAGCACCAGCCCGTAAGGGAACAGGGACAGATCTGCCTCCCGCCCTGCCAGCAAGATCTTCAGCTCTCCTTTCAGCTCCAGCTCCTGGGCATAGGTTTCCAGATACAACTGGGAAAGGACCTGCTGGTCTTTCATGGCCTTGTCGATCATGGGATGGTATTTTCTTCCTATGCTGACAACCCTGGACTTTAATGTATCCTCAAATACTTTGGAACCGCCCAGATATCGGCTGCTGAATACTCTTATATAAACCGGCTCCCGGAGCTTTTCCACCATGTTCAGGCACAAAAACAGCTTGCCCCCATATTTTTTCACATCCTCGGGATATTTCCCCTCATCAATATCCCGGAGCATCTCCTGATAATATGTTTGAAGCCAGGGAGACTCTGTCCCCCGACTATACTCGCTGACGCAGTTTGACGCTTCCTGAAGGCGGCTTTTCTCCGACTGCTTTCCCTCTATCTCATAGAACCTGTCCATATCTTTAAGATGATAGCTGACTTTCTCCACATCGGATCCGCCGCTGAAATATTTCGCCCGGATCAGCCCCTGCCGTTCCAGTTCCCGGATCTCTGTGATCAGCTCCGTCTTTCCAAATGCGTCATAATCTTCCTGCTGGATCCGGATACTCTTGTTTCCGGTCTTCTCCTGCCGCCAGTCGCTTTTGGTAGTTCTGTTCTCATACTTTCTTATAATCTTGCACAGAATATAGTACCTTCCGCCGCAGGGCTCCTGGTTCTTCTTGGCCATACCGTCCCCGACCCTCTGCACCGTCCTTTTTCTCATCTGTCTCCATTTCCCATGTGATCGTTCCCGGCATTGTGCCTGATTGATCTTCCGTCTTCCGGCGTCCTTTTTGGTTCATGGAAACCAAAGTGTCTAAACAACTCGCCTCTGATTTCCGTATCCGTATATCACAGTTTCTTTTATTTCTGAAAAATCAGATGCATATTGGTGTGCCGATTCAAAGAGTTTTTATCCTTCTCAATGTAGTCCCAGGTCTTCTGATATGTACCTGGAACAGCGACAGCAGAAGCCGATATAAATTCTATGAACTCATCTGATTTTCCGTCATACCGATCCGCAAAATCATCTGATCGTATCTGCTTCTCCTCATCAGAACAATCTTTCAGTTCGCCGTACAGTACATGTTCCAAATTACGGGAATTAAAATATATCCGATAAGGTATATGATTGATTTTTCCTGTCTTCCTAAGCTTATAGAGAATATCCCCTTTTCGCTTATTTCGTTCTTCAATCGCGCTCACATTCTTTGCCGCAATATGATCTTCATAGTATTCAATTTCCTTCTTATCCCCTTCTCTAATATCTGAGTCCGGAATGTATACACCATCCATATCAACGATATGAATAATCTTTATAAAATCATCCTGAACATATCGATATCTTCTCTTTACCCTATCAATCTGTTGATTAATTCTTTTCAAAATATCGTCACTCGAAACATAATCTTTCAGCGTAAGATCACCATGCACAACAATGAACTGCACTTCATTACCGGAAAAATACTCTTTCATAATGGTTCCAAGTGCAGCTTCATCACTCGGTCCCTCTACTATGAATACAACAACTTTCTTTTCACTCATGCTGTATCGTTCTTCCCGCCTTTCTAAATGCACGCGCAATTCTCAAACTGTCTGTCTCCTCATAAATCGCTTCGTCCTGACCGCCAAGGGTAATTCCTCTAAGATAGGTATCTCTTAAATTGTTTGATGTTTTTACATTCTTCATTCGGATATATCTTCTATCCGGATTTACCGTAGAAAACATGATGCTGTCTTTATCCAGCATCTCCAAAGCGCGCAGATTATGGGATGTAAATATCAGCTGTCCCTTCGCACTTTTATTAAAAATGTCAAGCAGCTCCCCAAGCATATACTCAAAGATGCCTGCATCCAATTCATCAATTGCAAGACAGATGGAATAATTTCCAAATGCCTGGATCAAAGCATTTAAAATAGAAATAATCTTGATAATTCCCTCGGATTCCATTCGAATCGGAATCGGCGGCATCCCATTCCGAATAGAAACAAGTTCTATCCTATAACCGTTTTCTCCGGAATCGGTCAGCTGCATCCCATAATTATGAACATCTATCTTCATTCCCGGAATAATCGTAAATAGAACCGTATTAACCTGTTCTATGATAGTATCTAAAATTGCTTTTCTCCCTTCTTTTAAAACCACTGGCTCTGTTAATGGAATAGCAAAATCCCCTTTCATTCCGATTTCGTTCTGCTCAATTTTAAATGCCATAGGAAGTAAAAAATTAGCAGAAATCACACCGGAATGTGTATTGCGGATTACAAACAAATCCTGTAAAGCGAATTTAAATAATGCCTTTATCACTTCCGAATAATGCCTAAAATTATTTTCATAATTCCGACAGAAAATTTCCCGGCTGCTCTCTCCAAAGATATAAGAACAATTACTCTTCTCTGCGATCTTCCTGGCCACAATCAGATCTGTCTTATTTTCCGTATTGGCTTCTACAATCTCATCTAATCTTTTTTTCGGAGCAAATACAATTTCTTTATTCGAACGCTGATAATCGATAAATACAGTTTTATTGCTTCTGGAGTCACCTGTATTGACGGCACAGCTTAATGTCTCCCGAACAATCTTTGCTCCATGACCGCTTTTTTGAAAAGTTATCTTATAACTCACTTCATAAATAACTGTTTCCGCAAAAATATTAAAATCTGCTGCAATCTCTGCCTGATTCTCATTCGCATCAATATAATCTGCGATTTCTTCCTCAAGCGTGCTGCCAATCATGATTCTCTGCAAATAGTACAGTGTATCAATAATCGCAGTTTTTCCGGAACCATTCTGACCATATACTCCTAACACTTCTGCTGTATGATATGCCAGTTGCTTTCGGTAGGCATTGGGCATGACGATCTGCCCGGTTCTAACATTTTTGATATTAGAAATCTTCAATGAAGATAATCTTATAACGGTCTCCATAGTTATTTACCTCCATAGCTATCATTCTAACATAAGCCCACTCTTATTACAATTATTTTTTCTGATTTTATATTTTTTATTCCTTTTTTCAAAAAAGAACAGCATTTTTTTGTTTTTTCCCTCTGATGTGAAAGTGCCGGAAACAGTAACGTTTTCTTTATCTGTGACACAAAGAAATCTTGATATCAGTCCTAAAGAAAACTTTACCATTACCAACTAAATAATTGTAAAACGATAAAAGCAGAGAGTCATCTCCTCTGCTTTCTATCCATACTTTTACAAAAAATCACCGCTGCCAATGTGCTCACCGCCGTAGCCACGATCGCCGGCCCGACGATCGTGGCAGGATTCACACTCCCATACTGGCTCCGATAGGCAATCATATTCACCGGGATCAGCTGCAGCGACGAAATGTTAAGAATCAAAAAGGTACACATCTCATTACTTGCCGCACCTTTCGGCATACCCGCAATGCTTCCCCGTCTCTCCTCCTCCAGCTCAGAAAGCTCCTCCATAGCCCGAAGCCCGGCCGGGGTCGCCGCCCAGCCCAGACCCAGCATATTGGCGATCACATTGGCGGCGATGGCCTGTGAGGCCGGGTGATCCTCCGGCAGATTCGGAAAGAGGAACTTAAGCACAGGCCGCATCTTCCCGGTGATCTGTTCCACGAGTCCGGCCTTCTGTCCGATCTCCAGTATGCCGGTCCAAAGGGACATGACTCCCAGCATAGTGATGCACAGGCTCACCGCCTCCTTGGCCGAATTCAGGGCTCCCTGGGTCACCTGACTCATGTTCCCGTGAAACGCCCCCCATAAGATTCCCACCATCATCATAGATGCCCACAGATAATTTAACATAGACTTTTGCCATACTATCATTTGTTTCATCTTATGCCGTCAGCCGGTCTGTCTATTCCTCCCCGTTCGCACCTACTCCCTTATGCGTTCTGTACGTCACTTCTTCTCCGCCCTTATACGCATACAGGACGGTCTCCACGGCTCCTTCCTCTGACACTACCACCATCTGAAATCCCCTGGCGGTAAATCCGAGATGGAAGTGACAGCCCTTCCAAAACCTATTGTCCCCAAGGCCCAAAAAAGATATAATAGCCATAACAGCCGTCAGGCCCAAACAGACGAGAGGAGATGACGATTCCATGGAAATCCGACAGCTGCGCATCGGCGGTCTTCTTCTGCCCTCCAACGTACTCATGGCACCTCTTGCCGGGTACACCTGTTATCCCTTCCGCCTTCTTGTCCGCCGGATGGGCGCCGGACTTTGCTTTACGGAGATGGTCAGCGCCAATGCCCTGAAATATGAGGATCGGGCCACCAGGCAGCTTTTGTTCACCACCGAACAAGAGCCAGTCAAAGCAGTCCAGCTTTTGGGCGGCTCCCCGGCAGTCATGGAACAGATGGCCCAGAGCCCTCTTCTTGAGCCCTTTGACTTGATCGACATCAATATGGGCTGTCCGGTGCCCAATGTGTTTAAAAGCAAAGAAGGGAGCGCTCTGATGCTGGACATGCCCAGGGCCTCGGCCATCATCCGGGCATGTAAAAAAAGCGGAAAACCAGTGTCGGTCAAGTGCCGCACCGGAATCCGGGAAGATGAGATGTTTGCGGCGGAATTTGCCCGCATGTGCGAAGCCTCCGGAGCCGATATGATCACCATCCACGGCCGCAGCCGCAGCATGATGTACGACGGAGCTCCCCACTATGACGAGATCGCCCGAGCCAAGGCCGCCGTCTCCATCCCCGTCATCGCCAACGGAGGAATCTTCTCCGCCGCGGATGCCCATGTGATGGCGGAGCGGACCGGAGCCGACGGCGTGATGATCGCCCGTTACGCTCTGGAGAATCCTTTTATCTTCAGTGAGCTGACAAAAACTCCCTGCCGCACATCGGCCCTGGACCTTCTTATGGAACAGCTGGAGCTGACCAAAACCTGCTATGACGAGACCTTCACCCTGACCTATTTGAAGAAGCTGGCATCCTATGGCATGAAAAAGCGGAAGGGGACCAAACAATACAAACAGAAGCTGTACCAGTGCGGCAGTCTGAAGGAACTTGCCGCGCTTCTTGTGACAATCTTTACAGACAGGTAAGCCTGCAATTTTTCAAAACCGTTATGCCTATACTTACCAAACACCCTCCGCGGACAAGGGTCTTCATGTCCTGGTTCACGGGGAACAGAGGAGCGTAAAATCACCATGATCAACACTGACAAGGAATCTGAATTTCACATAGACCAAGACGTCCTTCTCTCCTATCAGGGAAGAGCGGAATCCGTCACCGTCCCGGATGGAATCCGCGTCATCGGAACAGGGGCCTTCAAGTCCTGTGTATCTTTAAAAAAGGTCTCCCTCCCTGAGAGCCTTCACACCATCATGGCGGAGGCCTTCAAAGGCTGCCGCAAGCTGGAGGACATAGAGCTTCCCTCCAAAGTCTCCTGCATCGGAGCCTATGCATTTCACCGCTGCCACAGCCTAAAACAAATCGCCCTCCCGCCTTCTGTAGAAGAACTGGGGGACTGCGCCTTTCTCTACTGTGACAATCTGACCCGCATGGCCATGCCGGGAGTCCGCCGTCTGGGGAAACAGGCATTTGTCAATGATGTTCTGTTAAGAGAACTGGTCATCTTTCGAGACCTGGAGGAAGACTGTATCTGTGATGTGTTCACCAGCTGCTCCTCCCTCTCCTGTGTCGCATTCCCCGACGGAGAGCTCTATGAGTTTCCCAATGCCGTGGAAGTGGTGGCCGGTGAGATGAAGGTTCCCGCCCTGGTCCGCGCCATCGCCGTGGATGTGCTGCGCATGATGGAGCTGGACGGGCGGCGGGCGGTAAAATTCCTGACCAACCTAAAACATGTGGACATCCCAGAGGGCATAGAATCTATCGGAAAAAGCTGTTTTTTCGACAAGAGAGGTATCCTGTCCGTGACGCTGCCTGCCTCCTTAAAGGAGATCGAAAGCCGGGCCTTCCGCAACTGCATCGGACTGGAGACGGTGTCTTTCCACAATGACAAGGTGTTTATCCACAAAGATGCCTTCGAAAACTGCACTTCCCTGCGACATATCCACATAGGAGCCGGGGCAGAGTACACATTTCAGGGAATCCTGGGTCTGTCCGGCCAAAAGATCCCTCCTCTGGTCCGTACCATCCACCGGCAGGTCATGGATCATTTTCTCATCAGCGGAACCGTCCTTTTAAGATACCTTGGCAGTGAATCCAGAGTGGCCGTCCCCCAGGGGATCACCGCCGTCGCCGAGGAGGCTTTTGAGGGAAATGAAGCCGTGGAGCGGGTGATTCTTCCCGACAGTCTTGTGGAGATCGGAGCTCATGCCTTCCATGGCTGTCTCCTTCTCCAGACTGTGGAATTTCCCAGCAGGCTGACCCGACTGGGGGCCGGAGCATTTGAAAACTGCGTCAAACTGATCCGGGCCCTCCTCCCGCCGGGACTTGTAACGATAGAAGCAAGCACCTTCAAACACTGCCGCGCACTGAGGGAAATCATCCTTCCTCCAGAGATGACAGCCGTCGGTGAGGAGGCGTTTTACCAATGCGGCTCCCTGAGAGAAGTCTGTCTTCCCGAAACCCTGGTTTCCATAGGGGAGATGGCGTTTTACCGCTGCAAAGGCCTGAAAGAAATATGTCTCCCCCCGGCTGTCACCCGGATCGGCAGCTTGGCATTTGCCCTGAGCGGCGTGAAAAAAGCCCGGATCTTCGGAGACGGCCTGGGTTTTGGCAGGGATATCTTCTCCGACTGTCCCCGCCTTAAGAGCCTGATCCTGGAACCGGGAGTCCGCCGCATCCCCGACCGGCTGGCTTTCGGATGCAGTGCCTTAAATCAGGTGGTCCTGCCTGATTCTCTGGAATCTGTGGGGATACATCCATTTGAACACACGGGTTTTCTGGAACATCAGAGGGAAAAGGCAGGCAACGACAGCATGGCTTCTGAGGCAGACGAGAGCCCTGAAACCGGAAAGCTCTCCGCTATCGACAGGGTTTTGTGGGACGGAACCGCTCTGTCGGGAGACGTGATTCTCCCCAGAACCATCAGAATCGTGGCAGGCGGGGCTTTCTACGGAAACAAGCACTTAACCCGGATCCATTTCCCTGAGACCGTGGTCTGGATCGGCCCGGCTGCCCTGAAGGGCTGCGTCAATCTCACTGCCGTCACCTGGCCCGATTCGATCGAAACGGCGGAATCGGAAGTGTGCTCCGGCTGCGTCAAGCTGGAAACTCTCGACACAAAAGCCAGATTTTCCGCTATAGGAGAGCGAGGATTTTTCGGCTGTGAAAAGCTGAGAAAGCTTCCGCTGTGCCATGTCCGGTCTCTGGGAAAGGAGGCTCTCCTGGGCTGCCGCTCCCTGGCCGTCCAACCGCTTCCCTCCTTGACACGGGCCGGGGAACGGGCCCTGGGAGAAACCTTATTTCCCCATATCGTCGGCTCCGTCCTGATCTCGGGACAGGACTGCAGCGGGGAAGTCTGTCTCCCTGAGGGAATCTGTTCCATCGCCCCCTATGCGTTTGCTGCCAATCAGGCTGTCACCGGCATCCGTTTTCCCTCCAGCCTGGTCCACATCGGGGAAGGGGCTTTCTGGGGGTGCAGACATCTGGAAACCGCCGTCTTTTTCCGCAGCAGCCCCGACAGGCAGGCGGACTTCCCTGCGGGAAACGCCTCTGAGAGTTCGCTTCCTATGTGCCGTATCGACTCCAGGGCCTTTGAAAAATGTACCTCTCTGAGAGAACTGTCTGTCCCTGCGGATCATGTGGGCGGCCAGGCATTTTCCTTTTGTACCTCACTGAAAAAAGCCGTCCTCACCGGGCCTGCGGTCCTGAGCAAAGGGCTCTTTGAGGGCTGCCGGAGCCTGGAGACCTGTGTCTGTCCACAGGCAGAGATCGTGGAGGAGCGGTGCTTTGGCGGCTGCATACGTCTGAGCGCTTTTGATTTCACCGGCATCCGCCTTGTGGGGAGCCGGGGATTTCAGGACTGTGACGGCCTCACCGCGCTGACGTTCGAGGACGGGACCACCCTCATGCCCCATGCCTTTGAAGACTGCGGACAGATGATACAGATTGAGCTGACCGGTCCCCTGGGACTCCTCTGTCTCCGGGAATACGCTCTTTCCGGATGCACTGCCCTGAAAAAGGTGGTTCACAACGGCCGGGAGTGGAGACTTGACACTTACAGGGATATCCTGTCTGACCGGCTTCCCCGGACGGTCCGGCTGATTTTCCACAGCGCTTACAGCTGTTTCCACATAGAAGAGGAGGAAATCCTCACGGGATACCGGGGACTGGGACGGATCATCCGCATACCGGAGGGCATCCGGCAGATCAGCGCGGAAGTCTTTCGGGACCGGATGATGCTCCGTGAAGTGACATTCCCCCACACCTTAGAGTACATCGGGGCAAGAGCGTTTCACGGCACCGCCTGGCTGAAAGAAAGGCAAAGACAGTGTCCTCTGGTTGTGGTAAATCACATGCTGCTGGACGGTTCCTGCTGCCGGGGCCAGGTGACGGTTCCGGAATCGGTGACTCTGGTGTGCGGATGGGCCTTTGCAGGCGGGACGGGCATCAGCCGGATCCGCCTTCTCTCCGACCGGATAAAGGTGGAGGAGTACGCGTTCCGCAACTGCACCGGTCTGGAAGAGATGGAACTGGCCGACGGATCGGTCGTCGTGTTTCACGGGATCTCCGACCGGCAGCGGCAGCTTCCCCCTGTGGCCATGCAGGCGGTGACGGACAGCCTGAACTGTTTCAAGACCGACGAAAATGATGTGCTGGTGGAGTGCACCGGCAACATCTCGGATCTTCGGGTGGCGGACGGGATCACTGCCATCGGAGAGTGCGTGTTTCAGGACGGAAATCTCCTGTCCCGCATCCGCCTGCCGTCCACGGTTCGATCCGTCGGCCGGTGCGCCTTCGCCGGGTGCCGATGGCTGACCGGGGTGGAACATGCCGTGGGGGTGGAGCGGATCGATGCCATGGCATTTTCCGGGTGCGGGCGCTTAGAGCGGGTGGAACTGTCCTCCAGGCTTAAGCTGATCGGAAACCGGGCTTTTGAAAACTGTACTTCTCTGCGGGAGATCCTGATTCCGGAGGGTGTGGAGGAGATTCCTGAACGGGCCTTTTTCCGCTGTCACAGCCTGGAGACGGTGAGGCTTCCTTCCACCTTAAAGCGAATCGGGAGGGAGGCATTTGCCTTCTGTAAAAATCTTCGGATGCCGGATGTGGGGGACGACATCGTCGCAGAAGACCGGGCCTTTTGGGGCTGCGGCGGACGGCCCTGACAGGCAAAGAAAGGAGATGTGTATATGAAAACAAAGCACCATAAGAGACTGGTATTGATTCTGACGGCCATTGTCGTCATGGTCATTTCCCTGGGATATTTTGTGACGGGAACTGGGGCAAAACGGGGACAGCACTCCGGGGAAATTTTCTTATACGGGGAACAGCACTCGGTGGAGCAAATCCTGGAAAAGGAATTTGAATTGTGGTCCTCTTATTACCGTCACGACGGCATGCGCCATCTGTTTGTAGAGCTTCCCTACTATACGGCACAGTATCTGAATCTGTGGATGAAGTCTGACAGTGATGACATTTTAGATTCCCTGTTTGAAGATTGGGACGGTACAGCCATGTGTTCTCAGGAGGTGTTCCGTTTTTATAAGCGGATCAAGGAGGAATGTCCGGAGACCGTCTTCCACGGAACCGACGTGGGACATCAATATAGCTCCACCGGAAAACGTTTTTTAGAATACCTGGAGTCCACAGATCAGAGCCGTTCCCGGATGTACGCCCTAGCACAGGAAAACATCGGCCAGGGACAGTATTACTATGAGCATTCCGACCACGCATATCGGGAAAATACAATGGTCGAAAACTTCATCCGGGAATTTGACAGTCTGAGCGGAGCCGATGTCATGGGAATCTACGGCTCGGCCCACACCGACGTGGAGGCCATGGATTACGGGACCCGCTCGGTGCCCTGTATGGCAAACCAGCTTCATCAAAGATACGGGGAGACTCTGCACACCGAAGATCTGTCCTCCCTGGCTCTAAGCAGAGAACCATACCGGACGGATACCATCAAAATCGGAGAGAAGGAGTATTCTGCCCTGTATTTCGGAAAGACCGATTTATCCGCGATGCTTCCCGACTACCAGTACAGAGAGTTCTGGCTCCTGGAAGACGCATATGACGATTTCAAAGACTGTTTTGTTACGGGAAATGTTCTGCCCTACAACAATTATCCCATGAAAATCGAGACAGGCCAGATATTCGTCATAGATTACAAAAAGACGGACGGTTCTTTGGTGAGAGAATATCATCGCTCCGACGGAAACTCATGGCAGGGCATGCCTGCCACGGAGGAATTTCACATCGATTAGGGGCAAGGCTCTTTGCCCTTCCCGGACGAGGTGACTCCTTTTAAAAGAAAGTCGAGGTTTTTGCCATGCGTTATCGAAAGCTGGGCAGCACCGGTCTGACGGTCTCAGAGATCGGCTTCGGCACCATCCCGGTACTGAAAGGAAGCGTCCCCGTGCTGCCGGACTACTACAATCTCAGCGATGCCGAGGCCCTTGCTGTCATGGAACACGCCCGCAGTTTAGGGTGCAATCTCTATGACACGGCCATCGTACCGGAGTACGGCGACGCGGAGCTGAAACTGGGGAAATTTGCCGCCTCCCTGGACAGGGGAGAAATCGTCATCTCCGACAAGGCAAGATTTTATGACGGCAATGACATGTACCGGGCAGTGGAGACCTCCTGCGAAAATCTGGGAACCTGGGCTGACGTCTATTTTGTCCACCAAGTGGATTTTGACAGCCAGAACCAGGTCTTTGGGAGAGGCGGCGCCCTGGACGCTCTGACAGAGCTGAAAACCCGGGGACTGATCCGGCACACGGGCATCGCCTCCCACTACTATGACATCCTTCTTCGGGCCGCCTCGGACAGCCGGGTGGACGTGCTTCAGGGCAGCGGCAACCTTCTGGAGAGAGGGATGCTGGACCGCATAGAGAAGGAGCCCCTGTTTCGCGGTAAGGGGCTCCTCGTAAACAAAGTCTATGCCGCAGGACTTCTCCCTGCCTTCTTTCCCGTGGAGACGCTGCTGGATACGGTGCTGTCCTACCCGGTGTCCAGCGCTCTCATCGGCATCGGAACCGTAAAACAGGCTGACGCTGCCATGGGCTTTCGCCCCGATAGCCCGGACAAGATTCCCTCTTTCGGGCAGGTGCTGTCTGCCCTCGAGCGATATTACTCCCCCATCCCCTGCGACCGCTGCCAGAGGTGCGTGTGCCCCCACGGCACGGAGATTCACACGGTATTTCGCCAGTACCAGTACTATTTCCTTGGTAAGGAGCACTGGGCGCTGCGGAAGCTGAATATGGGCATCGAAGAAAGTGCCCGGCTGTGCAGGGCCTGCGAGACCATGGAGTGTGTGGCCATGTGTCCTATGAGGCTTCTGATTCCGCTTGAGATGGAGAAGATCAGAAGGTTGGTGGAAAGCCATTACTCTCCGGGTTATTCCAAGTAATCATGTCAATATCTCCCGGTGTTTTCACGATATCCGAACGTGGGCGATCCCTTCCACAAGCAGGTTCGCACTGCGGAAGCCAAAGGTATCTTCAATATATGGCACGGCTCCCTGTTCCTGATAATCAACACCGCATTCCAGAACACCGCCCGGATGCCCGATTCGTATGCACTGTGTATCCGTATTCTCACAAAGTACCTGGTTCACCACGCTTCCCGGTACTACCGCCGCCGCCGCGGTACACATGGCGCCGGTCATGGCATAGCTTGGATGGGTCTTCTGCATGGACATCATCCTGGACAGAAGGTCTATTTGGTCTTTCTGTATCTCTCTGCCGTCCCAGGTCACATACGTCTCTGCTTCTGCGACAAAGGTCATCTTGGGAATCCCCGGCGTATCCCATGCCGACCTGGTGTAGTCCCGGATCAGGCCCAGCTTTACGGCTGCCATCCCTCTCACGGCCTCCAGAAGCTCCAGCTTTTCCTGGCTGGCATTCAATGCATCAGGAAGTTCCCGTCCGGAAAGTCCCAAATCTTTTGCCTTTACAAATACAAGAGGATTGGCTGCGTCGATGATGGACACCTCCACCTGGCCCAATCCCGGCACATCCAGGACATCCACCACGTTTCCTGTGGGAAGCAGGCCCTTTCCAAGGGTTCCCGACGGCTCCACGAATCTCAGCCTGATGGGTGAGGCCGTCCCGGGAACACCTGCTATGGCAAAATCACCGTCATACTCCACTCTTCCATCCTTTGTTTTCACATCGGCAACGATCAGTTTTTCCGTGTTCGTGTTAAAAATACGAACCGATGTCATCCCGTCTTCTGCCTCGACCAGTCCCCGCTCAATGGCAAAGGGACCTACCCCGGAAGAGATATTTCCGCAGTTTCCTTTATAACTTACCAGGGGTTTATCTACAGATACCTGAGCAAAGGTATAGTCCACATCCGCATCCGACCGGGATGATTTTTTTACGATGGCAGCTTTGCTGGTTACGGACTGGGCGCCGCCAAGTCCGTCAATCTGCCTTTGATCCGGGCTTCCCATAAGTCTCAAAAGAATAGGTTCCCAGTCCGCCTGATTTTTTGGAAGATCCTCCTCCAAAATATATACTCCCTTGCTGGTTCCCCCGCGCATGATCATGACAGGCAGCTTCAAAACCACATGGTCCTTCTCTCGCATCATAAATACCCTCCGGATTTTTATTTGGGGCAGTCTGGCCCAACCGCCTTTTGATTCACCTGTACCGTTTTTGGCGGGTTCCAAAGTCAGCAATCTCCCTGTAAGAAAGTCTGCGTCGGATTCCTGACGTTTCGTCCCTGGTATCATCATAATTGTAATAGAATAGTTTGTAAAATTCATAATTTCTATGGAAATAATAGATTATAGGAATAGTTTGTGATATACTTGCTAAAAGAATCAGGACGGAGGCATGTAACATGGATTTTAAAGATCTCACTTATGTGGCTGCCATTGCAAAGTATCAGAATATTACAAAGGCTGCCGATTCTCTGTATGTCACCCAGCCGACGCTGACCAAGTTTCTCCAAAATCTTGAGAGAGACCTGGGGCAAAAGCTTTTCCGAAAGCTGGGACATCGTTTTGTTCTGACCTACGCCGGAGAAAGGTATGTCAAAAAGGCTACGGAAATTCTGAACTTAAAAAAAGAACTGGATCAGGAAATGAGCGATATTATCAAAAACAATCAGGGCTCTTTAAAAATCGCCTTTCCGGTCATGCGGGGCACCTATATGCTTCCCTGTACCCTTCCCATATTCAACAGCCTCTACCCCAATGTGCGCCTGAATATCCTGGAGGAAGATTCCAGTTCCCTTGAGAACATGCTGCTAAACGGAGAGGCAGACCTGGCTTTTTTCAATCTTCCCATTAAAAGCCCTGATATCGATTATGAAGTCATTGGTCATGAAGAACTTCTTCTGCTGATTCCAAGCACCAATCCTGTTTCCTTCTTGGGAGTAAAAAAGGACGGGCTGGATTATCCCTGGATGGACCTGCACCTCCTTGAAAAAGAGCCCTTTATCATGCAGATTCCCGGTCAGCGGACAAGACAGGTGGTAGATCAGCTGTTCAAAGACCACCGCATCGAGCCAATCATAAAACTTCAGACCAGCAATATCACGGCGGAGGCAGCTCTGGCGGCCAGAGGGTACGGCTGTTGTTTCGTAACAGCGTCCCATCTGAGACATATCAAGCCCCTGGACCATGTCTCCTTCTTTTCTGTGGGCTCTCCCCGCACTGTCGTGGACTTTGTGGCTGCCTTCCGCCGCGGAAGTTATCTTCCCTATCACGCCCGGGAATATATTAAGATTGTCAAAGATTTCACATGAGGCCGAGGATCCCTGCCAATGCATGATACCCTTTGATAAATGCCTCTTCCCCGTCCATGGCCCTCATTCCATGCAGGCTCTCTCCCTCCCGTTCCAACATCTCCAGGCCGGGAAATTCCGTCAAGTGAGGTTCCAGGGACAAAAACCCTTCATAGCCGCTGCCTATGATTTCTCCGAGGATTTCGGCGATCCGTCCGTCCCCCTCCCCCGCCGGCACCACGACTTTATCCAGTGCCCTGGCATCCTTCACATGCACATATTCAATAAACGGTTTCATCATCTCCCAGGCTCTTTTCGTGTCCTGCCCGCACTGGACAAAATTGGCGAAATCAAAGACTGCCCGGAAACTGTCACCGTAAAATTCCTCCATCAGAATCCGGCATCGCTCGGGGCTGTCACCGTAGATTCCCTTCTCGTTTTCATGGAGCAGCGTCAGCCTCTCTGCCTCGGCATAGGAGACCAGTCTGTCCATGCGCTCAAACACCGAAGCCCGGTAGTCATCGGCCCGCTGTCCTTTGGGAATGAAAAAGCTGAAGATGCGGATATATCGGGTATCCAGAATGTGAGCCAGCTCCGCCACATGTTTAAAGTGGTCAAAATGACCGGAAAAATCCCCTGTAACGTCCGTTTTGCCGATGGGAGAAGCCAGAGACGACACTTTGATCCCGCTGCCGTCAAGCACCTTTCTGATCTCCTTTGCCTCCGCCTCGGAATAAGTATCGATTCCCCGCCCGTTCACACCGCGGATCTCCATATACTCCATGTTCAGCCGCCTCAAGACCGCTGTCTGACGGCCCAGATCCGGTGAGATCTCATCTGCAAAACCGGTCAGAAGATATTGTCTCACAAGCACTCCTCCTTTTCTCGAAAATCCGGCTCTCCCTGTGTCTCTGCTCACAGATACCTGCCGAATCCCATACCTCTGAGATTGTCCACACTGGTTCGGATACAGTCAAAGGGATCTCTGCCGTAGGTTTGATCCTGCTCTATGGGAAGGTATACGGCTCCGCCGTCTACTGCCGCCTCAATAATCGCCTTCATATCCAGATTGCCCTCCCCGATCTCCGCAAACTGGATACACTGCTCTCGGTGAAAGATGTCCGGAGACGGCTCCCCATCCGGAAAATGGATCCGGTAATCCTTCAGATGGATCATATCCTCTCTTCCCGCCAGACGTTTAACCCATGTCACCGGGTCCTGTCCCGCCCTCTGGATCCAGTGGACGTCGATCTCAAATCCCACCAGCTCCGGATCCGTATACTCCACCAGCAGTTCAAATCCGGTTCTGCCGCGGAATCTCTCGAACTCAAAATGATGGTTGTGATAATACAGTTTAAGCCCTTGCTCCCTCAGAAGCCTCCCATAGTGATTCAGATCCCCGGCCGCCTTGTAGTAGCCCTCCTCGCTGTGAATACAGATCTTGGGAATCAGAGAATCCCGCACATAGGTGACCCCCAGGCGCTGATTTGCCTGAATGATACGGTCGAAATCCCTCTCGATGTCAAATCCCTTGGCGCCCGCCCCAAAGAGTGGTTTGTAATTCAGACTGGTAGCGATGACTTTCACCCCATGCTTTGCAGAGGCCTCCATCACCTGATCGATAAACTCGTCTGTCATATCTGCCTGGGACAATTCAAAATAGGACAGCCCCGCAGCCTTTACCCGTTCAAACGTGTAGTCCGGACCTTTCTCCCACATGACAGTTTTCACCATGGACATATTCAGTGCAATCTTGGGCGATCCCTTTTTTCCCTCTGTCATATCATTCCATCTCCTTCCATAGAATCGGTCTTCCCTCTAAGGAGGACCGACGGATCGCCTCGATCAACGGGACCGCCCTGTCCTCCTGTACGCTCATAAACCCGCTCCCGCCCTGAGCCAGCATCTCGTAAAATCCCCTTATCAGCTCCACATGGCTGGCCCCGTAGTACGTCTTGGCCCCCTCAAGACGCCGGTCCCTCACCAGAAGTTCCTTTTCCTCTTCCGCTTCTGCGGGAGCATAATACAGCCCGTAATCCTTGATGGTAAAGCTCCCCTTCTCGCACACTGCCTGCACCTCTATGCTGGAATTTTTCACATAGGTGACCGTGCCGAAAAATGTTCCCTCTGCTCCGCTCTCAAAATCTATATGGGCCGCCGCCGTGTCTTCCACCTGAATGTCTCTGTGCACCAAACTGCAGATCTGCCCGCTGACCCGGCGGATGGGCCCGCCTAAAAGCTGCAGCTGGTCCAGGGTGTGGATGGCCTGATTGATCATACAGCCGCCTCCGGCCAGGGCCATGTCAGCCCGCCACGGCGATTCTCTGTAATACTCCATATCCCGTGACCACACTGCCACGCCCTTGACTCCCAAAAGTCTGCCGAACCGGCCGGAGTCCACCAGCTCCTGAAGTTTTACAAAGGTCGGGTTCAGACGATTCTGAAGGCAGACCGAAAGCTTAAAATCATACTCCCGCTCCAGGGCCTTAAGCTCTCTCAGCTGTGCCGTATTCATGGCGCTGGGCTTCTCCAGAAGCACGTGGATTCCCCGCCTCCCACATGCCCTGGCCGCGGGCAGATGGAGATAATGGGGCAGACAGATATGAACCGCGTCCAGAGGTTCCTTATCCAGCATCTCTTCATAGTCCTGATAAAAATGAATCTCTTCCAAAAGCCCCTCTCTTTTCTCGGGCTTCACGTCGCACACAGCAGTCAGTTTCACCTGATCCAGACAGTCCAGCGCTCTGCGATGCGTCCCCGACACGGTTCCTAATCCGATGATTCCTGTCCGAAATTTCATCGCCGTCCCTCCTGTTCCTCTTTCACCCGCTCCTGCAGTTTCTCATAGAACAGGTCTCCGTCCACCGGAATCTTTACCGCCTTCCCAAGCCAGTCAGACAAGAACATGGCATTGGCGATCTCCACCGCGTTTATGCCCTCCGCACCCGGAGCGATCAGCTTCTCACCCTTTAATATGGCATCGGCAAAATTGATCAGGACATCTATGTGCTGCTGATCCCAATTCTCCGGACACTCAAAACATTCCTCCGTGTACAGCTTCTCCCCTGTCTGCCCTTTCACCAGAGCCAGCATCTGACGAAAATCCAGTTCCCGGTTGAGAACGCTCTCCGGTTTATTCAGTCTCCTGACCGTCACGGTCCTGCTGTCGGTGATGATGATCTTTCCGTTATCCCCGTGGATTTCCAGCCTGTCTGTCCCCAGGGCATCGTGGGTACAGGTGACAAAGGTACCGCTGGCGCCGTTGGCATACTCAAAATAAGCCGTCACATCGTCCTCCACCCTGATGTCCCGGTGAGACCCGTACTTGAGATGAGCCTCCATGGTCACAGGCATACCGCACAGCCACTGAAGCAGGTCCAGCTGATGAGGCGCCTGATTGACCAGCACTCCGCCTCCCTCCCCGGCCCAGGTGGCTCTCCAGGGACTGGAATCATAATACTTCTGAGTCCTCCACCAGCTGGTAATGATCCAGCTCACCCGCCGGATTCCTCCGATGGTTCCCTCCTCCAAAATCTGTTTCACCTTCTGGTACAGCGGATTCATCCTCTGGTTAAACATCATGCCGAACACCAGCTCTGGCCTCTCCTCGGCTGCCCGATTCATCTCCCGAATCTGATTCACATAGACTCCCGCCGGTTTCTCCACCATCACATGAAGGCCTCTTTCCAGAGCCGCTATGGCCATCTCCGGGTGCAGATAATGAGGCACAGCGATGATCACCCCATCTACCTCCCCGCCCTCCAGCATCTCCGGATAGTTGTCATAGATCTTTACACCAGGCGGCAGATTCTCCCTGGCCCATGTCCTCCTGGCCTCGTCAATATCACACACCGCCCCCAGACACGCGCCGGCCACCCGTCCGTCTGCCAGCCAGCCGCTGTGGCTGCTGCCCATACTGCCGATTCCGATCACTCCCAAACGCACCTGATTCATCATAATACAATCCCTTTCTCCTCTTATTTGGAAAACGAAACATTCAGCCGAAGAGTCCGGCTTTCACCCCTTCACCCCAGCCGACGCAAAACTCTCGATAAAATATTTCTGTGTAAACAAAAACAGCAGGATCAGAGGGATCAGGGACACAGTCGCCCCTGCCATGATCAGAGCATAGTTTGTGGAGGCATCCTCCTGAAAGCGCTGGAGTCCCACGGTGATGGTAAATAGTTTGTCACTGGAGAGGAACACCAGGGGATTGATGTAATCGTTCCAGGACCAGGTAAAAGCCAGAAGCAGCACAGTCATCAGGCCGGGCTTGGCTAACGGCAGGATCAGTCTGAGAAAGATGGCGGGGTGAGAAGCTCCGTCAATATAAGCCGCCTCTGTGTACTCAAAGGGAACCTGCATAAATACCTGTCTCATCAGCAGCACACCAAACACAGAGAAGAGTCCCGGCAGGATCAGCGCAAGGTGAGTGTTGGTCAGGTGCAGCTGAGAAAAATAGATATACTTGGGAAGAAGCAGCACCGGACCGGGAATCATCATGGTGGACAGATACATGGTGAGCAGAAACTTTTTCCCTCGGAAATTCAGTCTGGCAAATGCGTAAGCCGCCATGGTTGTGATGCACAATTCACCGAGGATGGTGATTGATGTCACTTTGATCGAATTCAGATAATACCCCGGAAAATCACTTTTGGCAAACACGGTCACATAATTCTGAAAATTCCAGTTTTTCGGAATCAGGCGCACCGGAAATTCCATGACGTCGATCTCATATTTGAAGGACGTAGAAATCATCCACAAAAAGGGAAATACAAATACCAGCGACATGGCTCCCACGATGACGGTTGTGACGATCCTGGCAGCCAGCCTTTTGTTTTTATATGTCATCTCATGTCTCCTAATATGTAAACTTCTCCTCCAGTTTCTGCAGAACCGTCGAGAACATAAAGATTACCAGGAATAAAAGGATTGCTACCGCCGCCCCATATCCGATCTTATATTCTTTAAATGCATAGTAGTAGATGCTCTGCACCAGCACGGTGGTGGAAAATCCCGGGCCTCCCTCTGTTATGATATTGACCTGGTCAAAAATCTTAAATGAATTGATCGTAGCCAGGGTAATACAGAAAAAGAGGCTGGAGGACAACATGGGAACCGTTATCCGAAAAAATGTCTGGAAGGCATTGGCTCCGTCCACAGCCGCAGACTCATAGACCTCCCGGGACAACCCCTGCATGTTGGCCAGCAGGATGATGCAGTAATACCCCACATCATGCCACACAGACATCATGATGATACCTTTCAATGCCCACTTGGAACTGAGAAACCATTTGGGCGGATCTGCCACACCAAATACATGGGACAGAATTCCGTTTATAGGGCCGTTATCCGGATAGAGCAGCACCATCCACACCGTGGCCACTGATACCAGAGAGGAGATGTAGGGCATAAATGTCATCATCCGAATCGGTACTTTGCAGAACACAAATTTGTTCAGCAGCCCTGCCATCACCAGTGCGATGGCGATGGTCAGGGGAACATAGGACAGGGAGTAGACCAGATTGTTTCTGAGGGCAGCCCTGACCCGCTCGTCTCCCGCCATGGTTCTGAAATTCTCCAATCCCACAAATTCCAGTCCTGACAGGCCTTTTATGGGATTCCATGTGGTAAATCCCAAAAGCAGGGACATCAAAATCGGAATGACAATAAAAATCGTGGTTCCTGTCAGACTCAGCAGAAGAAATCCGTAACCTGCCCGCTCTTCCCTCAGCTGCATTTTATTAAGTTTCGTTCTCTTTTTCATAGCCGGCGTCTTTTCCTCTTTTATGGTAAACCGGCTTACTGTTTCGCCAGTTCTTCATTGACACGTCTCTCGATATTGTCCAGTGTCTCCTCCAGCGTCTTCTCCCCGTTAAAATACTGCTCGATCTCTTCTTTTCCGATCTGCATGTACTGGGCACCGCAGGGGCCGATGATCTTGTTGGTAGTCAGGTTGATCTCTTTATCAAAGAACTTTCTGCCGTACTCTACATCCAGGCCGGAGCCTTCACAGAAGATATCGATCATCTCTTCACTGTACGCGGGCAGATACGTGGGCAGATTTCCGGAAGCCGCAATATAGTCGGAACACTTCTCGACATAGAAGCGGATAAAGCGCCAGGCCTCCTCCTTGTGTCCGGAGTTCTCCGGAATCCCCAGAACGGAACAGGAATAATTGCTGCAGGGTCCCTCTACCGTCTCGTCAAAACGTGGCAGACAGGCCACTCCCACGGAGAAGTCAAAGGGAAATTTGTCTTTGTTCTTCATATCCCGGACCAGCCAGCTTCCCGCATTCACCATGGCTTCCTTGCCGCCCAAAAAAGAACTGTTGATCACTGCCTTTACCGCCACGATCTGACCATAGGGCATCTGTGTTCCCTCGTCGTCCAGCATCTTCCGTGTCTCTAAGGCAGTCTGCCACGCAGGATCCTTGATATTGCACCGATTGTCCTCGGTGTACCACTGTCCTTTTTGGGCTGCCACCACGGCCCACTCATTGGCATAGGTGTGGGTGTAGGTGCCGTAGATCCCCTGGTCCTTTCCCCACTCCGCCATCTTTCTGGCAGTCTCGATATACTCCTTGAGAGTCCAGTCATCCGACGGATAGGGTACTTTCGCCTCATCAAACATGTCCTTGTTGTAATAGACCCCGGTCTGGGTCGCCCGAAAGGGAATTCCGTAATAGCTGCCCCCGGATTGGCCCCAGACGGCATATTTTCCGAAGGATGCTTCCATATCCAGACCGTCTCTCTCGATAAACTCATCAAGCGGCGCCATCATACCGGACTCAAACCTGACAAACTGATCTCCGTCAGAGATGGGCATCACGTCCATGTCTCCGCCGCTCATGGCCAGGATGTCCAGTTTCGTCAGGCGCTCTCCGTTGGCCGGTATGCTGTGTACCACTACCTGGATATCCGGATTGGCTGCATGAAACTCGTCGATAAATTTCTGATCCGGAATATCCCAGTCATAGTAGTTGATCACAACCGGTTCGCCTTTTTCCTCACCTTTTGCCATATTTTCGGCCGCTGCCCCGGAGCTGTCGGCAGCCCCGGTGGTCTTATGATCCGAACTTTGCCCGCATCCGGCCGTCATAGCAGCCAGGGCCAAACACATCAGAATACTTGTCATCTTTTTCATGTGGGTTTCTCCTCTTCTTAGTGGGAATCGGCAGGCGCCTGCCGGGTCATCGAAAAAAACAGGCATGCCGTGGTATCATGGACGTCCATACCATTACATGCCTCTATCATATCAATGACTTATTATGGGAACAACGTGGAAAATTTACTATTTGTTCAGATTATTTCATCCTGTTCCTTTTCACATGGGAATCCGGATCTCCATGGAGGTCCCCTCCCCTTTCCTGCTGGAGATGAAAAACGAGCTGTCTCTTCCGTAGCAGAACCATAAACGTTTCATGATGTTGCGGATCCCGATGCTCTCATGGCTTTCTCTGGCGCTTTCCTCTAAGCTGTCGATCTCCTCCCACATCTGCCGCAAAGAGGTCAGCTTTTCCTCCCCCATCCCCATGCCGTCATCCCGAACCACGATGCAGAGCCTTCCCTCTCTGCCGGTGATGGACACAATAATCTTCCCTTTCCCGGGGCAGGGTTCCATACCATGCTTAATGGAATTTTCCACCAACGGTTGGAGCGTATACTTCAATATCGGTTTATCCAGAACTTCCTCCTGGGCATCTACCTGAAAATCCAGCTTGTCCTCAAAGCGAACCTGCTCCAGAAACAGATACAGTTTCACATTCTCCACTTCCTCCCGAACCGTGGTTTGGATGTCAAAGGTGCTAATGCTGCTGCGAAGCAAGTGTCCAAGAGCCAGAATCATCCGTGAGATCTCCTCGTTACCCTCCATGAGAGCCAGCCAGTTGATAGAATCCAGAGTATTGTACAGAAAATGAGGATTGATCTGCATCTGCAGGGACTTAAGCTGAGCCTGTCTGGCCTCCGCGATCAGCTTCTGCTCCTTGATCCGGGCCTCGTACACCTTGTGGATCAGATCATCCAGCCGGTACACCATCACATGAAACCTTGAAAACAGACTGTCCACCTCAAGAAGTCCTGTATTCTTTCGAAGCTCAATGTCAAAGTTGCCCTCCTCCACCATCTCGAACTCCTTCTGCAGCCGTTTGATGGGGCGGCTTAAAGATTCCGCGTTTTGTACGGAGATACAGAAAAATACCATCAGGAGAACCACTGCCACAATACCGCAGAAAAAGATGGCAGTGCGGGCATCCTTTAACATGTAGGAGCGCTCTGTGAGACAGACCGTGTACCAGTCCACCGAGGATGATGTCCGTTCAAGGGTAAGCAGATATTGGTTTCCTTCAATTGTCACATAGGTATTGTCGCGGTCCGGCTGTAACAGAGATACATCAAACCATGTCCCCTGCCTCTTTCTGCCGCTTTCTCCCAGGATACGGCCGTCCTGTGCCGCCACAAGCACCGCTCTCCCCTGGCTGACCGACTCCGGCTGGTTAAAATTCAGCAGGCTGTCCAGATTCATGGTGAAATAGACATATCCCAGATCCTGGCCCATAGAGGTAATATCCGAATGGTAGACTGTGCGGATCTTCTTCACTCCGGAGATGGACATATGCAGCCCGTAATTATCCCGAATCATCTCCACCGTGTCTTTCAGCCAGATGGTCTCACCTCCCGATTCCGCCGCAGTCTGATACCAGGAATAGGTGTCCGCCTTGCGGCCCCGGTCATACTCAAACATACTTCCCACCATAGAACCGTCCAGAGAAAAAATCACCAAGTTATGGATCATGTACAGGGAATTGGCAGACAGCGCGATCATATGGTCCACAGACCTTCCAAAACCGCTCTTTTCGTCCCTTGTCCAGTCTCTGCTCCCCAGAGCCTTCTGGACTTCCGGACTGTAGATCACATCCCGCACCGTCATCTCCAGCCCCTGCAGCTTGGTGCTGATATCTTCACTTTTCTGACGCACCGCCTCATGTCCGACCTGTACGGCATATTTTCGGGAATTGCGGCTTAAGAGAACATAGCTTACCAGACAGATCAGAACCACAGAGAACACGATGGACAGATAGGAGGTCAGGATAAAACGGCTTCGCAGTGTCATCTTTTTATTCATGGCATTCCCTCTCCGCCTCTCCCCCCAGGCGTCTCAGATAATCCACCGGTGAGAGGCCATAATACTTCTTAAATGCCTCCGTAAAATACCGTGAACTGCTGTAGCCGGTCATATCCGCGATCTCATAGATCTTATAGGTTCTCTCCAGCAAAAGCTTTCGGGCCCTCTCGATGCGCAGAGACGTGAGATAGGCCTTAAAGGTCTTATTATACGTCCTGGCAAACGCTGCAGACAGATAGCCGTAGCTGACCCCCAGCTGATCCGCCACCTCCCGCAGGGACAGGTTCTTATTCCTGTAATTGAGATCAATATATTGGCGGGCCTGACTGCTGACGAGAAGTTCCGTGGGCTCTCCTCCCGTCTTAAGCTGGGCCGCCAGCAGGCGCAGATCCTCTTTCAGACAGTTTCTTCCCTCTCTTTTGTACTCCTCTGATCCCGAATCCAGCCGGTAAGAGGCAAAGAGAGGCGGGTTCTCCAGATGGAAATACAGAGCGGCATTTCTCAGAGCCTTCAGGCAGTACTCCCGGACATCCGCCTCCCCTCTTTCCAGAAAGTCAAACAGCTCATCCGCAAAGGCGTCCAACTCTGTGTACCTGCCTTCTTCCAGAAGCCTGATCAGCTTTGCCTGGTACTCTTCCCTGCACCCTTTGTCCTCGTGATACACGCCCCTCAGCATCTCATACTCTGCCTGGATGTACATGTCCTTCTGCTTATTCTTCTGCTCCTCATCCAACACCTTTTTCAGGGTCTCAAAAATCTCCGTGATCTTATGGGGATCCAGAGGCTTTAAGATATAATTTTCTACTTTTAGCTTGATCGCCTCCACGGCATAGTCAAATTCACTGTATCCGCTGATCACCACAGTCTTGATCCCCGGCTGCAGCTTTTTGGCCCGCCCGATCAGCTCCAAACCGCTGATATCCGGCATGCGGATGTCTGTCAGCACCACGTTAACCCGGGTATTTTCCAATATCTCTAAAGCCTTCCGGGCATCCCCCACCGCCCCGGCCAGTTCAAATCCTGTCTCCTCCCACGGAATGATCCTGCTTAATCCTCTGCGGATCACAACCTCATCATCTACAATCAGCACTCTGTACATCGATTTCTCCCAAATACCTGTAATAAAAAAGGTTTCTTTGCTCTGTTCTATATATACTTCATGAGCTAGGGAATGTCAAGGATGGGGGATTGGGGGGAATGCAGAGGGGGACGGACTATCAGAGACGGCCATCATTACCAAAGATTAGGACTAAGTACATAATAATTGGGAGACGAAAATCGTCTCCCTAAAAATGGTTGTATTTGTAATTTTTAAATTATAATTAAATAGTTAATGGTATTTGTAAATGAAATTTCCTAAAATGACTGTATCATCTTATCATATTCAATCAACTTTGTCAATAGCATTTTGGATAGAATCTATTTCGCTAATAGAATCTATTTCGTCCATAATCTTAGCCCACTCTTCATCCGGCTTTACAATCAACCGTGAATTCATGTATGCCCACTCTACAGGAAGAACGGTTACGCCTTCATAATAATTTCTCGCATTATTTTGTATTTTATTCAGGACCAATGCCAGACGGACTGGTGCCCCTGGAAAATATAAAGGTGCTAAAAGCTGTATCTTTCTCTCACCGGTTTCCGTATTGTGATAATAAAAAGGTAATGCTAATTTAAAATTCCTTTTTAATTTCTTTTCCAAGCTTATGATTGCAGAATCAAATAATGCATTAATCAGCTGTTTGTCAAAATATCCAGCATCACAGAATCTCTCAAAATTATCATCTATTATATGCTCTTTTCTCGGTTTTAATTCAAGATTGTTATCATAAATTAAATCATTGACATTATTGCAGTAATCCGCCAATAGCGGTAATGATAAAAAATTTGTCGTAAAAAATTTATCTGTTTCCTTGAAAAACCCATTAAGAAACCAAGGTATTTTTCCTTCTCTGTTATTTTTCGCAAATATTGCAACTATTTCTTGATTATATGAAGTTAATAATCCTGTATTCATACAACGTAAGTTTCCATTCAGTGAATCAAGAAATTTATTCTCTTCATCTATTCTATTATATGTAAACTGTATGTAATTCCGCAAAATTCTATAAGGATCAATGTGTTGAATTTTTTTATATGTCCATTTTTCGGGTTGAGCCATTTTAGCAAGCATTTCCAGTTTCTGATTATACTTTTCTGTTTTTCCTAAAAAGACGTCATCACGTATCGTTCCCATTTCTTCCCCCTTTAGCTATATTATTCATCTGTCATATCAGCTGTGTCTTTTCGACATAAATCCTCTCCCATGACTTTATAGTTATTATGCATCATATTTAATAAAAGGTCAATGACCTCTTTCCATCATACACCCCTGGACCGCGGAGGTACTTTGCGCTACCCACAGCCATTGCCAATCATGCAAGCAGGAACCTAAGGACTGCGAAAACTCCTACGCCACCCTGACAGGAGAGCGGCGTGTGATCTGATTGATCACCCGATTGGTATCATAAGTGGCAAAATCCCTGCTGTCTATAGTCAAAACCTTATCTCCGTACTTTTCTCGGTACTCCGGCAGCTTATACCCGATCTGCGGCGCCAGCAGGATATAATCATACTGTTCCTGAAGTCTGTCGATCTCCGTAAAACTGACCGCATCGATGGTCACCTTGATCCCTGCTTTTTCCAGAGTATTTTTCATGGTATAGGCGAAGTAAGAAGATGTGAGCCCTGACGTACAGCTGACCAAAAGTCTCATGGGACGTCTCTGGGCCGCTGCCGCCGGGTCCAGAGCTGCCTTCTCAAATCGTTTTTTCTTAAAGAACTCAAAAAATGCCTTCAGGTTGCCCTTGACACTGTCCATTTCCCTGGCCTCAAAATGAAGATAAAAGGGGATATCCCCTGTATTTCTGTCCTCGATGGACAACTCCATCAGGCCGTTTTCGTGGAAGACCACCACAGCCTCATACACTTCATTGCAGAAGCTGATGGCTCCGCATGGTTTTCGAATCCGGGCGCACTCCATAGAAGCCAGCCTGTCATATATTTCGCACTGCAGCGATTTCTTGTGTCCGTCCTTTCCCATGTTCTCGTCCTCCTCTTTCTATCTATTTTCTTCTCCTTATATGTACCAAATTCCGAGATTTTCTGCAACCCTCTCACTCCCGTTTCAAACGCCGTTTACATTGTTTCCTCGTTTCGGCCCCTCCGTTTCGAACGCCGTTTACAGAATTTGCCGGCACTATTCCTTTTTCCATGGCTTTTGACACTCTGATCCTTCCAAAAAAAGAGAAGGCCTTAAGACCTTCCCTCTGACTACCCCTCCTACGGTCAGTTGCTCAAGTTATACAGCTCAATCTGCTCATTGGTATCCCTTGCGATCTGTTTCACTGCAGTCTCCACCGTGATGCTGGGATCCTCCGCCATGGCAACCACCTGGCTGGCCACATTTTTCCGGAACTCACCCAAACTGCCGAACAGAGCCCCTCTAGGCCATGTTGAATTCATCACCTTCTCCACGATCTTCCAGGAACCGGGATTCACATTGGCAATATAATCCTTGTACTGTGGATTCTCCATAACATCCGCCCGAATGGGACGGTAACCGCTCCTCAAAGAAAACTCTACCTGCTTCTCCTGCAGCATAAAAAACTTGATAAACTCGATCACGCCCAAAGCCTTCTCGTCGGCTGCCTGACCCCCTATGAGGTGGAGAGAGTCACCAGCCTTCGGGCCCGCTGCAAGAAGATGGTATTCCTGATGGACTCCTCCAAAGTCAATTACTCCATCTCCCCCCGCACCATCCCCTTCCAGTGGGTGGATATGATAGTGACCGACGACCATCTTCCCACACCCCTCCACCGATACCTTTTACTCCTTCCCCTCTCCGCAGTTCTTCACAAACTCACTCAACAGGCTTTTCCATTCTCTCCATCCCAAAGCATGTTCATATACCGCGGCCTTCAACTCTATCCCCTCCGCCCTTTTCAGAGCCTTCTCCAGGTTTCCCGCACCGGCAGCGCATCGGTCCTCTCTCCCATAGGCCAGAGATACTCTCAGGTCACCATACTCGTTCTTCTCAAGCCAGTATTCCAGTGCATACCGGGTACCTGCCAGTGAGGACGGCTCTCCTGTCCCAAAGGCATGTTCGATCTGCCTTCTCTCCCGGCCGGCAAAACGCTCTCTTGTGAGACAGCCGCCGGACAGCGCTATCACCTGCCGGTACTGCCTAGGACAGCGCAGCGCCGCCATCATGGCACCATAGGCTCCTTCCCCTGCGCCCGCGATCATCTGATGTCCGGGGTCTGCAGGAAAATACGTCTCCACCAGCTTGGGAAGTTCCTCTGTCAGCATCTGAAAATAGGAAAAACCATAGGCCATATCCAGACCGTAACTCAGTTTCAGATCCGGCATCACTGCCATGACTCCTTCCCTCTCAGCGATCTGCTCCACATCGGCCCGGCGCTGCCAGGCCGTATGGTCATACCCTGCCGGGGGGAGAAGCCATAAGACCGGATATGTCTTCTTTGGGTGCCTCTCCACCGGTATGACCACATACAGGCAGCTGCATTCTGTCAGGGCTTTGGAATAAAACCAGTGCTGGATCAGCGCCATGTCAGTCATCCCCCTTTCTCATGACCGTATTTAAAAAATTTTTGATCCATTGATCCCAGAATCCCCACTCATGACTTCCCGGCCCTTCATGATACTCATAATCATAGGGATTGCCGGGAATGCTCTCAAAGGTCTCCTTGATCTTCATAGCCGCCGGATACCGGATATCCTCCGTCCCCATGGCGTGATACACCTTGGGAAGGTGTCTGTGGATTCTGGCAGTATCCCGGATTATTTTCAGGATATCGTACTCTGTACCTTCCAGGGAGTCTGTATCCTCTACCCCGTAGATGCTCCTGCTGCATTTTTGATATGCCAGATCTCCTCCGCCCGTTTTTCTCCACAGCCCCTCCAAGGGCGCCACCCCGCCGGTTGACAGCATACAGATGGTACCGTATCGGTCCGGATGATGAAGTCCGGCCCACATAGCACCTCCTCCGCCCATGGAAAGTCCGGCAATGTAGTTGTCCTCCCTCTTGGTACTCATGTTGGGAAATAGCTGCTTACAGAGCCGAGGCAGTTCTATGGTAAGGTAGTCCTCATATCTGGGGCCGTGAACCATGTTGAGATAGCGGCTGAAGCTGACTTCCGGCATCACCACCATCAGGCCGAAGGGCGACGCATACCGCTCGATGGAGGTCCGGCGCATCCAGATGGTGTGGTCATCGCTTCTCCCGTGAAGCAGCCAGAGGACCGGATAAAACTCCTTCAGCCGAACCGTATCATCGACTCCGATTCCGTGTACCTCCTGTGGAAGGATCACGCCGATCCCTGTATCCATATGTAAGGTCTCCGAGTAAAATTTCACTTCCGCGTAAGACATGATCGTTTCTCCTATCCCTTCACCGCGCCTTCCATCATCCCTGCCACGATTTTTTTCTGAAAGACACAATAGATCACAAAAATCGGGAGCACAGACAGCACCATAACCGCAAAGGCGACGGTAAAATTAGTGGTATTTTCTGCTTTAAAAGAATATTGATATAAAGTCAGTGTCCGAAAGGTATTGGACTGATTCAGCACCAGAGACGGCATGAAATAATCATTCCAAATCCAAAGAGAATTCTTGATCACAACCGTAGAAATAATGGGCTTCATGATAGGCCTTACGATCTTGTAAAACACCTGGTTTGTGGTAGCGCCGTCGATGTAGGCCGCTTCCTCCAGATCGGATGGCATGGAAGCCAGATAGCCAACCAACAGGAAGATCCCCTCACAGGTGGAATTGGCTATGTACAGCAAAATCGTGCCCTGCCTGTTCATCAGACCGATCTGGCTCATCAGCTTTACCATGGGAAGCATCTTTACCTGGAACGGAATAAAGATCCCTCCCACCATAAAAAAATAGAGGAAATTATAAAACTTCGAGCCGAATCTTCTCCTGAAAACGGCATAGGCGCACATGGGAAGCAGAAACACCATAAAGACCACTGAGATCCCCGTGATCATACAGGAATTTCCCAATGCCATGAAATAATCCGGCTTACTCAGCACGTACTTAAAGTTATCAAATACCACCGTCCTGGGCAGCCCGAAGAAATGATCAAACAGCTCCCCCATATTTTTCAGAGCAGACACAACGGTCAGATAAAATGGAATAAAGATGGCACAGGCCCCTGCGCACAGTATCAGAAAAATAATTCCGTTGTATATCTTTTTCTTAGTCATCTCTCTCTTCTTCCTTCCTCAAAAAGCCCCTCAGTCATAAATTTTCTTCTTATCCGTGTATCTCATCTGTATCACCGAGATCACGGTAATGATCCCTGCGATCATCAATGCCTGAGAGATGGCATACCCAAATTTTAAATCCTCAAACCCCAGACGGTAGATGGACAAAGTCAGGCTCTCCGTGGCCCCCGCGGGGCCTCCTGTGGTCAGTGCCACGATATAGTCATAGATCATCAGGCCCTCTTTCAGGATCAGTACAAAAATAATACTCAAAATCGGCAGAATATATCGGATGATGATATACCGAAATCTCTGCCATCCGTTGGCGCCGTCCACCACCGCCGATTCCAGGATCTCTCTGGGTATGGTCTGGAGTGCCGAGATGATCAGCACCGTAGGGATGGCCACGCTCTTCCACAGGTTGGCGATCAGGATCCCATAAATAGCCGTCTTTCTTCCGGACAGGATATTCTTCTTCAAAAAATCGATATTCAGCGCGTTTCCGATGACAGGAAGCCCCTGAAAATAGATATAATTAAAGATCAGGCCGATGGTCAGCATGCTGATACAAGCCGGAAAAAAATAGATCGCCCGAAATACACTTCTCCCCCTGACAGGATAGTTCATGAGCAGTGCCAGGCACAGGGAGAGGAACAGGACTCCCACGATCAGCATGAAGGCATATCGCAGATTAAACATAACGGCCCTGTGAAACCGGCGGTCATTTAAGATTTTTATGTAGTTGGAGAGGCCCACAAAGTTATAGTTTTTCGTGATCCCGTTCCAATCTGTCAGACTGTAATAGATCCCCAGACAAATAGGCGTAATCGAAAGGGCTGAGTACAGAATAAGATTTGGCAGTATGTAAAAGAAATGGGTCAGATTCCTGTCCCTGTTTTTCCTGTTTTTCATCGAAATTCTCCTTTTAAACAGAGGAGTTATTGCCTCTGTCCGCAATAACTCCTCCCGGATCCCCTGATTACTCACTGTAATATTCCTGAATCAGTTCCTGGACACGCTCCACGAATACCTGGATATCCTGATCCAGAAGCAGCGCCTGAATCTCTTCATTGATGGCATTTCTCAGATCCTGGGTCCAGATGGTGGAGAGACAGGGCTGATACCGATTCTCCGCGATGAGATTGTTGATCTCCATCAGCTGGTCCACACTGTAGGTCACATTCTTAAAGGCTGTCGGATTTTTGTCCCAATCCACAAACTGCTGTGCGATATCATCTCTCAGCATAAACTCCATCAGCCTCTTACATGCCTCAAACTCTTCCTCTGTCACATCCGCTGAGATCCCATAGCCTGTATCTACGGTACCGGTAGTGTAGAACTCTTCCTCTGTCATGACAGGAAGGGCTGCCATCTTGATGTTGCAGTCCGGCTTCATGGACAAAAAGGTGGACAACGCCCAGGTTCCCTCAACCATCATCGCGCATTTTCCGTTGATAAACTCATCATAGGAGGCCTCGTCGCCGTAGCCCAGGGAATCCGGATTAGCGTACTCCCTCAGTTTACACAGGGAAGCGGCATAATCGATGAATTCCTGATCTTTAGTCAGATCATAGGTACCTGCCTTGATGTCACTGCACAGTGCTCCGAAATCATGGTTGACACAGCCCACCAGCATGCGGTCAAAGCTCTGTGCGATTCTGGTTCCGTTTTTGTCCGGAAATGTAAATGCCTGAATCCCCTGAGCCTTCAGTGTCTCACAGAACTCCCACAGCTCCTCATAAGTGGAGGGAACCTTCCACCCGTTTTCCTCAAACATGTCCACATTGTACCAAAGGCCGTAGGCGTTGGTGTTGAGAGGTATGAAGTACGTCGTCCCGTCCACCTTGCAGCGGTCAAAGATGCTTTCATTGATGGCCGCCTCATACCCCAGGCCGCTTAGGTCCTTAAAGATTCCCTGTTTGGCCATCTGCACATAGGTCTGGGACATGGGAAACAAACTGACCATCTCCGGGACATTGCCGGATGCAACTCTAGATACAAAGGTGGTGGTCGTGGTCTCCCCCATGGTGATATTTACCTGAATATCCGGGTTCTCCTCCATAAACTGGGGGATAATCTTGTTGTACAGATCTACATTCTCATATTTCTGATGAAAGAACTCGATGGTAACCTTTTTCCCTGACGCCTCTGGTGCGGCCTCTGATGACGGCTGTACAGCCCCGCCTGCTGCCTGGGAAGGTGCCTCTGCCTGGGTTGTCTCCGATATCCCCGTTCCGTTTTCTGAGGAACATCCTGCCAGACTGCTGACAGCCAGCGCGGCGCTCAGTGCCAAGATCACTGCATGTTTCATAATTTCTCCCCTTTCTCATACACTTTATTATATTTATAAACACGGCCATGTCATAAATCTTATGTCTTTCATTATATCCACCGGCCTGTTTTTAATAAATATCTTTTTCAAATATCCCTTGCCTTTTTCCAATATTGTTTATATAATTTATATAACGATTTATAAAAGAGGTGAAAAAAGTGCTGCATCTTTTACAAAAAAAGATCGCTGTCTCCTCCATCAAAGGCAGGTTATCCCTGATTGTCGCTGTCCAGATAATCCTGGCCCTGCTGTTTTGGCTGTTTACCGTCACCCTGTCCACCTACCAGACCTATAATGACACCTCCAACCGTTACGATCAGACCGGAGAGCAGTTTCTGAGCAAGGCCGAGGCCGCCGTCTCCTATGTCGAGTCCGTGACCTTATTCCCCTCCCAGCTCCATACCCAGAACAATGATACCTATATCTCCAAAACCCTTCGTGACGGAAATATCCTCAATAACGTCCGGTTTTATAACTACTTTAACGCTCAGGCTCAAAACCGGTTTGTCAATGATTCCCTGGATTTTATCTCTATCTACGATTTGGACGGAAACGGTTTAGCTGCTTTTTGCGATGCCCCATACCAGCTCTGCTTTATACAGAATTCCCCTGACTGGTATCTGGACATGCTCCCCTACAATACCGGCATCTCCATGCTGATCTCCGCCGATTCTTTTTACGGGTCAGGGCTTCATGACCGGGATCTTCACTCTGTCTGCACAGTACGCGGAGTCATCGACCCTAACACCTTTTCCATCGTAGGCTACTGTGTGGCCGGCATCAGCACCGGCTGGCTGGAACAGACCTTTCACAATATCAAACTGGCTCCCAACCAGACCTTTGAGCTTTACAAAGACGGCACCCGGCTCTTCGGAACCGCCCGGCTGCCCCGGATTTTTGAGGAAACTGCCTCAACCGGTCAGACCGGCAATTTTTCCAAACGATCCATCCGCATGGAAGACGGAAAGCTCTTTGCCTTCAACCTGATCGTCCACTCCGGCGGCTATGGACTTTTGATCCAAACGCCTCTCTCGGATATGATCGGCTCTGTCGGCGGTATCTGGACCGGATTCAGTATCTGCATCGGAATATTTTTGTTGATATTGGTGTATTTAATCTGTCATATCGTGAAGACTGTCCTTCGAGCTCTCCGCGACCTGATAGAGGCATGCAACCATCTGGAGGCAGAACATGCCACCGCGATCTCTCCTGAAAACCTGCCGCTGGAGATTCAGACGCTCTTTTCCTCCTTCAACCGGATGTCCAGCCGCATCAGCTCCTTGGTTCAGGAAGTGTTTCTAAAACAGCAGAAACAACAGGAGACGGAGCTGCAGCTGCTTCGAACTCAGATCAATCCTCACTATCTCTACAATACCTTGGAAATCATGCACATGAAGGCCTATTCACACAGAGATTATGAGGTAGCTGCCATGTCTGAGCTTCTGGGACAAAATCTGCAGTACGGGCTGCGCAACACGACAAAGGAGACCACTCTTGAGGAAGAGCTGTCACAGATGAAGATCTATCTGTCTCTCCTATCCTATCAATACCGGGATCGGATAAAGACGACTGTATCCATAGAGACAGACCTGCTTCCGTGCCGGGTCATTAAGCTGATCTTTCAGCCGATTATCGAGAATGCCGTCATCCATGGGATGACTTCGGCCGACCAGGTGTTATCCATTGATATTTTCGGATATCGGGATGGGGAACATATGATACTGAAAATCACAGATGACGGGTGCGGTATGACCCCCCAACAATTAGAAGAATTAAATCAGAATATCGAAAACCCGGCTGCAGGCAGCATCGGGCTGAGAAATGTATGCCGGAGAATCCAGCTTAACTATGGACCTGAATATAAAGTAAAGATTGACAGCACGTCAGGAATCGGCACTGCCATAACCCTCACCGTTCCCTGGCGCCCTGTGGGACAGGAGGCGTAAATAATGTTTCGCATACTTTTAGTCGATGACAATCCGATTATCGTCGACGGGATCGAGACCATGATCCATGACCATGTTCCTGAGATCTTCTCTGTCTCAAAAGCCTATGACGGCCGTCAGGCACTGGAGATGCTTACGGAGACTTATTTTCACCTAATTATCTCGGATATCAAGATGCCCCAGTTAGACGGAATCTCTCTGCTGAACCTGATTCAGAAGGAGCACCTGCCAACTACGGTCATCATTCTCAGCGGCTATGACGATTATATGTTTATTCGGTGCGCTCTTCGCCTGGGTGCCTATGATTACTTGTTAAAACCGGTAAATATCCAAAATCTGTCGGCCATGCTGCGGGAGATTCGGCCGACCCTCAAGGAGTCCTCTCTGACTCTGTCCAAAGATCATCTGTCCTGCCTTTCCCTGAATGTGGGAGCACACAACTATTTTGATCTGCCTGGTGATGGGGAAAAATCTCTTTCCCTGGACGAACTGAAAGAAGCCTTAGACCGGCTTCAGGTTCTGGTGTTGGAACTGGATTCTGACGGCGTATATCAAGAGATCAATCAGATATTTTTCCGTCTGTCCGAAAACCTGCTTACCGAAGATCAGCTGAAAAATGCCTTCTCTGATTTTGCCTATGCCCTTGTACAGAAAAACAGTTATCTCATCAAGGTTATGGCTCAATACAAACTGTCGGACAATGACCTGACCTCTCAGATCAAGAATCAGCCCCACCTAAGCCAGCTGAAGGAAAAATTCTGTCAGATCCTTCTCCTCTATATCAGCCATCTGGAGCTGCTTCAAAAGGATAACGAAGAATATGTGGCAAAAAAAGCCCAGGCCTACATTCAACAGCACTACTCCGAACCCCTTCTCCTATCCGATATCGCCGCTCTTTTTAAGCTTCATCCCAACTACTTCAGCCTGCTCTTTAAGAAACAGCTGCATGTCACCGTGCGGGATTATATCTTACAGTTGAGGATCTCCAAGGCCAAAGAAATGATGGCAGACCCGTCTCTGAGACTCTTGGATATCGCCCTGGCAGTTGGGTATCAGGATGGCTCCCATTTTAACAGAGCTTTTAAAAATGTAACCGGCCTGTCCCCGACTCAATATCGAATCAACTTAGAAAGGAAGATCTGAGCCGGCGAAAGCATCAGCCGGCCCCGCTAAGTTCCTCCATCACCTCTTCCACTGTCTCGATCCGTTCCGCCCGAAAGGCATTGCTCCCGCAAAACAGCAGACCATGGTTCAGATCTCCACTGGCCGCGTTGACTAAGGCCGTGGTGATACAGTAAGGCGTGACGGATGGGTCGCACTTCTCCAGACACTGAAAACACCGCTCAGGCGGGATCCTTCCTGCAGAAGCCTCCTTGAGGAACGGATTGACGATAGCCCGCCCCGGCATCCCCACCGGACTTTTGGTGATCACGATATCCTGCTGCCTCGCCTGGATATAGGCCTGTTTATAGCACTCCGGCGCATCGCACTCCCGGGTCGTCACAAATCGGGTCGCCACCTGCACCCCGTCTGCCCCCAGACTCAGCTGATGCTCCACATCCTCCCGGCTGTAGATCCCTCCTGCAGTCACGACGGGGATCCTGGATCCATACTTCTCCTCGTAGGATTTCACCACCTTGATGATCTCCCTCACCTCTTTGTCATAGTCCTCTCTCCGGTATGTGTGTGCCACATCCTCCGTGTCTGCCCCGTACTGACTTAATTGTTCTCTGGAAAATCCCAGGTGTCCCCCTGCCAGAGGCCCCTCAATGACCACCAGGTCCGGTATCCGGTGATACCGCCTGTCCCAGAGCTTTAAGATCACAGACGCCGACTTTGCTGTAGACACGATGGGGGCTATCTTCGTGTGGGTACTTCCCGTCTCTGCCTCCACCTCGGCCACATACTCAGGCAGCGACACAGGCAGACCGGCGCCGGAGATAATGATATCCGCCCCGGCCCTGACTGCCGCCTTCACATACTGGTCGTACTGTTTGGTCGCCACCATGATGTTGAAGCCGATAACCCCTTTCGGCGCTGTATCCCGCGCCTTTCGAAGCTCTGTACCGATGGCCCGAAGGTTGGCCTTCAGCGGATGATCCCTAAAATCAGGCTCCCGAAATCCGATCTGAGCAGTGGAGATGATCCCAAGTCCTCCCGCCTCTGCCACGGCCCCCGCCAGGCGGTGGAGGCTGATTCCCACTCCCATACCGCCCTGGATCACCGGTTTTTCAATAATGAAATCTCCTATTACAAGTGGTTTTATATTCCCCATGATGTTCTCCTCAATCGCCGTCAGATTCCACGGAATCTCTCATATCTCTGGGTCCGCAGCTCTTCCCCTGTCCTGGCTCCATAATCTCTCAGAAATCTTCCCATCCTCTGATCCATCTCCAGGGCGATCTCTCCCAGATTCTCGCCGCAGGCCGGCTCTCTCTCGGGAATCACTTCCTCGATGATCCCAAGGTTTAACAGATCCCCGGCGGTCACCTTCATCACTCCTGCCGCCTCATCGGCTCTCTTGCTGTCCTTCCACAGAATCGACGCAAATCCTTCGGGCGACAACACGGAGTATACTGCATTTTCCAGCATCCACACTTCATTGGCCACCGCCATGGCCAGGGCGCCGCCGCTTCCTCCTTCGCCGATGACCACAGACAGCACCGGCACCGTAAGGTCGGACATCTCAAACAGACTTCTGGCGATGGCCTCGCCCTGCCCTCTCTCCTCCGCCTCGATCCCACAGAAAGCCCCGGGGGTATCCACAAAACAGATCACAGGGCGTCCAAACCGCTCCGCCTGCTTCATAAGGCGCAGCGCCTTCCGGTATCCCTCCGGAGAAGGCATGCCGAAATTTCGGCTGATATTCTCTTTAGTGGTCTTTCCCTTCTGCTGGCCGATAACCGTCACCGGCTTCCCGTGAAACAAGGCGATGCCTCCGATGATGGCTCCGTCGTCGCCATAATACCGATCTCCGTGGAACTCCATGAACTCATCAAAGATTTCATCGATATAATCTTTGGCAGTCGGGCGGTCCGCCCGACGGGACAGGAGTACATGCTCCCAGGCAGTTTTCTCCGGGTTTTCCACATCAAGACTTACTTTTTCCACCGCGCCGCCGATTCCATCCATATCCGTCCCGGCACCGTTCTCCCTCAGATCACCTGCCTCCCGGACCTTTTTCGCCGAATTTTTCATCGGATCCGCAGGATAACCGACACCTTCCGCTGTCTCCTGTCTGTGCACCTTAAGAATCCTTCCAAGAGTCTCCTTCATCTCCTCTCTCGGAACGATTCTGTCCACAAATCCGTGTTCCAGCAGAAATTCCGCTCTCTGGAACCCTTCCGGCAGTTTCTGCCCGATGGTCTGCTGGATCACCCGAGGCCCGGCAAATCCGATCAAAGCTCCCGGCTCGGCCAGGATCATATCTCCCAACATGGCAAAGCTGGCGGTCACCCCTCCCGTGGTGGGGTCCGTGAGAACGCTGACAAACAGAAGTCCTGCCTCATGGTGCCGTTTTAAGGCTCCGCTGGTCTTGGCCATCTGCATCAGGGAGACACATCCCTCCTGCATCCTGGCTCCTCCGGAACAGGCAAAGATGATGACCGGCAACCGCTCTTTAGTGGCTCTCTCCACCATACGGGTGATCTTCTCTCCCACCACATGGCCCATGCTGCTCATCAAAAATCTGGCGTCACAGACACCCACAGCCGCCTTCTCCCCTTCGATCAGACAGCTTCCTGTGACGATGGCCTCATTCAGCCTGGTCTTCTCCCTAGCCGCCCAAACCTTCTCCTCATATCCCGGAAAATCCAGGGGATTGGAAAACTCCATCTTCCGGTTCCACTCCTCAAAACTTCCGGCATCTGCGGTGATCTCGATCCTTCTCATGGCATGGACGCGGAAATAAGCCTTGCATTTGGGACAGATATAGTAATTATTCTTTACATCCTCCCCTAAGATGGGCTGACTGCACTTTCTGCATTTTCTCCACAGACCCTCAGGGACATTGGGCTCCCGCCCGGTCTGGCTTCTGTACTTCGTATCGATCAATGTGTAGGTTTTCTTGAACATATCTCTCAGCATAGTCCCTGTTCTCTCCTTCCTCGTGACAGCCCTGACACCGGCCGAACACCTCCTGTTCCTGGTCTAAAAGGGTCCCATTCCCCCTATTTCCCGTACTCCGGAAAATACGTGGGGATAAAATGAGTATCTGTGTCTCCGTCCTGAAATGCCTCGTGATTGAGAATCTCATACTGAAAATCCAGATTGGTTTCAATCCCCTCGATCACCAGTTCTCCCAGAGCGCTTCTCATCTTGGCGATGGCTGATTTCCTGTCTTTCCCGTGGACGATCAGCTTTAAAAGCATGGAATCATAGTTGGGAGGCACTCGATAATCACTGTAAATATGGCTGTCCACCCGGACTCCGTTGCCTCCCGGCGTGTGCACATTGGTGATCAGTCCGGGACAAGGCATAAAATGTTTCTCCGGATTCTCCGCGTTGATCCTGCACTCGATGGCATGGCCCTGGATCCTCACCTGATCCTGAGTCACTGACAGCGTTTCCCCCGCCGCAACCCGGATCTGCTCCTGAATCAGATCCATGCCTGTCACCATCTCCGTCACCGGGTGCTCCACCTGGATCCTGGTGTTCATCTCCATAAAATAAAAATTCTTGTTTTTATCAAGAAGGAACTCGATGGTTCCCGCATTTTCATACTTAACTGCCTTGGCCGCCCGGACGGCGGTCTCCCCCATCTTCTTTCTCAACTCCTGGGAGATGGCGATAGACGGGGATTCCTCCAGCACCTTCTGATGCCTTCTCTGGATGGAACAGTCCCGCTCCCCTAAATGCACCACATGGCCATGTTTATCCGCCATGATCTGAAATTCGATATGCCTGGGTTTCTCGATATACCGCTCCAGATACATGGTATCATCGGAAAATCCCTTGACAGACTCCATCTGAGCATTCTGAAAATTTCCGTCAAAATCCTCCGGACCCCAGGAAATCCGCATGCCCTTTCCTCCGCCTCCGGAGGAAGCCTTGATCATCACCGGATACCCGATCTGATCCGCCATGGCTCTCGCCTCTTCCACGGTGCGCACCGGCTCCTTACTTCCGGGAACCACCGGCACTCCGGCCTCCATCATAGTCTTCCTGGCCTCGGATTTATTACCCATCTTGTGAATCAACTCTGCCGACGGCCCGATAAATGTAATATTGCACTTCTCGCACAGCTGGGCAAACCTGGCATTTTCCGACAGAAACCCGAATCCCGGATGGATGGCCTCCGCCTTCATCGCCACCGTGGCAGAGATGATACGCTCCATATTCAGATAGCTTTCCCCGGAAGGCGCCGGTCCGATACAGACGGCCTCATCCGCCAGAAGAGTGTGAAGAGAGTCCCTGTCCGCCTCCGAGTACACTGCCACCGTCTTAATTCCCATCTCCCGGCACGCCCGGATAATCCGCACCGCGATCTCGCCCCTGTTGGCAACCAATATCTTCGTAAACATCAGACCTCACCTATCCAATCATAAATGTCAGTTCCGCCGTCACCGCAACCTTGCCGTCCACCGTAGCCGTGGCCTGGCCGATTCCCATAGGCCCCTTCTGCTTCACGATCTGACATTCCAGCTTAAGCTTATCCCCCGGAACCACTTTCCTCTTAAACTTTGCATGGTTGATCGCCCCAAAATAGGCAGTCTTTCCCTTATTCTCCTCCACGCTTAAGATCGCCACGGCACCTACCTGAGCCAGAGCCTCAATCATCAGTACACCCGGCATCACCGGTTCCTGCGGAAAATGCCCCCGAAACTGAGGTTCATCAAAGGTCACACACTTATACCCCACTGCCCGCACGCCCGGCTCCAGCTCCTCGATACAATCGATCAGCAGAAACGGATGACGATGGGGGATAATCTCTTCAATCTCCTTAATCCCTAACATCCAAACTCTCCTTCCCCCGGCCGAAATCTCCCGGGCATTCCTTCTACTCTTATCCAATCCTTGTGCTGATCACCTCATGCCGTCCCGACTCCCGGCACAGGCAACTGCTCTCATCAGCGAATCCGAAACAACGGCTGGCCATACTCCACCACATCCTCATTCTTCACGAGAATGGCCTCCACCACGCCGTCATACTCACTCTCAATCTCATTCATCAGCTTCATGGCCTCGATAATGCCCAAAACCTGTCCCTTCTTCACCCGATCTCCAACCTTCACAAAAGCCTCGGCTTCCGGCGAAGAAGCACTATAAAAAATCCCAACCAACGGCGAAGTCACCACTCGATCCGACTCCACCCCCGACACCGCTTCCACTCCGGCAACCGGTACCGCCGCCTGTGCCATCCCGGCCCCGACAACCGGCACTGCCGCCTGGGTCATCCCGACCCCGACAACCGGCACTGCCGCCTGGGTCATCCCAGCTCCGGCTACAGGCACGGTCGGCTGTACCATCCCGGTTCCTGCCACAGCCACAGTCGGCTGTACCATCCCGGTCCCTGCCACAGGAACTACCGGCTGCACCATTTCAGTTCCTGCCACAGGCACGGTCGGCTGTACCACTCCAGCCCCGACTGCCGACGCCGCCGTCTGTGTCACTCCAACCATCGGCACCGCTGTCCCGGCCTCTCTCTTCAAACAAACCTTAACCCCGCTATCCTCCACATTTAATTCCGTTAAAGAATGTTCCGTAAACGCCTGAATCAAGGTCAAAATATTCTGTATCTCCATCTAACCAACCTCCTGCACTCTACCCCTCAAACTCTTTCACCACAAGGCTCGCATTATGTCCCCCAAACCCAAGTGAATTGCTGACCGCATATCTCACCTTCGTCTCCACTCCGGATCCCTTGGTATAATTCAGGTCGCAGCCCTCATCCTCCTGCTCCAATCCCGCTGTGGCATGGACAAATCCTTCCTGAATCCCTTTCACACAGGCGATGAATTCCACCCCGCCTGCCGCACCCAGAAGGTGTCCCACCATGGACTTGGTGGAATTGATATGCACCTTGTAGGCGTGATCTCCCAGAGCCAGCTTGATGGCCTTGGTCTCAAACAGATCATTGTGATGGGTCCCCGTGCCGTGGGCATTGATATAATCCATATCCTCCGGCTTTGCACCCGCATCCCGGATGGCCCACTCCATGGCCTTGGCCGCGCCGCTGCCGTCCTCCGCCGGGGAGGTAATATGGTAAGCGTCACAGGTAGCACCGTATCCCACCAGCTCTGCATAGATCTTTGCCCCTCTGGCTTTCGCGTGCTCCAAGGATTCCAGAACCACCACACCGGCGCCTTCACCCATGACAAATCCACCTCTGTCCCTGTCAAATGGAATGGACGCTCTCAGCGGATCCTGGGAAGTGCTCAGAGCCGTCAGAGCTCCGAATCCCGCGATGCTTAAGGGAGTGATAGAGGCTTCCGTACCGCCTGCCACCATCACATCCGCCTCCCCGTACTGAATCGAGCGGAACGCCTCTCCGATGGAGTGAGTTCCTGTGGCGCAGGCTGTCACCACATTAAAACATTTTCCCTTTAATCCGAACTGGATGGCCACATTGCCTGCTGCCATGTTGCCGATCATAAGAGGAACCAGAAGCGGGTTAATCCGTGACGGCCCTTTCTCCAACAGCTTCTTGTGCTCCCTCTCAATGGACTGAAGGCTTCCGATTCCGGAGCCGATGCACACACCCACCCGGTAGGGATCCTCCTTCTCCATCTCCAGAGCAGAATCCTCCAGAGCCTCCCTGGCGGCTGCCACCGCAAACTGAGAAAACCGCTCCATCCTCTTGGCAGCCTTGGGATCCATGTAGTTCTTTCCCTCAAACCCCTTCACTTCCGCCGCCAGCTTTACCTTGTAATCCTCTGTATCAAACATGCTGATGGGACCGATGCCCACCCTCTTTTCTCTCAATCCATTCCAGAATTCTTCCACACTGTTTCCGATTGGGGTGATGGCTCCCATACCGGTGACAACCACTCTGTTCCTCATAGTCTCTCTCCTTTTCTACATAGCCATGCCGCCGTCCACACACAATACCTGGCCTGTGATATATCTGGCCCGATCCGATGCCAGATAGACGGCTGCCCAGGCCACATCCTCCGTCTCTCCAAATACCTTCATAGGGATCTGAGCCGCTGCCCCCTCCTTTACTGCATCCGAAAGCACCTCTGTCATCTCCGTGTTGATAAATCCGGGGGCGATGGCGTTGACCGTGATTCCCCGGCTGGCCAGCTCTCTCGCCGCCGATTTTGTCATGCCGATGATTCCCGCCTTCGAGGCGGCATAATTCACCTGCCCCCCATTGCCCAGGACACCGGATACCGATGAGATATTGATGATCCTTCCGCTTTTCTGCCTGATCATCTGCCTGGCCACATGGCGCATGCAGTTAAAGGCCCCTTTCATGTTGGTTCTCACCACAGCGTCGAAATCCTCCTCGGACATGCGCATCAGAAGACCGTCCCTGGTAATTCCCGCATTGTTTACCAGGATATCCACATGTCCGTAAGTCTTGATCACATAATCCATCATCTCGCCGCTCTTCTCGAAGTCAGACACATCACACCGAACTGCCTCCGCCTTTCCTCCGGCTTCCACGATCGCTCTCACCGTCTCCTCAGCTCTCTCCTGAGAACCGTTATAATTGACGATCACCTGTGCGCCTTCCCCGGCCAGAACCTTGGCGATCATCCGCCCGATTCCCCGGCTGGCTCCGGTGACCACTGCCACTTTACCTGTCAGCATCCTGTACCTCCGATTTCTCTCACCTTATCCAGATCCTCGATCTTCTCTATATTCAAGACGGTTACGTCCCTTGTTATCTTCCTCATAAAACCGCTGAGTGTCTTTCCCGGGCCGATCTCCACAAAAGTATCCACCCCATCGGAAAGCAGCATCTCCATACTCTGCTGCCATCTCACAGAAGAATACACCTGCTTTGTCAGCAAAGGTTTCACTCTGTCTCTGTCTGTCACAAACTGAGCCGTCACATTGGCCACATAGGGGATCTGCGGAGTATTTACGGTGACAGACTTAAGGACATGCCCCAGCTTCTCTCCCGCCCCCTCAAGCATCCGCGAATGAAACGGCCCGCTGACATTTAAGGGGATCACCCTCTTGGCCCCTGCCTCTTTTAGCCTGCTCCCTGCCAGCTCCACAGACTCTTTTCTTCCCGAAATCACGATCTGTCCCGGACAATTATAGTTGGCAATATCCACATCCTCGATATCCGCGATGACCTTCTCGATCACCTCGGCGTCCAGAGCCAGCACGGCTGCCATAGAACCGATTCCCGCCGGAACCTCCTCCTGCATGAGGATGCCTCTCTGTCTCACGGTTGTGACGGCATCCTCCCAGGACAGAACCCCGGCCGCAGTCAATGCACAATATTCTCCCAGGCTGAGACCCGCCGCCGTATCCGGACGAATCCCTGTCTGCTCCGTCAGCACCTTCATCATGGCGATGCTGGTGGTCACCATGGCAGCCTGGGTGTACTCCGTGATATCCAGCCGATCATTCTTCTCAAAACACAGCTCGGGCATGGAAAATCCCAAAAGCTCCGATGCCCTGTCAAACACCTTTCTTCCAGTCTCCGTCTGTTCATAAAAATCCCTGCCCATACCGGCAGCCTGGGCCCCCTGACCCGGGAAAATAAATGCAATTCTGCTCATTTTTTTACTCCTCTTTATCCCAACAGCTTCTCAGCCTGGGCCATCATTTCCTCGATCATCTCCTGGCAGGTCTGCTCTTTGGATATCAGTCCTGCGATCTGTCCGGCCATGACGGTTCCTCCCGCCACATCGCCTTCCTGAACCGCTCTGCGCAGCGCACCCAGTGTCAGATACTCCAACTCCTCAAAAGACTTTCCCTCTGCCTCCAACTTGGCATACTCTCTGGTCATCTGGTTTCTCAGACAGCGCACCGGATGTCCGTGACTTCTTCCCGTCACAGCAGAATCGATATCCTTTGCCTTGATGATCCTCTGCTTATAATTCTCATGTACCACGGCTTCCTTGGACACCACAAACCGGGTGCCGATCTGGACCGCCTCCGCGCCCAGCATAAAGGCTGCCGCGATCCCTCTGCCGTCTCCGATCCCGCCTGCTGCGATGACCGGGATCTCCACCGCATCCACTACCTGGGGAACCAGAGTCATGGTGGTCTGCTCACCGATATGTCCGCCGGATTCACACCCCTCTGCCACCACCGCGTCCGCACCGTACTTCTCCATGCGCCTTGCCAGTGCCACAGAAGCCACCACCGGAATCACCTTGATCCCTGCTGCCTTCCACATATCCATGTATTTCTCCGGATTGCCGGCGCCGGTGGTAACCACCTTGATGCCTTCCTCCACAACTACCTTTGCCACATCATCCGCATGAGGGCTCATGAGCATCACGTTCACCCCAAAGGGTTTATCGGTCAGCTCTCTCCCCCTGCGGATCTCCTCCCGGATCACCTCTCCCGGAGCATTGGCCCCGCCGATCAGCCCCAGACCTCCCGCCTCAGACACCGCGGCCGCCAGATGGTGTTCTGCTACCCAGGCCATACCTCCCTGGATGATGGGATATGAGATCCCTAATAACTCTGTGATTCTTGTCTTCATCATTACTCCACGCCTTTTTCTTTCAGATAATTGATTACTTCCCCTACGGTCAGCAGACTCTGTAAATCCTCAGCCGGGATCTCCACGGAATACTCGTCCTCCAGAGCCATCACCAGCTCAAACAGATCCAGAGAATCCGCTCCCAGGTCATCTTTAAAGCTGGAATCCTCCGTGATGGTATCTGCTTCCACACTCAGCTGGTCTGCAATCAGTTCCTTCATCTTCTCTAACATCTCTTATTCTCCTTTTCCTATTTTGGTCATAATTGACCTTTTTCTTCTGCCCGGGCCCGTCTGCCGCTTCTGCCCAAGGCCTCTATAGCAAGTCTCCGCAGATTTCGAAAACTTTGACTATCAAAAAATTACTGCCACTGTATTAAAGATGCCCCCCATGTCAGCCCTGCTCCAAATCCTGCCAGAATCACCTTATCTCCCGAAGACAGCCTCCCGTCCCGGTTCAATTCATCTAACAGCACAGGGATCGTAGCCCCGGACGTGTTGCCGTAACATTCGATATTCATAGGGATCTTGTCCATGGAGACCTTAAGCCTCCTGGCTATAGACTCACAGATCCGAAAATTAGCCTGATGGAGAACCAGATACTTGATCTCCTCCATCTTTGTCCCTGTGTTCGAGAGCAGCTGTTCGATACACTCCGGAACCTTCTTCACCGCGAACTTAAAAACCTCCTGGCCTTCCATAGAGATGTATCCGATCTCAGGCTTCGTCCCTGTGAGAAAATTCCCCATAGTCCTGGACCTGCAGGTGAGTACCGAGGCCTTCCGCCCGTCCGATCCGATCTCCGTGCGGATCACGCCTGACCCTGTCTCCTGTTCCTCACAGCCTCTCACCACCACCGCACCGGCCCCGTCTCCAAACAGCACACAGGTACTTCGGTCACTCCAGTCTACCAGCTTGCTCAGATTATCCGCGCCGATGACCAGCCCGGTCCGATACACCCCTGACCGGATAAAAGAATCCGCCGTGTTGAGAGCAAAGATAAAACCTGAGCAGGCAGCGCTGATATCATACCCCACCGCCCGGTCTGCCCCCAGAATTCCCTGAACCTCACAGGCCGCACTGGGAAAGCAGTGATCCGCCGTAGCCGTACCCACTACGATAAGATCGATCTCCTCCGGACCAACTCCTGCATCCTCCATGGCCCGCCTTGCCGCCTCTGCCGCCATGGCTGTGGTACCCTGTCCCAGAGAGATTCTTCTCTCTCGAATCCCTGTCCGGGTACTGATCCACTCATCACTGGTTTCCACGATCCCTGCCAGGTCTTCGTTTGTCACCACCCGGTCCGGAGCATAGGATCCAGTTCCTATTATCATCGTCTTCATTATTTTGTCCTTCAAATGTTTTGATTTTCAAAATAATCTTATCCAACTGTCATAGATTTGTCAAGAAAATTTTTCATCTTTTCCCCTAAATTATCTGATGAAAAAATCTTGAAACCGCCCTTTTGTAACCGATTTGTAACCAATATGCATTATAATAGCTTTAAACTTACATATTTTGAATCTTAGACTTGGAGGTAGTGACATGCGGTATCGAACTCAACTGCCAAATGAAGACAAATATGTGATCCTTGTCATCAGGGATTTATCCAACAGCCATATATCCGGTTCCATCTATCATTCTCTCGGGGAAGAGAGAATTCGCTTTCATGGATTTTGGGAATTCGCCAATGAGATGGAACATCTTTCCGATTATCTGACCTACCCTTCTGTCTCCATGGAGAGAAGAAGTCTGCTACCTGCCGATGAATCCTCTGACTTAGAAGAGAGAGTAGACCGGATCGAAGGGCGTATGCGGGGAAGCAAACCTCTTCACACCTACCGTCTGCAGCTTCTCCACCGCTTCAACGGCACATGGCAGGGAACACTGCAGGACAGAGAGTCCGGCGAGATGTGGAGATTCGAAAGTTTTCTCGATTTCGTGCGCAGGTTGGAAGCGCAGTTTTACATTCCTGTAGAAAAATCGTTTATCCCTGATCTTCCCAACGGCAATTATTTCTATCAAAAAGACGGTCAGGAATTTTCTATCCATATTTTGTTTCAACGAAACAGGACATGGCAGGGGACTCTCTGCTGGCTCAGCGGCAAAAAGACGGTGAATTTCAGAAGTTATCTGGAATTGCTGTTAATTCTCGGAGAGGTCTTTCATATGGAAGATGCGCCGATTATTCAGATGAGAGATTACGATGGATTAGTTAAAACAAGCTGACAAAAAGGGGAGGCCGCGGCCTCCCCTTATCTCTCATTTTTTCATCAAAAGCTGATACACATCCCTGCGGCTGATCCCCCGGTCTTTCGCCGTCATCCGCATGGCCTCCTTGCGCTCCATACCCTGGCTCTCATAAAAGTTCACATGTTCCTCCACAGTCATCTCTTCCCAGACATCCCTCTGGGCCTCCTGCCTTTCCCTCCATCCAATCCCTTCCAGAACGATGACACACTCTCCTTTCGGCTCCTCGTCCCCATACCTGGACAGAGCCTCCTCCAGTGTGGTCTGCCACGCCTCCTCGTACCGCTTAGTCAGCTCCCGGCACAGGGTCATGCGCCGATTCCCCAGACTCTCCAGAAGCTCTGTGAGAGTCTTTACCAGACGGTGGGGCGCTTCATATAAAAGGATGGTTCTGGTCTCCTGCCTCAGCTCCTCCAAAATCCGCTGTCTTTCTTTCTTATCAGAAGGCAGAAAGGCCTCGAAACAAAACCTCCTGGTGCTCATCCCAGACAATGTGAGAGCCGTGATACAGGCGGCCGGCCCCGGCAGAGAAGTCACCTCAATCCCCGCCTCATAACACTGCCGTACCAACTCTTCCCCAGGGTCTGAGATCCCGGGAGTCCCCGCATCCGTGACGAGAGCCACCTGGATTCCTTCCCTCATCTGTTCTACCAGATACCTGGCCTTGTCGATCTTATTAAACTCATGATAACTGGTCATCGGCGTCCTGATCTCAAAATGATTGAGAAGCTTGATGGTGTGCCTGGTATCCTCCGCCGCGATCACGTCTGCCTCCTTCAGAGTCTTTAAAACCCGAAAAGAGATGTCCTCCAGATTACCTATGGGTGTTGCACATAAATATAATTTTCCGTTTCTCTCCACTGCATACCCTCCGGTCTGTCCGTCCGCTTAGTATCCGTAAATCTCATAGATTTCATCTGTATAGATCCCCTGCTCCCGATACACCACCACAGGGGCCTCCACCTTCACCATAGATCCCCCGCCTCTCACAGCCTCGATCAGCACCATGTTGGCCTCTCTGTCGGCATAGGGGTGTACCATCTTGATTCTCTTCGGCTCCAGCTTATGGGATGTCAGAGCCGTGATGATCTCGATCAGCCGGTGAGGCCGATGAACCAGATAGAAACGGCCTCCAGGCCTTAAGAGCCGGGCTGCTTCTCTCACCACATCCTCCAGAGTGCACAGCACCTCATGTCTGGCGATGGCTTTCGGCAGATCCGGGTTCTTTAGACCATGGGAATCATTCATATAAGGCGGGTTGGATGTCACCACATCAAATACAGACAGCCCGAAGATCTCCCCTGCCTTCCGGATATCTCCCTCCACGATGGAAATCTTTTCCTCCAGGCCGTTGAGAACCACACTTCTCGCCGCCATCTCCGCCATATCTTCCTGGATCTCAAGTCCGGTATAATGCTTTCCCTCATACTTGGCTTCCAGAAGGATTGGGATAATCCCTGTCCCCGTCCCCAGATCCAACACTCTCTCCCCAGGTTTTACCTGGGCAAACCCTGACAGAAGAACTGCATCCATGCCAAAACAAAATTTTTTCTTATTCTGGATGATCCTGTACCCGTTTCTCTGCAGGTCGTCGATGCGCTCATGTTCTCTGATGTCAATCTTCATTCAGCTTTGACTTTCTCTCTCTCTTCTCCAGCGCCTCCAGCTTCTTCAACTCATCATCCTGCACATGAACCTTATCTTTCTTTCGTCTGGGCTTAAAGCGAAGCTGTTCTGCCTTGTACTCCCTGATCTCCTTCTCGTCCTTGTCCACAGTCACGACCACCTTCACCAGTTGGCGCAGCACATTGACACTGTGAACCTCACCCTTTAGATTGTCATCTGTAGTCACATAGTCGCCGATTCCGGGAAGCTTGCTGTTGAGATATTCATAGGTCTCCTCCTCATTTTTCAGACAGCACATGAGGCGGCCGCAGACTCCAGAGATCTTTGTGGGATTCAGGGACAGATTCTGCTCCTTCGCCATCTTGATGGACACCGGAATAAACTCTGACAGATAAGAATGGCAGCAAAGAGGCCTTCCGCAGATCCCCACGCCTCCTACGATCTTCGTCTCATCTCTGACTCCCACCTGTCTCAGCTCGATTCTGGTCTTAAATACGGCCGCAAGGTCCTTCACCAGCTCCCGAAAATCGATCCTCCCGTCAGCCGTAAAATAGAACAGGATCTTATTGTTGTCAAATGTATACTCCACATCGATCAGCTTCATCTCAAGATTATGCTTCTTAATCTTTTCCAGGCAAATCTTAAATGCATCCTTCTCTTTTTTCTTATTAGATGCCTCGATGGCCTCATCTTCTGCATTGGCCATGCGGATCACGGACTTTAAGGGCTGGATCACCTTGGCATCCTCCACCTCCCGGCATCCGAGAACTACATAACCGTACTCGATCCCCCGGGCGGTTTCCACGATCACATGCTGACCTGACTGGATATCGTATCTCCCAGGGGCGAAATAGTAGATCTTCCCTGCGTTTCGAAACCTTACACCTATCACTTTCATCATATTCCGTTCTCCTTTATAACCAGGAACATCAGCTCCATGGCAAGTTCCATATTGACATTGGCCTGCAGTCTGATTCTCGCCTTCTCGATCGCCTGCAGAATATTTTCAAAGCCGTCATAGCCTGTCCTCTGGCTCATCTCATTGATGGCACTGTATTCATCCTTAAAGATCAGGAGATTGGCATCCTTTGTCACCTTGAACATCAAGGCATCCCTGTACCACAGCTGCATAAAATCCAGGCACTCATAGAGATCCCTGTCCTCCTCCTTGATCTTCTTGATATAATTTAAGAGTATGGAAATATCCATGCTGCCGATATTTTTCAGCATGTGAAGCAATTCCTCACATAGAATCTGGAAATCCTCTGACTGGGCCATCCGAACCGCTTTTCCCATATTTCCCCTGGCAAATGCAGCATAGATCTCCGACTTTGATTCGGAAACTCTCAGCTTCTCTGTCAGGTGATCTCTGATGGCGGAATCCTTCAGCGGCTTTAATTTCAGCTGAATACACCGTGAGAGTATGGTGGGAAGAAAACTGTCCGGATTGGCGGTCAGCAGGATAAGAACTGCATAGGCAGGCGGTTCCTCTATGGTTTTGAGAAGAGCGTTCTGAGCCTGAATCGTCATCTTCTCCGCTTCCGGCACGATATAAATCTTATAACTCCCATTATATGGACGGATGGAGATGGTATCATTGATCTGACTTCTGATATCATCCACGCTGATGCTTACCTTTTCATGAGTCACCCGGATCAGATCCGGATGATTGCCTGACATAACCTGCTTACAGCCGTGGCAGGTACAGCAGGGAACCAAATTGCCGGATTCGCACAGAAGAATCTGGGCAAATGCAGACGCCAGGGCACTTTTCCCCATCCCCTGCTCTCCGGACAGAATATAAGCGTGGGAAACCTTATGGCTGGCAATCGCCTTCTGAAAATGAGTTTTAATATGATCCTGACCTGGAATCTCGCTAAATGTTGGCATATGGAAGACCTCCGTAGCTTATTATTCTTAAAGGCACTCACAGTGAGATTATAGCACGAATCTTCATTCTGTTCAAATAACTTTATCTGTAAATAACATCTTGTTCAGTTTCTCTCTGATCTCTTCATGAATTTCCTCGATTTTTCTCATCTTTCCCGGACACTGACAGCATCGGATCTTTGTCCAGTTATATTTTTCTCCCACAAACATGCTGTTCTCGTAGGACTGTGTCAGAAATCGGGCATTTGTCTCATGGATGTCTTTTTCAGATTCATGTGTGAACTTATTTTCCCTGTCCTTCATGAGGAGAAATGCCGTCTTCGGATCCACATCCAGAAAAAACACTACATCCGGCACAGGAAGCCCTCCTTTTTGGAATTCAAAATCATAGTCCCAGTCTAAAAATCGTTCTTTTTCTTCCATAGATGTAAGCTTTGATGTCTGATGCAGCATATTGCTGGTCACATACCGGTCACAGATCACGACAGCATCCTCTGAGGACTCATAAAACTCTTTCCACTCTCCAAGATAAGAGGCAAACCTGTCCACGGCAAAAAAAGAGGAAGCCACGTAGGCATTGACACCATAGGGATCTGTTCCGAATCTGCCTCCAAGATACATCTTCACCAAGGAGGAGGAGGGACTCTCATAATTCGGATAAGAAACCATCTTTACCTTTTTCCCCTGATCTTTCAAATATTCATACAAAAGTTTTGTCTGAGTGGCCTTCCCGCTTCCGTCGCTGCCCTCGATTACAATCAATGTTCCCATGTTCCTCTCTCCTCATCTCATCACGGACACTGTCTCACTCTTAAAGTCTTTCATTCCCTGAACAAACAGCCCTGCATGCTTATATTCTAAAATTGTGTTTACTGCCTTCTCAGAAATCCTCTCCCCAGGCGCCAGAATAGGGATCCCGGGAGGGTACAGGTACACAAATTCACAAACGGTTCTTCCCACACTCTGTTCAAGAGGGATCTGCTCCGAAGGGCTGTCCCAGGCCTCCCAGACCGCGGTATCCTGCGCTGCCTCCCAGGGCTCCTGAGCCTGGTAGAATCTTTCCTGGTCTCTTATATCACAGGATATCAGACTTTCATCGATCGAAGTCAATGCCCTCTCAAGACGCAAGAGCCCCTCTCTCGTATCCATCACCGTGGTGATCCCCGTCACATAATCCTCTGTGCACATCTCCATCTCCAGATGAAATTCTTCTCTAAGCCTGTCACATAGATTCACTCCGGTTATGTTCGTTCCCCTGACAGAGACGATGATCTTGGAGAGATCCAGATCATAGATCCCTCTGTTGCCCACCACTTCCCTCCCAAGAAGTCTCAGATGCTTCAGATGCTTCAATCCCTCCCGGAGGCTTAAGAGATGAGAGGAAAACTCCTCCATTTTCTTTCGCCCTTCCTCCTGATTCATCCAGTTTATTCCTCTCTCGATCCCCGCCATCAGAAGATAAGAAGGGCTGCTGCTCTGGTAGATCTGCAGGTATCTCTCGATCTTTTCTCTGTCCACATATCCCTCCTTAATGTGGAGCAAGGCGGACTGGGTAAAACAGGGCAAGGTCTTATGGACACTCTGGATCACCACATCGGCTCCCAACTCCAATGCCGATGCGGGAAACAGCTTTCCGTACCGGAAGTGAGCCCCATGTGCCTCATCTACAATCAACGGCTTTTTATATCGATGACAGATCGATGAAATATTTTCGATATCCGACACCACCCCGTCATAAGTGGGAGAAACCACAAGCACGGCGCCGATGTCTCTGTCCTCTATCAACATTTCCTCTATTTTTTCAGGAAGTAATCCACACTGAATCCCATATTCTTCCATAAATTGTGGATAAACATACCTGGTTTTCAGATGTTTGAGGATAACCCCATGATAGACAGCCTTGTGACAATTTCGTCCCATAAGAATCGTGCCGCAATCCGGAATGGTCCCACTGATTGCACTTAAAATCCCAGAGCTGCTTCCATTTACAAGATAGTAAGTTCGATCAGCTCCGTACAGATCCGCAGTCCATCCCATAGACTCTCTCAAAATCCCTTCCGGATGATGAAGATTGTCAAATCCGTCGATCTCCGTGATATCGATCCCATATGGATTGGGAAATCCCTTCTTCCCGCCCCAAAAATCCTGTCTCTTATGTCCCGGCATATGAAATGGATAATAATCAGAATCTGCATATTCTGTTAACTTCCTGTATAGACCAGTCTCTATGACTTTTCGCCCCTTTCTCCGTTCGCTGTGTTTCCTTCATCTTAACATTTTAACATATTTATTTATTTCCTCACAACCTGTTTACAAAAAATTATTGGCTTATTATAATGATACCAGGGTCAAAAGGTTATTTATAGAGGGGAATCTTTATGAGAGAGATAGAATTCAAAATGGAACGACCGGGCCTGGTGAGTGCCAAGCAGGAAGTAGAAATCACAGAACATGAATCTGCCAGCGGATGCAGCTATATTATCGAACCGGCTGTAGCGATGTCCGGCTGCTATAAAGGCAGAGACCGCATCAAATCAACTCACGGTGTCATAAAGGAAATCAAACACAATGATCGAGGCTATTATGTCATTGTCGAATTTGATGAATAGACCATACAGGACGAACAAACAGCCCCAGAGAGTCATCTCTGGGATTTTTTAAGAAAAAAAAGACCGGGAAACCTTGATTTTAACGAGGATTTCCGGTTTATTTACTACTGAGCGTGCCGGGATTCGAACCCGGGACAACTTGATTAAAAGTCAAGTGCTCTACCGACTGAGCTACACGCCCACACACTATTAAGTAAAAAGTATGCCTTGGACCGGAATCGAACCAGTGACACGAGGATTTTCAGTCCTCTGCTCTACCAACTGAGCTACCAAGGCACATCTCTTTCGCTCATATCCATAAGGATATTTCGCAAATTGCGGGGACAGGATTTGAACCTGTGACCTTCGGGTTATGAGCCCGACGAGCTTCCAGACTGCTCCACCCCGCGACATTTATTCATTTTTACACAATAACCAGAATTCTTTATTGTGAGTGGGGGAAGGTGGATTCGAACCACCGAAAGCACAGCTAACAGATTTACAGTCTGCCCCCTTTGGCCACTCGGGAATTCCCCCTTAATTTATACTATCAAGCCGATGATCGGACTCGAACCGATAACCTGCTGATTACAAATC